>CANHGM010000009.1 GCA_947460345.1 Bacteroidota bacterium | reverse complement strand
TTTTTTTCTTTTCACTTGCTACGTCTTACTTCACTCCTTTATATTTGCCCCCCTCTTCGGCGGGGTAGCTCAGCTGGTTAGAGCACAGGATTCATAACCCTGAGGTCGGCGGTTCGAGCCCGCTCCCCGCTACTATAGATATCAAAGTGAGAGTGAATGCCAAAGCGTTTACTCTCACTTTTTTTTATGCCTTTTGGGTTGGAAACGAGTGACGTTGTTTGTTTATACATCGATTAAGAGAGTTGTGTTGAGAAAATAGAATACTATATATAGAGTGAATAAGTAAGCTTTGGATGCTTATCCGCCAGCTAGCGGACGGACGGTGAAAATCAGAGTGAGTGTGAAAGTGAGTGCGATTGCTCTTACTTTTTTTTATGCCTTTTGGGTTTGGTAAGTATAAGTATTCTCGTTTAATATAGAATAGACTAAAAACATATCATGAATTCAATCTATCCCATTCTTTATTTACCTTGTTTTTTATTCCCAGGTCACAGACCTTGCTTTTATAAGTAAGTCACCGTTCTTGAAGAACGGCGACAACTATGTGCAAGACTGAAGTCTTGCCTTTTGAACTCACGAGACTGGAATCTCGAGAGGGCAAGCCATTTATTCTTTTATAAACTTAATCGTTTTCAATCTGCCAAGTTCATCTGATATTACCAATACATATATTCCTTTACTTAAACCTGAGAGGTCGATCGTTTGTGAGTTGTATATATAGCCTTTAGGTTTATAAACCAATGCTCCTGTTGCACTATATACACTTAATTGACAAACCAATTGATCTGGTAAATGAAGTGTGATTATACCAGTAGATGGATTGGGATGTATACTCACATTTGACAAATATTCTTTTATATTCATCCCTGTATTGGTCGTGTCGTGATGGGTAGTATCTTCTATAATACAAGGTGTATAATGTATGCCAGGTGAGCCGCCTTCACATCCTATAAACCATGAATTTGCACTGTTAAAATCGATAGCTGAATCAATATATTCTAGTGTATACCCTTTCCCATCGGCACTATCATTCCATGGTTGTTTGTTATCCCATTGGTTTACATAAATGAGAGATTGATTGGCATTAAAAATTCGGATATTGCCATTGTTTGCTAAAGAAAATTGAGGCTTGTCTAATCTGTTTATTTTGGCTGGATATACTTTGTTGAACTTTGCTGAATCGCTGATGATAGCCACAACCGAATCAGGTAGTAATAATCCACTTAAGTTAAATGATTGATTGTTATTGTCAACTATATGCATTCCATTTAAATCGATGATAGTTGAAGTTGGGTTCCACAATTCAAACCAATCGCCACCATCTTTTTTGCTACTAGATTGGTAGTTAATCTCTGAAACTAATAATGATGTATCGCACCAACCATTGTATATACCTGGTGAACCGCCCAAACATCCTTCTTGCCAATTTGAAGCTTTTGAATAATCCATTAGATTATAACTTGAAGAAAGTAAAGAAATCGTTTTCCCGTTGTTATTACCTCCAAATGAATTATCAAATTTCATTGCAAAAACAGGTTTTTTGCTTGGGTCCCATATTCTCACCCAACCACTATTTATTATATCATCTTTAAAAGGATATTTATACATTGCAAATGGGAAATAAAATTTGAAAGCAGTTGTATCTGATATAAAAACAGATTTGCTCATAGGTTGAAACGAAGTAGTAGAATCGAATTGAGATATTTTACTGATATCGCCAAAGGATATATAATAGTTTGACAAATCTACTTGATGTAAAGAATCTATATTGGTCAACTCAAACCATTTGCCAGTGTTGAATTTAGAATTGGGTGCATAGTTTATTTCAGAAAGTACAATATCTAAAGGTTTACACTGACTAAACGCCGCACCCGGTGAGCCACCAAAGCAACCCTCAGTCCACATTTGTTGTGCGGTTAAATGCGTAGAATCCACTTTGCTTTCAACTGTTTTTCCTAGCCCATTGGTAAAAAACAAGGTTGAAGAATCGTATATAGCTTGTGAAATAAAATTATTATCAATATTGGCAATTCTAATATTTTCTAAAGATTTTAAATTAATGGCTAGTTGTTTAGAGCTTAAACCAAATTGTGTACGAATATTAGTAGAATCAGCTGTAACCAATAATCTAGCTTTAGGTGATAATATATAATTTTCATTTAATATACTGTTTGATGAATTGGTTATGATTCTATATCCATTTAAGTTTACAGGTCTGGTGCCGTAGTTATATAACTCTAACCAGTCTGCAACTACATTCAAACTATCACTATTATAATTCACTTCAGAAACACTTATTTTCTCAGGACAAGCGTTTCCAAAATCTAATGGATTGCCTAAGAAACAACCATGTTTCCAATTTGAAGTAATGCTATAGTCTTTATATGAGCTTTGCATTTTTTGCAGCTCTAATGTATATCCTATTCCATTGGCCCATTTATCATTACTATCAGCTACAAAATTCATTTCAAAACATTTTATATCGTTATTGTTATATATAGTTATTGATTCGCTGGTATCGTTTAAATCAATAAACATTTGATAGATTTTGCTTTTATCGACTAAAGGCAAAGCGTTAGAAAACTTTATGGCATTTTCAGTTACCACTATAAAATCTTTAGGCAGAATGGTGATATTGGTAAAAGTATATGTTTGGGTTTTGGTTTTCAATTTCCAATTATATATATTGATAGTATCTTTTGAATTGTTTCTTAATTCGAGCCAATCACCTGTATATATTTCTGGTAGGGATTTGTAATTTATTTCGGTAGGAACCAATACAATATCTTCAGGGCATATATCTCTTGGCATGCCCGGAGAGCCATATTTACAGCCTGTTATCCAATTTATTTTGTTAGAAAAATCAGTGTTTTTAGGGTTAATTTCTAAAGTATATCCTTCGCCATTAGGAAGTAATGGCCATCCTTTGGTTTCATTGAAATACACCATAGAAAACTTAGGGTACATTTTGTTATCGAACAATCTTAACATTTCGCCACTGCTGCTTAATCCAAAGTTAAAAGGCCCTACTTTATTAGTCACTGTAGGATGGTTGGTTCTAAACTTAGCGGTATCATTATATATCACTAAATATTTATTAGGAAGTAAAAAGGTATTGTTAGGAATGACAAAATCATGGGTATCATCATCGTCTTTAAAATGCCAGCCACTTACGTTGACAGTACTTGCACTTTGGTTATATAATTCTATCCAATCGCCATTATCGTGAGAAGATTTAGGATTGTAATTTATTTCAGAAATGATGACGCTTTCATTACAAGGTGTATATGCTTTACCAGGAGAGCCGCCAATACAACCATTGAACCAATTGGTATTGAGGTTAGGCTTCATGGTTTCGTCTTTAATTTCCATGGTTCTACCTGTTCCATCAGCACATATAGGCCAAGGCAACGTATCAGCATATACAAAACCAATATGTCTTTTTTGTTTGTTGGTTATAAGTACTATAGAGTCGCTTGAATTGTTTAATGAAAAACCAATATTGCCCACAAAGTTTTTAACCCCAGGATATACTTTTTTAAACAATACAGTATCTTCACATATCACTAAATATGCATTTGCTGGAAATATATAATTGTCTTTAAATTCATATACTGCATAATCTTTAGAAGTTTTTAACTTAAAGCCTGTCATGTCCACAGGCACCGTATCGTTATTATGCAATTCTATCCAATTGCCACAATTGATATACGAATTGTTATTATAATTTATTTCAGTAGTTGTAATTTTTAATAAGGTTGGCGAACCATTGAAATAAAAATTAATGGTGTTTGCATTTTGCGAAAGGTTTTGGGTAAAGGTTTTGGATGTAGATTTGATTACATTATTAATCACTAATGAATCGAAGGTGTAGCCAGGATTAGGAATTGCAGTAACAGTAACCGGAACACCATCGAAATATATACCAGTCCAAGGGTAATTGGTAGGAATGATGGTATTTAATTTTACCACACCAGCACCTGCAGGATATATATTTAAGGTTAAGTTTACTTGTTTAGTTAATCCAAAATTATTGACTAAATGCACACGAGACGATATAAGTCTACGTCTGACAAAAGTATCTAAATCGCTCACTCTGTCTATCCATTGTTGAGTAGTTCCGCCCCACCTGCTCTTTTCTTTGTCCATATCAAACAACATGTTGTTTTTGATAATAGTAATATTCGTCCTCCATATAGCAAGGCTGAGAGACGTGTTCAACAAATCAGCATATCTATTAACAAAGTAATTTCTAAAATTTATATTTTTAGTAAATGTATTAGTCCCAAAATAATTAAAACCCATCACTTTTTTTAATTTATCAGAAGTATCATTCATGCTATAATCCATGTCGTATAACATATACCTGAACTTACCGCCAGAAGCCAAGTGCGGACGCCAATGTTTGGTATTATTCCCAGGCCAATCTGTATTATGTATAAAAGTTTCGAAGGCTATATAATCGCACCAACTTTTCACATCCAAGTATTTATTGAGTGAATCTACTTTTGCTTGTGTGTTTAGAGAGTCTTGATACATAGCGTTCAATTTCTGAAATGCAACCGTATTGCCATATATGGCTTGAGCACTCAGGTTTATAATATCTATACTGTCTTTGTCAACCCCTTTTACATTTTGCACATAGTCATTATCTTGTTTTTCGCGAATATGGTATTCGCCCCAGAAAGCCCCATTTAAATAAACCACACAAGATTGATGTTCCATTGTTTCAATATTTGAATTTAACATCATTCTGGCACACAGTTCATCACGCATAAATGCCATGCCTTGGTCTTGACTGCCTGAGCGTAAGTTGAAAGCTGTTATATTGTTGTACCACCTGTTAGGAAACAATTTATATTTGATGAACGAACTGTCGTATTTGTCATTGGTTTCGATACGAAGACTTTTCTTAGGCATGCCTCTAGAGCCATTACCATGTATACTTATATCAGCATCAAGCTCGAATTGTGTCTTACCACTTGGTAACATATATTCTAAATGTGTAGCTCTTTTATAAGGAGGCGCATTACCGCTTTTGGCATATATACCACTGTTCGCATCAAATAAATCTAATGAATCAGAAGCAATAGAGACTATAGGCAGTTTGTGTGATTTATTGTTTAGTAAATAAGTATTGGTGGCACTTTTACTCATAAAATTGGTATGCGTTGTATCTATACAAATGGCTCTAACAACCATATCTGCATTCACTTTTACTCCATTGGTATATAGTTTTGATAAATTGTTTGGGATGTTTCCATTAGTTGTATATTTGATAATACAGTTAGGTTGCACAGTAGATAGAAAAACCATTTGACCACTTTTGACAAACCCAGAGTTGATTGCAAACACCGGAGGTTCTAATATACCTGTGAAGCAGGTGCTGCTATTATTGGTGGTATCAGGTGTGGGTTTATCTGTTATACACCATGAGCCTCCATCTGGAATTCTAGCATACGAAATGGTATGTTCGTTGTATGTTGCAGTTTTAGTATCTAATAGTGCTCCAAGATTATTATATAGATAAATACTTTCGCCATTTTTGATTCTGAAATTGGCATGTATATAATTAAATTTCTCTTTAAACCAACCTGTTTTTCTATTGTTAAATACATGTGTTACGGTATCACTATAACCAAAAGTTAAGTATGGAATAGCAGTATGATGCAAACTATCAGAAGCATTGAAAAACCTTATAGACAAAACAGAAGAATCATAGGAATTGAACCCACTGGTGAATATACTTAGCATGGTAGATTTCACTTTAGGCATTAAGCCATTTCTTAAATGATCATGGGCATTATACATATATGAACTTACCATTGTACCATTAAAATAAACATAACATTGATTCTCATTATCTATTTGAAAAAATGCTTTTTTAAGATTCGTAAAATTTTTGTTTTTGAGTTTTATCACTTTTCTCATGGTATAAAATTTTGCTGCTTTGATAATGGTGCTGTCATCATTATCGCCAAGCCCTATACCACCTTTACCTGATTTCCATCCGCTGTCGTCGTATAATGGATATATATATTTTGAGGAATTGTTATATGCAGTATCTGTTAGGGTATATTTCCATATATCATGAGGGTATACCACGCTTTCCCAATGGTCTATATAGTTCATAGTATTTTTGCCAGATAAAAAAATCACCATTCTACCTTTGGCTGCGATAGTCAAGTATGGAAACTTCCACTTGGTTTTTAATAAAGGGTCGTCAGAGAGTGAGTAGTTTTGAAGATTAACAGCAGAATTTCCGGCGTTAAAAATTTCGATCCAAGGGTGAAATTCAAAATCATCATCAGCAATGGTAGTTTTATTTTCTAATTGTAATTCATTAATGACTATTTGAGCATTGCTGTATGTCTGGCTAGCAAATAAAGAAAGAATGAATAAGACAAAGTATAGTTTTTTCATGTTAGTTGATTGAGCGTATAAAACTGTTAGAATTATAAAACACCTAACAGCTTCATTATTATAGCAAATATAAGAAAAAAAAGAATAAGTAAATTTTAGACGCAAAAAGATATTCAATGACAAATTAAATCATAAATAAGATTGCATATTTATATATATTTGCTAAAACAAAACTTAATTATGCACAAAGCAATATATATCATTGTGTTAGTTGTGATGGCCTCATGCAACTCAAAAAGTACAACCTCTAAAAACAACAATGCACAAGAGCAATCCATTGCTGATTCGTTGGCAGTATTGAATGACCCCAAAAGCAATTTAAATATACAAACAACTACTTTTTCTGAGATTGACAGCTCGGGTGTGTTGTTATTCCCGCTTAGAATGGGAGAATCAGAGCGTGAAGGTGGAAGTTTATCATACAAAGAAATTGAGTATAATCATTATTGGAATATAGTGTTTTGGAATAGCCATAATAAAGAATACCATTTGCTAAGTAATAAAAAAATGCTCATTAAAAGTTATGATTTAAACTCGATTGATGAATTCGCAAAAAATCATGTTAACTATATATACTACTCTATCATCACTGAAGATTATAACAAAGACAATAATCTTAATGAGAAAGACCCTACATATTTATATGTTTCAGACAAACAAGGGAATCATTTTACTCAAATTTCACCTTCAAACTGTGATTTACAAAGTTGGAATTATATCAAATCGACAAACAAACTGATACTTACCTTAATGAAAGACAGCAATAAAAACTTGAAATTTGAAGCAGACGATGAAGTGGTGACTTATGCGGTAGATATAGATGCAGGAGAATCACCACAAGAAATTTTTTCGGTTGATTTTAAGAATCAACTGAAAGTACTTTTTGATAAAGATTGGAAAAGACTAAAAAAATAGATGAAAGAATATAGGATTTCTAGAGGCTGGGGTATATTCATTTATATTTCTGCAACAGTTATGATTGGTTTCTTTACTTGGATGATTTGTTTACCATTTATAGAAAACAAAGAAATTGATTTAGAGTTATATGTATTTTTATGGCCAATGTTTTTCGGGATGATTGTTATAATGGCTTTAGGAATTATCGAAACTTATAAAGGTAAATTTGTCATTGCAGAAGATCATATATATGTAGTTGGTACTTTTTCAACAAAGAAGTTATACTTGGAAGAAATAAATGGATTTAGAAAAATAGATTCATACATATATATCATACCATTATCTAAAGAACAAAAAACGATTAAGATAAGTACTTATTATAAAAACCAAGACGAAATTGAACATTGGCTAAATGCTCATTTGATAGACTTAAACTTAATAGATGAACATATAGAACGACAAGAAATATTAGCTGATGAAAATATAGGAGAAGATGAAACTGAGCGGTTGGCATTTCTTAAAAAAGCTAAAAGGGCTGCAAAAGAATTAAATATATTAGGTGTAATCATCGGATTTTGGATGTATTTTGGAGAGGCACCGAATCACGTGGGAATTATAGCCTCAGTGGCAATGCCTATTATTTGTTTATTTGTTATGAAATACTACAAAGGGTTGATTAAAATAATTGACAACAGTAGAGCCTGTCCATCTATATTTATCGCATTCATTGCATCCAGCACAGGCTTGTGTTTACGAGCATTGTTTGATTACAATTTTTATGATATAGATCAGATTTGGTTTCCTACAAGCATCATTTTAGTATTTTATATGTTAGTGTTGTTATATGGCAATAAAGATTTTTCGTTAAAAAAAGCAAAAGACTATATAAGTATATTTGCCATTAGTTTGTTTGTGTTAGAGTTTTCATTTGGGATGGCAGTAATGACCAATTGTATATATGACGATTCAAAGCCTGAGATATACCAGGCAGTCGTTATCAGTAAAAGAGTTGATTCGGGAAGAATAAACACCTATTATGTAAAGTTAACACCATGGCGAACACAATCGCATGTAGAAGAGATTATGGTTAACAAGCAAGTTTATTCAAGTTTGGAACCAAAAAAACCGGTGACTATTTATTATAGAAAGGGGTTGTTAGATATACCTTGGTTTGAGGTAAAGTAGTTGATAAATTTGATATGTTAAAGAAAATTAAACAAGAAATTTCTGAGTATAAGGACCATGAAAAACATATGGCTCAAATCCCAAATGTTTTAGTCAAAATAGAAGAAAACATTGAAGAACTGGTAAAAATTTCACAAAGAGCTAATGCTACTTTTAAAGTAAAATATGACCAAAAGAATTTGTTGATTGAATCAAAACCATATCATTTTTTAATTGCATTTTTCGTTATTTCCTTATTATTCTTCCCTTCATTACTCTTATTCCAAAACATACATAGTTTTATATATTGGATAGTTGAAATATTTATAATTATTTCAATTTTATTATTCTTCAAATTTTACCCTTCAACAAAAATTATATATATAGATATTGAAAAACAAGAGATTAGAATAGTAAGCAATAATTTAATCGCACAATATTTAGTTAAACCTATTCATATACCCATAAAAGAGTTTGAAGGATTAATCATTAAAGAAACATCTGAATCAGGAGGTGGAATGACTAAATATATAAACACGATATATCTAAAAACAGCAAATAAAAACTACAATATCATAGACTTGCCTAATGGACCCATATACTTCTTAAATCCACATATTTTCACAGAAAACTTGAAGCATATAATTTTAAAATCAATTAAAAAATAATGTTTGGTTTTATAGTTATAATTCCTAAAGTTATCGTCATTCTTTAAGAACAGTGAATTAAACGTAAAAACATGGTACGTGACCTGGCAATGTATACAATGGTTCATATAGAATTGAAATATTTGAATCCGGGTTACAAATCCAACTTCTATATATATATATCTACGTTTTTGAAGAACTGCGTTAACAGATTATATATTATTCAAAAAAAACTATCACCCACCAAATTCCATCAAGTAAGCCTTTATAAATTCTTCTAATTCGCCATCCATCACAGCTTGTACGTTAGAAGTTTCTACACCTGTTCTGAGGTCTTTTACTAGTTTATATGGGTGGAATACATAGTTACGAATTTGAGAACCCCACTCTATCTTTTTCTTTCCGGCTTCTACTTGTGCTTTGGCCTCGTTTTTCTTTCTTACTTCAATCTCATATAACTGCGAACGAAGCATTTTCATGGCACGTTCCTTATTACCAATTTGTGAACGCTCTACTTGACACACCACTACAATTCCCGAAGGTATATGTGTGAGTTGAACTTTGGTTTCTACTTTGTTTACATTTTGACCACCTGCACCACCAGAGCGAGATGTGTTAATTTCGATATCAGCATCTTTAATTTCTATTTCAATATTGTCGTCAACCACAGGGTAACAATACACCGATGCAAAAGATGTATGTCTACGGGCATTGCTATCGAAAGGAGAAATACGCACCATGCGATGCACTCCATTTTCACCTTTTAAATAACCGAAAGCAAAATCACCTTCAAATTCTAAAGTTAATGACTTCACTCCTGCCCCATCGCCATCTTGACGGTCGAGTTCGGTTACCGTAAATTTGTTTTTCTGCCCCCACATGATATACATTCTACCAAGCATTTCAGCCCAGTCTTGGCTTTCGGTTCCACCAGCCCCAGAATTGATGGTGATGATGGCACTGCATATATCTTCTTCGCCACCGAGCATTCTTTTATACTCAAGGGCTTCGAGGTCTTTTATTAAAAGTGCTGCTTGAGCTTCTTGTTCGGCATCGTCACTTTCAAGTTCTATTAAAATTTCTAAATCGTCTAGTTTAGACTGAGCAGTCAGAAATGCTTCGGTCCAGATTTTTTTTGACTTAATATCTTTTAAGATTTTTTCTGATTCTTTTGGGTTGTCCCAAAAATCAGGTGCATGAGATAGTTGCTCTTGTTCTTTGATATGAGCTAGTTTGACGTCGATGTCAAAGATACCTCCTCAAAGCCTCGACACGGCCTTTTAAATCTTTAAATTGATCTGTATTCATCTTTGTTTATATGAAAAAACCGGCGTTGAACCGGTTTCTTGTTTTATTTTGGGGTGGACGATGGGGCTCGAACCCACGACAACCAGAACCACAAACTGGGACTCTACCAACTGAGCTACGACCACCAAAATGAGGTGCAAATCTAAACAATTTTAAGTCTTTTAAAGAAATAATTTTTTTAATTCATTTATGGAGTCAAATTTGCAAAAAAAATGATTGACTTACAGAGAGATAAATTTTAAAAATATTTATTTATACATACTCAAAACAACTTTATCTAGTCTTATCAGTCTTACTATTAAATAAAAAATATGAAAAAAATACTTGTTTTAGCCTTTTGCTTCCTTTCCGTTTTAAGCATTCACGCACAAGAAAACTATAAAATTATCTTCGACAAATCGGAATATGATTTTGGAAAAATAAATGAAGAGAAAGGAAAAGTAGAAGCCATATTCTATTTTACTAACTTAGGTAAAGTGCCCGTAAAGATTGAAGATGTAAATGCCAGTTGTGGTTGTACTGCTACAGATTATACCAAAGATGATGTGGCACCCAATAAATCAGGGTTTGTGAAAGCAACTTTTGACCCAGCTTATAGAACAGGCCCTTTTAGCAAAACTATATTAGTAAGAACCAACAGTTTTCCGGTAATGCTCACCTTAAGCATCAAAGGTGATGTGATAGCCAAACCTAAAGGACCAGAAGATTGGTATCCAACAATTTCAGGGCAAACCAGGTTTAGTACCAATCACTTTTCATTTGGAGAGGTAACTAACAATACCACCGACACAGCATCAGTAAAATGGTATAACAATTCAGACAAAACAATCAGTATTACTAGTATTGAAACTACACCATATGTAAAATTTACGCCGTCGTCAATGCAAGTTAAACCCCATGAAGCCATCACTATAATGGCTACTTTAGACGGAACCAAAGTAGGAGATTTAGGATTCCTATTCGACCAAGGACATATGTTCACCACAGATACTTCTTTTGCCGAAAAACTTATATATGTGAGTGCTACTATCAACCAATATTTTCCGAAGTTGAGCAAGAAAGATTCAATAGCTGCACCACGTATACATTTTGAAAAAATAACCCATAGTTGGGGTGAAATAACTGAAGGTGACATTGTAGGAACAGAATTTAAATTTACCAATACTGGTAAGAAAAACTTAGAAATTTTGAAAACAAAAACCAGTTGTGGTTGCACGGCTTCTAACCCAAGTAAATCTATTCTAAAACCGGGAGAATCAGCTACAATCAATGTTTCATTTAATTCAAAGAATAGAGAAGGAGAAGAGACAAAAACGGTTACTGTTATTACCAACGACCCTTATCATTCTAACTCAACACTTACGGTTACTTCTATTGTTAAAAGAAAGAATTAATTGAGTAGTTATATATAGGATTATTGTATAAAATTGGCTTTGAAGTATACTTTAACTTTCCACTTTTTTCATTGCCAAAAAAGTGGAGCAAAAAGTCTAGGGCTGTGGAATCCTCTCTTGAAAAACTACGAAACAGTTTTTAGCACGAACGGCTAAGGTTTGCAAAAGGTGGTTGGCACAAGTATATGTTTATGAAGGCAAACTGCTCGTTCTAGCTGCAAGCCCTCAGCACAAAACTGTTTCTTGTTTTTCTGCGAAATGATTCCAATGCCCGTCCCTGCAATTCAACATTTTTGGTTGTTGGGGTTTTAGGCGAAGCTGAGTGATGAGACTAGTGGTGGTGAAAGATTCAGTCCTGAACTTGTTTCAGGATCTGGTTATATATAGAAAAATATTTTTAGAGATACTTAAATAAACTCAGCATAACAGCATCGTTATATACAAGTAAAAATCAAATCAGAATTTGAATCATTTTTTGATTGCGTTGTTCCATTTTGATTTCTTTACCCGCATATTTTTCGAAGTCATTATCTTTAGGATTTCTGATGGAAACAAGTTGCAATTCATGAGAAATTTCTGTTTCAAATATGTCAGACAGAGACTCTATTAAAGCATTGTTTTTACTGGCATTATCATCCACACATAATTTAAAATTAATAGCTGAATTTTGCATCAAATTAACTTTTACGTGGTGCTTGCTTAGTAACTCAAATATATGGCTGATGTGATTCTCGACGATGAATGAAAAATCTTTAGTAGAAACCGAAATCATTGCTTGATTTTCTTTATATATATATACCGGAATATCATTCGTAGTTTCGGCATGGTGTATAACAGTACCCGGTAGTTCGTCTTCATAAAAAGATTTTACATACAATGGAATTTCTCTATTTCTTAAAGGTTGAATGGTTTTAGGATGAATTACATTGGCTCCATAATAAGCCAATTCTATAGTTTCGTTATATGACAGTTGATTGAACAACACCGCATCTTCAATTTTTTTAGGGTCGCCATTCATCACCCCTGGCACATCTTTCCATATAGTTACTGAATCAGCTTTGAGACAATACGCAAAAATAGCAGCTGAATAATCAGAGCCATCTCTGCCTAAAGTAGTAGTGGACAAATCGCTTGCTCTGCCTATAAAACCCTGAGTAATGATGATTTGTTTTTTAGCAATAGGCAACAATTTTTTATATATAATTTCTTCGGTAGCTTTCCAATCTACTTTAGCATCTCTGTAGTTATTATCTGTTGATACAAAGTTTCTACAATCCATCCATCTGTTTGAAATTCCATTTTCATTTAAAAATGCCGAAACAATTCTAGTTGAAATCAATTCTCCAAAACCTACTATTTGGTCATATATATAATCAAAATTACCTGGCTTTTCAGTTTCAGTTTCGAGCATACATTCTAATTCTAAAAACAGGTTATCAATATCGTCAAACGCATGGCTGCTGCTGTTTTTAAGCAGGTCGTCGATAATATTCTTATGATAATCTTTAATGAATTTTAGAGAACTTTCTTGAGCTTGTATATCACCCTCATAAAAAGCATGAATTAACTTCTCAAACGCATTAGTCATCTTGCCCATGGCAGATATCACAACAAATACTGGTTTGTCTTTTACTTTTGAAACGATATTCCCTACGTTTCTTACTGCATCTGCATCTTTCACTGATGCTCCTCCGAATTTATATACTAACATAATCTTTTATTTTTTGTCAATTTGAATCACTATATAGGTGGCATTTTTATGTATAGATGCCGCATGTAAATTGATATAATCTTCTTGTATATTTACTTCTACATCATCCATCAATTCACTTTTTAAAACTTGACCAAGCTTTTCTCCAATATTTAATTTTTTAGGTAACTTATTCAGCTCTGACACTACTTTATTATAATCAACCGGACTTTGCGTAATGAGCAAGGCTATATAATCTTTGTTGCCCACATCATCAGCTTTCATACTGTAATCTTTAGGGAAAATCCTTGTTCCCACTATGCCACAATAAGGTGAATGTTTAGTCGTATATGGAAATAATGTATATATAGACCCATCCACTTCTTCGCCAAAAACGTAGGTATAACATTCTTTGGTATTGGTAACTTCAACTTTAAACTTTGACCCTTTTTGAATAGGCTCAATGGTTTTAAAAATTTGGGCTGAAACTTTTGTTAAACTGAGCAACTGCTTATCATCATTAGCTAGCAATCCGAATTTTAAATTAAAATCAGTAGTTTGGTTTTCGTTGATTTTAGCCATGGAATATAAGCCATAAGCCTCTTTAGTAAAGTAAGCAAAATCTTTATACCTAACCCAAGCAAAACCTCTATCGCCCCAGTCTTCAGACCAGCTATTCATTAATTGAAAAGCACCTCCTTCTAAATAATCATCATACCCAATCACACACATGGCATGCCCACCAAAACCTTCTTTAGAATAATCTTCTTCAGTAGGAATCCATACTTTTTTGCCAGCCATATCTGACATAAAAGTACCACCTACCATCATTCCAATAGTTACTGGTGCACCTTGAGCTAAATTTTGTTTAATGGCTAAAAAATCGATAGCATAATCATCACCACTTTTGGTTAATCTATTAAAACCTTTCATGCGGTGAGATTGAGCTAAGTTCAATTCATTTTCGTTGGGTTTGCGGTCACAACTTTCATCGGTATATCCAAAATCGCTATAAGGTAAATCACCCACTTGAGTAAGTTTTTCCATGGCGTTTAGCATATATGCACCTTGGCAACCTTTTAATGAAATTTGGTTATATAAAAACGCTGGGCTGTATCGCAGCTGGTTGGGGTCTTTGCCAGTTCTTACAGCTTCTAAAATAGTTCGGGCGGCATAACTGGTGCTCCATCCCACACATGAACCTTGTTGACCTTGGTCGCCTCTGCTCGGGCAATATTTTTCTAAAGACACTTTTTCAGGTAGGGCTTGGTCAGGACTTAAAGGCTCAAAAACCTCAGCTTGGTCAAACACTTTCTCATCCATATCGCAACCCCTGGTAATATTGCTGATAGAATTTATTAAATTACCACTTCCATTGCCCCCACTTCCTTTAAAGAAATATATACCTCCAAAGATAGCCACTACTAATAAAAGCAATTTAGGACGACGAATGAGAAATGGCAATAACATAAATATAATATTCCCAATACCTTTACCACCATTACCTTGGTTATTGCTGTTGTTGTTTTCTTGACGATTCGAAGGTTCGTCTTCCTCCATTCTAATTGGCATATATATACTTACTTATTTTTTTATATATAACACATTTTTATATTCGTAACCGTTGAGAACTTTGAAGTGATCGTCAGGATAGAGTTCAATTACTTTTTGCAAATCAGGTCTTTCTCTATCGTAATAATCTGTATCCATTCCACACTCATTTGGGCCAAAATGGGTCTCATATTGTACAATGCTTCCAGGTTTAAGTTCATCTAAAGATTGTGGACCAATAGTCCAACAATTACCATTCTTTGGGTCGTAAGTATCTACACCTGTTAAAAATCCATAAAAGAAACTACTAAACTTAACTTGAGGGGCTTTGTCGATATAGGGTTTGCTTTGTTTAAAAAGTTTATACACTAGTTGATGTTCGCCATCCATTTTTCTCGGCAGTTTATTTATTCTAAAACCAGTTGCTATATGCACAATGGCTATTAATACAAATGCAAACGAACCATAGCCAAACATATATTTTTTTAAGTTTGACAACACCCAAACGCTGACAATTCCACCTAAAGGCATCACACATGCAATCACTCTGATTAATCCAAGAGAAGCTCCAAGACCTTTCCACCAAAGGAAAGAATGCAATACAAAAAAGCCGAAATAGCAACCCATAACCAACATCAGAAAAGGCAATTGGCTTGTATATAAATTTTTAAAATTGAACACCACCATTAACAAAGAAAACCCCAAAATGATAGTAAGCACTGGGCCATTTATCCATCGGCTATTGGCTACAAAATGGGTAATTTCACCATGTCCATATATATTGCTAGCATCACCATAGTTTTTGCTAAATACCCAAAGCCAATCGTGGTGATAAGGGTAACCCGTTACACAAAAGAATATAGTTCCAACCAACACCAAAGGAACCACTTTCCATTGCTTTTCGACTAAGAAATACGTAATAAAAACCAATATAAGCACATAACCTTCAGAGCGTATATATGGCAAAAAAGAAAGCAATAAAGCTGACCAAAAGAATTTTTGATTATATATTAAACTGATACAACTTATCAGCACAAAACTGAACAATATTTCAGATAAAACAGTAAGAGAAATGACAAAATATATAGGACTAAACAAAACAAGTAATACTAAAAGCCAATCTTCTTTTAACCCCATTTTACGGGCAATGCCAATAGACATATATGCTGTGAGGCATGCTAACAAAGCATTGGTAATTTGCACAGCTTTAAAGCCTAATTGGGCAGGGATGGCCATCAACATAGAAAACAAAATCTTAATCGGACTGGCATAAAACTCATGAAAATGATAAGGACCAAACCTACTTAACATGAACAAAGAAATATTGTCTTCACCACCTTCATGGTCTTCGTTTAAATATATATACAACAACATACACAAAAACGAACCTAATAAAAGCAATGGAACTGTCCATTTGTGTTGCAGGATATTCTCAGTTTTAGTTTTTAACATATTTTATATGGCTACAGGAGCTTTAATGGCAGGATGTGGATTGTAATTCACCACTTCAAAATCGCTAAAGGTAAAATCATATATAGATTTGATGTCTTTGTTTAAAACCATTTGCGGATATGGCCTCACATCTCTGCTCAACTGCAATTCTACTTGTTCGAAATGATTTGAATATATATGTGCATCGCCCAAGGTATGAATAAATTCGCCCGGTTGAAGTCCACATTCTTGAGCGACCATCAGTGTAAGCAAGGCATAACTAGCAATATTAAAAGGTACACCTAAAAACAAATCGGCACTGCGTTGGTAAAGTTGACAACTCAATTTGCCATTGGCCACATAAAACTGAAAAAATGCATGACAAGGCATTAAAGCCATTTTGCTTAAGTCAGCTACATTCCATGCACTTACAATCATTCTTCTGCTATCTGGGTTGTTTTTGATTTGGTTGAGCACATCAGACATTTGGTCTATATAAGTACCATCTGCTTTAGGCCAACTTCTCCATTGGTAACCATATACAGGACCTAAATTCCCTTTTTCATCTGCCCATTCATCCCATATAGTCACCCCATTGTCTTTTAAATATTGAGTATTGGTTTCGCCTTTTAAAAACCACAACAACTCGTGTATGATACTTTTAAGATGTACTTTTTTTGTGGTAACGAGTGGGAAGCTTTCAGCTAAATCGAAACGCATTTGATAACCGAAAACACTTTTGGTACCAGTGCCTGTTCTGTCGCTTTTGAAAACGCCATTTTCATATACATGCTTTAAACATGTTTCGTATTGATTGTATATCATGAGATTATTCTACTTTGCAAATATAATAATCACTCGAAGTTAAATTTAGGTGAATTTATCCATTAATATTCACATTGAGGAATTGAGTTATTATTTGGTTTTATTAGTTCATAAATAATTAAAATAAATTCAATCCTATACTAGCTTTCCACTTTTTTCATTGCCAAAAAAGTGGAGCAAAATTCCGATAGCTATCGCGAACTAGGGCTGTGGATCTTTTTCTTGAAAAACTACGAAACAGTTTTTTACACGAACGGCTAAGGTTTGCAGGAGTTGGTTGGCTCAAGTATGAGTGTATGAAGGCAAACTACTCGTTCTAGCTGCAGGCCCTCAGCACAAAACTGTTTCTTGTTTTTCTGCAAAAAACCTCCAATGCCCGTCCCTTACATTCAGCTTCATCGGATAAGGTGTTTTAGACATAGCTGCACGATTAAATTGTGGTTCATTTAACATTAATTATTATAAAAGTAAACAGTAATATTCACAATCAAAAAAAGACTTGAAGCTTATTCGATTGATTCAACAACTTCCCCTTCCCATTTAGCCACAGCTACCGTGGCCAAACAATTACCCACCACATTTACAGATGTTCTAGCCATATCCATCAAAGCATCAATTCCTAAAATAGCAAATGCTTTGGAAGAATCAATACCTTGGCTATCGAGCGTAGTAACTAAAATTAAAAACGATGCTCCTCTTACCCCTGCAACACCTTTGCTAGTTAGCATTAGTACCAAACATATACTTATTTGTTGGCCAATACTCAAATCCATGCCACATACCTGGGCTACAAACACAGAGGCCAATGAGAGGTATAAAGTTGTTCCGTCTAAATTAAAACTATATCCGGTAGGAAGTACAAAAGAAACCACTTTCCTTGAAACACCATAACGTTCCATATTTTGCAATGCTTTAGGCA
The DNA here is from genome assembly GCA_947460345.1 of Bacteroidota bacterium. Lineage (GTDB taxonomy): Bacteria > Bacteroidota > Bacteroidia > UKL13-3 > UKL13-3 > CANHGM01. Next base: position 80,957 of record CANHGM010000009.1, on the reverse strand, counting down.
ACGCCGCTTCGCTACTAGCTGTGGCAAAAGCAATACTTACCGGTTCACTTATAGCTTGTATAAATTTCTTGAAATTGAGTTTGATAATAAAACCAATAGGAATAAACACCAATACCACAAATGCAATTAAAGCAATATATAATGTGGCTAAAAGTTTAAACAGATTGGTGAGCATACCTGTGCCCATGGTGGCAATAGAATAAGCCATGGCACCAAACACCGCAAATGGAGCTAGATACATCACCACATGGGTGAATTTAAACATCACTTCACTTAAACTTTCAGCAAAGCTGAGCATTTTTAACCGATGTTTATCTTCAGCAAGCGACATCCCAATGGCAAACAAAATACTGAACACCACTATTTGCAACACTTGACCTTCAGCCACTGATTTAGCAATGTTTTCAGGGAATGAATCTACAATAGGGTCGTGGTCTTTTTTTTGTGACAATATTTTCTCGCCTTTGTCTACCTGTGTTTGTTCTGTTTTAATTTGAGCACCCACACCGGCTTTAGAAAAATTGATAGCGGCCAAGCCTATAAACAAAGCTAAGGTAGTCACAATTTCGAAGTAGATGATGGCTTTAAGACCCATACGACCCACTTGTTTTAAGTTGCTATGACCCGCAATACCAACTACTAAAGTTCCGAATATAAGCGGAGCCACAATGGTCTTGATTAATCGCAAAAACACATCACTAAACCTCTTAAGTTCTTTTGAAATAACAGGGAAGTCAACTCCAAATTCGACCCCTAAACACAAGGCAAATAAAATCCAAAAAGTGAGAGATTGGCGTGCTGAGGCATACAAAGCAAAAGCAGCGAAAAAAAGCAGTTTAGCTAAAACTACACCTTCTAAAGGAATAACATTTACAGCCATATAATTAGCTGAAATGATAGCCAACAATATAGCCAGAAAAAATATCAATATATAACCCAGCGTTCGGGTTTTAGCAACTAACAGTTTAAGCATGGTAGCAAAAGTAAAGCATCAAATGATAAAGTAGCAAGTATCTACAAAATCTTTTTTTTATAGACTTTCAGGTATATTTTTGTTTTACTAAACAAATATATATTTATGGCTAGAACCAGTACTTATCTAAATTTTCCTCGCAACACCGAAGAAGCATTTAATTTTTATAAAGAAGTTTTTGGTGGCGAATTTGGCAATGATGGAATTGCTAGATTTGGAGATATACCTCCGTCAGACGAGATGCCGCCTATGGCTGAGGCAGACAAAAACTTAGTAATGCATGTAGAAATTGCCATTACAGGTGGGCATATATTGATGGGTACAGATGCACCAGAATCTATGGGATTTGTGGTAAACAAAGGAAATAACGTATATATAAACTTAGAACCTGATACCAAAGCTGAAACCAAAAAATTATTTGAGGCATTATCTGCTGGAGGTACTATAACTATGGAACTTCAGGACATGTTTTGGGGAGCCTATTATGGCAGTTGTACTGATAAATTTGGTGTAAATTGGATGTTTAACTGCGAAGAAAAATAATTGACAAAATGGAAAAAGCATATATAACAATAGAAGCTACTGTAAATGCCCCAATTGAAAAAGTTTGGGAATATTGGACCTTACCAAAACACATCACACAATGGAACCAAGCGAGTGATGATTGGCATTCGCCAAGTGCAGAAAATGATTTAAGAGTGGGAGGTTCGTTTTCTACTAGAATGGAAGCCAAAGACGGCTCGTTTGGATTTGATTTTGGAGGTGTATACGAAACTGTGAATATACATGCCCAAATTGCATACGTACTGGGAGATGGCAGAACAGTGAGCATTGATTTTGATAGCCAAGGTGAGCAAATACATATAAAAGAAACTTTTGAAGCTGAGACACAAAATGCTGCTGAACTACAAAAGAATGGTTGGCAAGCCATCTTGAATAGCTTTAAGAAATATACTGAGGAGCATTAGTTTTTAGGTTTATTTATATAACTGCTGTTTTTAAACTTAAACAACTTGGCTTCTAAACCTAACCTCAAGAAAAATGGGTTTGCCAATGGTATATCAATTTGTTTGAAATTATAACATAAGCCAGCAGCACCATATAGATTAAACCTTTTGCTTACATTTATTTTTAAGAAAAAAGTAGTTTCTACAATCCAAGGATTATCAAAGTCATTAGGTTTGTTATATTGACTTCTAGATGTATATTTTGCATTCAATATTGACAATCTATTAGCTATTCCTACATTGAATTTTTTACATAAAGGGGTATATGTATATATACCTTGAATATTAAACTTTTTATATGAACCAATATCTGGAAATCTATAAATAGTTATATAAACATTTTCAAACGATTCATCAGCAACAGCAAACTTTCTAATACCATAGCCTGTTTGAAACTCAATATGATTTATCTCATCAATTTTTTTGTAACAGCCAAGCCCAAGTTCATAATCGTAATATTTAGGGTTTAATAATATTGAGTTATTGATAAGCCCTGGAGCAGTAACAGCACCCGAAACAAAAAAATTATTAATGGGGCTATAGGCAAACTTTACATTGGTATTAGCAGAGAAACCAGCAACAGACAGCATCCCTTGCTTCTTTTTTTCAAATAAGTTTGGGCTTTGCGATGAAGGCAAATAAATGGTATTGCAGGCACTAAAAAAAACTACCACCAACAATATATATATTTTATGAATAAACATTTGATATACAAATATATGAATTATTACTTCACTTTGTTAATAGTGTGTAAATTCCTCTATAAACTTAGCTTTTTTTTAAGAACGATAAACATTGACATGAATACATTTTTTTTTATGCATTATAATTATTAACTTATCTTTGTAATATCATTGAAGAATGGGCTTGATTTCAGAAACTTCAATATAAAACAGTAAATATTTACCCTATTTTAATTCTATAAAAAAGTAAGACCAATAAAAGCATGAAAGTAATATTAGACATTAGAGATAACCGGATTCCGTTTTTTATGGAATTGGTTAAAAGCCTTGATTATATCCATGTAATAAAGGAAATTAAAGACGAAGGAAAAAGTAAATTTGTGGCCGACATGGCAGAAGCTTTTAATGATGTTAAACTATACGAACAAGGAAAGAAAAAATTAAAATCAGCAAAAGACTTGTTAAATGAGCTTTAGTATCATTGCTACTGAACCGTTTGAACGAAAATTAAAACGGCTGGCTAAAAAATATAAATCTCTAAAGGCAGATTTAATTGCCATTATTGAACAACTTGAAGAAAATCCTACGATTGGAACTCCAATTGGAAAAGACTGTTTTAAAATAAGAGTTGCAGTTTCAAGCAAAGGAAAAGGGAAAAGTGGAGGAGCAAGAATGATTACCTACGTTCGTATCGTAAATAATACCGTTTTCTTAATGGATATATACGACAAATCTGAACAAGCAACTATTTCTAACAAAGAATTACAATTGCTAATTGATATACTGGCACAATAAAGCTTTGCGATGAAGGCAAATAAATGGTATTGCAGGCACTAAAAAAAACTACCACCAACAATATATATATATTGTGAGTAAACATTTGAAACACAAATATAAGAATTTTTAAAGCACTTTGTTAATAGCCTCTATATTCCTCATCAAGCCGCTATACTTTGCTCGTTTCACTGCCGATTTTTTGAACAGTTCATTATATAAATCTTCTGTCAACTCTGTCCATTCTCTTCTATCCATTTGCATCACCTTAGGATTGGGAGTAAACTTTTCTTCAGTGTGTGGAGTAGCAAATCTATTCCATGGGCAAACGTCTTGGCATATATCACAGCCAAACATGCGGTTGGATAATTGTTGATGAAATGATGCGGGTATCTCTTCTTTTAATTCTATAGTAAAATATGATATACATTTAGAACCATCAACCACTTTACTGGGTAAAATTGCATCTGTTGGGCAGGTATCTATACACGCTGTACACGTACCACAATGGTCAGTTTGGAAGGCAACATCAGGTGTTAAATCTAAGTCAGTAATCCATTCAGCTAAAAAGTAAAACGAGCCTTTGTTTTTCATAATCAAATTGCCATTTTTACCTATCCAACCCAAGCCACTTTTTACAGCCCAACTTCTCTCGAGCACAGGTGCTGAATCGACAAATACCCTCCCTCCTACTTCACCAATTTTTTCTGATACCAAAGAAACCAATTCATATAATTTGTCTTTTACTACAACATGATAGTCTTGTCCATATGCATATTTTGATAATATAGGTGCATCAGCCAGTTGACTTTCACTAGGGAAATAATTATATACCAAACTTATTACTGACTTTGCCCCATCTACCAATAAACGCGGGTCTAACCTTTTATCGAAATGGTTTTCCATATAGTGCATTTGTCCGTGCATATTGTTCTTTAACCATCGCTCGAGTTTGGGTGCATCATCCTCTAAAAAACCAGCCTTAGCTATTCCACAACCAGCAAAACCTAATTGGGCTGCTATGTCTTTAATTATTTGTGAATAATGTTGTGAGGCTGTCACTATAAGAAAAGAATTTTTTGTTCGATTAACACATTCCCCTCAGTATCATTTATCCTTATATAATACAACCCATTAACTACTGGCAATGATGATTTATCGATAGCCATTTGTTGCAAGCCCAACTGCACTTTAAACGAATTGTCGTAGACAGGTTTGCCTTCTATATTATATATATTCACTTGTATTTCTGTTGTTTTTTTTCTGTTGTCGAACATCACAAACAAAACCTGACTAGCAGGAACTGGATATATATATACACCATCTATATTTAAAAAATCGCAATTGCTCAGCGGTTGTAAAATATTGCCAGTAATACTTTCATATATTTTGCTGCCTTTAGGTACTCCTCTACCTATATCGTTATTGGGTTGTGAGGAGAAAGTGCAATTGCTATATATGATTTCTTTGATTTCGTTTACTGTTTTGTTAGGAGCAATTTGCATGATGCAGGCTGCTAACCCTGAAAAAGTAGGGCAACTAAATGAAGTACCTGATGGGTAATACAAACCACCGTCAGTATTCGTAGAAAGATTATTCACCCCTTGACAACATATATCTGGTTTTAATCGTCCATCCCATGTTGGGCCTCTGCTGCTAAAGTTCGCAAAATTTTCACGAGAATCCACAGCACCCACAGTTACTACTCCTTCCACATCAGCCGGAGCCGATATATATTTCCATGAATTGTTTCCTTCATTGCCTGCACTGTTTATGACCAATATACCTTTAGAAACAGCAAGAGCAGCAGCTTTACTAATGATGGTGGTTTTTCCATTCATATCGGCGTAATAATAATCGGTGGTGGGATCGTCAAACTGGGTATAGCCTAGCGAAGTAGAAAAAATATCCGCTCCAATACTGTCAGCCCATTCAGCGGCTCTTGCCCATTGAAACATCTCCACAGCACTCTCTATGCTATCTATTTCTGTTCTCGCTAATAAAAATGAAGCTCCATAACCAGTGCCATACATTTTACCGGGTATATAACCAGCAATATTACTTAAGACAGCAGTGCCATGTCCGCCTACACTATATACGTCAGCTTCATTGCTTAAAAAATCTTTGACTGCTTTGATTTTATTTTTTACAAACAGGTGGTTAAACGCTTCTATATTTTGTACATTTTTAAACCCATCATCCATCAGACATACCAACACATCGGTACCCGTAATTCCATTGAAATGAAACTGCTCTGCTTCAATCATATCACGTTGAGGTAAGTTCACTTTGTCACACGGAAATCTGTTATGCACTTGTGCCAAACTTGACTGCGTTTTCCCTTGAATTTCTATAGATTTCACAAAAGGGAAACGATATAAACTGTTTACTTGCTCAGTATTAACATTTGATATATATACTGCATTTAACCATTTAGAAACACCATATATTTGAATATGATTGTTTGAAATTTGATTGATATACGTTTGCTCAACGGGATAATCTGTAAAATCAACAGCGATATGATTTTTGATTCTGCGGGATAAAGCTTTTTCGCTGAGCAGTTGAGAAATATCTGTATATATATTTTGGCCTTTATCAGTAAAATATACAATAGCGTCAAAAGCACTGCAATATTTGACTGTTGACAATAACAAACATATAACTAAACAAAAGCTACGCATATAAGCCACGAAGATAAAGTTGTATCATAACTTATCATAATATTACCACAAACTATTTTTGTTGATATGCTGAACAATTATCTGATAAATTAGTTTATAAACTTAGAGAGATAGATTTTACTTTTGTAGCACCAATGTTTAAAAAAATATTTATTGCCTTTATAGTATTTATTATCAGTAACACATCTCAAGCACAAAGATTTAAAGTGTTAGGAGAAGTGACTGATGAATTTTCAGGCAACTTACTTTCAGGAGTATATATAATAGATGCTAAACACCAAATAGGAACAATAAGTAACGAACAAGGATTTTTTGCATTAGAACTCCCTTTTGATTCAGTATTATTAATAGTTTCACATATTGGATATAAAGATATTGAAGTTAGATTAAAACCTAACAAAGACATATTTATACATATAAAAATTACAAAGGCCCCATTTCAAAGAAAGTATAATTTAAGCAATCCATTTTATATTGTTGGCAGCAAAAACCCACTCACACACACAATTATTTCAGCAGCAGAATCGAACAAGCTACCACAAATATTGACGAATGATTTGCTTAAGTCAACCCAATATTATCCAGGATTTCAGAAAATAATGATTGGTTCATCTATACAAAATATCAGAGGAAGTGGGTTTGATCAAAACCAAATAACTTATGATGGTGTACCAGTATACCACCCTTATCATTTGTTGGGTGTATATTCCATATTTGATAAGATGAATTCGCAGTCGGCCACCATAAACCGTTCAGAATTTGACCCAAAATATGGAGGTGGTTTGTCATCTAACATACAAGTGAAATCAAAACAATATGAAGGTGTAAACAATGCGTCACTGGGTTTTGATATTTTGTTTTTGAAAGCTGCATTTGAAACTAAAATAAATTCGCAATCAAACCTTATAGGTTCTATTAAAAGAACATATATTGATGGACTTGGAATACTTTCTACTGATTCAGATTATATACAGCCAGTAGTGCAAGATTTATTTCTAAAATATACTTATAAATTTAAGACCGGTCATTTATTAACATTAAACACTCTAAACACAGCTAATACTGTTGTTACAGGAAAAATTCAGATGATAGTGGATGATAATGGGAACTCCCGAAAAAGAGATAGAGGTGTGGATCTAGGTCAAAAAAATAAAGTATATAATGCCGAGCTCACTAAAATATATAATAAGAAAGCAATACATCATTATCAAGCCTATTACACGAAGTATGATTTCTATACCTTTTTTCACTCTAAAGTATTTGTGCCGGGCAATATTGATCCCGAAAAAAGTGTATCAATCAGACAAAACACAGGGATTACGGATATGGCTTTAAAATTTAGTCATACACAAACCTCAAACTATAACAAAGGATTTACTATAGGTGGACAAATAGGAGTTCAAAGATTTAACATCGGAACTTATAAATATAAACGTTCAGAAATAGCAAAGCCAGATTTTGATTCTACTTATTATTCAAACATACCCAGTTTTTTAAATATAGTAGCTTTTGCTAGTGGTTATCAAAAACTTCAAAACAACTACACATTAAAATACGGAGGACGTATTACTTTTTTAACAGGGAATGCTTCATTTATATATATTGACCCAAGAGTATCCTTACATAAATATATAGATTCTATTTCATCATTCGAAATGTCATATGATGTTACACACCAACACTACCATACCTTATCACAAAACAACTATGGAATGGGAATAGACAATATGGTTCCTGCAAGTAAATATGCACCGGTTCAACGTATGCAGCAATTAACATTAACTTATACCAAAAAAATACATCCAAGATATACAATTTACTCTTCAGCTTATTTGAGAGATTTACGTAACCAAGTGTTGCTTACACCAGGTTTAGACAATGATATAAATGAAAGCGATTGGAGCAATAAATTAAGTATAGGAAAAGGAACTGCATTAGGAATAGAATGTATGATTAAAAAAACTGAAGGATTAACTACAGGTTGGATTTCATACACCTATACACATAGCAGAAGAACTTTTGAAAATATAAACAATGGTCTTTCGTTCCCGTATTTTACTAATAGAGCACACGAACTAAACTTTGTTGCCATAAATAGAATAGGAAAGAAAAACTTTTTTACTATATGTTATTCAATCAGTTCGGGCAACCCCATAACATCTCCGGCTGCCAAGTATCAGCTGCCACAATCTACCAATATATTAGACAATTGGAATGCACAAGGTGTCTCAGTTAAAAGTGGTTTTAATAATTACACAACGCCTTTAATGTCAAGAGTAGATATTGCCTTTCAATTAGAAAGGACTTCGAAAATATGGAAAGAAACATCAGTGCATTTTTCAGTATATAATTTATTAAATCAACTGAATGCATTTGATGTGAGATTGGAAAAGGCATCCAATTCAAATTTACTTATAACAAATGGTTATAGGTTATTTGGAATAGTACCTAGCATCACTTATTATACTAGATTTTAACCATGAGAAACACTATTTATATAACCATCATTAGTATGTTTCTATGGTCATGCACCAAAGAAATAAATGTTTCATTACCATCTAATGCCAATGAATTAGTTGTTAATTGCGTATATAATAACCAAGAACCTATTAAGGTTTTTATGACCAAGACTGTAAACCCAAAAGACACTATATACAACACTGGCGATTCATCGTATTTTATTTCACTTACAGAAGATGGCAATTTTAAAGAAATTATTAAATTCAACACATCTACTAAAGTGTATGAATCTACCGTAATAGCTAAGGCTTCAAGCGAATATGTATTGTCAGTAAACCAAACCAACAGAAAGGCAACAGAAGTAAAAGCAACTAACAAATTGCCTAACAATATAAAATTGCAAAACGTACAGTTTATTGATTCAATATATAAAGACGGGGTGAATTATTTTGGTGAATTGTCTTTTACTATAAACGACCCCGAAGGATATGATTATTATAGACTGAATATATATTATTTTAACAGCACCACACAAGAGTACAGGTTATTACCATATTCAACAAATGATCAAGTTTTAACAGATGACAGCACGATAAATCTAAACAATACGAGATATTTTTCAGATAAAATTTTTAAATCTAAGTCACACGTATTCAAAATTTTAGTTCAAGCAGGGAATTATTATACCAATACAGGGCGTAACAATTTATTGATTGAAACCGCTTCATTAAGCAAAGACTTTTACAAATATTTTTTATCATTAGAAGCGTATAATAAAGCATATAACCCCTTAAATCCATTGAGCAATCCAGTTTCATTATATAGCAATACTTCCAACAATATTGGTATTTTTGCTGGATATGTAATTGATAGAGATACTATAAAATAATAAAAACAAATAAACAAAATAAATACTTATGAATTTTTTAAAAATCATGTTCGGTTCTATGTTAGGCTTTTTTCTTAGCTTAATATTATTTGTCATCATACTTTTTGGAATTATTGCTGGAGCAGTTTCAACTATGAAAGATGGTGAAAAAGTTGACATCAAAGAAAAATCTGTATTACAACTTGATTTTGGGTTAGGTATATCAGAAAGAACACCTAACAATCCTTTGAAATTTTTAGCAAGAAATGGCAATACAGATATGCCTATAGGTTTAGATGATATTTTGGCTAGTATAAACCATGCAGCAACAGATGAAAATATTAAAGGTATATATATAAATGTTGAAGCCATAGGTAGCGGATGGGCTACAGCAGAAGAGATTAGACAAGCATTGATCGAGTTTAAAAAATCAAAAAAATGGATAATAGCTTATGGCGAAATATATACAAAAGGTGCTTATTATCTTGCTTCAGTTGCCGATAAAATTTATTTAAATCCGGCCGGAGAAGTATTATTTAATGGTATGTATAGTGAAGTAACTTTCTTTAAAGGAGCTTTGGAAAAACTAGGTGTAGAAATGCAAGTGATCAGACATGGAAAATTTAAAGGAGCTGTAGAACCATTTTTCTTAGACAAACTAAGCAATGAAAATAGAGAACAAATAAGTGTATATGTAAATGGATTATGGAACCACATGTTAGACCGAGTTTCAGAAAGTAGAAACATAACCAAAGACGAATTAAATAAAATAGCTGATGGATTATTGGTTAGAAATGCTGACGATGCAAAACAATTTAAGTTAGTAGACGATGTTATTTTCAAAGACCAAGTTTTAGACGAATTGCGTAAAAGACTTTCGATAAAAGAGGAAGAGAAAATTTCATTTGTGAGTTTAAACAAATATCGTCATTCATTTAAAGACGAGAGAAAAGGTGAAAGCAAAATAGCTGTTATATATGCTGTAGGCGAAATAAATGGAGGTAATGGCGATGACGAAACTATAGGTTCAGAAGGTCTAAGCGAAGCGATTAGAAAAGCCAGACTTGACAAAAAAGTAAAAGCAGTAGTATTGCGAATAAACTCCCCAGGAGGAAGTGCATTGGCTAGTGACGTTATTTGGAGAGAAGTTGTATTAACTAAAAAAGTAAAACCTGTTATAGTTTCTATGGGAGATGTGGCAGCATCAGGTGGATATTATATAGCATGTGCAGCTGACTCAATTTTTGCTCAACCAAACACCATCACAGGTTCGATAGGCGTTTTTGGTTTGATGCCAAACACCGCTAAGTTGATGCATGAGAAATTAGGAATTACAACTGATGGTGTAAAAACAAACACATATAGTGATTTAGGTAAAATAGACCGTCCACTTTCTGTTGATGAAATGGCTATAATGCAAACTTATGTAAACCATACTTATGATGAATTTATAACCAAAGTAGCTGAAGGAAGACATATGGATAAAAACATGATAGACAGCATTGGTCAAGGTAGAGTTTGGACGGGTATGGATGCTTTGAGAATTGGCTTGGTTGATAGATTAGGTAGTCTTCAAGATGCTATAGATGCGGCAGCAAGAATGGCTAAACTTAAAGAATATCAATTAAAAATATTACCAAAACAAAAAGAACCATTTGAAGAATTAATGAAATCTTTGAAAGAAGATGGAGAAACATATATGGCTAAACAACAACTTGGCGAATACTATACTTGGTTTAACCAATTTAAGCATATGAACCGTATGAAAGGCGTTCAAGCACGTATGTCATATTGGGTAGAAACCAAATAAATATATATTAAATTCTTTATTGATAAAAAGTGATAAAATCTGATTTACTATCTGAAACGATAAAGAATCTTCCGAACAATCCTGGAATATATAAATATTTCAACCAAGATGACGAAATTATATATATAGGAAAAGCTAAAAATCTTAAAAACAGGGTTAGTAGTTATTTCAACAAGCAGCAGTATGAAAATTATAAAACGAAGAAACTTGTTGAGAATATATTTAGAATTGAGTTTGCATTAGTTGATACAGAAATGGATGCTTTGTTGCTTGAGAACTTATTAATCAAGCAACACAAGCCAAAGTATAATATCAATTTAAAAGATGATAAATCTTATCCATTTATAAAGATATCTAAAGAGAGATTTCCTAAAATATATGCAACAAGACAACATATAAAAGATGGTTCAGATTACTTCGGACCGTTTGCTTCACTAAAATTAATGAACACCTTATTAGATTTAGTGAAAACATTATATCCAATAAGAAATTGCAACCTTTTGCTTTCTGAGCAAAATATAAAAGCCCAGAAATATAAAATTTGTTTAGAGTATCAAATTGGGAATTGTAAAGGGCCATGTGAAGGATTTCAAACTGAAGAAGCATATATGCAATCTATCACGGCTATAAAAAATATTTTAAAAGGAAATATTTCTGAAGTTATCAATCACTTAAAAGCAGAAATGCAATCAGCATCAGCTGACATGCGTTTTGAAGAAGCACATATATATAAGCAAAAAATTGAGCAGCTACATGAATACCAGTCTAAATCTACTGTAGTAAGTCAATCTGTCCATAATGTAGATATTTTTAGTATTGCTGATGAAGAAAATTTTGCATTTGTCAATTTCTTAAGAGTGATGAATGGAATGATTATTCAAACACAAACATTAGAGCTTAGAAAAAAACTGAATGAAACCAAAGAAGAATTATTGTTAGAAGCTATTGGTGAAATTTGGAATAGATACGGCAACACAACCAAAGAAATAGTGTTGCCATTTTCAGTAGAACTAGAGAGTACAGACAAATTGATTGTGACCATACCACAAGCTGGGGATAAGAAAAAGCTATTAGATTTATCGCTTAAAAACGTATTTTATTTTAAGAAAGAAAAACTCTTACAATACGAAAAACTGAATCCTGAAATTAGGGTTGATAGGTTGATGGAGCAGATGCAAAAAGATTTAAGACTACCAAAGCAACCCCGACGTATAGATTGTTTTGACAATTCGAATTTTCAAGGAAGTTTCCCTGTATCAGCTATGGTATGTTTTATAGATGGCAAAGCAGCAAAAAATGAATACAGGCATTACAAAGTAAAAACAGTAGAAGGGCCAAACGACTTTGACACTATGAAAGAAGTGATTTTGAGAAGATATTCACGTGTGATTGAAGAAGGGATCCCTTATCCTGATTTGATAATAGTGGATGGAGGCAAAGGGCAGTTAAGTTCGGCTATTGAATCGTTACAACTACTAGGCTTGTTTGGAAAAATTCCCATTATGGGAATAGCCAAAAGACTTGAAGAATTATATATGCCTGGTGATGATATTCCATTATATATAGATAAAAAAAGCGAGACATTAAAAGTAATACAACAGCTAAGAGATGAAGCACATAGGTTTGGCATTACCCATCACAGAAAACTAAGAGACAAAAACACGTTAAGAACAGGATTAGAAGATATTGAAAATATAGGTCAAGTTACAGCAGAAAAGCTATTGAAACATTTTAAATCGGTAAAGAAAATTAAAGTAGCGACAATAGAGCAGTTGGTTGGAGTTATAGGCAAAGACAAAGGCCATACGGTTTATAATTTTTACCATAAAGACATATAGAAAGTTCAATAAGATTAAAGAGAATGTTGACTGGCTTGTTGTAAATCTTTTTCGATAAAACTCAAAAAACTATTTAAGTCTTTCATTAAATGAATATTTTTAGGAGTCTCGAGAGAATAATTTAAAATTTGATTCCCGGTTATAAGCACTTTAGCATCTTTCCAAATATCAGCAGTGTGTTGTATAAAATCTTTCATGCTATCAAAGTGCTCAATACTTGCAGTTACAGAGGTAAATATATATTGAGGTTTATAAAACTCAAACACATCTATAATATCTTCTTCGGGTGTCATTTGCCCAAGATATACAACCTTAAAGCCTCTATTTTGTAAAATATAATTAGCAAATAACAAACCTATTTCATGGGTTTCGCCTTCTGGCAAATAAAGTAAAAACTTTGGTGCTTCATGTCTCAACTTGTAAGTTTGAGAATCAATTGCAACATATAATTTTTGTTTGATGAGGTTGGTTATAAAATGTTCGTGAGCAGGATGAATAGCCCCTGTCATCCACAATACACCTATATGACACAAGAACGGAAAAATCAACTCTGACATTGTTTTCTCTAAACCTATATCATTCATATATGTTGATATAATTTTATTGAAAGCATGCTCATCTACTGAAAGCATAGCAGCACACAGACCTTTTATTGAATCAGATTGAAGGGTATCGATGCTTGATATTTCATATACAGCTTTATCTATCAACGATTTTTCTAATGCTGCCACTTTAGAAATCTTGTACCCATTGTTTAACAGTATGGAAACATTAAGAAGCAGTTTTAAATCCTCACCATCATAGTATCTTATCTTAGTTTCTGTTCTCTTAGGAGTAAGCAAATTATAGCGTTGCTCCCAAATACGTAAAGTATGAGCTTTAATTCCTGTGAATTTTTCGATATCGCTAATAGAGAATGTTGCCAATTTGAATTTAGTTACAAGAATAGAACATAGTAGCCTTAATATTGTTTTTAAATTGATTCTAAATTAACAAAAATGTCAAAAATATTAATAGCAGGCGGTACAGGAATGGTAGGAACTGCTTTAGAAGAAGATTTAAAAGCAGATGGACATGAGATAACTTTATTCACTAGAAATCCGAAAAACAAAAATCATTTCTTATTAAACTACCAAACTAAAGAAATAGATACCAAAGCATTTGAAGGTGTAAGTACTATAATAAACTTAGCAGGAGCCAATGTTGGAACTAAAAGATGGAGCGATGCTTATAAAAAAGAAATTTACGACAGTAGAGTTCTAACAACACAAATGTTAGTACAGGCATTAAACTCAACCCCCAACCAAGTTAAAACGTTTATATCAGCTTCAGCAATTGGTGTTTATCAAAACGCCAAAGAACCAATAAATGAAGAAAGTGAATTGGGAAAAGATTTTTTGGCTCAAGTATGTATTGATTGGGAAAAAGAAGCATTAAAAGCCCAGACTATAGAAAGAAGAGTAGCTATAGTTAGAATAGGAATAGTTATGTCAAAAAAAGGAGGTTTTTTGCCTAAAATTTCCACTCCAATCAAATGGTTTGTAGGAGCATCCTTAGGCACAGGCAAACAAATGACTTCTATGATACATATTGATGATTTAGTTCATATTTTTAAGTATATACATAATAATACTTCATTAACAGGGGTTATAAATGCTTGCAACAACAATGCTGAAAGCAACAATAAGCTAACACATGCTATTGCTAAGAAACTACATAGACCTATACTTTCACCTCCAATACCTATTTGGATTTTAAAAATATTATTTGGAGATTTTGTGGCAGAATTGATAGCAGATAAAGATGTTATTCCAAGTAGATTAAATAAATTAAATTACACATTTAAATTCGAAAACTTTCAACAAATAATCGATTCGGATTTGGCTTAATTTACGATTATAATTGCAGCATGAATTTTATAATTCCTCCATTTATAAACACAGGAGATACCATTGGCATTGCTGCTACTGCTAGAAAAGTAAAGCCAAAAGATATTAAAAAAGGGATTCAATTTTTAATTGATCAAGGTTTTAAAATAGTTTTATGCAACAATATATATGCAGAACATTTTCAATTTGCAGGAGATGATTTTGCAAGAGCCGATGGTTTGCAAGAATTAATTAACAATCCCAATATTAAAGCCATTATATGTGCAAGAGGTGGATATGGCAGTGTTAAAATTATTGATAAATTAAATTTAGATTCTCTTATAAACAAACCAAAATGGCTTATAGGTTTTAGTGATGTCACTGTTATTCACGCCCGATTGCAACAGATGGATATATGCAGCATACATGGACCAATGTTGGTAAATTTAAATGAAGACAATCATACATCAGGTTTGTATATAACAGAACAATCAAAAGAACAATTCATTTCAACGCTAAGAGGGGAAAGTAATAGTTTTAATATCCCTAGACATAAGCTTAACTCTAACTTCAAAGAATTAAAGGGTAATATATTTGGTGGCAATTTAAGTGTGCTTTTTTCATTATCTGGTAGTGTTGACGGGCAAATTCCCGAAAATTGTATTTTACTTTTAGAAGATATAGACGAATATATATACCATTTCGACCGGATGATACAATGGCTGCAAAGATCCATGCAGCTATCAAAGCTTAAAGGCATAGTGGTAGGTCATTTAACTAAAATGAAAAATCTTGATGAAAATAATCCATTTGGTTTAACTGCTGAAGAAATTTTAAAATCTACAGCCGACCTTCATCATATACCTATCATGTTTGGTTTACCATTTGGGCATGAATCTGAGAATTATTCTTTTATACTGGGTAAGGAATATACATTTACACAACACATAAATGATGTTAGTATATCAGATAACCAAGTTTAATTTTAATACTGACTAAGTTAGACTTGGCTAGTTCACTTATATAATCTTGTGGCGTTATAGGAAATTTAACATAGTATTTTTCTTTAGTATAAAACGAATGAATAGGAAGCCAAGTATCATACGAAAGATTAATTAAGAATTTATTATATATAGCTCTTTGAATTCCCACTCCTATTGACAAACCAATAGTAGTCATATTTTTAGACCTTTCTTTATCTATATAATATTTTGATTGGTTGAGCAACAATCCTGTAGACAAATATTTGCCGATTGGAGCAATACTACCTTTGCTTTTTTCATATATTCTATAGTTTGCAGTATATGAATTGCCTTTAAAATGATATATAGAATCAAGAGAGTAGAGAGAATTAATATGCTCAATCGCAAATGAAAACTCTCTATATTTGGATAAGACACAGTTTATTTGCACCATTGGTCTTGAGGTAAGCCATACATAGTCGTTAGTCAATATTTTAATTGAATCAGTTTTGGGTGTATATATTCTATTTAAAAAACTTGAATTTATACCAAAAAATACAGAGACCTTTTTGCCCATATAGCCATTTTGTCCATTTGAGAAAGAAGTATAAAGTAGCATAAGAAAGCAATAGAATATCTTCATGGCAAAATAGTTTTAAAAATGTCATACCAATTAGATTTTACTAGGTCACTGCCTTTGGTTTCAATAAGTCTTCTACAAGCCACTATATATTTCTTGGCTTCAATATCATACACATCAACAATCAACATGGTTTGATTGGCTTCAACAGAAGTGCGTTTAAATTTATTTATAAGTTTTCTAAAGAAGTCTAATTTAAAATGCTTAGGATATATGTGCATTTTTATATAAATGAGATATTTTAGATGCATAGATTTAGAAACAGTGTCTTCTATTAAATTTACATTAGGTTTAAGTAATAAAGAATTATTTTGGTCGTCATAAGCATATTCAAACTTATCTAGATGGCCTGATTTTAAAGTATTAAAGGTATATGCTTTTTGGTAATTAGATTTTAAAATAAACTGTTGAAGTGGGATTTCAATTTTCTTATAATGATGTAAATATTTCTTTTTTTCATCTTTAAAATAATCTATAAAAAGTGTTGAATCAACAAAAGACTTCATATAAGTTACCTTAATGGGCATAATTAAAATACTATTTTTATATACATTGTTTTTAGCATCCATTATCGATGCTTTTGAAATTTCATTTAAAAACAATATCGAATTTAACTTTTGACTTTTGTTGAGTTTTTGATACTTATATATATCATTATAAAAAAAAATAAACTCATGATATGAAACAGTATCACTACATTTTTCCCAAAAGTCAATACTAAACAACTGAGCCGATTGGTTTTGTGCTTGCTCATTCAGTTTAATCATATTTAACAACAATGTTTCACTTTCTGTCGATTTCTGGTTTAGTTTATACATTTGCCAAGCGTATATAGTAGCATAATTATAGAAACGAATACCGTCACCTATTTTTTCTTCTAAAAAAAAAGGATTTTTCATATCAATATAATAGTTCTGATTATAAAAGTGATAATATCCTAACATATATAAATTTTTTGCCACAACTAAATACCTGAAATCTAACATTGAATTAGGTATAGTATAAACTGCATGAGCTATACTTTTTTCATACAAACCCTCATTTAACAACAACATACATTCTGTTTGTTTAGCTATATTTATTAAAACATCTTTTCTAAAATTTGTATCTTGATATTTAAACGCTCTTGCACCATTTAATGCCAAATACAAAAAAGAAAATTCAAAATCTAAAGTATAACTATCAGTTAAAAAACCAGTGTCTATTATACATTCACTAGTTAGATGACTGTTAAGGTTTAATATTTCATTTACTGATAATTTATTTGAAAGCACCAATTCGTCTATTGTTCTATTTTCTTTTCTAATACATTTTACATGAGATAATAGCTTACTCTTATATATATCGTGGTTATTAGCTATAAGAATTAGTAAACTTAAGAGCTGCTTATCACTTTCAAGTTGTGACACACTACCCATATATACGTATACCAAATCTTTACTCACACTTAAAAATCCTATATCAGATTTTTTGACCAATGCTACTTGAAAATTGAATATAGGATCATTTTTCTTAAGAGAGTCGCACCAATGGTTCAAACAATTTGAAATGGTATCATTATAACTAACCGTTCCTTCTTCATCTAGTTTGGTTGCATAGTATTTAATTAAATCAAAATCTTTAAACTTTAATTTCTTTTTTAATTGAATATGAGAACCTACTGACTCTTTCTTACAAAAAAAATGATGGTAGTTAAAAGAAGATTTAGGTATGGTCTGTGCTGATATCATTGACCAAACAGACAATAAAATCAAAAATGTTAAACTTTTAAAACGCATACTTATCAGCAATTTTAATTTCTTTTCGGCTTATTTCATAATTTTAAGTGAAATTTGCACAAATGTTAAAATCAATTTCTTTAAATAAACACAAATATAGCAACATACTCAAATACGGGGTTGGACTATTTGCTTTTGTTTATATATACATAAGAATTGATGAATCTATTACTTCTGACTTTTTCCAAACATTTTCATTTATAAACCTCACCTATACACAATATATATACTTGATTCTATCAGTAGTTTTTATGTTTGGTAACTGGGGTATAGAAGCATATAAATGGAAATTGCTTATGGAACCCATCGAAAAAATTTCATATATTGATAGTATAAAAGCAACCTTATCTGGTATTAGTGTTGGAATGTTCACACCTAATAGAATTGGGGAATTTGGAGGCCGTGTTTTATATATAAGTAAAACAAACAGATTTAAAGCCGGGGTTTTTACGGTTATGGGAAGCTTTAGTCAGCTTATAGTAACAATGATTTTAGGAGGGTTATCATTTATTTATGTATTATATGACCGTACCCAACTATCTGATATTATAACTATTGCACTATTTTCTATTTCTATTTTAGCATCACTTGCCCTTTTAAGTATTTACTACAACTATACATTTTTATGGCATTATGTAAAGAAAACATTTATTTACCATTTAATAAAAAAGACAAATATTAAATTAACTGTTTTATCGAAAGTTATTCTTAATAAAAGTCTTTTCTTATCATTGCTTAGATATAGTGTTTTCAATATTCAATATGTGTTACTCCTTTATGGTTTAGGCTTTGAGTTAAATATCATCATTTGCTTAATAGCTACTTCTACAGTATTTTTTATACAAACGGCAGTACCAACAGTAGCTTTGTTTGAATTAGGGATTAGAAGTGCAGGTGCCATAGGCATCTTTTCATTGTTTGAAGCCAATGAAGCAATGGTGATTATAGCTTCAATTTTATTGTGGTTAATAAACTTAATTATACCCGCATTATTAGGTTTATTCTTTTTGATGTTTTCTAAATACGACCGTATACAGCTTTGATGTATTTATTTTTTCTATTTCCACTGTTATATATCGTATGGCTTGAAATTTTAGGAATAGAATGGTGTAAAAAAATTGCAGAAGAAAAAACGCTAAATTACACAACGCTAATTTCAGTTGTAGTAGCTGTTAGAAATGAGGAAACACAAATAGATTCACTAGTAAATATTTTATTTAAACAAAACTATCCGGCATCTTTAGTTGAAATTATATTTGTTGACGACCACTCAACAGACAACACAATTTCTAAGCTCAAAAACTATAACGAAATAGTTGTTCTCCAAAACATAGGGGAAGGTAAAAAAAATGCCATAACTACGGCTTTAAATCACAGTCAAGCTGAATTGATAGTAACAACTGATGCTGATTGCGAAATGGGCCCTAATTGGCTTTCCACTTTGGTTGATTTATATATACAAAAAAATGCAGCTATGGTTTGTGGACCAGTAAAGCTTAAAAAAAACAAAACAAATTCAGCATTTTTATATCAACTACAAACATTTGAGTTTCATTCGTTAATAGAAATGAGTGCGGCATATATCAAACGCAAACAACCTTTTACTTGTAATGGTGCAAATCTGGCCTATAAGAGGTCTTTATTTTTTGAAGTAGGAGGTTATCATGACAATAAAAATATTGCCAGTGGAGATGACGAGTTTTTGATGCATAAACTTGCAAACAAAGGACCTATTGTTTTTGCACAAAATAAAGATGCCATTGTAACCACTCAAAGTGTATCCACTTTTACACAATATTTCGAACAAAGAATTAGATGGGCTAGCAAACACAAACTATACAAAAAACATTATCAAATTACAGCTTTATATCTAGTAGCTATAAACCATTTAGTATCTATGGGGGCAATTGTATTAATGCTTTCAGGTTACTATACAATTTATATGTTACTCTTTTTTCTAGTTAAAACCTTTTTTGAATTTAGATACATTCATAACATTCATCAATTTTACCAGCTTCCAATATCCATTATATATTTGTTGCTCTTTCAATTTGTTTATCCATTTATAGTTACATATATAGCCATACGTTCAAATTTTTATGGGTATGAATGGAAAGGAAGAAAAATAATCAATCAATAGAGTCATATATTTGCAAAAAAATCTAATAAAATGAAATTACTTGAAGGAAAAACTGCCCTAATCACAGGAGCAAGCCGTGGTATCGGTAAAGGAATTGCAGAAGTATTTGCTGCACAAGGTGCGTCAATTGCGTTTACATTTTTAAGTTCAGTAGATAAGGCTAAAGCTTTTGAAGCTAAATTGGCAGCAGCAGGAGTAAAAGCAAAAGGATATCAAAGTGATGCATCAAAATCAGAAGAAGCAGATAAACTTATAGATGAAGTTATAAAAGATTTTGGAGCACTAGACATAGTAATAAACAATGCCGGAATCACAAGAGATACTTTGTTGATGAGAATGAATGAAGAACAATGGGATGAAGTGATGAATACCAATCTAAAATCAGCATTTTTAATCACAAAGGCTGCTATAAAACCAATGATGAAAGCTAAAAAAGGAAGTATCATAAATATGACTTCTATAGTAGGTATAACAGGCAATGCAGGCCAAGCAAACTATGCAGCCAGCAAAGCTGGTATGATTGGTTTCACAAAAAGTATTGCCAAAGAATTAGGAAGTAGAAATATCAGATGTAATGCAGTTGCACCAGGTTTTATAGAAACAGAAATGACTGGCCACTTAAATGATGAAGTGAAAGCAAAATGGATGGAAACAATTCCTTTAAAAAGAGCAGGCTCTACTAAAGATGTGGCTGATTTATGTGTGTTTTTAGCTTCTGACCAATCAACATATATTACTGGTCAAACTATCAATGTTTGTGGTGGAATGGTGATGTAATAATAGCTTTTAAAATGAAAACCAAAAAAATATATCTAGCATCAATTATTATATGTTTGCTAGCTTCTTGTAAAAGTAATACTACAGAAGAAAAAAATTTGAATACAGACACAACTGCTGTCACTCCTGATACTTCAATAGATATCATCGATGATCAAACAATAGGTATGCTTGAAGAAGTAAAAAAAATTCAAGCATTATTTACTGGTGATTTTAATGTATACAATGCTTCCTCTAAAAAACTGAAACAAACGAGCATTGATTCAAATGGGGTTATTACAAATTCAAGCTTATATAAGCAATTAAGGTTTACTAAAGTGAATGAAAAAGGCTATATATTGTTAATGAAAAACACAGATGAGAACAATCCAATTCAGGATACATTTGAATATGTTAAAACAAGATTTATTGAATTATATAAAGCACAAACAAACAGCCAAGGGATTATAGAAAGAAAAGAACTTGTATATAGATTTGAAAGAATTAATTAAGCTTCATCTGTCACATCATCATATTTGTGGTGTGTGAGATGGTTAAACAACTTTAACGAAATAGCTAGAAAACCTGAAAATAATAACAACGTAAAAATTACTTTTAAAGATATACCTGCAGCTAACACTATAAAGCAAATGCAAAACATAGCACAAACAATTAATAATAATGGACGATTCATATCAGTATATTTATTAGTTTATTTGACTATCTAAACGCATGTTTGGTTGCTTTATTATATGTAAAATATATGTCACAGAATTACTATAAACATATATAGTTTGTCAAAAATCTAATTATCAGTACCATAACAAAATATTAAAAATGAATAATGTTGATAAATACATGTTACGTGGCGTTTCTTCTCAAAAAGAAGATGTACATGAAGCCATAAAAAATATGGATAAAGGTATATATCCAAAAGCATTTTGTAAAATCATTCCAGATATATTGGCTGCAAACCCTGAGTATTGTAATATTATGCATGCAGATGGGGCAGGGACTAAATCTTCTTTAGCTTATATATATTGGAAAGAAACAGGAGATTTATCTGTTTGGAAAGGCATAGCTCAAGACTCTTTAGTAATGAATTTAAATGATTTGTTATGTGTTGGAGCAGTCAATGATATATTAATTTCATCCACTATTGGTAGAAACAAAAACTTAATACCTGGAGAAGTAATTAAAACAATAATAGAAGGCACTCAAGAGTTTGTTGAGAATATGAATAATTTAGGGGTGAAAATGCACCTCACGGGTGGCGAAACAGCTGATGTAGGTGATTTAGTTCGTACTGTAATTGTAGATTCAACTGTTACAGTACGAATGCCAAGAAATGAAGTAATAAATAATGCTAATATAAACAGCAATCAAATAATAGTTGGATTGGCTTCATACGGACAAGCAATATACGAAAATGCATATAATGGTGGAATGGGTTCTAATGGTTTAACCTCAGCCAGGCACGATGTTTTTAACCATATATATGCAAACAGTTATACTGAAAGTTATGACCCTAGTATCGATAAGGGTTTGATATACCAAGGCAAACAATTACTAACCACTCCTATCGAAACACCTAATGGTGCAATAAATGCAGGCCAACTGGTCCTCTCTCCTACCCGTTGTTTTAGCCCTCTGATTCATGATATATTAAACAACCATCGCAACCATATATATGGCATGGTTCATTGTAGTGGTGGAGGTCAAACTAAGATACTTCATTTTGTAGACCAAGTGCATATAGTTAAAAATAATTTGTTTGATGTACCACCATTATTCAAACTTATACAAGCAGAATCGGGAATATCTGATGAAATGATGTACAAAACATTTAATATGGGCTGTATGATGGAAATATATACGAATGAAGAAACTGCTCAATCGTTAATTGAAATTGCTCAGTCGTACCATATTGAATCACAAATCATAGGTTATACTGAAGCTAGTGATAGCAAAAAGCTCAGTATTTTTAAAGGTGACAAAACAATAGTGTATTAAAAATAAAACATACCATGGAAAAGCCTATTGATGAAAATATAGAAACCTATCCACCTATATACACCAAAAGTGCTGTATCAGGATTTGCAATTTTATTTGCTCCAATTTTTGGGGGCATCATGCTCATGCAAAATTTGATTGATATAGGCAGAAAAAGAGATGCCAATATGGTGTTATTATTCTCAATTATATATACTGTTATTGCTGCATTTATTATAAATATCCCAGAGAAATCATTTACATCTTTATCACTCGTTTTTAACTTAATTGGTAGTCAAATTTTAATTTCTCTGTTTTTTAAAAAACACATCCCCGATGAAACAATTTATCCTAAAAAGAAAATTTGGAAACCTTTGATTATCGGAATTGGTTTGCTCCTAATTATATTTTTAGCTGCTTTTTTTGTATCTTCATATATAAATTAATACTAAAATAAAATGGGAAAAAGATTCCCAATACCTCCTTTTACTGAAGAAACAGCCAAAGAAAAAGTACAAATGGCCGAGAACGCTTGGAATACAAAAGATCCAGAGAAAGCTTGTTTGGCATATACCGAAAATACGGAATGGAGAAATAGAGATTTATTTATACATGGTAGAGATGAAGTAAAAACATTCTTAACTCAGAAATGGGAAAAAGAACTTAATTACAAATTAAAAAAAGAACTTTGGTGCTATACTGACAATAAGATTGGTGTGAGGTTTGAATATGAATGGCATAACCAATCTGGCGAATGGTTTCGTTCTTATGGAAACGAAATGTGGGAGTTTGATGAATATGGATATATGACAAAAAGATTTGCAAGCATTAACGATTTACCAATAGAAGATAAAGACAGAAAATTTAGATAAACATTTATATACATAAGTGTAGATTAATGCTTCTTAAAAGTTTATATGAACAAAAAAAGCCCCAGATGACTCTGAGGCTTTTGAATAGAGATATTAATGTTCAATTATTTTTTAGTAAGACTAATAGTTTCTGAATTTTGGTCACCATCTTTATCTATATAGTTAGCTGTCCATACTTGCTTAGTTTTTTCATTTGTAGTAGCTGTGTATGTGATTGGAGTTTGACCGTTTTCTGTCATGGTAACTGTAGTAGCAGTGTTAGACCAAGTATAAGTTCCGTTGTCTGTAGAACCTAAAATTACAATACTATATGAACCAGTTTTATCATCTTTGAATGAGAAAGTGCCAACATTTGTAAAAGAGAGCGGTGTGGCAACACCACCACCAGATGGAGTGAAAGAAATATCATATTTGTCAATGTTCCAAGTGCCTTCTAAACGGTTAGCTAATTTTTTTTCTTTAGAACAAGATGTAAATAAAATTGCCATCATAGCAATAGAAAGTGTTAGAGTTAAAATTTTTTTCATTGTTTTTTATAATTATTTTTTTGAAATACAAACATACATACAAACGCTAAAACTACAAAAAAAATTATATACCCATTTCTTTTAATAAGAAATCAGCTCCAGCCACTTTTTTGGTCACCCATAAGACGTATCTAATATCTACTGCCACAGATCGACTGTAATTTTCGTTCCATGCATAATCGTTTATGGTGGCAGTATATGCTCTATCAAAATTAACACCTACCAATTCACCTTTATCATTCATTACGGGGCTTCCACTATTACCTCCTGTGGTATCTAAATTATATAAAAAATCAACAGGGATATCATTTAGGCCTTTATGTGCAAGGCCTTCAAATTCTTTTCCGTTTTCATATTGTCTGTATTGTTCAGGCAAAATATACTCGGTATTGTCAGCTTTTTCTATTAGTCCGGTTAGGGTAGTAAAAGGTTTGTTATATATTCCATCATTGGGCCAATAACCTCTTACGTATCCATATGTGAACCTCAGAGTAGCGTTAGCATCTGGTATAAAGGCTGCATTGTTTTTAAGCATTTTTACTTCTACCAATTGAGCCAATAATAAATTTAATTCCGCATCTTGTTTTTGTCTAAGAAGTTCTTGCTCATTATATAGTTTGCTTAACTTCTTAACAAAACTTGTAAGGTCGTCTTTTATTTTAAATACAGACTCTGGCTTGTTATCAAGCATCGCAAATATTTGATGTGGATTTTTTAAAGAAGACTGATCAACTAATTTTTGAGCATATCTTTCAAAGTATGCCATCATTAGTTCATCTGAATAATCATTTCTCTGTGGTATATTTAATGCAACAAAAACTTGACTTAAGTTTTTATTTTTATATGCATCCATCAACATTTTAGCAATAAAGGCTTTGTCAAAGTCTGGTACAAACATTCCGTACGACTCACTTACTTGCTTTTTCAACATTTTTGCAGTAGAGTTAAACACATCATACCATTTCAACTGATAGGTAATCTTCATCTCTTGAGTAAAATTATTAATCGTATGAGCTGATTTAACTATTCCTGTTGAATTAAATAATTGTGACAGCCACATAAATAATTCTGCATTCTTAAATTTTACATCATATACTTTTTGTATATCATTTAACAATGTTCCGTAATTTGAAGAAAGTTCAGGGCTTGATAATATATATTTTTGTAAATCTTGTTCTTCTTTTTGTTTCTCTTGTATTAGCGGAACCCTATTAAAACCTTGTAATTTCCCTTTATAGTTTTTAGTTGTATTGGCTAAAGATTTGATTTGAGAACTGTATTTAATAGCCAAGTCATAATTGTTTTTTCCTAACTCTTCCATCTTTGCTATTTTCCAATCATATATATTGGTTATAAAGGGCAATTGATATTTAGCATGGTATTGATAAAACTGTGATGGTTGATTCCTGAAAGTTCTTCCAGGATATCCTAAAATAAACACAAAATCATTTTCTTGAATTCCTTGAGGATTTACTTTTAAATACCTAGATGGTTTAAATGGAACATTGTTTTTATTATATGCCGCTGGGCTTCCATCAGGAGCTACATAAGCCCTTACAAATGCAAAATCTCCTGAGTGCCTAGGCCACTCCCAATTGTCTTTTTCTCCACCATATTCACCAATATTTCTTTGAGGTACATATACTATTCTAACGTCTTTTATTATTTGATATTTAAATAAAACATAAGTTTTACCAGCAAACATTTCTGAAATTTCATAAGTAAGGTTGGGATTTTTTGCTTTCTCTACTTCGACTATTTCTTCCATTCTAATCTTAATCATATTTAAACGACTTGCAGCATCTGACATCTTGTTTGCTTCTTCTAACACATCATTTGATACATCTATATACCCAACTGTAATTTTTACTGTTAAACCCTGAGCTGGAGATTCTTGATTTTTACTTTTTGCTAAATAACCTTTTTTAATGTAATCATTTACTGTATCACTTATAGCTGCTACAGAGCCAAATGCACAATGATGATTGGTGATGATTAATCCATCTGCACTTACAAATGAACCCGTACAACCGCCCAATCTTACTATAGCATCTATCAAACTTACACCATTGGGGTTATATAACTCTTCTTGAGTTAGTTTCATCCCCGCTTTTTGTAAATTGATATTTTTAATAGAGGATAGTGGATACATACCCTCGTCTGCTTGGCATATACTTACCAAACCAGTAAGTATTAGTAGTAGAAATATGTATATATATTTTTTCAAATGCGATAAATTTATTTTATACTCTTGTAATATTTGCACCAAGTGCGTTAAGTCTCACATCAATTTCTTCATAACCTCTATCAATTTGCTCAATATTGTGTATGGTACTTGTTCCTGTTGCAGACAAGGCAGCTATTAGTAACGATACTCCAGCTCTTATATCAGGTGAGGTCATGGATATACCTCGCAAAGAAGTTTTTCTTTCAGATCCAATTACAACAGCTCTGTGTGGATCACACAAAATAATTTTAGCACCCATATCAATCAAATTGTCTACAAAAAACAACCTGCTTTCAAACATTTTTTGATGTATCAAAATACTTCCAGTGGCTTGCGTTGCAGTCACTAAAACTATACTCAATAAGTCAGGAGTAAAACCTGGCCAAGGAGCATCATATATTGTTAAAATGGACCCATCGATAAAAGAATCAATTTCGTATTTTTCTTGAGATGGTATATATAAATCGCCATTAGATTTCCATTCCATTTGAATGCCTAATCTACCAAACATTTCAGGTATTGGGCCTAGCTCATCACGCATCGGGTTTTTAATGGTAATTTCACTTTGTGTCATGGCTGCTAACCCAATAAATGAACCAATTTCAATCATATCAGGCAACATCGTATGTTCAGTTCCTGAAAGTGCATCTACGCCTTCTATTTCTAATTTATTTGTTCCCACACCACTAATTTTTGCTCCCATACGGTTAAGCATTTTACATAATTGCTGTAAATATGGTTCACAAGCTGCATTATATATAGTTGTTTTACCTTTTGCTCTCACTGCTGCCATCACAATATTAGCAGTACCTGTAACCGATGGCTCGTCTAACAACATATAGCAACCTTTAAGCTCAGATGCATCAACTTGATAAAATTTTTCTTCTTGATGATAATGAAACTTAGCACCTAATTTTTGAAAACCTATAAAGTGTGTATCTAATCTTCTTCTTCCTATTTTATCACCACCTGGTGTTGGTATATATCCTTTGCCAAATCTTGCTAACAAAGGACCAACTACCATAACTGATCCTCTAAGACCAGCACCTTTTTGTTTAAATTCAGGTGAAATTAAATATTCTAAATTGATATCTTTGGCTCTAAACGAATACGAACCTTTGGCCAACTTGGTTATAGTCACACCAAAGTCTTGCAACAATTCAATTAACTTCATCACATCCCTAATTTCAGGAATATTATGTATAGTGATTTTTTCATCAGTCAATAACACTGCTGAAATTATTTGCAATGCTTCATTCTTAGCACCTTGAGGTACTAATGTGCCTTTTAATTTTCTTCCTCCTTCTATTTTAAAACTTCCCATATATATGTTAGCCTATAGTTTAATATTTTCTACGGTTATTGTTTCGGTTATTAGGCCTATTGTTATTTCTATTTCTGTTCCCGTAACGATTATTTGGTTTGTTCTCATCTTTCAATGGATTCACACTCTTACCAGTTCTGGCCATGTCAATAGAAAATTGTTGTCCGTCGTAAGCCAAATTAAGTTGACCATTTGACAATTCATTCATTTGGTCGATAATAGCTTGATCGCTGACATTTTCATCGTTCCATGCTTTGCATGAACTTTTCAAAAAAGAACCTAACATTCTTATATATTCATTTTTTGCATCGCTATCTGGCAAGGTGCTTACTTTTAATAAATATCCTTCAACCAATTTTCCATAATATCTATATTTAATTCTTTTATCGTGATAAGGAATTTTATCTGGCTTTGATTCTAATACCAAAGGACTTGGAACTGGAAACGGTGAATCAATATCTAATTTAAATCCAGAAATGATGTGCATATGGTCCCAAAGCTTTTGTTTATAATCATAAGTGTCCTTTGCTTGGGTATTAAGTATAGACATGCTATTGATAAGTGCATGAGCCATTTGATTTCGCTTTTCTTTGCTTTCTATGGTAAGTATATGCTTAATCGTATCTTGAAAAATTCTACCATATTCACCTATAACAATATGCTCTTTTTGAGTATTGTAATCTAGCTCGTCTAATATTCTAACTGGTTTTGTTAATTTTTTTAACATAAGTGATGCAAACATAAGCGATAATCGTCAATTTACATAGTGATAATTGTAATTTTTAAAGCATAATTTTAAACTGAATTTAAACAAAGTTTTTTAAAATATTTTTAATGTAATTATACAATCTAATTAAATAAAAACTTGAGCAAAAACAACCCTTTTGGAACTTAATATTAATCATAGCGATAGCAAATAGTATTGTCTAAAAAAACTTAAGCTATCAACTATTTTAATAAAGAATTTTATTTATTTAAATTACCTGAAGCCTCTAAAGCTCTAAGCTCATCGCTGGTATGGGTACTCCCATCATGACTCCAACCTGGAGGGCCAAATATATACATCAATTTAACTTTCAACTTAGGAGATTTTTTCATATCGTGAAAGATGTTTTTCCACTCATGAAATACAACGTTTACCGGGTCAACTTTAGAAAGGTTAGATGTAAGGCCATATTTTATAGGTTGATAATTTGAATCTTCGTCTGCATAGGTTCCAAACATCTTGTCCCAAACAATTAAAAACATTCCCATATTTCTGTCTAAGTATCTCACATTACTGGCATGATGAACTCTGTGGTGACTAGGTGTTGTAAAAATATTTTCGATAGGCCACCATAGTTTTTTAACACTTTGTGTATGCACCAATACGCCCCATATCTGGGTCCAAGCGTAGGTAAACATAATATCTTCGGCCCTAAAACCAATAAATGCTAACGGTAAAAAGAAAATAAATCTATATAACGGTTGAAAAACTGAAGACCTAAAACCTACTGACAAATTATACTCTTCGCTGCTGTGATGCGTAACATGTATTGCCCAAAAAAACCTTGAAGTATGGTCTAACAAATGTTCTAAATAATACATAAAATCTTCTAAAATGGTTAATGAAACCCAATACACTATGGGGTTTAGATTTTCATATAATTTAAATCCTCCTAAGTCGCAAAAATAATTTAACATTAACCACACACCTACAAATCGCATCAAAGCATCAAGACTAAAGTTTAGTATGGTTAAATATAAATTGGTAAAAAAACCTTTAACTGAGTATAATTTTTTATTTCCGAAATGGCTATAAATCATCTCCCCTCCTATCACCAAAACATAAATGGGCAATGAGGTCCAAAGGAGTATTGTTTCTCTTGAATAATCCATGCTTGCAAAAGTAGGTTAGAAACTAATTTCAAAATTAAAGTTATAAATTTAAATATATTCTAAATAGTGATATTTTAATCTTATTTTGCACAAACAAATGCATCAAAGTTGGCAACCCTATATACAACAATTTAAAGTGTTCTTAAGGCTTGAAAAATCTATGTCTGAGAACACCATAGAAGCATATATACACGATATAGAGAAGTTGATACAATTTATAGATTTCAAGAATTTATACTTACAAATTAATGAAGTTGATATTGAATTTTTGCAGCAATATGTGAAATGGGTGAGTGAATTAGGAATGACGCCATCTTCACAATCTAGATTGGTTTCAGGCATCAGGGCTTTTTATAAGTTTTTGATGATTGAAGATTTAGTAAAACACAATCCGGCTGAGCTACTTGAACTGCCCAGGTTAGAAAGAAAATTGCCTGATGTGTTAAATATTTCAGAGATTGAACAAATTTTGGCAGCCATAGATTTGACTAAAACAGAAGGACATCGAAACAAAGCCATTATAGAAACCATGTTTAGTTGCGGACTCAGAGTGACTGAAACTATTTTATTAAAAATTTCAGATATATATACAAACGAAAATTTTGTAAAAGTAACCGGGAAAGGCAATAAGCAAAGAATTGTGCCTATAGGGACACCAGCATTAAAAGCAATAGATTATTATGTTACAGGATATAGAAACCATATGCATATCGACCCAAAATCAACTGATATTTTGTTTTTAAATAACAAAGGCAAAGGCTTGAGCCGACAAATGATTTTTTTGATGTTGAAAGACAATGTTCAGAAAGCAGGAATAGCTAAAGATGTAAGCCCACATACCCTTAGGCATTCTTTTGCAACCTCACTGATAGAGGGCGGTGCAGACCTTAGAGCGGTACAACAAATGTTGGGTCATGAAAGCATCACTACCACTGAAATATATACCCATTTAGATAGAGATTTTTTAAGAGATACACTGATACAATTTCATCCGAGGGCTTAAATGTTTAATAAACAAAAAAATCCCATCCTTTTTTCAAAGAATGGGAAATTAAAGTTTGTATGGTGTGTTTATTTATTTTTAATGGCTTTGTTTATAAAATACAACAGAGCAACTGCAACAACCACATGTAACACATTAAGTGCAATACCATATGCCATAGTAATATTAGGGATTTGCATAAACGGGCTGCTAAATGAAAACAATAAGAGTGCAAAAGATATGATGCTAAAAATCATAAAGCCTTTTGCAGTATACTTTTCTAATACAAAAAACAACAATCCGCCTATTAAAGTCGGAAGTATACTAGAGAAAAGAATAGGTACAATAGTTAATGGTTGGTTAGGCTGAATAAAAACATCATCAGTAAAAAAACCTAAAGCTTTGAAAATAAAGAATAAAATAGCATTGATGATGGCTGCTGTTAATGCTGAGAAAGCTGCTGCTTTCATGGTTTGTTTGAAATTTAATTTGGTGTTCATAAATATGTATTTATTTGTTTGTACATTTATTGTATGTACATATATTTTTTTAAATTACAATAAATTTAATTTAAGTAAATATCCTTCCAAAAAAAAAGCTTTATATTTGTGTGCTAAAAGAAAAATTAAAAATCAAGTATGACGAATAAAATGATTCCTTTTTCGCCTCCACGTATTGATCAAAAAATAATTGATGAAGTTGTAGATACTTTAAAAAGTGGTTGGATTACTACAGGTCCAAAAACAAAGCTTTTTGAAAAGAAATTAAGTGAATATACCGGGTGCAAAGCCACGCTATGTTTGAACAGTGCCACAGCTGGGCTAGAATTGATGCTCCGTTGGTTTGGTGTTGAGGAAGGCGATGAAGTAATAGTGCCTGCTTATACTTATAGTGCCACTGCAAATGTTATTATACATTGTGGTGCTAAACCCGTTTTTGTTGATGTACTTGATGATTTCAATATTGACCCTAAAAAAGTGAGAGCAGCCATAACATCTAAAACCAAAGTAATTATGCCTGTTGATTTTGGAGGACTGCCTTGTAATTATGAGCAATTAAATAATCTAGTTAGAGAAGCTTCAATAAAGGATCAATTTACTCCTAAAAATGAAGTGCAAAAAACACTCGGAAGAATTATGATTTTGAGTGATGCAGCCCATTCAATAGGCGGAAAATATCAAGGTAAAAACGTGGGGAGTTTAACAGATGTTTCAGTGATTTCATTTCATGCAGTAAAAAACCTCACCACTGCTGAAGGTGGCTGTGTGAATTTAAATTTCCCTGAGCCATTTGATAACGAAGAGATATATAAATATTTATGCGTAAAATCGCTACACGGACAAAATAAAGATGCTTTAGCTAAGACCATTCCAGGTAATTGGAGATATGATATTGTAGAAGCTGGTTACAAATGGAACATGACAGATATCATGGCTGCCATTGGTTTAGTAGAGTTAGCAAGATATGAATCTGAAACATTGCCAGTAAGAAAAGCAATTGTTGATCAATATAACAATGCCTTTAAAAAATATAGTTGGGCAGAACTACCTGTGATTACTGATGAAAACAGGGTTTCTTCTTATCACTTATATGCTTTAAGAATTAAAAATGTAACTGAGCAAATGAGAGACGAAATCATGTCACTGATATTCCCTAAAGGTGTTTCGGTGAATGTCCATTTTATACCGGTGCCTATTATGAGTTTTTACACGCAAATGGGCTACGATATACATAACTACCCTAATACATACTATCATTATAGCAGAGAAATTTCATTGCCTATCTTTTATAATTTAAACGACGAAGATTTGCATACTGTTATAAATGCTGTAGTTTCGAGTGTAGAAGAAGTTTTAAATAAATATGGTTTAGTAAACCAAGAAAATATTAAAGACCTTATTGCCTAAATGCTGAAAAGACTATTTGATTTAATTGCTTCTATAATTGGTTTAATAATTCTACTACCCATATTTTTAATTATTGCAATCATTATAAAAACGAACTCAAAAGGCCCTGTATTTTATAGACAATGGAGAGTTGGTTTAAATAATTCTGAATTTAGGGTTTTTAAATTTAGGTCGATGTATATGGATGCAGACAAAAGAGGATTGCTAACTGTTGGTGGACGTGACCCAAGAGTAACTCCTATCGGATACTATTTGCGAAAATATAAAATTGATGAGTTGCCACAACTAATCAATGTTTTAATAGGCGATATGAGCCTTGTTGGCCCTAGACCAGAAGTTAGAAAATATGTTGATTTCTATACAGCTGAACAAATGAAAGTTTTAACTGTAAAACCAGGGATGACTGACAATGCCAGTATTGAATTTATTGATGAAAACGAATTGCTATCAAAAGCTGAAGACCCTGAAGAGTATTATATAAAAGAGCTAATTCCTTTAAAAACTAAGATATATTTAGCATATGTAGAAAATCAAAGTTTTTTAATAGATTTGCAAATCATTTTTAAAACCGTAGTGAAAATTTTCAGATAATATAAAACCACAGCCATGATAAATTGGGAAACAATTATAATTAACCAAAAGAAAAGTATTCCAAGGTGGGTTATATTTAGTATAGATATTGGCATTTGTCTGTTTTCTATTTGCTTTGCTTTTATGTTAAGATTTAATTTTAACATAAACGAAATATTACATTCATATAGGTTAGAATATAGTATATCTGTAGTAATATTTTTAAGAATAACAGCGTTTTTAATTACCAAAACATATTCTGGAATTATCAGATACACAGGAAGTCAAGATGCTGTGAGAATATTTGTGGCAGTTTTTGCTAGTTCATTAACAATTTACCTTTTTGATATTTCACATTACTATTTTTTTAAAAGAGGAGTAGGATTATCTTTATTACCCATTGCAGTAGTCATTATTGATTTCTTAATCACTCTGATGTTAATGACTAGCATCAGACTTGGTTATAAACTGTTATATCGTCAAGTAAAAAATGCATCTATTGAAAAAAGCAGGGTATTAATATATGGAGCTGGACAAATGGGGCTTATTACTAAAAGAGCGTTAGATCACGACACCAGTGCTAGATTTAAAATAATTGCATTTTTGGATAACGACCCATCAAAGGTTGATAAGACACTAGAAGGAGTTAAAATTATTAAAGGAGACGAAGAACTTGATTCTCTTATTGAAGGAAAGAATATTGATCAAGTAATTATAGCCATTCAAGATATATCTCAAAAAAAGAAAAAATTGATCATTGAAACTTGTCTGCAATATGGAGTTAAAGTATCAACAATCCCACCTGTTGCCAAATGGATTAATGGAGAGTTGGCCGTCAATCAAATTAAAACTGTAAAAATAGAAGATCTTTTAGGCAGAGAACCAATTGAATTAGACAATGAAAATGTAACTAGGCAGTATTCAAATAAAGTGATAATGGTTACGGGTGCCGCAGGCTCTATAGGTTCAGAAATTGCAAGACAAATTATTCAATTAAATCCTGATAGAATTATATTAATTGATTCAGCAGAAACTCCACTTTACGAATTACAATTTGAGTTAAAAAATGATTCATCATTTATATCATTTAACAGATTTGAGTTTGTAATAGCAGACATTAAAAACGAGCATGTGATGCGTAATATATTTATGCAGTTTAAACCAGATAAGGTTTTTCATGCTGCTGCATACAAACATGTTCCTTTAATGGAAAACCATCCTTCTAGAGCTATAGAAAACAACGTTCTAGGCACTAAAATTATTGCTGACTTAGCTGTTGAATTTAATATAAGTAAATTTGTGATGGTGTCTACAGATAAAGCTGTAAATCCTACCAATGTGATGGGTGCAAGCAAACGTATTGCTGAAATATATGTACAATCATTAAACAACTTATATGCATTAAAAGGAGACACAAATTACACCAAATTTATCACTACTAGATTTGGAAATGTACTTGGTTCAAATGGTTCAGTAATTCCCGTATTTAGAAAACAAATTGAAAATGGGGGCCCAATAACAGTAACACATCCAGATATTACAAGATATTTTATGACCATTCCAGAGGCTTGTCAATTAGTTCTTGAAGCAGGAGCTATGGGAAAAGGTGGTGAGATATTTTTATTTGATATGGGCCAATCAGTAAAAATAATTGACCTAGCCCGTAAAATGATTAAACTTTCAGGTTTAGAAGAAGGTAAAGATATTGAAATAAAATTCACTGGTTTAAGACCTGGTGAAAAAATTTATGAAGAACTGTTAAACAACGATGAAAACACCTTACCTACACATCACCCTCAAATTACTATAGGAAAGGTTTTAGAATATGATTACAACGAAGTTTCTGATGCTATAAATAACTTAATTATATCAGCCGGAAATGAAGACAATATGAATATTGTTAGACATATGAAAATGATAGTTCCTGAGTTTAAGAGTAACAATTCAGAATATGAAATTTTAGATAAAGAATTAGCATACATTCAGAAATAAGAGCTAGATGAAAAAGCTTAATGTTGCTGTTTTTTTTATTGGCGATTTTCCTGAAGGTGGAGCTACCGTGAGTAGAATTAAAGGTTATTTACAACCATTAAAAAACAAACATCGTTTTACTATTAATATACTATGGCAAGACAGCTTTAGTCAAACAAAAATAAACGATAAAACAGAAGGAAATTGGGAAGGAATACCATTTAAATTTCATAACCATAATATATGCCGACCTCAATCAATGTTCTTTAAACTTGTTGATTCATTTAAAGCTTTTTTAAATTCGAGCATATATATACTTAAAAACAGAAAAGAAATAAATATTATATATTTTTACAACCCCGAATTTATATATGGTTGGAATATTCTATTACTATCTAAACTATTTAAAATCCCATTAGTAATTGAACAAACAGAACTACAATCATCTATATACAATCAAGTAGGTGTTAAAAAAAATATTTTTTATTTTTTAAAAAAAACCAGCGAAAAATATATCCATCATTTTTGTGACGCAGCTATAGTTATTTCTGACAAATTATTTTCACACTATCAAAATCAATTTCCAAATAACAATATATATAAAATACCAGCACTTGTTGATTTGGAAAGATTTAAACCTATTTCAGAAAAAATAGATTCATATAAAATAGGCTATATAGGGTCATTTGGTATTAAAGATGGGATACCAGATTTGCTCAGAGCATTTGCAAAAGTCAAATTAAAATTACCACAATTAAAACTAAGGCTTATAGGCAACTATGACGAACATTTAAATATCCTAAAAATAATTGAAGAACTAGAAATTAAAGACAGTGTTGAACTTACAGGAAGGGTATATTTTAATGAAGTACCAGAATTACTTTCAGCTTGCGATTTACTTATTTGTAACAGAATAAATTCTGAATATGCCAACTATGGTTTTCCTTCAAAACTAGCTGAATATATGGCTTTGTGTATACCTGTGATAGCAACTGATGTTAGTGATATTTCTAAATATATTTCTGATGAATATTTAAAATTAATACCTGCTGAAAATGTAGATTTATTAATTAATGAAATTATAAATAGATATACTTTTTATGAACTATATAACGACAAAGCAAATAAAGCTACAGGCAAAATAAAACTCCATTTTTCTAATGATACATGTGCCCAAATGCTTGAAAATATTTTGTTTAAATATGCAAAATAAATAAAAAAAAGCTACTAAAAATAGTAGCTTTTAATCTATAAAATTCTTTGAAAATTATCCTCTGTGAATAGCTAAAACCTGTCCTGGTTTAATTGCGTTTGAATGCAAATTATTCCACTTTTTAATATCATATACACTACAACCATATTTGTTTGCAATTATATATAAACCATCTCCCCTTCTTACTCTGTAATAAGCAACTTTATTTTTGTTGTTTGTTTTTTTAGGAATTCCTTTTTTGATACTTGATAAAGATTCATCACCTTGTTGAATATTAGCATTCACTTGGCTAGCGTCAAAATTTGAAGACTTTAAGTATTTAGGGTAGTTTGAAGCATATAAATCATCTTTCATATCAGCAAATGATATTGCTTTGTGATAAGGCAAACGTAACACATAAGATTTACCACTTTCACTTGGATGAGGTAAAACACCTAGTTTGTAAGATGGATTTAACATGCGAAGTTGATCTTCGTCAATTTGCAACGATTGAGATAATTGAGCAAAAGTAAGTTTACCATCCACGTGAACGGTATCTGTAACATACTTAACAGGAGTTTCACTAAACTTAACAATATTATGTTCTTCATGATAGTTTAACACATAAGTAGCTGCTATAAATGCAGGAACATACCCTCTAGTTTCGGTTGGCAAATAAGGCATTATTTTCCAAAAATTGTAATGGCCGCCGCTCATTCTGATCGCTCTATTCACATTACCAGGTCCACAGTTGTATGCTGCTATAACGAGTAACCAATCGTGATACAAAGCATACATATCTTTAAAATACTGACATGCTGCGTAGGTAGCTTTTATTGGATCTTTTCTTTCATCAACATAGTTGTTAATTTTCAAACCATACATCAACCCTGTGCCATACATAAATTGCCATAGTCCTGTAGCACCACACCAAGATTGTGCATTAGGATTTAATGCCGATTCAATAACTGCAAGATATTTAAACTCAAGTGGCATTCCTTGTTCATCTAGAATTTGTTCGAACATAGGGAAATAATAATCAGACCAAGTAAGTATATGTTGAGTTAATTTCTTTTTTCGTACTGCATATAAATCTATAAACCCTTTAACATATTGATTGTATTCTAAAGGTATAGGTGATTCTAACAAAGACAATCGGTGTTTGATTACCTCATCTGAATATGAAGGTACTGTATTTGAATCAAAACCATAAATGTTTACTTTCTCAATATCATCTTTAAAAGAGTAGAATTTGTCATGAAAAACATTCATCATACTATCTAATCTTTGTAATTTTGATTCGGCTTCAGGATCTGTTGATTTTAATGGTGCCTGTGCGTTGACAGTGAATACAAAAAATGAGCTTAATAGGCCTACTGTCAGGATACTGAGTTTTTTCATTTGTTTTTTATTCAATAATGTTACTATTTAAACGTTTGTTATAAGAAAAATATTGCCCTCTTTTTTTTAAGGTGTGCAAATATAACCAATATAATTTATTAATCAAACCTTCGCAAAAACAACATATTCACAACTGCCCTTTTTTAGCTGAACCTGCCATTAAATTATTTTATGTTTTTTCTTGATCAACTCCCAAGCCTCTTGAACTTTCTTGAATTTTTCAGTTGCATCTTTTTGATATTCTACGCCTAAATGTGAAACCTTATCAGGATGAAACTTTACAGCCATTTTACGATAGGCCTTTTTTAAATCTTCAGTTGATGCCTCTTCATTTGTTTCTAAAACTTTATAAGCCCATGTTATATCAGACCGAGAACCTTTTAAAAACATTGCTTTGATACTTTCATAATCATAAGATGATATACCTAACCAATAAGCAATACTTTTAATTAATTCATCTTCTTCATTAGCTACACTCCCATCGGCTGTAGCTATTCCAAATAACAAATGCAACATTTCTAATCTAGAAGCATGATCTATATGTGCTTTTATTTGAATACAAACATCCCTTACCGGAATGTTTTGTTTAAGTATATCACGTAACAACAATATTCTTTCTTCAGCCTTTTTTTCACCAAAATTTCTTTTAAAAAAATCTCTGACAAAATCAAGCTCTCCAACCACTACTTTGCCATCTGCTTTCATTACAGCTGCACACAACACCAACAGACTAACTGAAAAATCATTGCTTGAATGGTTGTTGATATTCGTAGAATTATTGGGGTCTTCTAAACCTTCTTTACCTGCATCTGCAACAGACCCCATGATAAACCCTAATATGCCACCTATAGGCCCGCCAAAAGCCCAACCCAATGCACCTCCTAAATATTTTAAATACTTTATTTTACTCATTTATATATATATATTAATTTTATTGTTTGTTATAGATTATCCATTTCTTCTTTTTTTAGAAATTTACCTTGTTCATCGTAATATTTCCATATACCCTTTTTTTCTCCATGCTCGTATTGGCCTTTGGTTTTTAACTCTCCATTTGGCCAATACTCTATAAATTTACCATGAGCTAATTTATCATCATCAATTTCTTTTGAATATATCAATTTTTTATCAGCAGTATATGACTTTTCCATATGATTTTCGATATCAACTTCAGGCAATATAGAATCAGTTTGAGCAAGACTATCTATAGCCGTTGCCAATTGGCTTATAGTTTCATCTTTATTAGTAGTATCAGAATTATTCGGATTATTAAAATGACTGTTCATGGTAATTTCAAAGTAATTACCTAAGCCTTTAAGTTGAAAAGCATTGTAATCAAAAGCTTCGAAAAATACTTTGTTGTTATTCAAAGATTGAAAACTTGCAGGTGATACATTTTCTCTTGTCAATGGAATAAGTGAATGGGTATTTATATAAGTATAAACATTTGCATCTTTGCTAAATTGTTTGCTTAATTTAGTATAAGGTTCGAATTCTTCTAAAGTCTTTTTATCTTCGAAATCATCTATAAGTTTATGAAGTGTGAGTTCTTGATTCGAAAAAACTATATAATCATCTATAAATGTATAATAAGGTTTTTCAAATTTACCAAAAAGCTTACCAAACAATATATCGAACAACCCTTTGGTCACAAGACCGCTTATTTGATATTCTTTATACTCTTGTTGTCTAATTTTAAATGGAGTCCTTCTTTTCAGTTTTTTCTGAATATATTTCAATTTAGATTTACACAATTCTAAATCTCTGGTTTTAATAAACATGGCATAATCTTTCACTGAAACTGAGTCGTGAGGTTGAAGCATTACATAGGCTACTTCATCACCAATCCAGCTTAACAAATGGTCACGAATATCTATTTTTAATAACTTTTCGACTAACTTATAATTTTTTTGGAAGGCTATATATTTTGCAGAATCTGCCTTCATCATCAATTCAAAATCATCATAAAATTTCAAGAAATTATTAAAGCCTAAGCTTGTATACATAGACACATCTGAACTTATAACTTTAGCTGCTTGAATAGAACCCGTTCCGTTAGATAACATAGCTTTTAAATAGCTATTCAAACTATCATTTATATTCATATATCCATTGATAACAAACCCATCATCTTCTATTTTAAAAGTGGAACCAATAAAGCGGGTTATGTCACTTATATCCTTAGAAAAAGGATCTAAAGGTTCTTGATAACATCTCATCCAATCGTCAAAATAGTTTGAATTAATAAACAATTTAAACAAACCAGATTCAGGCGTTCTGTCTAAAATATTTTTAAATTTTTCATTATTCATCCAAACCGGATTTTCAGAGGTTTCAATTGCATTTTCTACTAATTTTTGAGTATAACTTAATACCAATTGGTTACCTATTAAAGTATAATGCAATACTTCTCCTGTTTCTTTGTCTAACATATCACTTACAATATTTTTGCTATGTTGGTGGCTATTTTTAAGCCAGCCTGACAAACTAAAAACTTGATCTAAAATTGGTTGTAAAAAATCTATTTTAGCAGCACCTTCCAAGTCAACAATATATAAAAAATCATAATCTTTAGGTTTGGTTTTATGAGCTGATATATATACTTCACGCGCTCCAAAATATTCGAAAATTTGGCTATTATTTACAACCAATGAATCAATGCTTTTAGCAGATTCACCAATTTCTTTAAATGTTGGATGCCCTATCAAATAATTCCAAATAGGAGATTTACTTATATTTTTCCATGCTTTTATAGGCTCTTTGCTTTCGATGATAAAAATAGCATCAGATGGGATTATATTTAATGAATTGACATTGACTGACTCTTTAAAAAACTTTATATAAGCTAGATAGCCAATTGCCAATGTTATTAACAACAATATGGCAACAATTATTTTTCTTTTCATATATTTTTACAATTATTTATAAACAATTTGCGAAAATAGATATATTTTTGCATTCTATTTATGGAAAGTGCTGCAAAAATAATTGTGATTGATGATGATGCTATAGCTTCATTTATAATTAAAAAAAATTTAATGGACAAAGGCTATGTAAATTTGCTTTTTGCAGAACATTCGTCACAAGCAATCCAAATTTTCAAAACAGAACAACCTGAAATAGCTATTGTTGATCTAAATATTGGAAATGAAAGTGGAATATCTCTAGCACAAGAATTATTAAAAATGAACACAGCACTTAAAATTATTTTTCTGAGTGCATCCATAGATCCAGCTCAAATACAAGAAGCAAAAAAAATAAAAGAAGCTAAGTATGTTGATAGATTTGCCTCTTTCGATGACATCACAAACCACATTGAGCTTATATAATGTTTCTTAAACCTGAAAAAAATATTGAATTACTTATCAATAACTATTCTTCTGAAGTATTAAGACAAGTAAGCTTTTATGCATTTGTTACTTCATTTTTAAGCATCATTCCATATATATATATATATATATATATATTGGTTGGTATTTAATGTCTGCTATTATAGCACTGTTAAGTTTGGTTTATTTATGGATTCATTTATTAAAGTAGTATAACAAACTTTTATAATAGTATGTTATTATTTTAAATATAAGTTTGAAGTTTATCGTAGTTAGTGTTTTATTAAAATAAGACATATTTAACAGCTTTTTTTTAATGCCAACTTCTATTTTATTGTTTCTTTTTTTTAACAAAGAGTACATAGAGTTATATTTCTTATATTTGTTTCTAGCATATTTCTAATTAAAGAAGTGTTAAAAGGATTTCACTACAATCTTTATTATTCAAGTGTTATTGATTCACAAAAAGATTATTTGTTTATTTCCCAATATATAAAATTAGTTTTATGTTTAATTTAAACTATATATGAAACTTACCAATTGAACTAGATAAGAGACATCTTTATTTAAAAATACAAAAAAGACATTTTATATAAAACCTCACTTAACAATTTATTAGCCCATGATTTAAGATCACCCATTTCCAATATTGAAAAACTAGCCAAACTTGTTGGCCAAGAAACAGATGAGGAGCTAAAAGAGGAACTATTGAAATTATTAGGTGATTCGGCAACACTGTCTATTACTTTAATTAATGATATTTTATATCTTTCTAAACTTGAAAACACATCAAGCATATATTCTGATAAAATAGAAATTTTAGCTTATATTAGTGAAGCTTGCCAATCTCTTGCTTATATTCAAGAATCTAAAAAAATTAAAATAAATATCTATTCAGATTTAGCGTATGTATATATATAAGCAGAACCTAATATGATTAAAAGGGTTTTTGACAATATCATAAATAATGCAATAAAATGTAGCCACGAAAATCAAGAAATAGATATAAAAGTAGAAGTAATATCTAGCATTATATATTTAACCATAAAAGATGAAGGTATAGGTATGATTGAAAATGAATTAAGTAAAATTTTTGAACCTTTTTCAAATGTATCTAGTAAAGGAACTTCAGTAGAATCTTCTGTTGGTTTAGGTATGTCTACAGTGAAGTATATTTATGACTTACATAACTTTGAGATTATCATAAAAAGCGCCCAAAATATAGGTACTGAAGTATTGATAAAAATGCCCATATATCAATAGTCTAAAAAATTGTTAATAATTTCGGGATATATGCTATGGCATGAATTGTAATTTCGCTGTTTAAACAGTGGCAAAAAAAGACGATTCTATAAAAGAAACTCCTCTCATGAGGCAATACAATGGGGTGAAAGCTAAATATCCCAATGCACTTGTATTGTTTAGAGTAGGCGATTTTTATGAAACATTTGGACAAGACGCCATACTTACATCACAAATTTTGGGCATCGTTTTAACTAAAAGGGCCAATGGATCAGCTAGCCATATCGAATTGGCTGGATTTCCCCACCATTCATTAGATAGTTACTTGCCGAAATTGGTTAGAGCAGGCCAAAGAGTAGCTATATGCGATCAACTTGAAGACCCCAAATTAACTAAAACAATTGTAAAACGTGGTGTAACAGAATTGGTATCACCAGGGGTAGCCTATAACGATAAAATACTTGACCATAAAAGCAGCAATTATTTAGCTTCTATACATATAGGTGACAAAGAAATTGGTATTTCTTTTTTAGATATATCAACAGGCGAATTTTTGGCTGCACAAGGAACTATTGAATATATAGATAAGTTATTACAAGGACTTAAACCTGCTGAAATAATTGTAGCCAAACCTCAAAAAAAATTAGTTACACAACATTTTGGTGATGATTGGTACATAAATACTTTAGAAGACTGGGTATATACATATGATTTTGGCTACGAAAAATTACTAAAACATTTTCAAACCCAATCGCTTAAAGGTTTTGGAATTGATTCGTTAAATGAATCTATTATTGCTTCTGGTGCTGCTTTACAATATATAAATGACAACCAACATAACAACCTTTCTCATATTGGTAGCATTAGCAGGTTAGAAGAAAGCAAATTTGTATGGCTAGATAGGTTTACAATTAGAAATTTAGAAATAATATCTTCACCTCATGAAAAAGGTGTTTGTTTAATTGATATACTTGATCAAACATTAACTCCAATGGGAGGGCGTTTAATCAAAAGATGGATGGTGCTTCCACTCAAAGAAATAAAAGCAATAAATGAGAGACTAAATGTTGTTGATTATTTATATACAGATGAAAATATAAGCAACCAAATTGATGAAATGTTACGCCAAATTGGTGATATTGAAAGGCTGGTTTCTAAAATTGCATTAAGTAGAATTAATCCCAGAGAACTTTATCAATTACATCGTTCATTAAAA
This sequence comes from Bacteroidota bacterium, assembly GCA_947460345.1. Taxonomy (GTDB): domain Bacteria; phylum Bacteroidota; class Bacteroidia; order UKL13-3; family UKL13-3; genus CANHGM01. The sequence goes on along the minus strand of CANHGM010000009.1, from coordinate 37,086 downwards.
ATAATTGCACCAATAAAATCATTATTAGCCGAAAGTAACCAACCGCAGCTCATAAGATTTGCTGATGTTTTAAATCCATGTTTAGTGTTGGTCGAAAAAATTGGTCGTTCACTTACCAATGACCCACCAATGACTTTAAACAAAGGAAATGTTATAGCCGAAGGTATCTCTTATGAATTAGATGAATTAAGAGCCATTGCATTTGGTGGGAAAGATTATCTTTTACAAATGCAACAAAGAGAAGCAATAGCTACAGGTATTACTTCTCTAAAAATTTCATATAACAATGTATTTGGTTATTATATAGAAGTTACTCATGCCCATAAAAACAAAGTACCTTCAGATTGGATTAGAAAACAAACACTAACTAATGCAGAAAGATATATAACAGAAGAACTAAAAGTATATGAAGAAAAAATACTAGGGGCTGAAGAAAAAATTTTCAAACTAGAAGAACAGATATATAATGAATTGGTTTTTGCAGCTGCCGAATATATACAAGCTGTGCAACAAAACTCTCAAATTATAGCCCAAATAGATTGTTTACTTTCTTTTGCAAGAGTAGCTGTAAAATATCAATACCATAAACCTGAACTTAACGAAGGTTATGAATTAAAATTGAAAGCCTGTAGACATCCGGTGATAGAACAAATGTTGCCACCAGGCGAACATTATATAGCCAATGATTTAAGCTTAAACAAAGAACACACGCAAGTGATGATATTAACCGGGCCTAACATGTCAGGTAAATCAGCTTTGTTAAGACAAACTGCACTAGCGGTATTGATGGCTCAAATTGGAAGTTTTGTGGCTTGTGATGCTGCTGAAATTGGGATTGTTGACAAACTATATACACGTGTTGGAGCTAGCGATAATTTAAGTGGAGGCGAAAGTACATTTATGGTTGAAATGCTTGAAACTGCTAGTATTCTAAACAATTTGAGTGATAGAAGTCTTATCCTTTTAGACGAAATAGGAAGAGGAACGAGCACCTATGATGGAGTTTCGTTAGCTTGGAGTATCGCTGAATATTTAAACCACCACAAAACAAAACCTAAGACATTGTTTGCTACGCATTATCATGAACTTAATGAATTAGAAGCTCAATGCAAAGGAATTGCTAATTACCATATTTCATTAAAAGAGATTGGAAACAAAATTATATTTTTAAGAAAACTATTGCCTGGAGGTAGTGAACACAGCTTTGGAATACATGTAGCTAAGATGGCTGGAATACCAAAAGAAGTTATTGAAAGATCGAATGAAATATTGCTTCAACTTGAAGAACAACGTGGAGATATGGATGTTTCGCAAACGATGAAAACAGTATCACAAAATAAAATGCAGTTGAGTATGTTTTCTCTTGACGACCCATTAATGATTAGGATAAATGAAGAGCTCAGAAAAATTGATGTTAACACTTTAACTCCTGTTGAAGCATTAATGAAACTGAATTACTTAAAACAATTGATGGAGAAAGTTAATTAAAATAGTTTTTATTTTTCAATTGAAATTGAAAGTTTGGTATTAGATATTATGTTTGCCAAATGAATTATGTTGAAGCCAAAAAAGAGTTTATTCAAACTTGGGGAACCTTAGGCAACCATTGGGGCACCAATAGAACTATGAGTCAGATACATGCTTTGCTATTAATAAGTCCGGATGCTTTAACTACAGAAGATATAATGAATGAACTAAGTATAAGCAGAGGGAATACCAATATGAATGTGAGAGATTTAATGGATTGGGGTTTGGTACACAAAGTATTGAAACAAGGAGAAAGAAAGGAATATTTTCAAGCAGAAAAAGATATATGGAAGGTGGCTACACAAGTAGCTAAAGAGAGAAAAAAAAGAGAACTTGACCCCATGATTAAAGCTCTTGAAAAACTAAGTGCCTTAGAAGGCCCCGGGAAAGACAAAAAAATCAAAGCATTTAAAAATGTGTTAGAAGATATTCAAGAAGTAGCAAAAAACACAGATAAGACTTTAAACACCATGATTAAAGCTGAAGAAAATTGGTTTTGGTCTCAACTTTTAAAAGTGTTTAAATAGCCGTTTCAATTATATTTGAAAACATAAATTATATTCAACTTAAAATATTAAAAAAAGCAACATGAGTAAATCTGCTATTTTCCCTGGAAGCTTCGACCCATTTACCATTGGACATGCTGATATTGTAAATAGAGCTCTACCTTATTTCGATAAAATCATCATAGCTATAGGCAACAACAGTTCAAAGCAATATTTATTTTCAGTTGATGAGAGAATAAAATCTATTAGCAATTATTTTAAAAACGAAATTAAAATTAGCGTTATAACATATGATGGTTTGACCGCAGATTTTTGTAAAGAAAATGAAATAACCACTATTATCAGAGGTTTACGTTCAGTTATTGATTTTGAATATGAACAATCTATTGCTCAAATGAATTCATCATTAGGCAATGGTCCTGAAACATTTTTTTTAATGTGCAAACCAGAACATGCCCATATAAGTAGTACTATCATCAGAGATATTATAAGAAACGGAGGTGATGCAAAGCCATGGACGATCATTTAATTATATATTTTTCAATTAGTATAATATATATATATTTGCATAAACTAATCAATCATCTTGTTTAAAACAGAACAATTCATAAAAAATATTGACAAAGCTCTTGAAAGCATTGAACAAAGAGTTATTGTAGAGCGGTCGACAGAAAATTGGAAAGTAGAATATAAGAATGGAATTGAGCAATTCTCTAATCACACACTTGCAAAACAAAGAGCGGCCTATTACAGATGGAAAAGTATAGAAAATGCAGATAAATTACTCATTGAATTTGAAAGTAATTTTCAGAAACAAGGTGGGAGGGTTATTTGGGCTCCAGAGGCCGAAGATGCATTAAAAGAAATTGAATATATACTCAATAAATACGAACAATCTTCAATTATAAAAAGTAAAAGTAGTATATGCGATGAGATTGAACTCAATGAATTTCTAACCGAAAAAAAACATATATTTGAAGAAAGTGAAATAGGAAACTATATACAGCATATTAGCCATGAAAAAAACTTCCATCCTATTCATGCATCTATGCATCAAAGCAAAGAATATATAGGAAGACTATTTAACAATAAACTTTCCTCACCACTCAGAGCTCAACACACAGTTTTAACAGATACTTTTGCAGAACATATCAGAGATTTTTCATCAAATGCTAGAATAGCTATAACAGGTGCCAACTTTTTGATAGCTGATTCTGGCTCTATTGCATTTACAGAAGATGAAGGAAATATTAATTTTATTTCAACTAACAGTCAGGTATTAATAGTAGTGGCAGGTATTGATAAAGTACTTTCTAATTTAAATGATTTGGATATTCTTTGGCCAATATTATCTGGGCATAGCAAAGGCAAAAACTCAACTTCTTATCAAACATTAATCTCAGGCCCAGCAGGCACTGCCGAAGAAGGACCTAATGAGATTTATTTAGTATTAGTTGACAATGGAAGAAGTTATATGCTTTCTTTACCAGAGCAAAGACAAGCCTTGCATTGTATCAATTGTGGTGCTTGCCATCAAGTATGTCCTGTTTTTAATATGATAGGCGGTCAAGCGTATGATACTGTAAAGACTGGCCCAATTGGTATCATTTCAAATAGTTTGTTAGATACTAAAAATAAAGATTTGAAATCTCAAGCATTTTCAAGTCCACTTTGTGGCAAATGCAATGAAGTGTGCCCTGTAAATATTGATTTAAAAAGTTTGTTGCCTTCTGTTAGAAACCTAAATAATATGCAAGATGCTTCCATTCAAGAAAAATATGGTTGGATCTCATGGAAAAAAATGATGCTAAAACGTAAACGAATGAATCAAAATAATTCGTTAAAAGGTTTTATGCTTAAAACGATGTATAAAAGATATTGGGGAGACCAAAGAGAATTTCCAAACCATTCTGAACGTTCATTTAATCAACTTTGGATTGATATCAATGGTACAGAAAACGACGAAGATAAAATAATCTAAAAACTATCTGCCATCACCATCTAACAAATTACCCAACCCTCCTAATATTCCTCCTTCTTCTCTTCTGTTTCCTACACTTCCATATTGAAGAATTCGGCTAGCTAACCTACTAATAGGCAACGACTGTATCCAAACTTTACCCGGTCCTTTTAGTGTAGCAAAAAACAAACCTTCACCGCCAAATACAGTGTTTTTAATTCCACCTACAAATTCAATATCATAGTCAATATCATGGGTAAAAGCTACTAAGCAACCAGTATCTATTCTTAACATTTCATAAGGTTGTAATACTTTTTCAATGATGGTTCCACCGGCATGCACAAAAGCCATCCCATCACCCTCTAATTTTTGCATAATAAAACCTTCGCCGCCAAACAAACCAGCACCTAATTTCTTTTGAAATTCAATACCAACTGAAACTCCTTTGGCAGCACATAAAAAAGCATCTTTTTGACAAATAATTTTGCCATTCATTTTCTCTAAATCCATATCTATAATTTTACCTGGATATGGAGAAGCAAAAGTCACTTTTCTTTTTCTGTCGCCCACATTAGTAAAGGCAGTCATAAACAAACTTTCACCTGTAAGTAATCTTTTACCAGCAGAAAAAACTTTATTCATAAAACCATTATTTTGGCTAGAGCCATCACCAAAAATTGTTTCCATTTTAACTTGGTCTTCCATCATCATAAAACTGCCACTCTCCCCTATTACCGTTTCTTGAGGGTCTAATTCAATTTCTACACATTGCATTTCTTCACCGATAATGCGGTAATCTATTTCGTGATTATTTATAGCCATATTAATATTTTTATTTACTTCTGAACGTCAAAAATAATTGGTTTGTTACTAATCTAACAAATATAATTTACAATGTTAACTATATGTTTTTATCTGATGATAATTGGCTACGTTATTTGCATTAAATTATAACACATATGCAACGTTTTCATTTTATATCTATAGGTGGTGCAGTAATGCATAACATGGCATTAGATATGCAAAAAAAGGGATATATAATTACTGGGAGTGATGATGATATTTTTGAACCTGCTAAATCCAGATTACAAAAAGCAGGACTCTTACCAGAAAAGTTTGGATGGTTTGAAGAACATATCACAACAGATTTAGATGGAATAATATTAGGTATGCATGCCAGAGCTGACAATCCTGAATTGCTTAAAGCAAAATCTTTAAATATCCCTGTATATTCTTTTCCTGAATTTATATATAAAGAATCAATTAACAAACAAAGAATAGTTATTGGTGGTAGTCATGGCAAAACTACATCCACAGCCATGTTGATGCATATATATAAAACACTAGGCAGAGATTTTGACTACATGGTAGGCTCGCAAATAGATGGTTTTGATACCATGGTTAAGCTTACTGACAGTGCCAAAGAAATTATACTTGAAGGAGATGAGTACCTTACTTCTGCTTTAAATCCTGTTCCTAAATTTCATATATACAAGCCTCATTTAGCCATGCTCACAGGAATTGCTTGGGACCATATTAATGTATTTCCAACATTTGATATATATGTTCAACAATTCGATATATTTTTATCACATTTGCCTAATGGTGCAACCTTAGCTTATTTCAAACACGACGAGCACTTAGCTGCTTTAGCTCAAAAATATACAAACCTAAATCTACAGCCTTATGACACCCATCCACATCTGATAGAAAATGGTCAAACTTATTTATTGGTCAATGATAAAAAAATAGCTGTTCATATATTTGGAGAACATAATTTACAAAACCTAAGTGGGGTAAAAATTCTTGCCAATGAACAAGGGATAAGTGATGATGATTTTTATATGGCAGTTTCTAGTTTTACGGGCACAGCACGCAGACTAGAAAAAATATATGAGAAAGAAGACTATGTGGTTTATAGAGATTTTGCACACAGTCCGTCTAAAGTATTAGCAACCACAGAAGCTGTAAAAAAACAATTCCCTAACAGAACACTAATAGCCTGTGTGGAGTTGCACACATATAGCAGTTTGAATAAAGAATTTTTGAGTGAATATAAAGGTGTTCTAGACACTGCAGATATAAAAGTAGTATTCTTTAACCAACACACCTTTGAGATTAAAAAAATGAGCCCATTGACTGATGAAGATATATATGCTTTTTTTGGAAACGACACGCTGATACTTCATGATGCAAAGAGTTTAGAAGCCTATATACAATCAAAACCACACCAGCAAACTTGCTTGCTACTGATGAGTTCTGGAAGTTTTGACGGGTTGGATTTGGAGGGTTTGAAGAGGTAGGAATTGGAAAAATTATTCAAATAAAATTTGAAATAAAAGAACACAATTTCCTATCTATTTCTAGTATATTTTATCTGTATTAAGTAAAGCTTCTTTTATTCTATCTTTTATTTTATCAAAACTCAAAGGTGATTTTAACATTGGAGGGTCTATAGTCTCATCAATATCATCAAAACAATTTAAAGATTTAACTGCAATCAAGCTGTTGGTATTCGGGTATTTTTCACAAAAGAAACCAACCATCTCAGCAATAGAAAAATGTTCTAACAAATAATATATATCAATAAAATCTTTTAGCCTTTTACCTGATCTAGAAATTGCATTGATCTTCATTGCAGAAATATCCTGCATTGATAAATAAGAAATTCCTTCTTCAGAAATCGGATTATTTATATATGGATACTGGTGCAAAACAAGTCTGTTTTCACTTGATTGATGAAACCCATAACCATATTCTTTTGGAAATTACTAACTTCAAATTTGAATACTGAAGAAACTGAATCAATAATTTTTTCACATGAAAAACTCTCGTTAGTATATAAATCAATATCAATTGAATTTCTATGTCCTATTTGTAAGGCAAGAGAAGTTCCTCCAACTAAATGAAAATTTTTTTATTCTGGAATTTGTTGTAATTCCTGAATCAATTTAAAAGTTTCTGGTGAAATTATAAATGAATCTTGATTAAACATGTAACATGTCAGAGTATATAAAAAATCGTGCAAAATCTTTATCTCGATCTGATAACTGAGCTGACCATTCTATGGTTTCTTTTATTTGTTCTAAACTATAATACCTTACAATTTCTTTCCAATCAGCTATGTCACACCTTTCAAGCACTCGTTCAATCACAACTTTATATGAAATATCGAAATTAAATTTAGATACATCAAACTCCCATAAAAGTCTGGAAGGTATATTGGGATTAGATTTCATATTCAATGTTCAAAGATAAATAATGTTTAATGAAAATGCAAAAACATATATCAATTTAAACTAAATATATATAACTTCGCTGCTCATTTTAAATAGACATGAGCGATAAAAAAACACTGTCAGATGCGTTGTTATACCATAGCGAAGGGAAGCCTGGAAAGATTGAAGTAATACCTACCAAACCAACCAACAGTAAAAGAGATTTAAGTTTAGCATATTCACCAGGCGTAGCTGAACCTTGTTTAGCAATTGCTGAAAATATAGAAGACGTATATAAATATACTGCCAAAGGAAACTTAGTTGCAGTTATATCTAACGGTACGGCAGTTCTAGGCTTGGGTGATATTGGACCAGAGGCAAGTAAGCCCGTGATGGAAGGAAAAGGTATTTTGTTTAAAATTTTTGCAGGCATAGATTGTTTTGACTTAGAGCTCAACACTAAAAATGTAGATGATTTTATAAATACAGTAAAAGCGTTAGAACCTACGTTTGGCGGTATAAACTTAGAAGACATTAAAGCTCCTGAATGCTTTGAAATTGAAAGAAGATTGAAGGAAGAAATGAATATTCCTTTGATGCATGACGACCAACATGGGACTGCTATAATAAGTGGAGCCGGGCTTATCAATGCATTAAAAGTAGTAAAAAAAGATATATCTAAAGTACGTTTAGTTGTAAATGGGGCTGGGGCTTCAGCAATTAGTTGTACCCGATTATTTATCAAGCTAGGCATTGATAAAAAGAACTTGGTGATGCTCGATAGCAAAGGAGTCATCAATACATCGAGAGAAGATTTGGATGACACCAAAAAAGAATTTATTTCAGAGAGGACTATCACCACTTTAGCAGAAGCTATGAAAGATGCTGATGTTTTTGTTGGGCTCTCAAAAGCAGATGTTGTAACTACTGAAATGGTTCAAAGTATGGCTAATGACCCCATAGTATTTGCTATGGCTAACCCTAACCCAGAAATTGCTTACGATTTGGCAATTGCCTCAAGACCTGATATAGTAATGGCTACTGGCCGCAGCGACCATCCTAACCAAGTGAACAATGTGCTTGGATTTCCTTTTATATTTAGAGGTGCTCTAGACGTTAGAGCTACTAAAATAAACGAAGAAATGAAGCTTGCTGCAGTATATGCTATTGCAAACTTGGCTTTAGAGCCTGTTCCTGATATTGTGAATATGGCCTATAATCAAAAAAATATATCATTTGGGAAAGAATATATCATACCAAAACCAATAGACCCTAGATTAATTACTACAGTATCGCCAGCAGTAGCTAAAGCCGCTATGGAAAGTGGCGTTGCCAAAAAACATATCACTGATTGGGATGCTTATAACGATGAATTGCTAGGTAGACTTGGCAAAAACAATTCATTTGTAAGAGTCATTACTACCAAAGCTAAAGCCAATCCTAAACGAGTATTATTTGCTGAAGCAGATAATTATAAAATTTTAAAATCGGCTGAGATAGCCAGAGAAGATGGAATTGCCATTCCGGTTTTGCTAGGCAACAAAGAAAGAATAAACCAACTGATTACAGAAAACCATTTAAAACTAGCAGGTGTAGAAATTATTGACCAAATGGCTGAGGAGGCTATGAGGGAAGAGTTTGCACAAGCTTACTTTGAAAAGCGTCAAAGAAAAGGAGTGACACTTCATGATGCTCGAAAAATTATGCGTGAAAGAAATTACTTTGGTTCGATGATGTTGCTTCACAACAAAGCGGATGCAATGATTTCAGGATTGACTAGAAATTATCCAAATACCATTAGACCAGCTTTACAAATTATAGGTAAAGATGAAAGGGTAAATAAAGTAGCAGGAATGTATATTATGATAACTTCAAAAGGAGTCCTATTCTTTGCTGATACTACTGTGAACACCAGACCCACTGCAGAAGACTTAGCTGATATTACTTTACTAACAGCTAAAGCGGTTAAAAGCATGAATATCACTCCTAGAGTAGCCATGCTTAGTTATACCAATTATGGATCAACCAAAGGCGATACACCTAATAGGGTTCAGAAAGCTAGAGCCATTGTTAAAGAAAAAAATCCAGAACTTATATGTGATGGAGATTTGCAAGCAAACTTTGCATTAAATCCAATTTTATTAGAAGAGAATTTCCCTTTTAGCGAATTGGTTGGAGGTGCTGCTAATACCTTAATTTTCCCGAGTTTATCAGCAGGAAATATCTGTTATAAACTTTTGCAAGAAATGGAAAGTGCTGAGGCTATAGGTCCAGTATTATTGGGAATGAAAAAACCAGTACATATAGTTCAACTTGGTAGTTCAGTAAGAGAAATTGTAAACATGATAACTATCGCAGTTATAGATGCTCAATCAAGAGAGATTTAACTTATATATATAAATGAAATTTAAAGACATATTGTTGATCATATTGGTGGTTGCAGCCTTAGGTGTTGCAGGTATTTTTTTAACTCCTGAAAAGCTTTCGACAAAAGAAGAGGACCATGCCATTCAGAACAGGAAAGAAATTATAAAAGCATTAGATGGAGCTGAAGGCGATACAACTATGTTAGATGAAGCAATAAAAAGAGAAAGGCAAGAACAAAAAACCAAAGACAGTTTATAGTTATTTGCCTCGGCCTTTCAATACTACCCAAAAGGTATAAAACATAATTCTTAAATCTAGCGATAGACTCATATTTTCAATATATATAATATCAAACTTGAGTCTTTCTACCATCTCATCTACATTTTCTGCATAGCCATATTTAACTTGCCCCCAACTAGTAATACCTGGTCTAACTTTTAGCAAATGGTTGTAATGAGGAGCTTTTTCTATAATTTGATTGATGAAAAATTGTCTTTCAGGGCGAGGACCTACTAAACTCATCTCTCCTATTAATACATTCCACACTTGTGGCAATTCATCTAATCTAAATTTCCTGAGTGAAACACCAATTTTAGTTCTTCTATCGTCAGAGTTGCTTGAGAGTTGAGGTGTACTGTTCTCAGCATTCACTTTCATTGTTCTAAACTTATGTATTTTGAAGGGTTTACCTCTAAATCCAATTCTTTCTTGGTTATAAAATACAGGACCCTTACTATCAAGTTTAACTAAAATTGCTAGAACTAAATATATAGGCCAAAAAACTAAGATAACAAAAATGGAAACCATAACATCAATCAACCTCTTTAAAGCTTGTTGCCAATCAGGCATTATTTGGGTATTTACTTCTATTAAAGGAGTACCAAACAATTGATTCATTTTTACTGAACCAGAAAGTATGTCATACATATCAGGCAATACTTTAATTTTCACAGGCTCACCCTCCAATAAATTTAAAATTTTATTTAGTTGAATATGTTGAGAGCTTTCAATTGCTACTATTACTTCTTCAATATTTTTTTCTTTAACTATTTTAGAAACTTCATTCCAATGACCTAGATCTGGCAGTAGTTCGATTAAATCTTTATCATGAGTTTCATCGGTATGCATAAAACCTCTGATAAAATAACCTTGCGATTCGCCATTCTCTAATTCTTTATATAGATTTGAAGCTTTGGTGCTGTTACCAATGATTAAAGTATTAAAACCTATTTTACGTTCAGAAAACTGCTTTCTTTGTTGGTATACTAATATATATCTAGCAACATAGGTAATGGAAAAATGAATGGTAAAGAGAGCTATAATTGAATTGTAATAAGATTTATAGGAATTAACTTCATCATCTAAAAGTAAACTAAAAAACAAAACCAATACACCTAACAAAGAAGTATTAAATGTTCTAATCAATTCTCTTATTCTTGATTTTCTAAACACTTCATGATACGCACCACTCATAGCATATAAAACAAGCCACAAAACAGGTACAACCAAAGCTCCGGCTATAAAATTCTTATCAATTTCTATTGAAATTTGATAACCAAATTTTTCGGGTTCTATCACATATTTTCTATATACAAAAAAGAGAATCCAACCAAACAAAGCTGTTGCCCAGTCAGTTATTACATATAAAAAAGTTCTATAAGTTTTGTTCAAAATCTTACCAGTTTAATATTATCAAAAAGCACAGTTTTATTAACACTTTCGGCATTTTCTGCTTTCACATAAACAGAGAAATTTGAAATTTGGCCCGTATATTTTATAATCTGTGTAGAGACTTCAGACGTTATTTTAGCATATACTTTTTTCCATTTATCAGATTTATATAAACTCACAATTGGATATCTGACTACTTGGCTACCGGCACTTTGGTAAAAACCAACTTCAATATCTATTTCCGTTTTATAATTAAGCTCTATATATGTTTCTATACCATTTCCTGGCAACGCATACGAATCAGTAGTAGCATATTCCATAAATTTATTTGGTTTAAGAACTGCTTTAGCAGATTTTTTTCCTTCAAATACCTCATTTACATCATCAGTCAAATAAAAACTATCAGAATTATTTAGTGTACTAGTTTTTAATCGATACCCTCCATTTTCAAAATCCTCAAAATATTCCATTTTAGTTGCATCTCTGTAAGGAACTATTGGATTCACTTGATATTCTTTTTCTGGCTCTATTGTCAATGTGGTATCAAAAGTTCCATAAAAAGGATAGTTGATGCGTGTGCTTGAAAGTCCGTTTTCTTTAATACCTGGTTGTATAGAAATTTTATGTTCGCCAGTTAAAGCAACAGGAAATTTACAAGGCAAAGGATAGATTCCATTTAAAGTACCATCAACATATACCCAAACATCAGTGATACTTGCAGCAGTGCTTCCTTGTTTTATATATATTGATTTTATTTTTAAACTATCTATCAATATATAAGCAGGTACAGTTACTTTTTGTTTACAACTCACTACAAACGAAAGAGTAACAAGAATAAAACTTCCAAGTATTAATTTAATTTTGTTATTTAATTTTTGAATTGTCATATACTTCTGCAAATATAGTCAAACAAAAAGCCTTTAAAATTGTAATTTTAAAGAAATAGATTTTATACGTTAGACTTATATACTTAATTTTGCAGCAAAGAAAATGACCCATAAAATAACTTTTCAGTTTGAAAATCCAAACGAAGAAACAAAAACATTTGAAGCAGAAACAGGTGAAACAATTTTAGAAGTAGCCATGGAGAATGACATTGAACTTCATCACAATTGTGGAGGTGTATGTGCATGTACTACTTGTCATATTTATGTAAACCAAGGAATGGAACATTTAAAAGAGTTGAGTGATAGAGAAGAAGACTTTATTGATAGAGCCATGAACCCTAAGCTTCACTCAAGACTTGCCTGCCAATGCGATATATTACATGGAGATGTAACCATAACTATACCTGACCAATCACAATACTTAGGTCATTAAAAACAAAAAAAAAATATGTCATTTACACTCCCAATACATTGGAACGATTACGAAGACATTGCTATGGCATTGTATGAAAAATTTGGCGAAGAATTTGGTGAAAGCAAGATTTACAGAATCAGGTTTACTGAACTAATAGAATGGGTTTTAGAAATCCCAAACTTTAAAGGCACAAGAGAAGAATGCAACGAAGGGCATTTAGAAATGATTCAAAGTTCATGGGTTTATGAATGGAGAGATAATCAGAAAAAATGAAACTAAGGCTTAGCGATATTACCAATCTTACGGATGCTAGATATGCAGCAGCTGAAGGTTTTGATTGGATTGGATTTAATTTTATAGTAGATACTCCTCATGTGATAAATTCACTTAAAGCCAAAGAGATAAAAGGCTGGCTTTCAGGGCCTACTTATTTTGGGAAGTTTAATGGTAAAAATCTGTCAGAAATTAGAGGGATCGCTGCTATTTTATCATTAGAAGCAGTAGAAATACCAATAGAATGTTATGATGAATCGCTATTTGAAATAGTGAATACCGTTTTTTTAAATATAGAAATAACCAAAGAAAACATATTAACCATTCTTCCTAGAATACAAGCAATAGAACATATGGCTGGCGATAAAAATATTATATTGTCACTATATACAGATGATATTGCACAGATTCAATTGATTCAATCAAAATTTGAGTTTTATATTCATGTTTCAGACCCTGAATCATTAACAAAAATTTCTGACTTGTCAAATAAAAATATAGACCTATCTGGAACAGATGAGTTGAAGGCTGGATACAGCGACTGGGAACAAATAGCTGAGATTGTTGAACAGCTCGAAGTTAATAGAAATTAAGTTTATTTCTTTTCGAAAACCTTTTCACCATTTATATAAGTAGCTAAAACCTGCGTAGATAGTATTTTTGATTCTTTCACTTGCATCAAATCTTGATCAAGAACAATAAAATCAGCACTTTTACCCTTTTCTATACTCCCTCTGCTATACTCTTCAAATATGCTTTTAGCCGCCCAAATGGTCATGCCTTTAATCGTTTCTTCTCTGGTGAGTGCATTTTCTATTTGAAAACCATCATTGGGGTTACCATCTGAATCTTTGCGAATACAAGACGCATAAAATGTTTTAAAAGTACTAACATCTTCAACCGGGAAATCAGTACCTAAGGCTATATATCCATTTTGATTCAACAATTTTTTATATGCATATGCATTAGAAATACGTTTGCTTCCAAGTCTGTTTTCAGCCCAAGGCATATCACTTGTAGCATGAGTTGGCTGAACAGATGGAAGAATAGAAAACTTCTTAAACATATCAAAATCTGAAGAACCAATCACTTGTGCATGCTCTATCCTCCATCGTTTATCATTTATACCTTTTAAATATTTTCCCATAACATTCATCACAATAAAAGATGCAGAATCACCTATACAATGTACATTCATTTGAAGATTTTTTTGCATAGCCAAAGCTGCAATTTCATTTATTTGTTTTAATGGAGTTAATAAAAACCCATAGTGATTTTCTCTGTCTGAATAGGGTTGTTTCAGACATGCTCCTCTAGAACCTAAAGCTCCATCAGCATATATTTTGATTCCGTTTACAGAAAATAATTGATTGTTTGTTTTACTTAAACTATTTGAATTTTGTTTAATATATTTTAAACACTTTTCAGAAGCAGCATACATTCCACTAAATCTAATTTTAAGCAAATTTTGGTCGTATATATGTTGTATTTTTTGAAGCGTATCAAGCTCTAATCCAGCATCAACCACAGTTGTCAAACCATATGAAAGACATTCAGTTTGTGCAAGTTTTAAAGATTGATATATATAATTTTCATCTAAAGCTGTCACGTTTGTCATGACTAAGTCAACAGCGTTATCAATTAAAACACCTGAAGGTTTATTGTTTCTACAAATGATTTCTCCTCCATCAACTTTTAAACTACAAGTGATTTTGGCAAGATTTAATACAAAATCATTACACAAGGCTGCATGTCCATCAATACGTTTTAGAATTACAATTTTATTGGGAAACAATTTATTAAGTTGCTCGTTAGTTGGGAAACTTTTATCAACCCAATCATTTTGATCCCAACCTCTTCCAAATAAAATAGAAGAAGGAAATTTTTTATCAAACGCAACACAACGTTGAATAACTTCATCCATAGACTTAGTTCCTTTTAAATCAACCATTTGTTTAGAAAGACCTAATCCTAAAAAATGGCAATGTGCATCAATAAATCCAGGATATATATATTTACCCTTTAGGTCAATTAAAGAATAACTTGGAAATTGAGCCTTAAGTTGAGTAAGACTACCTACTCCTTCAATTTTTCCATCTTTAACTGCAAATGATTCAGCAATATTGAAAGCTTCATCGACAGTATAAATTTTGGCATGATGATAAATAGTTTGAGATTGAGAAAAACTAATCCCAAGTATTAAAGATGCAATACAAAATATGAGTTTCATTTGATAAAATTTTGATACAAAACTAAGGGTTGAAAGTTTTCATTTGTCAAGTAAATGTTCTGTCAATACTTTTGCAACACTCAATGAAAAAAATTTTACTATTAACAAGCTTATTATTTAGCTATACTTTCACTAATGCTCAAGAAGAAGTGAAAGAAGAAAAAGGAACCTTATCTGGAAATTTAACAGCCAATAACCAGTTCTTTTTAAGAGACGATAAAATAGGTGCAAACACAGAACTGTATACTAGATATCTTTCTGGAACGGAATCATGGTTAAATTTAAATTATGGATATAAAGGATTTAATTTTAATGCCAGGTTTGATGTTTTTAATAATTCAAATTTATTCAATCCAAGTCAAGCATACTCTAACAGTGGCGTTGGTTTCTGGCAAATAACCAAAGATATAGACAATATAAATATTACAGCAGGATATTTTTATGAGCAGTTTGCCACAGGTACTATTTTCAGAGCTTTTGAAGACAGAAACTTGGGGCTTGATTATGCAGTTCAAGGGGTTAGGGTTAAATATAAAGTTACCGACAATCTAAGTCTAAAAGCTTTTACAGGGAAACAAAAATTTCGTTTCGGACTGAGAGAGCCTATTCTTAAAGGTTTCAATGCCGAATATACTTGGAATATTAAAGACTTAAAAATAGAATCAGGAGCGAGTATTTTTAATAGAACAATGGATGCTCATTCTATGGAGCTTGTTGTTAATACTATAAATAACCAACCGGCAGGAGAACAGTTTTATCCTAAATACAATTTATATGTTAGTAACTTATATAGTAGTTTTATATATAAAAAGTTTAGACTATATGCTGAAGTAGCTCACAAAACGCCAGAAGCAATAAAAAATACAGTTAAAGAAAATGGACCTCTTGAGTTAAAAGATGGTAATGTATATTATGTTTCTGCTACATATTCAACTAAAGGTTTAGGAATAAATGCTCAATATAAAAGAATAGAAAGATTTCCGGTAAGAACATCGCCAAATGAAATAACCTTAGATGGCGTGATGAATTATTTACCTTCCATCACCAGACAAAATACTTATAGATTGTTAGCCAGATATAATGCAGTAGTTCAAGAATTAGGAGAACATTCTTTTCAAGCAGATTTAGTGTATACGTATAAAAGCCCTAAGAAATTAAAAACACAAGTAAATCTAAACTACTCTAAAGTTATTTCGTTACAAAATGTATTGTTATTTGAAGAGATATATGCAGATGTTTCTAAAGAATTTTCTAAAAAGTTTAAGGTAATTCTTGGTTTACAAAATATCCAATATAACCAAAGGGTTTATGAATCTAAACCTGATTATTATCCATTTGTTCATGCATTAACACCATTTGGAGAATTCAATTATAAAATTACTAAAACTAAAACTATTAGAACTGAGTGGCAATATTTAAAAACCAAGCAAGACCAAGGTAGTTTTATCAATGTATTGGTTGAATACAGTATAGCTCCTCATTGGTCTTTTGCTGCAGGAGACATGGTAAACATAGACCCGGTAAGATTTGACAAGACTATTGCTGCTGAGAAACTTCACTACTATCAATTCTTTGCTGCTTATACTGAAAAAGCTACTAGATTTACGCTATCATTTGTAAAACAATTAGCTGGTGTAAATTGCACTGGAGGTGTGTGTAGAGTTGAACCAGCATTTAGTGGTATTAGGTTTACTTGTTCTACTAGTTTTTAATATATACAACCCCTCTTATAGGCCATGCTGAACTTGCTTCAGCATTTATTATATTCTCAAAAACTACTTATATAATTTCTTAATTTCTTCTGATAACTTTATATACAATTCACTTGGAGAAGCTTTGACATAATTCCCTTTATTGAACCATGTCAACTGTCTTTTAGCATAGTTTCGGGTGTGTTGTTTTATTTTATCTATGGCAAATGTTAATGTATACATTCCGTCTATATACTCAAACAACTCATTATAACCAACAGTTTGCAAAGCATTAATATGTCTATATTTTTCAACCGATCTAACTTCTTCTAACAAACCTTCTTCCATCATTTCAACTACCCGATTATCTATTCGTTTATATAAAATGTCTCTTTCTAAATCAACTTGAAAATACTTTATATCGAAATTTCTTTCTTGTAAATTTTCTTTAAACTCTGCATGTACTTTACCTCCGTTTTTATCTATTTCTATATGACGCATCAATCGTTGTGGGTTATTCCTATCACTGTTGTTTAAGTTATTATAAATAGACACAGGCAACAAAGAGACCAATGCATGAATACCATTATTTTTATAAAGTAAATTTAATTCGTTTCTTAAATTTTGATCTGCTTTGGGCAATTCTGAAAAACCTTTGCAAACAGCGTCAATATATAAACCTGACCCGCCACATAAAATGGCACATGGATAATCGTTTTTAATTTGATTAATAAATGCCAAGACATCTTTTTCATAATCGCCTGCATTATATGTTTCAAGAATACTCTTATTTCCACAAAAAAAATAAGGAATATGTGAGAGATTCTCTAAATCAGGTCTGGCAGTTCCAATCTTTAGTTCTTTATAAAACTGTCTAGAATCTGCAGATATGATTGGGATATGGAATTGTTCACTTAATTTTTCAGCTAAGGCTGATTTGCCAGAAGCTGTGGGGCCAGCAATTACTATTAACGTAAAAGACATTATATATCGAAATGTATGCCTTGTGCTAATGGTAAATTATTACTATAATTGATGGTATTGGTTTGTCTTCTCATATATGCTTTCCAAGAATCAGAACCAGACTCTCTGCCGCCACCTGTTTCTTTTTCCCCACCAAAAGCACCGCCAATTTCAGCTCCACTTGTTCCTATATTTACATTTGCAATACCGCAATCACTTCCTGCAGTACTCAAAAACTGTTCAGCCTCTTGCATGTTTAAAGTGAATATAGATGAACTCAACCCTTGCTTTACATTGTTTTGCATATATATAGCCTCTTCTATTGTTTTATATTTCATAATATATAAAATGGGTGCAAAAGTTTCATGTTGCACTATTGACCAATCATTTTCCACTTCAGCTATACATGGATACACATAACAACCACTTTCAAAACCTTCATGAACGGTACCTCCTGTAACAATAGTTCCACCCAAATTTTTAACTTCAGCAACTGCAGACAAAAATGCATTAACAGCATCTTTATCAATCAATGGCCCTACTAATTTACCATCTTCAAGTGGACTTCCAATTGTAATTTGACTATAGGCTTTTACTAATTTTTCTTTAAAAGTATCATAAATGCTTTCATGTATAATCAATCTTCTGGTAGTGGTACATCTTTGTCCGCATGTGCCCACTGCTCCAAACACAACACCCCTTAGTGCCATATCTATATTAGCATTTGGCGATAGTATTATAGCATTATTTCCTCCTAATTCTAACAATGACCTTCCCAACCTTTCACCTACAGCAGCTCCTACTTTTTTACCCATTCTGGTACTTCCAGTTGCTGATACCAATGGCACTCTAATATCATGACTCATCAATTCACCAATTTTATAATCACCTATAATTAAATTAAAAACACCTTCAGGAATATTATTTTCTTTTAAAACAGATTGTAATAAATGTTGACAAGCAATAGCAGTCAATGGTGTTTTTTCACTTGGTTTCCATATACACACATCACCACAAACAGCTGCTAACATAGCGTTCCAACTCCACACAGCTACTGGGAAATTAAATGCCGATATAACCCCAACAACTCCTAGTGGATGCCATTGTTCATACATGCGATGCTGTGGTCTCTCTGAATGCATAGTAAGACCATATAATTGTCTGCTTAGTCCGACAGCAAAATCACATATATCTATCATTTCTTGAACTTCACCTAAGCCTTCTTGAAGTATTTTACCCATTTCATAACTTACCAACTTCCCCAAAGGTTCTTTATATTCTCTAAGTTTATTTCCATATTGTCTAACTATTTCTCCTCTATGTGGAGCAGGTAACAACCTCCAATGATTAAAGGCAGTTTGAGCTTGTATAACTACTTTTTCATATTCAGCCTCTGTAGCCATTTTTACTTGTGCAATTTCTTTTCCATCAACCGGCGACGAAACAACTCTAAGTTCACTTGAGCTGTTTGAAAACCAATTACTACCTGTTGAAGCTGATTCATTTACAGGCTGTATATTCAATGCTTTTAATATTTCTGAGATATTCATAAATTTATAAATTAAGGCTGCAAATTTAAATGTTTTCATTTACACTATATATAATAACTTCGCAAAGTGTTCAATCATTGGCAAACTATAGAAAAACTAGGCAAAGAACTAAATGAAAAAATCTCTGGATATGAGATTAAAGCAAGTTTTAGTAAATCTAAGGATGAATATTATATCGAAATGTATAATGGTAAAACAATTATTGGTTTAAAAAACATTTTTAATAGCAAAGGTCTTTTTTTTATAGAAGAACAAACCAGTTATAAACTTACCAAAGACATCAAACAATTTCAAGAAATCGTAGGTGAAATTATCACGGAAGTTATTACATTTAATTATGAAAGATGTTTTTATTTAAAACTGACCCATGAAAAAGGTTTACTATTTAAATGCTTCGGTGCTCAAGCCAATATTATATATTATCACAACAATATTGTAAAAGATATTTTTAGAAAAAATATATTGAATGATTTGTCTTTTGATTTGAATAAAATAAGCAAAAGTGAACCATATATAAGCAATAAAAAAGAAACGAATATGGGTTCTTATATGCTTATAGAAAACAACAGTTTAAATTATTATAACAATGGAGAACTTATTAAAAGTTATAATTCAACATTAGAAGGATTGAGTGCGTTTTCAAAAATATATTTAGGTGAATTAAAAACGCAAGAACTAAAAACTAATTTACTAGCAATTCAAAACCAAATAGTCAATAAAGCAAAAATAAAAATAAGTCAGGTAAAAAATAAACTTAATTATATACACAGTGAAAGGCCTAAAGATGAAATAGCCAATATTATATTAGCTAATTTAATACAATTTGAGAACAAAAGAGAGGCCGAAGTATATGATTTTTATAATGACCAGCAAATAACTATAGTGTTAAAAAAAGACATTACAGCCACACAATTTTGTAATCAGTTATACCAAAAACACAAAAATAAAAATATTCAAATTGAATATTTACATAAGCAAATAGAAGGTTTAGAAAAACAACTTTCAAAAGCTCTTAAAACAATAGAGTATATAGAAAATTCTTCTCATTTTAAAGAATTAGATATACATAAAAAGGAAAAAACGAATTCAGAAAACAAAGAAGATAAATTTAAATTCTTTGAAATAGAAGAGTGGAAAATATATGTTGGAAAAAATGCTAAAAACAATGAAGAATTAACATTTGGATTTGCGTCAAAAAATGATTTATGGCTGCATGCAAGAGGTTTCAGTGGTTCACATGTAGTTATAAAAAACATTGGTCAGCATTCAATACCAATGCATATAATAAAACATGCAGCACATATAGCTGCATTTTATTCAAAAGGCAAAAATAGCAGCCTTATAAATGTTGATTATACATACAAAAAACATGTATCAAGAATAAAGAAAGGTGCCATAGGTCAAGTACAGTTAAATAAGTATTTGAGTATTGATGTGGAACCTATAATACCTAACAAATAAAAAGCCGGATGTAATAATATTACATCCGGCTTTAAATATATTTAGTTTAAAACTACTTTTTCTTTTTAGCAACAACTTTTTTAGCTGGAGCTGCTTTCTTAGCTGCTGGTTTTGCTACCGCTTTTTTAGCTGGAGCTGCTTTCTTAGCTGCTGGTTTTGCTACTGCTTTTTTAGCTGGAGCTGCTTTCTTAGCTGCTGGTTTTGCTACCGCTTTTTTAGCTGGAGCTGCTTTCTTAGCTGCTGGTTTTGCTGCTGCTTTTTTAGCTGGAGCTGCTTTTTTAGCTGCTGGTTTTGCTGCTGCTTTTTTAGCTGGAGCTGCTTTTTTAGCTGCTACTTTCTTAGCAGGAGCTGCTTTCTTAGCAGGAGCTGCTTTCTTAGCAGGAGCTGCTTTCTTAGCTGCCGCTTTCTTTGCAGGAGCTGCTTTTTTAGCTGGGGCTGCTTTTTTAGCTGCTGGTTTTGCTGCTGCTTTTTTAGAAGTAGCTACAGGTTTTCCATCGCCAACTAAATAATAGTTTTTCTTGTCTCTAGTTTCAACTTTAAGCAAACCTTTTTTCTTATAATTATTAAGAGTTAAGTTTACATAATTTTTCACTTTCGCGAAATCTTTTTTAGGTTCAAGTTTTGCCATCACATTCGCAATGTCTCCTGAAGTCAATCCTTTTGCAGAAGCTTTAACAGCTTGAAGCATTTTAGCTCCTTTGGTTTCTTCTTTTGCTAATGGTTTTTTAGCAACTGGTTTTGCTGCAGCTTTTGGAGCTGTTTTTTTTGGTGTTGGTTTTTTAGCCATTTTTAAATAATAATTTAGGTTAGTGATTATATAATGTTGGTGCAATTATATATATAATTTTTTATATACAAAATATTTTTTTTATATTTTACATAATTTTCTGTTTTTTTTTCATCATATACAATTTTTTTATCAATCTAATTATATATTTGTAGTATGAAAACAATTGGAATTATTGGGTCTGGCAGCTATTGTACTTCTTTAATAAAAATTATATCTGAAAACATAAAAAGATATTCACAAGATATTCATATATGTTGGTTTGTTCGTAAAAGTGAGACTAAAGACTATATTTTAAATCATAAACACAATCCAAATTACTTAAGTTCTGTCGAGTTGCATTTAGAAAATATTGAAATATATACTGATATAAATAAATGTATACAAAATTCAGAACATATAATTTTAGGTATACCATCAGCATATATATATAACATATTAAAGAATTGCGACAAAAATACATTTAAAGATAAGACTATAACAACAGTTATAAAAGGTGTTATTCCTGAAACAAACGAAATAGTTGCTGACTATCTAAAAAACTCATTTAGTATTGATGACAATAGTATAGCCATGATTACTGGTCCTAGCCATGCAGAGGAAATAGCACTAGAAAAATTAACATATTTAACCATAGCTTCGAGTAACGAAATGCTATCAGCATCATTGGCCAAATTACTCAGCAATGATTATATAAAAACCATTTTATCTACAGATTTAAAAGGTGCAGAATATGCGTCCATTTTAAAAAACGTTTTTGCCATTGCAGCAGGTATATATCATGGTCTTGGATATGGAGATAATTTTCATGCATTTTTTATGACCAATGCTATAAAAGAATTAAAGAAATTTGTAAACAATGCAGCTCCTATAAAAAGAGATATTGAAGACTCTGCATACTTAGGCGATCTTTTGGTTACTTGCTACTCTGTACATAGCAGAAATCGTACTTTTGGGAATTATATAGGCAAAGGTTATTCGGTTAAAGCAGCTCAAGCAGAAATGAATATGGTTGCTGAAGGATATTTTGCAGCAAAGTGCATGTTTGAACTTAATAAAAATTTCAATATTGACTTACCAATTCTTGATGCAGTATATCAAATATTATATAACCATGCAAATGTGGGTATGGAGATGCAGAGGCTCACTGCTAAACTAAATTAATAATATTATATCAAATGATTTTATTGATGTATGTTATATTTGCTCTATGATTTCAATTGAAGATTTAAAATTAGAATTATATAAACTCCCCGTAGAAAAATTAATTTTGGGTTATCGCCAAATCAATTTTTTTAAACCAGAAGATTTAGAAGACGAACAATTATTATATATCCAAAACTATAGCGGAATTAGTTTAGTAAATGGTAAAGAAGGTGAGTGGAAAAAAGAATGGACTGCAATAGCCACTGATGAAATAGGTACACCCATTTTTATTGATAGAAACTCAGGATTTTTATATACAGGTAGTAAAGAAGATGGTATTTGGACAGTTTATAAAATTGCCAATAATTTTACTTTATATAAAAGATATATAGAGATTTTAAGCAAATTAACAGAAGGAAGAGAAACTCCTGAAGACTTTAGAGTCAATCCAATTCCTGAACCAATTGCAGATGCTATTATGGTAGAAATTGAAAAGAACTCTAGTGATTGTGAAATATGGTATTGGGAACTTTTCTTAGAAGATTTATGGGTAGACCCTAATGAAGAGCAGATATAATTAAAAAATAAAAATACATATATTCTCTACTTTGAAATTAAGTGTCATCATAGTTAATTATAATGTTCAATATTTTTTAGAACAATGCCTAGCTTCTGTAAAAAAAGCAGCCGCTCATATCGAATGTGATATATGGGTAGTAGATAATCATTCGGTTGACAAGTCAGTTGAAATGGTCAAGGAAAAATTTCCTGAAGTAAAATTAATTGCCAATTCAATTAATGTAGGTTTTGCAAAAGCAAATAATCAAGCTATTATTCAATCAAAAGCTGAATATATACTGTTATTAAATCCTGATACTATTGTAGAGGAAGATACTTTTGTAAAAGTTTGTAATTTTATGGATTCACATCCTGACGCAGGAGGACTTGGAGTAAGAATGATTGATGGTAAAGGTAATTTTTTACCAGAAAGCAAAAGAGGTTTACCATCTCCTTCAGCCGCATTTTATAAAATGTTTGGGCTTTCTAAATTATTCCCTAAATCAAAAATATTTGGGGTATACCACATGGGTTTTTTACCTGAATTTGAAACCAATTGTGTTGATGTACTTTCTGGTGCATTTATGCTACTTAGGTCAAATATTTTAGTAAAAACAGGGCTGTTAGATGAAGACTATTTTATGTATGCTGAGGATGTAGATTTATCATATCAAATTACTAAAGCTGGATATAAAAACTACTACTATCCTGAGACAACTATTATACACTACAAAGGTGAAAGTACTAAAAAAGGCTCGGTAAACTATGTGTATATGTTTTACAAAGCCATGGCCCAATTTGTCGAGAAAAACTTTTCACAATCGAACGCCAAAACTTTTAATCTATTAATCAACTTTGCCATTTGGCTTAGGGCATTTATAGCTATTATCTATAGATTTATAAGTACAATTATTCTCCCTTTATGCGATTCAACTTTGATATTTATATGTATATATGTATTTAAATATTTCTTTGAATCTTATATAAAAAAAGGGGAATTACATTTACAAGAAAGTATATTTTATGTCAATATACCTATATATATATTGTGTTGGATTTTTGCAGGCTATCTCAATAGAGCTTATGACAGACAAGTAAGTCTTATCAATATTATACGTTCTGTAGTAATGGGAACTATTTTTATTTCTATATTTTATGCATTTATTAATGAGAATTATAGAAACAGTAGAGCCATCATTTTAGCAGGTGCTTTAAGTGCTTTATTTGTTTTTATGTTTAACAGACTTATATGGCATTTTATTAGGTATAAGAGTTGGTCGTTAAACCAAAGTGTGCTTAGAAACAGTATCATTATTGGTAATTTAGAAGAAGCATTAAGGGTTCAAGATTTATTAAATAAAACAGCAGTGCCTTGTAAAATTACAGGGTTTGTTTCAAATGAAAACATCGAAAATAAAAACAACTTGTTTCTTGGCAAACCATCTGAAATTGCTGAAATAGTTGATATATTTGATATAAACGAAATTATCTTTTGCTCTAAAGATATAGATGCTGGCGAAATCATGAACATCATGAGTAAACTGCAAAACAAACAAATTGAGTTTAAAATGGTGCCTGAAGATAGCTTATTTATCATTGGCAGCAGCAGCAAAGACCATGCTGGTGATTTCTATTCAGTTAATGTAAATATGGACATTAAAAGCCAACAAAATAGATTTATTAAACGATCTTTTGATATTTCAATGTCTATAATAATTTTTATAGTAGCTCCTTATTTATTATTAATTAGTAAAAACAATTCTCACTTATATTCAAATATATTTAACGTACTTAAAGGGAAAAAAAGTTGGGTAGGATATGCCCCTTGCGAACAAAAAAACGAACTACCTTCTATCAAAGATGGCGTGTTAAATCCTACCAGTGGAATAAATTTAGAAAATAATGGCCACACCTCTTTTAAGTTAAACTTACTTTATGCCAAAGATTATAGTATAGAAAAAGATATACAAATAATTTTGAGAGGATTTAAAGACTTAGGAAAATAAATTTACAACACTGAAGCCTTATTAAAGAAGGATAGTTTTTTCCAAGTGCCTTTTTCAATATTATATTTTATAGTACTTGGTAAAGCATCAAACCAATACTTATTCATATTCACTGCAAATGATGGCTGCATATAACAATTGATGACACACCCTTGACATGCAGGCAACTTACCTTCAAGTTTTATTAAACTCTTTACTTCTTCTTTTTTATATATTTCTTCAAGTTTGTTATCAATTTCAATTTCTTTAGTTGAAAGATGGTAACATGGTAAAATCAACTTATTCTCTGGTGAAATAACAACCGTTGTAGTTGCCGCCTTACAAACAGGTTTTTCAATCTGATTCCCACCATTTCTTCTAAGTGTAATGAAACCTTTATTTATATACACGTTCTTTTTCCTCCCCCACCCTTCTAACGTTTTCAAATCTGTCTCAGAAAGCGAACTTCCTACTTCATTATACTCAAATATTGGATTTAAAATCAACATTAAATCATTTTTGATACAAAACTCTTGATATACTTGTTCAATTTGATTGATATTATTAGCATGAACAGTAAACAAAATATCTGGTCTTTCTCCAAGCGACTTGGCTATATCAATAGATTCAATTACCTTATCAAAACATTTTACACCTCTACTCAAATTATGTTCTTCTTCGATTGGAGAATCTAATGAAAAATGCAACATATCAATTAATCCTTTAAGCTGCTTGGCATACTTAGGATATAACAATGTATTGGTTGTAACAGTTGTAATTAAATGATGTTCTTTGGCTATGGTTAGAAACTGTGCTAGCTTTTGATGCAATAAAGGTTCTCCCCCTGTAAAATCAATTACCTTTACACCCATTTTCTTTAAATCTATAATATTTTGGGTTACATTTTCTAGAGTGGCATACGGACTTGGTTTTTCCCATATATCACAAAAACCACATTTAGCATTACATCTATAAGTAAGATAGTAATTACATAAAACAGGTTTGTTTCTTAACATCATATCACTGCAATATTAATTACAAATAGATAAAACAAAGTATCCATATTTTATCAATCTAAATTATTGCTTTTGAAATATGAATATACGTAAACGATTTTTATTGCTTGTAGTATTTTTATCAGGGGTAAAGCTTTTTTCTGAGTGACGCAAATGCTGAACGTAAGTAAAGGTTATTTCATACTTAAACTTTCTTCAAACAACTCCACTTTTATTGAGAAATTTATTGTTGAATAAATTATTCATGCAACCTATTTCTATCAAAAAGCATTTAATAATTAAAAGGCATTACTTTATAAACAAAAGTGAAAACATCAAGTTTTGACAAATCACTTTTAATTATATCAAATTTTTGCTGTTACTTGCGAAGCCAAAAAAAACATATATGCATCTAAGGAATCTCATACTGTTATTTATATTATTACATTTTTCACCATCAATTTTTGCTCAAAAAGCTGACTTAAGAGGATTTGTTTTCAACAAAGAAAATGGTGCCGTTATTGAAGGTGCCACCTTACACATACCTGACCTAAAGCAAAAATCTACTACAGATAATAATGGATTTTATGCATTCGGAAAAGTTGAAATTGGCGTTTATAAAATTATTATAACGTTTTTTGGCTATGATACTTTAATTACTAATATTTCTATAGAAGCAGAAAAAGCAAATAATATAACTTTCAGATTGAAGCAAGCAGAAGCTATAGAAATGGACAAGTTTGAAAAACAAGGAGAACGCAAATCTAAATCAGATTCAAACAAAGTTTTTATAAGTCAATTTCAAATCAATATTAAAACAGATTTACCAAGGCTTCCATCAATTGGTGGCGAACCAGAGATTATGCAATACCTTCAAATAATACCAGGCGTTGTATCCTCAGGTGACCAAGGAGGACAATTATATATACGAGGTGGTTCGCCAGTAATGAACAAAGTATTACTAGATGGTATGACTATATATAATCCTTTTCATTCCATTGGATTATTTTCTGTGTTTGATGCAGATTTAACTAAAACTGTAAATGTATATACAGGTGGTTTTAATGCACAATATGGAGGAAGGGTATCAGCAGTTATGGATGTACAAACAAAAGATGGAGATAAAAAAGTGCACCACGGAAAAATTTCCTCAAGTCCATTTGCCTCAAAGGCAATGGCAGAAGGTCCGTTAAAGCCTTATAAAGAAGGTGAAGGAAATATTACTTATTTAATTAATTTTAAAAACTCATATTTAGACAGAAGCAGTAAAATATTTTATCCATATGCAGCCAAAGACCAAGGCGGGTTGCCTTTTAGTTTTAATGACTTGTATGCCAAAGTTACATTTACCTCAGCAACTGGTAGCAAAGCAAACATATTTGGTTTTAACTTTAACGACAAAGTAAAATACCCGAATTCAACTCAATATGGTTGGAATAGCTTTGGGTTTGGTACTTCGTTCAATTTTTTACCAGAAGGAACTTCTTCTATTATAAGTGGAGTAGTTGCTTTTAGTGATTACAAAATGGAACAATTAGAACAAGACCAAAAACCTAGGTATAGTGAGATTTCCGGGTTGAATTCGGCTATCAATTTTACTTACTTTTTAAAAACAGATGAACTAAAATATGGAATAGAAATCAACGCTTTTAAAACAGATTTTAAAACATATAATTCTGCAAACAGACTAACACAACAAGAAGATTATACTACCGAACTTTGTGCATATATAAAATACAGATGGAGATTACATAGACTTGTATTAGACCCTGGATTTAGAACTCAATTTTACCCATCATTAGGCAACAAATCTTTTGAACCTAGATTGTCAGCAAAATATGATTTCACAAGCTATTTAAGAGGCACATTTGCGGGCGGATGGTATTCACAGAATTTACTAAGCGCCGTAAGTGACAGAGATGTTGTAAATCTGTTTTATGGCTTTTTATCTGGCCCTGAAAATCTTCAAGATTCATTTAATGGGAATGCGGTTAGACACAGACTACAAAAAGCACGTCATGCTATATTTGGTTTAGAGTGGGATATGAGTAGTTTTAGTAAATTAACTGTCGAGTCATATATAAAAGATTTTACACAACTCACCAACATAAATAGAGATAAAATATATGAAGATGACGAATCAAATTTGAGCAAACCTGATGCACTTAAAAAAGACTTTATCATAGAAACTGGTATTGCTAAAGGAGTTGATTTAAAATACACTTACGAGAAAAAAGGTTGGTATGCTTGGTTTGTATATTCTCTTACTTATGTAAATAGATTTGATGGCACTCGTACCTATTTCCCACATTTTGACAGAAGACATAACCTCAATTTCTTATTGTCATATCTCTGGAAAAGACCTAAAACTCAATATTACTTTAATGGTAGATGGAACTTTGGATCAGGATTTCCTTTTACTAAAACTCAAGGGTTTTATGAAAACTTAAATTTTCAAAATGGTATCTCTACTGATTATACCAAAGCAAATGGCTCATTGGGTATAAATTATGCTGATTTAAATACAGGCAGACTACCCTATTATCATAGACTAGACATCAGTGTTGAAAGAAGAAAAACTTTAAAAAACAATACACAATTCAATGTTATTTTAAGTATTTCGAACGTATATAATAGGCAGAATATTTTCTATTTTGATAGAGTAAAATATGTTAGAATAAATCAGTTACCTATTTTGCCCGCTTTAGCTGCCAACTTCACTTTCTAAGCTTAAGGATTAATATTATCTTTAAGTTTTACGGGTTTAGTTTTCTTCCTCATCCATATATTTAAACTTTCAACAGCTAACGAAAAAGCCATAGCAAAATATATATATCCTTTATTTATTTCTTGTTTAAAGCCCTCTCCTACCAACATCAAACCTATCATTAATAAAAATGACAAGGCTAACATTTTCATACTAGGATGTCTATTAATAAATCTACTTACAGTACCTGAAAAAGCCAACATAATAAGCATAGAAATAATAACTGCAAAAATCATTATAATTACTTCTCTACTTAAACCTATAGCTGTAATAATTGAGTCAAACGAAAAAACGATATCGATTACTATCACTTGCAAAACAATATTCATAAATTGGCCTTTAGGTTTGTTTTCATGATGTTCGTTTTCACCTTCTAATTTGTTATATATTTCCATGGTGGTTTTATATATTAGAAAAATACCTCCACCTAACATAATTAAATCTCTAGCCGAAAAACTAAAACTAGCAACAGATAAAATAGTACTTGTCATACTAGCCAAATAACTTATAAATGCAAGCAATGAAATTCTAATAATTAAAGCCATACTTAAACCAATTGCTCTAGCTTTTGGTTGCTCTTTTAATTCAAGCCTGCTTGTAACTAGTGAAATGAAAATGACATTATCTACACCAAGTATGATCTCCATACCTGTAAGTGTTAACAAGCTAATCCAATTTTCAGCTTTCGAAAAAATCTCTATAATTCCCATATTTAAGGTGCAAAACTATAAAAAAAACACTTAGCTTTAACATTGTTCCTTTATTTTGCTGTTTAAAATCCACAAAATGACATTTCAATCATTTGATATTACAAACTTAAATATCTATCAGCCAATTGTTAAAGACTATATTTTAAACAAATTAGGCAAATACACTTCAGCAGAGATTAATGAAACAAACCTAATTAAAGCAGCTCATCACAGAAGTTTCTCAAAAACAAACAGAGAAACTTTAGTAAATATTCTAGAAGAGCAATATAGAAAATTACCACTACAAAAAATAAGCACTGAAAACATTCAAAGTCTTTTATCTGAAAACACATTCACCGTTTGCACTGGTCATCAACTAGGATTATTTACTGGGCCACTTTATACCATATACAAAGTTTTACAAACCATTGCTACTGCAAAAAACCTAAATCAAAAAGATCCAAGTAAAAAATATATACCCATTTTTTGGCTAGCATCAGAAGACCATGACTTATTAGAAATTAACCATTTCGATTTGTTTAATAAAACATATACTTGGGATAATAACCAAACAGGAGCTGTTGGTAGAATGAAAACTGATTTGATAAATAATTTAGTAGAACAAATTAAACCACTTTTTAAAAACTCAACAAAAACCCAACAACTTATTGAACTTTTTGATACAGCTTATACAAAAGAAAATCTTGCCGATGCTACTCAACATATTTTCCATGAATTACTTGGCTATACAGGGCTTTTAGTTTTAAATCCTGACCATAAAGAATTAAAAAAACTATTTAAAGATTATATAGTAAATGATGTGATAAACGAATCAAATTTTGAATCAATCAATAACCAAACTAATGAACTCAAAAGCCAATATAAGACTCAAGTTAACCCAAGACATATTAACTTTTTTCATTTAACAAATGGAGAAAGAACAAGAATAAAATCAATATCAGAAGGAGGACACCATTTTAATGAAGAATATATAACTAAGCATATAGAAGAATTTTCACCCAATGTATGCTTAAGACCACTTTACCAAGAAGTAGTTTTACCAAATATTGCTTATATAGGAGGACCTGGTGAAATTAGTTATTGGCTTCAACTTAAATCTATGTTCGAAAAAAACAATGTCCCTTTCCCAATTCTCATTCCTAGAGCTTCAATATTTATTCTTAATCAAAATTTTACAAAAAAATGGATGCAACTTGGCTTAGAAGTTTCTGATATATTTAAAACACTTGAAGAATTAAAAAATAAATATATAAACAAAAATGCTGTCATTATTAATATTGAAGCAGAACAAAAAAATATTTTAGAACTCAAAGAACACTTGAACAACAAAGTCTCAGCTATTGATATAACCTTATTGGCTAGTATAGAACAATGCATTTCGAAAGCAATTGAACAACTAAAGAATATTGATAAAAAACTTGAAAAATCTCAAAAACAAAAATTTGAAACTGAACTAATAAAAATTGAAAAACTCTATCAAGAAATATTCCCCAAAAATGCTCCTCAAGACAGATATTTTAACTTATTGCAATATTATGAAACTATAAATTTTGATGAAATAATAAATGAATTAACAGAAAATAAAAATTATTGCATAGTAATTAGTGAATAAAAAAATGAAAACAATAGTATATAAACTTTTTGAAATTGCAAATTGGTTAGTTGCTCACGCACCTAATATTGTCAACAAATTTCTTTCATTTTTAATCTATATTTTTTTATACTACATATTTAAATACAGGAGAAAAGTTGTTTTAAAAAACCTTCAAAACTCATTCCCAGATAAGAAAGCAGAAGATATAAAAAAAATCGAAAAACAATATTACCATCATATAAGTAGACTATTCCCTGAAATATTAAAATCTAAGTATATAACAAAAGAATATTTAATGAAACAAATTAAAGTAGAAGGATTTGAAATCATTAATCAACATTTAAATAATGGAAAAAAAGTTATCATTCTATCAGCTCATTTTGGAAATTGGGAATGGGCATCAGTAGTTTTAGGATTACACTCTAATTACAAATTATATTCGACCTACAAACCGATTAGTGATCCATATTTCGAAAAATATTACAACAACATCAGAGGTAAATTTGGCAATATTACTTTACCAATGAATATGATGCCTAGAACTTTAATAGCAGAGAAACAACCTTGTATCACTGGCATTTTAGCAGACCAAACACCTTCAAATACAAATGATACTTGGATGCCTTTTCTAAATCAAGAAACCTTGTTTTTTGGAGGTGTAGAAAAGCTTGCCATAAAAATTGAAGCTGCAGTAGTTTTTGTAAACATGATACCTTCTTTAAATGGAAAATATATTTTAAAAATTACTCCTATAACTGACAACGCATCAAAAATGCAAACAAATGAACTCACCGAGATATATGTGAAAACTTTAGATAAATGCATAAGAGAAACACCTTATAATTGGCTATGGAGCCATAAAAGATGGAAGCATAAAAAAAGCCTATCGTGAGATAGGCTTTTTTTATAAAATTAAATTTATTCAATTATTTCTTCTATGTCTTCATCAGAGAGCTCTTTTTGAAACACCTTGTTTTTTTCTACAGGCATTTTCTTTCCAACTTTTTCTTTTTTAGTTGCTCTATGTTCTTTTGCTTTCTGTTTTAATAAAGCTAATTGATCAGCATTTAACACTTTTTTATATTCAACCAATCTTGCTTTATGAATCTCTTTTAATTTAGTTTTTCTTGAAGCAGAATCTAAAGATGCATCATTTTTAATAGCTTTAGCTTTAGTAATAGTTGACAAGTTAATATCATATATTTTAGTTTCTTGTTCAGCACTTAAATTCAACTCTTTTTTCATCCATTCAGTGTGCTTTTTAGCCTTCATTTCAGGCTTTCCTTTTGCTGGTTTTGAAACTTGTGCAAAACTGAAAGCAACAATACTACATGCTGCAATCATCATCATTAATTTTTTCATTGTTGTAATTATTAATTGTTAAATTATATTTTTAAGTTTTATAAACTTTAATACACAGACCATCAATCTATATAATGGTTTAATTTGTTTACAAACATATTCATAAAAAACTTATAATCATTTAATATGCATCATATTAAAAAAAATCAAAAAAACATTGGTGTGTCTTCTCAAAAAAATGTCAGTTAAATAAATACTTATTTTTTATTCTATATTTGCTGATAACTCAATAAAACAAATTTACATAAATATGGCAAGCTTTGATATTACTAACAAAATCGAATCTCAACATTTAGACAATGGAATTAATACTGCTAAAAAAGAATTACTAACCCGTTATGATTTAAAAGATAGTGGAAGCAATATTGAATATGACAGCAAAAATAAAACTATAAAAATTACAAGTGATATTGATATGCATGCTGAAAGTATCGTAGATATTTTAATTTCAAGATGCATCAAACAAAATGTGGATGCTAAATCATTTGATTTAACCGAAAAGCCTTATCCTAGTGGAAAGACAGTCATCAAAACCATTAAAATTAAAGAAGGGATTGATAAAGAAACAGCTAAAAAAATTATAAAAAAAATAAAAGACAGTGGTTTAAAAGTACAAGCCTCTATTATGGATGATATAATTAGAGTTACGGCTAAAAAAATAGATGATTTACAAGGAGTAATTTCATTATGCAGAACTGAAGATTTTGGAGTTCCGTTGCAATATGTAAATATGAAAAGCTAGTTAAAAAAATATTCTGTATATATTTACATATAAAAATAAATTAGACGTTATACTATAAATTGTGTCTGTAAAAAAACTAATTTTATATATTATATGTTTACTCTTTGTAGGGTTTGTAAATAACACAATCGCTCAACAACCAACCTATTTCAACAAATCAAAAACCCTTCAATTCTATTCTAGTGACACCCTTGTTTTTGACACCATACCCATAAACATTTCTACGCTTAAAATCACCAATGCTAAAAACCAAAAAATAGATACTTCATTTTATATAGTATCACCATTGCTTGGTTATATAGTAAGAAAAAACAAAGAATTAAAAGAAATAACTATTTCATATCAATACATAGGTGAAGTTATTTTTAAGCCTCAAAAAAACAAATCTTCAAATTTAATCCAACCTGAAAATTTAGGTTATATAAATCCATTTGCATACAAACCAAATAACTCATTAAACAATGAACTTATAGACAAACAAGGTTTAGATATGAGAGGAAGTATTAGTAGAGGACTAGGTTTTGGAAACTCTCAAAACTTAGTCGTTAACTCAAATTTAAATTTACAAATTAATGGTAAATTGAATGATGATATTGATATATCGGCAGTGGTTAGTGATGACAACAATCCAATTCAACCAGAAGGGAATACCCAACAATTACAAGATTTTGACAAAGTATATATTAAACTTTCTAAAAATAAAAGTTATGTCACTTTAGGCGACTTTGAAATGATAAAACCATCTGACAATTATTTTATGAAATATTATAAAAAATCAAGAGGACTTCAATATGCAACTATCTATAACAAAAACAAAAAATGGGAATTGAGTACAACTGCTGAAGGTGCTGTTAGCAGAGGTCGTTTTGCTAGAAATATTATACAAGCAATAGAAGGAAATCAAGGCCCTTACAGACTTGTAGGAAACAATGGAGAACAATTTATTATTATCATTTCAGGAACAGAAGCTATCTATATAGATGGAATTAAACTAGAAAGAGGAGAACAAAATGATTATACTATTGATTACAACACCGGCGAACTAACTTTTATGCCCAAGAAACTTATCAATAGATATACTAGAATAGTAGCTGAATTTCAATATGCAGATAGAAACTATGCTAGAAGTGTTTTTACTTTTTCGCAATCTGCAACTTTAAATAAAAATCTTATAATTAAAGGTCATTTTTTTTCAGAACAAGACCATAAAAACCAACCATTTCAAAGAGAATTGAATGACAGTGAAATTTCATTGTTGAGCAAAATTGGTGACAACTTAAATTTAGCTGTTATACCTACAGAATATAAAACAAACACATTTGATAAATCACAACTACTCTATATAAAAAAAGATACAATATATGATGGTAAATCATATACAATATATGTGTTTGCACCAATAGAAACTAATGACACAGCTTATTATACTGTTAGTTTTAACAATGTTGGTGCTGGTTTTGGGCATTATAATATTCAAAAAAATGCTGCCAATGGAAGAGTATTTGAATGGATAGCTCCAAATAATGGCAAACTTATGGGTAGCTACGAACCAGAAATAAAATTAATTTCTCCCAAAAGAATGCAAATGATAACAATGGGTAGTTCATATAAAATAAATGAATTAACTAATATTGATTTTGATATTGCTAATTCTAATTACAATAGAAATACTTTTTCTAGCATAGACAAACAAAATGATATGGGGTGGGGGTTTAGAGGTAATTTTAAGAAAGCAATTAACCCAACTTTAGCAATCAATAAACTAAAAATTGGCGTACAACTGAACTACGAACAAGTTGATAAAAACTTCAGATATATAGAAAGGTATAGACCAGTGGAGTTTGATAGAATTTGGAACCGCAACTTACAAAACACCGATAGAAAAGATAGTGGTTTTGCTGAAAAAATCGGGATATCTAAAATAGAAATTACAAAGTCTGAAAATCTAAAACTTAACCACCAAGCAGCCTTTTATAACCGACAGTTTGCATTTAATGGTCTTCAAAACAAATCTGATATAAAATATAAAATAAAAAATACTATACTTGAGGGAGGGTTTGAAAAAACAGATATTAATTCAACAAATAGTGTTAAGAATTTAAATAAAATTAAACTATATAAACTAAGTATTACACAATTGTTTTCTAAAGCAATATTAAAAGGTATATATGAAGAAGAAAAAGTAGTCAATAGTATAAAAGATATTGACACTGTGTTAACGGGAAGCTATCATTTTAAAAACAACATCTTTTCAATAACTAACACTGACACTTCAAAAATTATATATGGTTTTGAATATAATAAACGCACAGATTTTTTACCGTTGTTAAACCAATTTATTCAATCTTCCATTGGAGAAAACTATGCTTTAAAGTTTGAATACAATAAAAAACCTGGTCAAAGAATTTATCTAAATACAACATACAGAATATTCAAAGCAGATTCATCAAACTTTGATTTAAAACCTGAAAACACTTTACTTTTAAGGTTGGAAGCTGATTGGAATTTTTTACATAAATTAATTTCCTCAAATACTTATTACCAAGCTGGTACAGGCCAAGAATTGAAAAGGCAGTATAGCTTTATTGAAGTGCAACCAGGAAATGGAATATACCAATGGAACGATTATAATAATGATGGAATTCAACAATTGAATGAATTTGAATTAGCTATTTTTAAAGACAAAGCTAAATTCATAAAAATTTACCAACCTACAACAGAGTATATACAAACCAATGCATTACAATTAAACCAAACTTTAACCATAAATCCTGCAGCTACTAATACTAAAATAAAATGGTTAAAAAAATGGTTTTGGACCAATACCTTAAAACTAGATAGAAAATTGTATTTTAACAACAATCAATTGCAAGTATACAATCCAGAATATAAACCATCAGACGATACTACATTAGTTTCGCTAAATTCATTCACCCGTTCTTCACTTTTTTTTAATAGAAGTAATCCAATTTGGGGAATTGATTTTAATTATATTGACAATAAAAACAAACAACTACTTACGAATGGGATTGATGGTAGATCAAAAACTGAATATACTTCCAATTTAAGAATAAACACAAAACGCGAATTTTCATTTAATACAACATATACGCAAGGAAATAAAAGTTATATCTCTCAATTTTTCAACAACAGAAATTATTGGTTTAACTTTATTTTAATTAACCCTAAAATCAATTGGCAATGGAAAACTTTTTTTAGGGTTACCTTTTATTACAACTATTATCAAGCTAAAAACAATGTTGATTACGGTACAGAAAGTACTAAAAACAATGAAGGTGGTATTGAATTAAAATATAACTTTAAAGAGAATGGCAGCATCAGTTCTAAGATTAGTTTTAACCATATAAACTTTATTGGTGATATTAATTCACCCATCGCTTTCGAAATGTTAAATTCGTTACAAAACGGCAACAATTCATTATGGAACCTCAATTGGCAACAAAGAGTAAGCAAAAATATTCAGTTAAATTTAAGTTATGATGGTCGTAAAAATGAGACTTCTAAAGCTGTACATATTGCTAGAGTTGAAGCCAGATACATTTTTTAAATTAATATTTTTAATATTCATATATTTGCCATAAATTTACTAAACATGAAAAAAATAACCATACTATTTTTTGCTTTATTAGCATCAAACTTAATCTCTTTTGCACAAAACAATTGGGTGCAAAGAACATCTATTTCTAACCCTAGATATTAT
>CANHGM010000008.1 GCA_947460345.1 Bacteroidota bacterium | reverse complement strand
TAGGTGGATATATAGTGAAAAATGGTAATCATAGAATATTAAAACTATCACTTGCTATGAAGCGACGAGAATGGTTTACTGGACTTTGGATGAACATTAATAATATAAGTAAATCAACTGCTTTTTATTTCTAATGACAATTTTGGGATTAATATATATCAATCAGATGAACAATACTGTGGTTTCACTATAGATGTGTTTTCAAATCCATTTGATGGCCAAATAAAGATAAATGGTTTTTCTTTTGAACCATCTGATATTCAAATAGATTTATATGATATAACAGGTAGAAAGGTGTTTGATGTTAGCCAAGTAAAGGTTTTAAATGAATTTAATTATATACTCAATACTTCTTCAATCTCAAGTGGTATATATTTTATAAGAATCACACAAGCAAACAAACAATATATATACAAGTTGATGTTATGGTAATTTCTATTCCTCAGCCAACAATATTTTTATATCTTCCATCATCTTATCAACTTCAGCTGGTTTTATGCCATCGTAGAAGCCTCTAAGTCTACCTTTTTTATCTACAATAGTAAAGAAAGAAGTGTGTAAAAACTCAGGTATGCCATCAGCATCTAATAAATAACTCATTCTGCCTGCTTTGTATAATGCCTCTTTTTCACCGGTCATAAAAATCCAGTTTTTGCTGGCATGGTGCATGGTTGCATATTCTTTTAAAGCAGCCACGTCATCTTCTTCAGGCTTAACTGTATGTGATAAAATTCTGAAATTATCGTCTTTGTTAAATGCAGAATCTACTCGCATCATTTGTTCATTCATCAGCGGACATATACTGCCACATTGCACAAAAAAGAACTCAACAGCCATTACCTTCCCTTTAACTTGAGCTAGTGTTACATGCTGTCCATCTTGGTTTATAAAGTCAAAGTCTTTGATTAAATGTCCTTCATTTCCATAAACCTTCAAATCTTTGATAGGTTTTTTTTCGTTTTGTTTATAAGCCCAAAAAACAAGAGCTGATAGCGTTATTAAAAGTAATAAAGGCAGTATATATTTTTTCATTGTATTATAATCGTTGGGTAATTTGTTTCACCATGTTTTCTTTCCAAATGCTAAAGGTCCCATCTATAATTTTTTCTCGAGCTTGTTCTACCAACCATAGGTAAAATCTGAGGTTTTGAATTGAAGCTATCATGCCACCTAGTTGTTCTGAACTGGTAATTAAATGCCTAACATATGCTCTAGAAAATTCAGGGGTAATATGTGGGTCTAACGCCGTGAAATCTGTTTTCCATTTCTCGTTTTTGATATTAATCACTCCTTCAGAGGTAAATATATATCCATGTCGGGCATTGCGGGTGGGCATCACACAGTCAAACATGTCTATACCCAAGGCAATAGATTCTAATATATTTTCTGGTTTGCCTACTCCCATGAGGTATCTGGGTTTGTCTTTGGGTAATATATCACATACCATATCCGTCATCTCATACATCATCTCGGTAGGTTCGCCTACACTTAGTCCGCCTATGGCATTGCCATCACAGTTTTTATTGGCTATATATTCTGCAGATTGTTTTCTTAACTCAGGATACACACTGCCTTGCACTATAGGGAAAAGCGTTTGGTTGTATCCATATAATGGTTTGGTTTCATTAAACCTAGTAATACATCTATCAAGCCATCTGTGGGTGAGGTGCATGCTATTGGTGGCGTATCTGATATCGCAAGGGTAGGGCGGGCATTCATCAAAAGCCATCATGATATCAGCTCCTATTGCACGTTGTATATCCATCACTCCCTCAGGCGTGAACATGATTCGGCTGCCGTCAATATGACTTTGAAATTTAGCTCCTTCTTCAGTTATTTTTCTGCGGTGTGCCAATGAAAATACTTGATATCCGCCGCTGTCTGTCAACATGGCTCCTTGCCAATTGATAAATTTGTGTAGACCACCAGCTTGTTTCAATACCTCTGTTCCGGGTCTTAAATATAAGTGGTAAGTATTTCCTAGAATTAACGGGGCTTTGATGCGGTTATATAAATCTGTTTGTGTAACACTTTTAACACTTCCAACTGTACCCACAGGCATAAAAATGGGCGTTTTAATGGTGCCATGGTCTGTTTCTATCTCACCTGCACGGGCTTTCGATTTGCTATCGTGAGCCTCTATTCTGAAATTCATATATATATACTATTCGAAATAAAAATTTAACTGAAGAATCTTAGAAAACAAACCATCGATGGTGTTGGTATATAACGAACCATCTTTTACCAAAACATTGTTTAAACCATTGGTAAGTTTTAGTTCAGGTGAGAATTTGAAGTAAGGGAAATATAAGTCAAATCCACAACCTATTTGGTAACCAATATTTTGTGAGTTAACCGCCACAAATGCTTCGTTAGGTTTGCGGTCGGCACCTTTGTTTGATGACAAATCATAACTATATATAAAACCACCAACTATATAAAATCTCACATTTCTATGTCTAACAGATTTGATTTTGAAAACCACAGGCAATTCTAAATAAGCACTTTCTATTTTAGCAACGGAGCCCGAACTGTCTTTAAATGTATATTCAATATTTCTTTGAGCAAATGATATGCTTGGTATCAATCTTAAATCTATAAATTCACCAAAATGAAAATTGGCAAGAACACCTAAATTAAAACCTGCAAATGGTTTAACATATATACTTTGAAGTGAGTCGTTCTTATAAAAATTTTCGTTTCTATTAAGTTTAAAGTTGGTACTAGAAAAGCCCACAGTAAATCCATAATGTGTTTTTTTCATATCATACATAGGCAAGTTTTTCTGAGCCTGTATATGTTGGGTAAGAAAAAGCCCCATAAAGGCTAAATATATTATTTTATACCTGTGTAAATTGAACATATTCCAAAGGTTAAAGGTTGATGTTTTACTTGAGTAAATCCTGAATTGGTTAAATAACTTAAAAATTCTGTTCCTTCAGGAAAAGCTTGAACAGATGCAGGTAAATATTCATATGCAGTTTCATGTTTTGCAATGAGTTTTCCCCACATAGGCAATATATATTTGAAATAAAATTGATATACTTGTTTTACCGGAAACGTTTTAGGTTTTGAAAATTCTAGTACTACAATTTTTCCACCTGGTTTTAAAACTCTATATATTTGATTTAATCCTATTTGCAAGTGTTCAAAATTTCTAACTCCAAAAGCAACGGTAGATGCATCAAATATATTGTCTTCAAACGGTAGTTCTTCAGAATCACCTTTGACTAATTGGATCAAATGTCCTAGGTTTTTTTCTTGAATTTTGATACGACCTTTGCTCAACATGCCTTCTGATAAATCAATTCCAATAATTTTATCAGGATTTAGAGATTTAGCTTCAATGGCAAAGTCAGCTGTTCCGGTTGCTACATCTAAAATATTTTTAGGGTTTAAGGCTACCAATTCTTTGATTGCTTTTTTTCGCCAAGTAATATCTATACCTAAAGACAGAAAACGGTTCAAAAAGTCATATCTGCCAGATATGCTGTCAAACATTTCTTCAACCTGTTGTTTTTTGGTTGTGTTTAT
Source organism: Bacteroidota bacterium (assembly GCA_947460345.1). Classification (GTDB taxonomy): domain Bacteria; phylum Bacteroidota; class Bacteroidia; order UKL13-3; family UKL13-3; genus CANHGM01. The sequence goes on along the minus strand of CANHGM010000008.1, from coordinate 97,429 downwards.
CTCTTGAAATGGTTTTACTTCTCTAATACTCGACATATTTTTATGATGCAAAAGTATAGTTTTTTTGTCCTAAAAAGAACATTTTTTTAGCATGGCACATTTATTGGCAAAATAGCCTTGCTTTTTATTAAGCAACTACAACTGACAATTTGACTATACCACATTTATATGCAAAATAAAGATTTTACTTTCATCAGCGATGATTTTATAGAAGATGACAACGGACAAGAAATGATTCCACTTCTTTCTACAGAGGAAGAAGAAGATATGATAAATACCAAGTTGCCAGAGAGTGTTCCGGTACTTCCACTCAGAAACACAGTATTATTTCCTGGAGTAGTAATACCCATTACTGTTGGAAGAGACAAGTCAATCAAACTGATAAATTATGCTAAGAAAAATAAGCTTGAAATAGGAGCAGTGGCCCAGAAAGATGCTACCGTAGAAGACCCAACTTTTGAGGATTTATCGCCAGTGGGTACCTTAGCCAGAATCGTAAAAATGTTTAAAATGCCCGATGGCAATACTACAGTGATTATTCAAGGTATTAAGCGTTTTGAATTGGTGAGTGAAATTAACCATGAGCCATATATCACAGCAGTTATAAAACCATTCGAAGAAAAGAAATATGAGAAAAATAAAGAATTTAAAGCGTTAATAGAGAGCATTAAAGAGCTTGCTCAAAACATCATTGATATCAACCCCAATATTCCTAGTGAGGCAGGTTTTGCTTTAAAGAATATTGATAGCCCAAGGTTTTTAGTCAACTTTATTTCATCTAATATGAATGCGGAATTGAAGTTGAAACAAGAGATTTTATCAATGGATTATTTGCCTGATAGAGCTCAAAAAGTACTTGAGCATTTAGCCAAAGATTTGAATATGCTCGAACTTAAAAACGAAATTCAAAACAAGGCAAGGGTAGATATAGACAAGCAACAACGTGAGTTTTTCTTGAGCCAACAGCTGAAACAAATTCAAGAAGAATTAGGGCATAACAATCCGGATAAAGAGTTAGAAAATTTAAGAGAAAAGGGCAAGAAGAAAAAATGGTCAAAGGCCACCAAAGAGGCATTCGAAAAAGAACTTGACCGTTTGCAAAGATTAAACAGCATGAGTCCTGAGTTTTCTGTAGGGATGAATTACTGCCAAACCTTGTTGGATGTGCCTTGGAATGATTTTACTATTGATAACCTGAATCAAGATAGGGCTCAAAAGTGTTTAGATGAAGACCATTTTGGGATGGAAAAAGTGAAGAAAAGAATTTTAGAATATTTAGCTGTTTTAAAATTAAAAGGAGATATGAAAAGCCCGATATTGTGTTTGTATGGCCCTCCAGGTGTTGGTAAAACATCGTTAGGAAAATCAATAGCCAAATCGGTAGGAAGACAATATGTGAGAATGTCTTTGGGCGGTTTGCATGACGAGTCAGAGATTCGCGGACACCGTAAAACATATATAGGAGCAATGCCAGGTAGGGTAATACAAAGTTTGAAGAAAGCCAAAAGTGCCAACCCTGTATTTATATTAGATGAAATAGACAAAGTTGGAAGAGATTTTAGAGGAGATGTTTCATCAGCACTTTTAGAAGTATTAGACCCTGAACAAAACAATGCTTTTTATGATAATTATTTAGAACTTGAATTTGATTTATCTAAAGTAATGTTTATAGCCACAGCAAATTCATTAGACTCTATTCAACCAGCTTTGTTAGATAGGATGGAGATTATAGAAATTAATGGATATACGCTTGAAGAAAAAACAGAGATTGCTAAAAAATATTTAATACCAAAACAAAGAGAAGCACACGGGTTAAAAGCCACACAGTTTAAATTAACTGAAGATGCGATAGTGAAAATAATTGATGAATATACCAGAGAATCAGGAGTGAGAGGGTTAGATAAAAGATTGGCGGCATTGGCTAGGGCACAAGCTAGAGAAGTAGTAGCTGGCAACAAACCCACCGCAACTCTTAAAGCTGATGATATATATAAACTATTAGGTCCAGAAAAAAATGAAAAAGAAACGCTAGAGTCTAATGACCATGCAGGGGTAGTTTGTGGCCTAGCTTGGACTCAAGTGGGAGGCGAAATTTTATATATAGAAAGTACTTTGGTAGCGGGTAGAGGAGGGTTTAAACTCACTGGTCAACTTGGGGATGTGATGAAAGAAAGTGCACATACTGCATATACTTATTTACAAGCTCATGCTGCATATTTAGATATAAACCCAGAAATTTTTAAACATTGGGATATACATATACATGTTCCAGCAGGATCGGTACCTAAAGATGGTCCGTCTGCTGGTATCACGATGCTTACTTCTTTAGCATCATTGTTTACTCAAAGGAAGGTTAAACCTAATTTGGCTATGACCGGTGAAATCACTTTGAGAGGAAAAGTGTTGCCGATAGGAGGAGTAAAGGAAAAAATATTAGCAGCCAGAAGGGCAGGAGTAACAGATATTATTTTATGTCAACAAAACAAAAAAGACGTAGATGATATAGGGCCACAATATTTAGAAGGTCTAACTTTTCATTATGTGAAAAATATGCTAGAAGTGCTTGATATTGCTTTATTAGATGAGAAAGTAGAAAACCCACTGAACTTAAAAGCTTTTGAACCCAAGAACAAAATTGGATTTTTTGAAAAAGAAGAAAAATATTAAATATAACCATACATTTGCCACTTTAAAAAAATATATATATAATGGAACAACAACCTAATCAATTAGACATAGAATTAACAGATGATGTAGCTGAAGGTATATACTCAAATTTAGCTATAATAAGCCATAGCAATTCAGAATTTGTAGTAGACTTTATCAGAATGATGCCAGGAGTACCTAAAGCTAAAGTTAAATCGCGTATTGTTTTAACTCCTTCTCATGCCAAGCGTTTGATGAATGCATTGCAAGAAAATATTAGTAAGTTTGAAGAAAATTTTGGTGAGATAGAAGGAAGTGAAAACCCTCCATTCCCAATGAATTTTGGTGGACCAATAGCTCAAGCTTAATTTATTAAAAAATAAAATTTATACTGCTTAATTTGAAAAATATTTAAGCAGTTTTTTATATATGTTTATTCCTCAAAACCCCAATTTTAAAGAGCTAATTTTAGAAAAACTAAATGGCCAGCATTTTATGCACCATATAGGTTTTGAATTAACAAGTATTGAGCCTGGAGAAGTGAAAGGTGAGATGCAAATTGAAGAATATATAAAACAACAAACAGGTTTTATACATGGAGGTGCTACAGCTACTTTTGCTGATTTGGTTATGGGATTTGCAGCTTATTCATTAGTAAAGTTAGATCAGGTGGTAGTTACAGCTGATTTAAGAGTTTCATATTTAAACCCGGGTATTGGCGAAAGAGTAATTGCCAAAGGTTGGGTTATAAAGCCTGGCTCTAAATTGATTTTTTGTGAAGGTGAAATCGTCACCATTAAAAATGGAATTGAAACACTTATTGCAAAAGCATCTGCAACGATGGCTGTAGTAAATATGGGAGATTTGAAATAGAATATATATAGTTTTTAAAACATATAAGCTTTCATAAACTCATCTAATTCTTTGTTGCCTGAATGGCGTAATTCGCTCTTGTTGCCTTCCCACCATTTTTCACCTTTATATACAAACATGATATTGTCTCCAATATCAAAAACAGTTTTCATATCATGACTATTTATAATGGTAGTGGTGTTAAACTCTTGTGTGATTTCCAAGATTAATTCATCTATAACTCTTGATGTAAGAGGGTCTAGGCCAGAATTGGGTTCGTCACAAAATAAATAATCAGGGTTTAAGGCAATAGCTCTGGCTATTCCAACTCTCTTTTTCATTCCACCTGAAATTTCAGAAGGAAATAGTTTAGCTGCTGCATCTAAGTTCACTCTTTTCAAACAAAAATGAACACGGTCTTGTTGCTCACTTTTATTCATATCAGAAAACATAGTTAATGGGAAAGCTACATTGTCATATACCGAAAGAGAATCAAACAAGGCACCACCTTGGAAAAGCATACCTATTTCTCTTCTTACCAATTTTTTTTCTTCATAACTAATATTGGCAAAATCTCTGTTGTCATATAATATTTCGCCACTATCTATTTTTTCTAAACCAACTAAGGTCTTCATCAGAACACTTTTGCCGCTACCACTTGCACCTATAACCAAGTTGCATTTCCCTTTTTGAAAAACTGCTGACATGTTTTTTAAAACCTGCTTCTCACCAAAACTTTTATTAAGATTTTTTATTTCAATCATTACTTAAAAAAATTAATTAAGAAGAAGTTGAGCTAATATATAATCGGCAAATAGAATACTTACACAACTATATACCACAGCTTTAGTACTTGCTTTACCAACTTCAAGTGCACCACCTTTGGTATAATAACCATGGTAACTACTTATAGAAGTAATCAAAAAAGCAAAGGTAACACTTTTAATATAAGCAAAAGTTACAGTAAAACCCCTGAACCCGTCATGTATACCATTGAGAAACTCTTGTGGAGTAAGTGATTGAGAAGCCACACCGGCTATATATCCACCATATATACTTAAAAACATAGCTATGATTATAAGCAAAGGAATAACAAATATACCCGCTATAATTTTAGGTAAGGCAAGATAGGCTGCAGAGTTTATTCCCATAACGTCTAAGGCATCTATTTGTTCGGTCACACTCATATTCCCTAGCTCTGAAGCAATATTTGCTCCTACTTTTCCAGCTAAAACTAGACAAGTGATAGTTGGTGCTAATTCTAAAATTGTACTATCTCTTAAAATGGTCGAAATTATGCTTCTAGCTACCAAACCACTAACTAATTGATAAGCTGTCTGAACGGTTGTTACGGCACCTACTGAAAGCGATATGGCTGCAACTATACCAATAGACCCAACGCCTATACTATTCATTTCTTGCATGGTTCTATCCCAATATACTTTAAATCGTTCAGGCTTGCTGAACAAACTTTGTATAAATAACACATACTTTCCTAAAATCGAGACTAAGTTCATTTTATAATAAACAGCAAAGGTAGTAGTTTAGACTTTATCTCCTATGAGTCTTTTTAACCATTTTAACATCATAAACATAGCAAGAGTAGCAATACCTAACAGTACCATATTTACCAAGAAAAAATTTGCTTTGTTTTCATAGGTATCCCACAAACTTGCTAGCACACCACTAAGTTTATTACCTAAACTCGTAGCTAAAAACCAACCACCCATCATCAATGCAGTGAGTCGTGGAGGTGATATTTTAGACACTAAACTTAACCCCATCGGACTTAAAAATAATTCTCCTACCGTGATAACTCCATAACAACCAATAAGCCACCATGGACTGGCTTTTACTTCTCCATTGCTACATATATATACGGCAGCTACCATTACTAAAGTACTTAATGCTGAAATTAATAAGCCTAGTGCAATTTTCATAGGCGTAGAAGGTTCTTTGTTTTTGCTTTTTAGAAGCATAAAAAAACCAACAACAATAGGTGTAAGAAGCACTACCCATAAGGGGTTTATACTTTGAAATAATTCGGTATTATAAAGTTTTACTATTTCTCCTTCTTTGGGTTTTTGAACAGGAGCCATGTTCCTAAAATATACAGGATAGTCTAAAGTTTTTGTTTGTTTTCCATCAATCTTTATAGCTTTAAACTTTTCATCAAATGCAGGAACTTGCCTATAATAAAAAGTGTCTTTTTCAGCTAAATACATTTTCTCAGCAGGAGCAGCAATAGCTTCAGGCATTTGCCTGTCAGTATAGTATTGAGCCCATGTAGTTAGTGCAGTTCCATTTTGCTTAAAAACTGCCCAAAACAAAACACTAACTGCCATAATAGAGAGTAAAGCAAGCAAAGGTTTTTTATCAACTTCAGTAGCACGTTTATATAGCGATATATAAAAAATAACAATAGGTAAAGCAGCAAGTATAAACGCATCTGTACTATCACTTCCAAATATATTGTTGGGGATAAACCAACCGATAATACCAGCGATAATGGCCGGTAAAAACACTTTGCTAAAAATAGATTGTAAAGGCATATCTTCTTTTTGTAGCGGTTTTTTTACATCAGCGTGTTTGTAATATTTCATTCCTATAGCAAATACTATAAGGCCAATAAACATTCCTATGCCTGCTGAGAAAAATGCAGCCCCCCAACCATATTTATTACGCATAAAAGCAGCACATAAATTACATATACAAGCACCTACATTTATACCCATATAAAAAATATTAAAGCCTGAATCTTTTAATGATTTATAGTTTTCTTCAGAATATACATTGCCTAATAACGTAGATATATTTGGTTTAAAAAATCCATTGCCGAGTATAATTAAAAACAAAGAGATATAAAAAGTTGCATTTGTATGTATGGCTAATCCCATATAGCCCAAACCCATGAGAGTTCCTCCAATAAAAACAGATTTTATATAACCAATTTTTCTATCAGCTAGCAAGCCACCTAAAAAAGGAGTAAGAAAAACCAAAGCTATGAATGTGCCATATATATCTGCTGCTTGCGAACGGTCCATGCCCATGCCGCCTTTTTCTAAACTTTCAGTCATGAATAATTGGAAAATACCAATCATTAAGTAATAGCCAAATCTTTCCCACATCTCAGTGAAAAATAAAAATGGAAGTGCTTTAGGATGTTTCATAAAAAAATATTTTCAGCAAATGAATAACTGAAAGTGCTATAAACAATAATATTTTTTCAAAAAAAACAAGATTATATTTAATATTTTTTTTTCATATCATTTATGATGTCTATTTGTATATTTGCCAAACCAGTATATGAAAAATGTATACCCATATATAGTTAATGCTGTTTCGGGTTTGTTGTTAATAAGCATCTTTTTTTGCTCGTTTAATATATATGCTCAAAACAAAACAGATAGTTTAATCAAACGATTGAATACTGTTGCTTTAAATGATACTTCACGAGTTGATTTGATATTAAATATATCTTATTCATTAGCTGATGACGATACTAAAAAATCTTTTGAATATGGGTTTTTAGGTTTAGCAAAATCAGAAAGTGTTAAATACAATATTGGTAAAGTAAACGCTTTAAATCATATTGGGGCTTTATATTATAGAATATCAAAATACGATTCTTCTATTTTTTATCTACAAAACGCTTTAAATATTTGTCAGCAATCAGGCAGAGATAATCAATTAGCCAGTATTTTAAATAACTTAGGAAATAACTATTTAGATCTTTCTCAATTTAATATAGCACTTGATAATTATACCAAAGCTTTAGTATATATGCGTAAAAACAATAATTTGTTGAGTGAAGCATACACGATGGCAAATATTGGTATGATATATAGGGTAAGAGAACAATATGATAAAGCATTAGAATTCCATTTGAAGAGTTTGGATTTACATCGCATGTTGCATTCATCAAACCAAGAGTTGTCAATTGGATACCTTGAGATTGCTGAAGTTTTAACCTTTAAAAATAATTTAAAATTAGCAGAAGTATATATAGATTCAGCCGAATTGTATATATCTCCTGATAAAGATGATTATCAGTCGTGCATTGTAAATAGTGTCAAAGGTGATATATCTGTAAAAAAGAAACAGTTTGATTTGGCTGTAGTTTCTTATCTTAAATCCATTAAGTTGGCTAATAAAATAAGTTATGAGCGAGGCGTTATTGATACTAAAATTAAATTAGCCAATGCGTATTATGAAAAAGGAGAATATATAAAAACAAGAGATGTAGCTCAAGAAGCCAATGATGCTTCTTATAAACTGTCGTTGGTCGAACAAATATCTCAATCGGAGTTGGCTTTAAGTAAAGCATATGCAAAGAATAATGATTTTCAGAATTCATATTTACATTTAAATAACTATAGATTATATACGGATACATTGCACAATATTGAGCGTAATAATTTATTAGCTGAAATGCAGACTAGGTTTGCTTCACAGGAGAAAGAGTTTGAAAATGAAGGCTTAAGAAAACAACAACTAGCCAAAGACGAGTTGATTCAAACACAAAGTAATTTCTTATATGTGGTTATTGGTGCCTCCCTTTTGCTTTTAGTTTTTTCTATATATGAGTTTGTACAGTATCGAAAAAAACAACAGCTTAATAATGAACTGACCAGGCTGAACGAAGATATTTCTAAACAAAAAGATGAATTAGAATTACAAGCGATAGAGTTATCAAAATTAACAAAAGAAATTGAAGAGAAGAATAAGTTGCTTGAAAAAGACAATGAACGAAAAGCTTTAAGTATTCAAGACAAAGAAAAAAGAATTCTTGATTTTGCTTTTTTTAACGCACATGAATTAAGGGCTTGTGTTGCACGGATTTTAGGCTTGGTTAATGTGTTCAAACATAGTTATTATTCAAACGAAGATTTAACCAATATTGTAAATATGGTTGAAAAATCTACTTTAGGGTTAGATATAATTGTTAAAGACTTTGGGAATAGACTTATAAATATAGAATCAGAAGATGCACTTGATGCTGGGGTTGAGGAATCAGAAATTAAACCATAGTTAAAATAATTTCTTACCAGATTCTAAAAGGTTTCTCATATATGTTTTGAGAGCATCATTTTCTATTTTTACTAATTCATTTAATACACCTGCTAAGAACCTACCAATACCCCTAAAACCTTTAACTTCACATGAGAGGATATAGTTGTTTTCTGATTTGCTTATATATGGTTCAGATTTAGGGAATTCTTCTTTTAATAAAATCATGGCTCTTAATGTCATTGTCACCCTAACTTGTTCTGGTTCGCCATCGTTCAATCCAAATATATCAGTTTGAGGGAGTATGTGATTTTTGTTTTTTTGTTTTTTTTCAGATAACACAATAGAACCTATTCTTTCTATCTTATAATGTTTGCTTATGCCACTGCTCACTTCAAAAGCAACTAAATGTTGTTTGTCATCAGTAAAAGCAAATGGCTCAACAAGTCTGTCAGATATTGTTTCTGAATTTGCAGACATATATTTTCTTATGATTATCTGTTTGTTTTGATCTATGGCAGAAGTAATTTGACTGATAATTTTACCTAAACCAGCTTTATATAATTGGTTTCCTACATGATGGTTTTCACTTTTTATATTTATTTTTTCTAGAATTGTATTTCTTAACGGATGCTTTTTAAGTGTATTGTTTATTACTTGTTGCATCAGTCCAGTTTCTTCTGAAGAGAAAGCCCATTGGTCTGCTTCATCGTCCCATACTTGAATAAAATATCTGTTTTCAGTGTCCTTATCTATAGCAAATCCAAGTTCTTCTAGTAATTTAATATATCTATAAATACTCTTGTCAGAAATATCAAGAATAGAAGATAATTCTTGTACATTCTTACGATGTTGTTGTTTTAATAGCGAAATTAATTTCAAAACCCGAAGTATTTTTTGTTGTTCGATCATGTATTAAAAGTTTAATATATTGATAATCTGTATTTAAAATATTTTTATTAGTTACAAAGATATTCTCACAAATTGAGAAAACATAACAACACCTTTGTATCATAATAATAAATCAAAAATAAAATGAAAACATCATACGACTTAATCAAATCTTATTGTAACACGTTAAAATCTTTATTTGAAAAACACGGAGTTAACTTTGATAGAATAAATGATATTGAAAGCATAGAGTTACTTGAAGAATCTGTTTCACTTTCTGAAAGGATATTAAGAAAGTTTCATTTACCCAATGCCAATTCGTATATTGATATATTGCCATGGGAAGGAGTATATCAATATGGTGAAGATGAGATTCATCAGTTAATTATACGTTTAGAAAGTGAGTCTAAATTATATTTTGAAGAAGTTGTAAAACCTGATTTGTTTCATTTAAAAGAGTCATCAATATTGGGATATAAAGCTGAAGATGTGATTGTAGAGATGGGATTGCCGTCGCATATATATCTTGAATTTGTTTACAATAGAATTTTATGTAGAAACATTGATTCGCCAGAAAGGGTGTTGCTTGAGCTAAAGAAGACAGGGAATGAACCTTATGTATTAAAGAATATTGCACTTGCAGGGTGGAGTATTGGCGAAGCGAGAGAAAAAATAATGAAGAGATTAGAAAAGTATGAGGTTTTGTATTTGCAAGAATTTTTAGATTATCAAGACATACTTCAATACAACAATATTACGCAAGCTATAGTGCCTATATACGTTAGTGGTAAAAAAGTTTTGTTTATCGAAAAAGAAGACTACCAACATTATTTACATACACAAGATGTTCCGTGTATATGTGTTGATTTTGAAAATGAGACCATTGAGGGACCTGATAGTTTAAGAAATATGCTGCTTTCTGAACATTGGTTTAGCCTTCATCCTGATCAACATGAAAGACTAGTGATGAAGTTGATGTTAAACTTTGATAGAGAAGAAATCTTTAGCAAGTTAGTCATGCAGTTTTTTGAAATGGCAGCATAATTTAGGTTTATCCTGTATAATGATAAATGCCGGGGCTGGTTACCTCGGCATTTTTTTTTATAAAATAAATATTAATTTTAATACTGATAATCAAAACTATAGAGCTAAATTGGTTGTATTAACAATAGCAGTCTATACTTGATTGTAAAACTTTTTAAAATAAAATCAAAAGTTATTTTGCTTATGAGTAATTAAGTCTTACTTTTGCACTCCCAAAAAAATTATAACAATGGACTTAATAAAAGTTATAGAACAAGAATTTTACAGAAACGATATACCTGCTTTTAAAAGTGGAGACACAGTTGTAGTTCACTACAAAATAAAAGAAGGAAATAAAGAACGTATTCAACAATACCAAGGTGTTGTAATTCAACGAAGGAATAGTGGCTTAAACGCTACATTCACTGTACGTAAAATTTCAAACGGTGTAGGTGTAGAACGTATATTTCCAGCCCATAGCCCTAATATCGAGAAGGTAGAGGTGATGATGAGAGGTAAAGTTCGTAGAGCACGTATATTCTACATTCGTGAACTTACTGGAAAGAAAGCACGTATCAAAGAAAAAAGAAGCAGGTAATTTACTAAAGATTATAAACATATCCCGGCTTGAGAAATCAGGTCGGGTTTTTTTATTCAATACTTTTTATTTATTTTTACATAAAATTAAATTCATTTGAGTTCACATCATATCGTTAGAGAAAATCAAGAACCTGCTTTAATAATAGCCAATGGAGCTTCATGTTCCAAAGAATTACTTGGCCAGCTTTTAGAATGGAGCCCATATATTTTAGCTTTAGATGGAGCCCTTGCTAGAATTACAACCTGGGGTATTAAAATTGATGCCGTACTTGGCGATTTTGACTCTTTAAGTTCTTTGGATGAAGTAATAGCTAATCAACAACCCATAGAAGTCATATCATTGCCTGACCAAAATAAAACAGATCTTGAAAAAGGGATAGAATGGTTGGTTTCTAAAGGGCATCATGCCATCAATATAGTTTGGGCAACTGGTTTAAGAGCTGATCATACGCTAAATAATTTATATACACTGGCTAAATATAAAAAATTAGCCAACTTAGTTTTATTTGACGATTACAGCAAAGTTTTTGTTTTGCCATTGAAATATGAAAAGTGGTACCCTGCACAAACTGTTATTTCATTATTGCCAATAAATAGGGTTGAGGGGATACTCACACATGGACTAGCATATCCATTGGTGCATGAAACTTTAGTTGCAGGTGATAGGAGTGGGAGTAGCAACCATGTAACAACAGATGGAATGATACATATTTCATATACTTCAGGAGATTTGTTGATGATGGAATGTCACGATTAACCAAGTATATAATGGTTTTGATGCTGCATTTTTCTTTATAAACTCTTTTCCTAAACTATCATTTATAATCATTAATTTTGCATCGTTTTGAATACATTTGATAATGTCTCGGCATACTACGAAAGTAGCAACAGTCATTTGCATGATGCATATGTGCTGGTTAGCGATATCCAAATTGCAGTTGGGGTATACCATCGTAAAGACAATAGATTTTTGATTTTGAAATCTCAACCCATATTAGATCCTGAAGATTTTAAATCTTTTGTGAATTATGAATTGAATTTCCCTTTCAAATCAGTTAAAGTGGTTGTTTGCAATCCTTTTAATGCTTTATTCCCTGAGCCATTGTTTGATAAAACCAAAGTTAAAGAACTATATACTTTTAATCATACTTTTAACCATATAGAAGAAGAATTAGTTACGGATAAGATTAGTACTATAGGAGCAATTAATGTATATAAAATTTCTGTTTTACTTAGAGAATTATTGAACTCGTATTTTCAAAGTTATCAAATGATTCATTATTCAACCGCTATACTCCAAGGTGTTTTTTCAGAGCGTAATGATGATGCAGAAATTCATTTGTTTTTGAATGAAGATTTCTTGCATATTGTATATAAAGAAGATAAGTTGTTGCGGTTGGTCAATAGTTATGATTTTGATGTACAAGAAGATGTTTTATATTATGTATTAGCTGTATACGAACAATTAGGCTTAAACCTAAAGACACAAACTTTATATGTTCATGGCGATTGTGTTAGGTTTGTTGAGTTGTTTGAATTTCTTAAAAAATATATTATGGAAGTAACTTTAGCTGAAAGACCCTCAAATTTAATTTATGATATAGCTTTAGATTCTATTCCTGAACATTTGTTTTATCCATTGTTTGCAGCTGCTTTATGCGAATAATTAGCGGAAAAAGAAAAGGTATTATTCTTCATCCTCCTAAGGGCTTGCCTGTGAGGCCAACCACTGATAGAGCTAAAGAAAGTTTTTTTAACATTATTGAAAACAAGTATTATTGGGAAGATTTAAGAGTGCTTGATTTGTTTGCGGGTTCTGGTAATATGAGTTTTGAATTTGCAAGCCGAGCATGTGAAGAAGTTTGGGCAGTTGATCTTCATAAAAAATGTATTGATTATATAAATGAAACAGCTAAAAAACTCGAATTTAACCAACTTTATTCTATCACATCTGATGTATTTAGGTTTTTAAAAAACGAACCTTTAAAGCCATTCAATATCATTTTTGCAGACCCACCTTATGATATGCCCAAGCTTGATTTATTAACTGAATTGATTTTTGAGAAAAAACTAATTGCTGAAAATGGTTTATATATACTTGAACATCGCAGCAGTTTCAAACCTCAATTTGTTGAATATATAGTAGACCAAAGAGTTTATGGGCAGTCTACATTTACATTTTATAGTTCAAGCCCTATTATTCAAGCTGAAAAATTATAATATCTTTTTGGTAGGATTACTATATAATTTCCTTGTTTCTTGACGTTTTATTTCTCTAGCTATAACCAAATCAGCTAATGCTTCATATATATGTTTTTCATTAGGCAATTTCAAAGCTTCTTTAACTTTGTTTTCATTTAAATCTATTCTATAAAATATATTAAACAAAAACTGATGTTGGTGCTGCATTAAATAACCAATTCTGTCTGATAACTTTTCTTTAAATGTTTCATCTAATGCCGTAAAAACAAGTGTGTCGTCATCAAGAATTTGCATCAACTCATTTGAAAAGTCCATATATATTATTTTTTAATAAACAAATCGTTTTTGTCTACCTTCACTACTTTATCCCCATCTTTAAGTGTGCTATTTAAAAGCAACCCTGGAGCTATAACTACTTCATCGCCTGGTTTCAATCCTTCAATTATTTGTATATATTCATCATCTTGAATACCTGTTCTTATTTTTACTTTTTTTACTATACCGGCATTATATACAAAAACCACTTCATCAGGCTCATTATTCATCGGGCTGTTTGCATCTTCTGGTTTGTTATCAGCATTTTCTTTAACTTTTGTTTTAGATTCTGCTTTTTCTCTAATGGTTACTGCTTGTATAGGTACAGCTGTTATATTTTCAACTTTTTCAGTATGTATATCTACAGAGGCAGACATGCCCGGTCTGAATGGATATTTCTTGCCTGCTTTTACTAGTTCTATATATGAACTTCTGATTATATTTACTTTAACTTCAAAGTTTGTTACTTGGTCGGCACTAGCACCTATTACATTGGCTGAGTTTGCTATTTCTGTTACTATCCCTTTAAACTTTCTGTTTGGGTATGCATCTACTTCTATTTCTGCACTGTCATACAAACTTATTTTAGCAATATCATTTTCGTTTACACTTATAATTACTTGCATGCTATTTAAATCTGCAATTTTAATAATATCTGTACCTGCAAAATTGGATGTTCCCACTACACGTTCTCCTTTGTTCTTTAATTTTTTTGTAACTATACCATTCATCGGGGCATATACATTGGTGCGGCCTAGTTGTTTTTGAGATTGGTTAACTATGGCTTCTGAACCTTTTACAGTATATTCTAATGCTTTTTGATTGAGCTTGGCTGCTTCTAATTCGCCTTTGGCATTTGCATATAAATTTTGAACTGCTTCCCAGTCGGCATCTGATAATACTTTTTGGTCATGTAGTTTTTTACTTCTGTTGTAATTTGAAAGTTCAGCCGTAAGCCTAGCATCGGCTTGATTGATTCTGCTTCTTGCACTTTCAAAGCTCGCTTTGGTGTTTTCTAAACTGGCTTTTGTTCTATCAAGGTCAGTGTTATATAAGTCAGGGTTAATTCTGGCAAGCATTTGCCCTTTAATCACGGAGTCGCCCTCTCTCACATTTAGTTCCATAATTTCTCCACTCACATCTGGGCTAATGGCTACTTCAATCTCAGGTTGAATTTTACCACTTGCTGATACCGTTTCTAAAATGGTTCTTGATTCTGTTTTTGCTGTGGCTACCTTTTCTCCTTTTTTGCCTTTAACTTTTTCAGTAACAACTATAGTTGCTATGATCAAAATTATTATGCCTACAACTATCCACCAGGTTTTAATTTTACTTTTTTTCATATATATATATTAATCTTTTGAGTTAGAAGGTTAATGTTTTGCCTTCATAAAAGTCTACTGCTTTTTGTTTAAATATAAGTTCGTATCTAGATTGAATAAGTGTAGCTTCTGCTCTTACTTTATTGTTAAGTTGAAATGTAAAATCTGTTAAACTCATAGATCCAGCATCAAATTTAATTTTAGCAAATGCATAGCTTTTGTCTTGTGCTTCAAAATTCTTTTTTGCTGCTTCGTATTTTAATTGTGCATTCGATAAATCTATGCAAGCTTGAGCAATATTTTTATATAAGTTTCTTTTGTTTTGTTCTAAGTTTAGTTTTTGATTTTCGTAGTTTATTTTAGCTCTTTGTATATTGCTATGAACAGCTCCTCCGTTAAATATTGGTATACTTAAACTAAACCCAAAACTTTTACCAAAATTGTCGTTTAGTTGTGTTTTGAAAGGAGTAGTTTGTGTTTCGTATTTATATTTTGGGCTATATACAGTATCAAATGTTTTACCTACAAAACCTATAGGGTCTATTCCTGTAAGTTGATAACCTAGTAAATCTTTTCTGCTGCTTGAATATAATGAAGAGATATTGCCAAACATAACCAATCTAGGATAACGGCCACCTTCTGAAGATTTGATGCCATATAATGCGGCTTGCACTCTTTTTTCGCCACTCATTATTTCTGGTCTAGATGCAGCATTGTTTACATATAATTCATATGCATCTTTACTACTACTTTTAGCTGGCAACAAAGATTTGGGAATTTCAATGATATTGTTGCTGTCTGGTTGTTCGTCTAAAGATAACCACAAGTTAACATAAGCCAACTTTACATTGTTAGCTGCATTTAGTAGGTTGTATTCATCGTTTGCCACTATGGCTTTATTTTGTATTAAATCTCCTTCGCTAATCTTTCCTGCTTCAAACAATTTCTGACTTCTATCTACTTGTGATAAAGATAAAGCAAGTTGACTTTGCATGGTGTTTTGCATTTCCATGGCTAACAATATTTGTAAATATTGGTTAGCTACTAATAAAGAAAGGTCGTTTGAATTGCTTTTCAAATCTTGCTCCCAAGCTTCTAGTTCACTTTTGTTTTGCTTGATATTGTTTTGTAGCTGAAATCCATTAAAGATAGTCCAAGTAGCCTGCATTTGGATGGTGTTTGATTGCACTACTTGGTTTAAATATTGGTTTGTAAAAGGGTCAATATTTCTTCCATAATTGTAGTTTAAACCAGATGAGGCATTGATGTTAGGTAACATTTGCATCTGGTTTTGTTTATAGGCTATTTGCTGGTTTTGCTGCTGTAGCTTTAATTGTTGCAATTTAATATTGCTCTGCAACGCTTTATTGATACAGTCTTGTAAAGTCCATATTTTTTTCTGTGCATATACATGGTCAAAGCACATGATCAGTGTGGAAATAAAGACAATTCTTGAAATAGTTTTCATATCTTGTTTGTTTTGCAAAGGTATTATAAGGTTATTCAAAACTTTTGATTATTTTCGTGTATTAAAAATATTTCTTTTGAAAGTATATAAACATAGGTCAACCGCTTTTTCTCACTATATATATCCATCTTTGGTATGGAAAATTCCAGCTAAAGAGAAGCATATATATTTAACGTTTGATGATGGTCCTACACCTCATGTAACGGAAAAGGTTTTAGATTTGTTAAAAGAATTTGGAGTGAAAGCCACTTTTTTTTGTGTAGGCAAGAACGTAAAAAATTATCAGCATATCTATCTTAAGATTTTAAACGATGGCCATGCGGTTGGCAACCATACTCAAAACCACGTAAATGGTTGGAAAACCAGTGCCGACAAATATATAAGTGAAGTTGAAGAAGCATCAAAACATATATCATCAAAACTCTTCAGACCTCCTTATGGAAAACTATCGCCAGTGCAAATTTTGAAGTTAAAAAAGATTTATAAAATAGTGATGTGGTCTTGCTTAAGTGGCGATTTTGATCAAAGTTTGAATATCGAACATTCGATAAAGCAATTGAAAAACGCATCTCAACCTGGAGCCATTATTGTTTTTCATGACAGCAAAAAAGCTGAAAGAAATTTGTTTGAAATCTTACCTGAATACCTGCAATACCTAGCTAGTGAAGGATTTGTTACAAAGGCTCTTTAATCCAATACAGCTACTTCAGTATTTTAATTCTACACTCTAGATTCTTCTTCTACTAATTCAATTTGTGTTTCTTTGCTATCGTCTTTTTTGTTCTTTATAGGTATTGGAACTCCACCAATCATACCTACACCTATTGAGGCTAAAAAAATCAGCAAAATCAATAGCAACATCCTCAAAGATTTTTGAATTTTATTCAATTGTAAGAAGTTTTTTGATCAGATGCTTCATAATCATTCCCTAAATAGATATAAGACTTAATTGCTTATCGTCTGACAACTAGCATATCACAAGCTATTTATCATTGATTGGCTGGTGAAAAAATGAATAGTATATTGCACCAAAAAAAGTATATATATGATTTCATCTATTTGTGTGTATTGTGGATCTAACAAAGGTAATTCTCCTGAATATGCTATAGCTGCTGCGGACTTTGGAAGACTGCTTGCCGAAAAAAATATTCAATTGGTATATGGAGGAGGGCAAGTGGGTCTTATGGGCATAGTTGCTGATGCTGTGTTAGAACATGGCGGTAAAGCCGTGGGCATTACGCCTACATTTTTAACTGAAAGAGAGATTCACCACCACCAATTGTCTGAATTAATTGTTGTAGATACCATGCACGAACGTAAGCAGTTGATGGCTGATATGGCTGATGCTTTTGTAGCACTTCCAGGTGGTTTAGGAACATTAGATGAACTTTTCGAAATCTTAACTTGGCATCAATTACATTTACATCGCAAACCTATAGGGCTATTAAATGTGAATGGATATTTTGACCCAGTAATTCAAATGATGGACAACATGGTAAAAGAAGGTTTTTTGCACGGTGCCAATAGAAATATTATTATAAATTCTGATGATATATATGATTTGTTACAACAGTTAAGTGGTTACAAACCTTCTGAAGAAAGAAATTGGTATGTTGATGTTAGATAAACTCGTCTACTGAACCTTTCCCTTCTCTAATCAACACTATGTCTTCGCCTGAGCAGTCTATAACAGTAGACCCAATATTGCCTCCAAATCCTCCATCAATCATCGCCTCAATGTTTTTTTCGTATTTTTCATAAATCAATTCAGGGTCAGTGATGTATTCTTCAATTTCATCTTCGCTATGAATAGATGAGGAGATTAATGGCTCTCCAAGCATGTTTATCAATTCTAAAACTATATTGTTATCCGGAATTCTAATCCCAACTGTTTTTTTACTTTGTTGCTTAAAAATTTTTGGTATCTGATTGTTGGCATTTAGCACAAATGTATACGGACCAGGCAAACACCTTTTCATCAATCTAAAAACTGTATTGTCTATTGGTGTGGTATAGTCTGTAATATGACTCAGGTCTTTGCACAATAACGACAAATTTGCTTTCTCAGGTTTTTTGCCCATAATTCGACAAACTTGTTCTAAACCATTGGTATTACTGGCTTTGCATCCTAGTGCATAAATAGTATCAGTTGGAAAAATAATGATACCTCCTTTTTGCAAAACATCAACCACTTGTTGCATTTCGCGTTTATTTGGGTTCTCTGGGTAAATTTTAATCAACATAATTCTTCTGCAAATATCAGTAAATTATATGTGATTAAGTATTAATTTTGTGCCCGAATAAAAAAATCTAATTATGAAGAAAAATATTATTTTAGTTCCTACTGATTTTTCAGAAGTAGCAGATCACGCTCTTGATCATGCAATTCAAGTTGCTAAAACATTTAATAATGATATTGCTATTTTGCACATTACTGATGAAGGCATGTTAAGTGGATTGTTCAGCAAAAACAATTATAATGACATTGTAAAAGATGCCATTCAAATTAAGTTAGATAAAAACATTGTTAAATGTAAAGAAAGTGGAATCGAAGCTACCACAATTATTAAATCTGGTAAAATATATAAAGTTGTAACTGAAACTGCTGACGAATTGGGATGTGATTCTATTATCATGGGAACGCATGGAGCAAGCGGTTTTGAAACATTTATTGGTTCTAATGCATCTAAAGTAATTAGCTATTCCAATGTACCTGTAGTGGTGGTTAAAGAAGAATCAAGCAGCAAAGCAAGTTACAAAAGTATTGTGATGCCTATCGATTTAAGCCTTGAATCTAAACAAAAAGTTTCATGGGCTATTAAATTAGCTAAAAATTACAATTCAACTATTCATTTAATTAATGACAAAATGAAAGATGAATTTTTAGCTAACCATATATCTGCTCAAAGAGCTTCAACTATCCACATGTTAGAAGAAGCAAACGTGGCTTATACATTTACTGAATTAGATGGTGGTAGCGTTGCTCAACAAGTATTAAACTATGCTGAAAGTATTAATGCTGACTTGATTTTAATCATGAGTCAACAAGAGAAAGGTTTCTCTGAGTATATTATGGGGTCTCATGCCCAACAAATCGTTAACCATTCTGGTAAAGTGCCTGTAATGTGCATCAATCCCAAAGAAATAAGCATGAGTTTCGATTATCATTAATCGATATTCTTAAAACAAAATATTAAAGCTCTCTTATTTACGGGGGCTTTTTTTTATATTTGTGCTCAAATAAATTAAACTTTTGAAAACTAAAGAAGAAATTGTAAAAGATTGGTTACCCAGGTATACAGGCACCGCTCTAGATGCCTTTGGTGAATATATATTACTCACCAATTTTGATAATTATATTCAACTGTTTGCCAAACAATTCAATGCCGAAATCATTGGTTCAGATAAACCCATGCAAACATGTACAGCCAATAATATAACCATCATCAATTTTGGGATGGGTAGTGCCATGGCTGCCACAGTCATGGATTTGCTCTCAGCCATTATGCCTAAAGCAGTATTGTTTTTAGGTAAATGTGGTGGACTAAAAAAAACCAAGTTAGGCGATTTTATATTGCCCATTGCTGCCATCAGAGGTGAAGGAACCAGTAACGATTATATACCAGCAGAAGTGCCAGCATTGCCTTCATTTAGGTTGCAAAAAGCAGTTTCTACAGCCATTGTAAAACATGATTGTGATTATTGGACTGGTACTGTTTACACTACTAACCGCAGGGTTTGGGAGCATGATGAAGAGTTTAAAGAATACCTCAGAAAGATTAAAACTATGGCTATAGACATGGAAACTGCTACTATTTTTATAGTAGGTTTTGCCAATGGTATTCCACATGGAGCCTTGCTTTTAGTAAGCGATAACCCGATGACTCCTGATGGCGTTAAAACCAGTAAAAGCGACCAAAGTGTGACCGCATCTTATGTCCAAAAACATTTACAAATAGGCATAGATGCATTGGTAGAGTTAGAAGAATCAGGTGAAAGTGTCAAACATTTAATTTTTGAATAAATGCTGAAGTTGAAACTGGCCACAGATCCTCGTTGGGCCAATATTGCCGAAAAAAGTTTAAGTGAAATTTTAACCGACCATGCTTATTGCGAACAAAAAGCTGCTACTTCAGGCATCAATATGATTATTTCTTGCCCGTGGCATCCCCGTTTGGTAAATAATATGTCGGCATTGGTTGCGGAGGAGTGGGGACATTTTAGAAAAGTATTACGTGAACTAGAAAAAAGAGATTTGCCTCTAGGTCACAAACGCAAAGATGATTATGTGGTGCAATTACTCAAACTCAAATATGGAGGAGGGGATAAAAATACACATACCTGTGAAAATTTATTGATGAATGCCATGATAGAAGCCCGCAGTTGCGAGAGGTTTAGAGTGCTTTCATTGAATATGGAAGATGAATATTTTAGAAAATTCTATCACGAGTTTATGGTGTCAGAAGCTGGGCATTATGCCATATTTATTGATTTAGCTAAAGAGTTTATGCCTGAAAGTTATATCAACGAAAGGTGGGAAGCCATCTTAGACGGTGAAGCTAAAATACTTGCAGGACTAGAGCTAAGAGGGGATAGGGTACATTAAATATATATTATTTATTCCTATATATAATCCTACAACCAAATGATTGCGTAACGGGCAATGTTACTTCTTTGTTTAGTAGTAGTTCGTTTGTTGCATTAACAATATATGAAGTAGCTAGTGCAGGTTTTTCTCCATTGTCATCAATAGCTCCTTTGTATTTCACAATCCATTGACCTTTTTCTTTCCATATCAAATAAGCCATGGGTGTATGTTCTGCTCCAAACTTTAAGCCTATCTGTTGATTGGCATCTTGTAGATATGGGAAATTAAATTTATCGTGCTTGGCCTTTTCTTGCATCATCTCAAATGTTTCATCTTCATATACCAATGTATCCATGCTGTTAATAGCTATTAAGGGTACATTTAATTTTGAAAATTTTGTGTTTAACTCATTCATCCGCTTGGTATATAATTTTGCAAATGGACAATGGTTACAGGTAAATATAACGATAAATCCTTTAGCATCTTTATAATCTCTTGTTGAAACCCACTTGCCATTGGTATTTCTCAAAGTAAAATCTTGTATTACTTTAGTAGAAATAAAACTTGAATGTATAAAGAAAATTAAAACACTTAAGATAGCTATAAAAACTCGTCTCATGTTACTAGTTTACTACAAATGTTTTTGTGGTAGTCTGCTTGCTGTTATTTTCGATAATAGTTAAATGATAGATACCTTTACTCAAATGACTCACATCTATACCATTCAGCAATTCAGGTTTAGGTAACATCACTTTGGTTCTGCCTAAAACATCTGTGATGGTTATATAATAAGCTGATTGGTTCTGATTTTTAAACTCTATATATAACTTGTTATTGGTTGGGTTAGGATAAAGAGAAACAAGAATATCTGTGTTTTTTAAATCAGCAACAGCATTCTGATTGGTCACTACAAATTGTCCCATCATTCCTTCGTCTTCATGTAAACTTATATGGCAATGATACATGAATGGATGGAGTGCATCGGCATAGTCATCAAATTTCGCTATGAATTTAACTACACTTGGAGTGCCTGGGTTGCCAGGACCTCCGCCTGTTTTGCCCGGTATAAATACTACATCTTTCCATCCTGCTTGCGCAGCTGTAGGAGCAACTCCATTCACTGAAATGATATTAAATTCAACATCATGTATATGAAATGGATGTCCAAAAGCAGATGAACTTGTGATTTCCCAAATTTCTGTATTGTTTAACGGCACTTGATATTCGTTGTAGTTAATATTAAATAATTTGTGGTTTAATATAAAAGCATTAGGTCCTTGTATATTCGGCAAACCAGCACTGTCGCTTATTGTTAGTTTTCTTGTGATATTAGCATTTGCTGAGTTTAACAAAATATTGGTGATTAAGGTTTTAGGGATGGTAGTGATTGCATTAGCCGTTTGTGCTCCTATATTCAAGTGTAGAATATTGAAATCTTTTTTTCCTAAATAATTGGCAAATGGACCATTATTAAAATTTTCGCCACCTGCTACATTTCCTGCAAGCAAAGAATTATAGGCTTTCAAATCTACTGAAGTTCCGCTCTGACCTGAACAGTTTACTAATATTTCAATACGTTCACCGGCATGTAGTATATATTTAGTGACACTCACCGGAGCATTTAATAAACCTCCGTCTGAAGTAATGATGGAAAAGCTTCTTCCATCGCTAAATCCTAAATTATAACTTCTCTCAATAGCTCCATTCAATATTCTAAATCTTACTACTTGAGCGGGTACCTGGTATTGAGCTCTTAAAGTCATATTGGTTAGCATACTGTCACCATAAGGTACCATAGTAAATTGATTGGAAGTACTAAAATCTCTATCTGTTAGCACTAAAGGTATATCATCTACACCATATGATCGAGGCAATGCCAAAGCACTTTCTATTGAATCTCTAACTATTATTAATCCGCCAATGCCTTTTGTAATTTGCTCTTCGGTCATCTCGTGCAAATGTGGGTGATACCAATAAATTATTTGATGCTTTTTTAGATAAATTTGAATATTCTGATACAGTTGCACCTAGCTGTAACGCTCCGTCTAAAATACTTTTATTTATTTCTGTTCGCCATAGGTTGTCGTTCGTAGGATTAGCAAAAAAATCAAACAAGCTTGATACGTTTTTATGAATCGAAATTGTTCCAGCTGCCTTTATGATATTTTTATTTGTCATATGTCTGTAGCTTTAAATAGTTTATATTTTTTTGCTCAACAAATATATATAATCATTACCTCTTTTTATCTCATACTTTACAAAAGTTTTATTTAAGATTTCTTTTCTTTTATTAAAAATTCTTTCACAGTGGTCCACTTGATGTTGCTATACCTGCTGTTGTCATATGCTTGAAAAATAATTCTACCCTCCATCATATCTCTCATATACTGCATACCTTGCCAGGCAGGATAAAGTTCGTTAGGTGAAGGAGAAAAGTATCGAATTGTATTAATAAGAAAATTTAATAAACCAATGCCTCCCGGTCTTAAAATTTTATATTTTTCATTTGTGATAGTAGATAGTAATTCCACAAAATCTTGGCACGAAAGTCTGTCACCTGCAATTCTCATATATCTTGGTGTGTTGTCATCTATAGCTACTTCTGCTGTATATGCCGCAACATTATCAGTAGCAGTAAATTCTATAATTTGTTGGGCATTGCCCCAACATAAAATTCGTTTTTGTTTAAATAGAATCAAGGGCATATCAGTAGTTAACAAATCCATAAACGGTCCATTAAATATAGTTGTGGCTTGTATTGGAGCTGCATCTAGGTACTTGTGAAATTCTCTTCTAAAATCTAAATTCCTGTTTTTGCCTTCAATTAAATTGGTAAAATCACTAGAGTAGTCGCTTGGGATAAACCGCTGAACTTTGGCTTCAACTGCTGCATCTAAAAATATTTTTTGAGCATCAATAATGGTTTCACGCAAACCAGCTAAGGCAGACACCAAACAATGTGCTCCTATACAAAGTGTCGAAATCTCTGTTTTGTTGCTTGTATCCACCTGAAAAACTTTCACACCTTTTTGCTCTAGTGCTTTTATTTTTTTTAAGTCTGTTTCTAAACGAACGATGGCTCTCACCTCAACATCTTTAGCTAACAAGGCATCTACTATTTTACCACCCAGATTCCCTGTTGCCCCTGCTACTACTATTATTTTTTTCATATGCTGTTGATAATGTATATATTCAATTTGTTTTATCTGTTGATGATAAACACTTAGGTATATCATGCAAAAAATATTTCTAGTTAAATAAATATATTATTAATAAATTTTTCTTTCTGCCAATAGTCGATACACGCCATTCCACAATTCAATTCTTTGATTTAATGACTCTATCACTGTTTCTTCAGCTTCTTTCCAATATAGTTCGTTGTCTTCACAAAGGTTGTTTGTCATCTGTAAAGCAAGGTGACTATGGTGATCGCCATCAACTTCAATATGTCTATCTATATAGTATTTAAAAATGGAGATTTCGTCAGGAAAGTTCTTATGCATTTCATTTATAATGGAGATAAACATTCCAGGAATGAGGTCTTCACGTCCAAACGTAAATATAGCTGATTGTAAATAATCTTTATCGCTCTGAATGATTTTAAATGTAAAGTCAACAAAATCTTTTGCTTCTACTGGTGTTTCTGATAATAAATAAGCTGCCTTAAAGTCGCCAGTTTTTTTTAATGTATCTGTAAAAATTTCAATTTTAGAGGTATCAGCTCCACATTGTTTCATCGCATCTAAATATAACTCGAAATGACTTTTCCTTATTCCATTTAAGTCAACGTCCGATTCTTCACCAACAACAATTTCGTTAATCAGATATCTTGTGTCAGCCATTCCCATAGGAAACCAAGGAACAGAAGTGCAAGTCAATTTGTTTTGGAGCGTTTTCAATAAAGACATAAAGTCCCAAACTGCGTATACATGAAATTGCATAAACACCCTCAGGTCATCAATATTTTTGATTGCTGAATATACTTTATGATTGATTATCTCTTGCCTTATAGGTTCAATGTTCTTCTTGATTTTTTCAATTGACGATCTCATTCTATTCTTCTTTATATTTAGTAGAACATTTTAGAGGTAAAAATGTTTGAGTTTTATTATATCATTTGAAAGTAACATTGTTCTTTTATTGATGATAGAAAAAAATAGTTTATTAAAATTTGACTTTTAAAACTATAATTTTTTTAAGATTAAATGAGGTATAAAAACTTTACATATATATTATCCTCAAAACAACTTTCAATTCTTGGTTGCTCCAAGACCAATTCATGCCTATATTTGCCCTCCTTAAAAAAAATAGTATATGCAAATCAATATCACTTTACCTGATGGCTCGGTTCGTTCGTATGAATCGGGAGTTTCAGGCCTTGATATCGCCAAATCCATTAGTGAAGGTTTGGCTCGTAACGTCATAGCTGCTGAGGTCAATGGAACCGTTTGGGACGCTACCCGACCTATCACCACCGATGCTCATATAAAACTGCTTACCTGGAACGATACCGACGGGAAGAGCACTTTTTGGCACTCTTCTGCCCATCTCATGGCTGAGGCTTTAGAAGCTCATTTCCCCGGAATGAAGTTCGCTATTGGACCTCCCATAGAACATGGTTTTTATTACGATATTGACCCAGGTGAACAAGCTCTCTCTTCTGACGATTTCAAGAAAATCGAAGACAAAATGATTGAACTTGCACGTCAAGGCAATAAATATATCAGAACCGAAGTTTCTAAAGCTGATGCCCTAAAATACTTCACCGACAAAGGTGATGAATACAAAGTTGAATTGATTGAAGGCCTAAACGATGGCGAAATCACTTTCTACCAACAAGGCAATTTCACGGATTTATGTCGTGGACCACATATACCTGATACCTCTTTTATCAAAGCCATTAAATTGCTAAGCATAGCTGGTGCATACTGGCGTGGCGACGAAAAAAGAAAACAACTTACTAGAGTTTATGCCATTACTTTCCCTAAAAAATCAGAACTAGACGAATATCTTTTTATGCTTGAAGAAGCTAAAAAGCGTGACCACAGAAAGATTGGAAAAGAAATGGAACTCTTTACTTTTAGCGAGAAAGTAGGAGCAGGGTTGCCTATTTGGTTGCCAAAAGGAACTGCCATCAGAGAAAGATTAGAGCGTTTTATGCGTCAAGAGCAAGTAGACAGAGGTTATTTGCAAGTAATTACGCCGCATATAGGCAGCAAAAAATTATACGAAACCTCTGGTCACTGGGATAAATATGGTAAGGATAGTTTCCAACCCATACACACCCCTAACGAAGATGAGCTGTTTATGCTTAAACCCATGAACTGCCCTCACCACTGTGAAGTTTACAAAGCCAAACCTCGTTCATACAAAGACTTACCATTGCGTATAGCTGAGTTTGGAACGGTGTATCGCTATGAGCAAAGCGGTGAGTTAAACGGACTCACAAGGGTTCGTGGTTTTACACAAGACGACGCCCACTTGTTCTGCCGTCCTGATCAAATCAAAGAAGAGTTTATTAAAGTAATAGAATTGGTGATGCACGTGTTTAAGAAATTAGGCTTTGAGAAATTTACAGCTCAAATTTCCTTGCGTGACAAAGAAGACCGTTCTAAATATATTGGAAGTGATGAGAATTGGGAGAAAGCAGAAAATGCTATTATAGAAGCAGCTGCCGAAAAAGGATTGCAAACAGTGACTGAATATGGTGAAGCAGCTTTTTATGGTCCTAAGTTAGACTTTATGGTAAAAGATGCTTTGGGTAGGTCTTGGCAACTGGGCACTATTCAAGTAGATTACAACTTACCTGAACGTTTTGAGTTAGAATATGTAGGAAGCGATAACCAAAAACACAGACCCGTAATGATTCACAGAGCACCTTTTGGTTCTTTAGAGAGATTTATTGGGGTATTAATAGAACATTGTGCTGGAAATTTCCCATTGTGGTTGATGCCTGAACAGGTAGCCATTCTAACAATTTCAGAAAAATTTGACAATTATGCACAAAAAGTTTTAAATGTGTTGAAAAAATCCGATATTCGCGGCTTCGTTGACGACAGAAATGAGAAAATCGGAAAGAAGATAAGAGACGCTGAAATTCAGAAGGTTCCATACATGATCATCATTGGAGAGCAAGAGCAAACTGATGAAATTCTATCAGTAAGAAGGCATGGAAAAGGAGATTTAGGCAAGTTTACTTCAGACGAATTCGTAAAATTAGTGAACGAAGAAATAGAAAATAGCTAAATAAAATAACCGTATATAATCAAGAGTGACCGTACCCGTAAAAAGACACATTAGAAAAAAGGAGCATCGCACCAATCAAGAGATTACAGCTCATGAAGTAAGATTGGTAGGAGATAATGTAGAGCAAGGAGTTTATAATATTGAAGCAGCTTTAGATATAGCTATCGACAATGGATTAGACTTGGTTGAAATATCACCCAATGCTGTGCCTCCGGTGTGTAAGGTAGTAGATTACAACAAGTTTTTATACGACCAAAAGAAGAAACAAAAGGAACAAAAAGCCAATACAGTAAAGAACGTAGTAAAAGAAATCAGATTTGGACCTAACACTGACGAGCACGATTTTAACTTTAAAGTAAATCATGCCAAAGCGTTTTTAGATGAAGGTAGCAAAGTAAGAGCTTACGTGTTTTTTAAAGGCCGTTCCATAGTATATAAAGAAAGAGGAGAAGTTTTATTGCTTCAATTTGCCCAAGCATTAGTAGACCACGGTAAAGTGGAATTGATGCCTAAGCTAGAAGGAAAGAAAATGTTCTTGATGCTTTCTCCAAAACCAAAAAAGTAAAATAAACGAATAATAGAATAATAAAATGCCTAAGCAAAAAACGAATTCAGGAGCTAAAAAACGTTTTAAACTTACCGGATCTGGTAAAATTAAAAGAGCTCATGCTTACAAAAGCCACATTCTGACTAAAAAATCAACCAAAAGAAAACGTGGTTTAACTCATATGGGTCTTGTTCACGAGGCTGACATGGGTAACGTAAAAAGAATGTTAGGAATAGGAAAATAATCCATTCATAACTTAAATTAAGCAAGTTTAACCGGTGAAAGGCCTAAGTGCATGCAGTAGTTGTGCCGCCTCAACCACAAAACCAAATAAATAAAAAATGCCAAGATCGGTCAATCATGCGGCCTCGAAAGCCCGCAGAAAAAAAATTCTTAACATGGCTAAAGGCTATTGGGGAGCACGTAAAAATGTGTGGACCATAGCTAAAACGGCTGTAGAAAAAGGTTTACAATACGCTTATCGCGACCGTAAATCTAAAAAACGTAACTTCCGTGCTCTTTGGATTACCCGTATTAATGCGGCTGCTCGTATGCACGACATGAGCTATTCTGTGTTCATGGATAAAGTTCACAAAAAAGGTTTAACAATTAACCGTAAAGTATTGGCTGACTTAGCCATGAATCATCCTGAAGCTTTTAAAGCTGTGGTTGATGCGGTAAAATAAACCTACATGCTTGTAAAATCAACTAAACACCTCTTTTTATAAGGGGTGTTTTTTTATTTATATATTCTAGTTTTTATCATCTACCCCATGTCAACCGAATCAAAGAAAAGACGTATAGCCATTTTAGGTAGTACAGGCTCTATTGGTACCCAAGCTATTGAGGTTATTAGAGAAAACCCACACCTATTCGAAATAGAACTGCTTACGGCAGGCAATAATACCGAGCTGCTTATCAAACAAGCTCTTGAGTTCACCCCCAATGCAGTTGTTATTGGCAATACCGATAATTATACCCTAGTTAAAGAAGCTCTTTCTCATACTGATACCAAAGTGTTTGCAGGTATTGACGCCATTGCCCAGTGTGTAACCATGGAAGGCATTGATATGGTATTAACAGCTATGGTTGGCTATGCCGGACTGAAACCCACCATCGAAGCCATCAAAGCCAAGAAGCCCATTGCCCTTGCCAATAAAGAAACACTAGTGGTTGCCGGTGAACTCATCAATCAATTGGCCATAGACAATCAAGTATCTATTATCCCGGTTGACTCAGAGCATTCAGCTATTTTTCAATGTTTGGTAGGAGAGGGGCATAATCCCATCGAGAAGATTATACTTACTGCCTCTGGTGGTCCGTTTAGAGGTAAAAAGAAAGCAGATTTGATCCATATAAGCAAAGCACAGGCACTCAAACATCCCAACTGGACCATGGGAGCTAAAATCACCATAGACAGTGCCAGCCTCATGAATAAAGGCTTAGAAGTAATAGAAGCTAAATGGCTCTTTGGATTAGACCCTAAACAAATAGAAGTTGTTGTGCATCCGCAAAGCATCATTCATTCTTTGGTGCAGTTTGAAGACGGTAGCCTTAAAGCACAATTAGGCTTGCCTGATATGAAGTTGCCAATTCAATATGCTCTGGGATTTCCGCAACGTATTAAAAACACTTTCCCTAGATTCAACTTCGCAGATTACAGCCAGCTCACCTTTGAACAGCCAGATTTGGAAACGTTTAGAAACTTGGCATTGGCTTTTGAAGCACTAGATAAAAAAGGCAATATGCCCTGCATACTCAACGCAGCAAACGAAATAGCTGTGCAAGCATTTTTAGAAGATAAAATTAGCTTTTTAGGCATGAGCGATTTGATAGAGAAATGTATGCAAACAGCCACGTATATAAATGTGCCTAGTTATGAAGACTATGTACAAACCGATATACAAGTGAGAGAAATGGCTATGAGCTATATATCTAAAATCTAGGATTTATATATATATTATTATCGGGATTTTATATATATTACCTACTCAGCCGAGTGCCCTTATGTGCTTGGGGCTTACCTAATTCATGTATATCTTGAGCATGACCAATAATAACAGAGGTTACCCCTTGGTTTATGGCCTCAAATGCATTATCAAGTTTGGGTATCATACCTGAATTTATATTTCCTTCTTTTTTTAGTGCTATATACTTTTCGAAATGTATATGTTCAATAACACTTGTATCATCTGAAACATCAGCTAACACGCCTGATTTCTCGAAACAATACGTTAAAGTTACATCGTATTTTTTGCTCAAGGCTATTGCTATTGCAGCTACTATGGTGTCGGCATTGGTATTTAATAGCTGGCCTTCTCCGGTATGCGTAATAGCACACATCACAGGGGTGATATGGCTGTTTAGTAAATTCACAAACAAATCGGTGTTGATATATGTCACATCTCCTACAAACCCATAATCTATAGAAGCATGTTTACGTTTTGTTGCCAATATACAATTTCCATCAGCACCACTTAACCCCAAAGCATTACGTTTGAATTTTTGTAATAAGGCTACTATGTTTTTATTGATATAGCCTGCATATACCATGGTTGCAATCTTAAGTGTTTCAGCATCAGTGATACGTCTACCTTCTATCATATGCACAGGTATATTCATTTTTTCGGCTAGTTGAGTAGCTAGTTTTCCACCACCATGCACCAATATGATACTACCTGATAGTTGACTTAATTTATATAAGAAATCATGAAGCTGATTTTCGTCGTCAACTACATTGCCGCCTATTTTTATGATGGTAAGTTTTTCCAAAAATTATATATGGTTGATGGTTTTAATTAATGCCTTTAAGAATATATCAGCTTCAGTAATTCCTATGTTTAAAGGGGGTAATAGACGAATGGTGTTTTTACCTGATGAAAATCCAGTAAAAATTTTCTCTTCAGACAAGAGTTTGCTTCTAATGGCTTTGGCGTCTTTTTCGGTTTCTATTCCTATCATCAAACCTTGTCCTCGTATTTCTTTGATACCAGAAATAGTTTTTAATTCAGCTATTAAATAATTCCCGATGTTTTCAGCATTGGTTATTAAGTCTTCTTGTTCTATCACGTCTAACACAGCAATAGATGCGGCACATGCTAAATAATTGCCTCCAAAGGTGGTGCCTAGCATACCATGACTGGCCTTAATATCGGGGTGGATGGCTACACTGGCTACTGGGAAGCCATTACCCATGCCTTTGGCCATGGTAATGATATGAGGAGCTACATCGCTGTGTTGGTGAGCAAAGAATTTACCTGTTCTGCCATAGCCAGATTGCACTTCGTCTAATATAAACATGGAACCATGTTTTTGACATGCTTGTGAAATAGTCTTCAAGAACTCATTGCTAGGGATATTAATTCCGCCAACACCTTGAATTCCTTCAACTATAACAGCACATACTTCCTCATTTATTTCTTGTTCAAAAGCGTCAATATCATTTAAAGGTAAGAATACCACGTCATGGGTTTTGTTTATATTGGCTGAAAGTTTTGCATCGTCAGTAGCACCTACAGATAGTGAAGTGCGACCGTGAAATGAATCTTTAAATGCGATGATTTTTTTACGGCCATTGTGAAACGAAGCCAGTTTTAAGGCATTTTCATTGGCCTCTGTACCAGAATTGCATAAGAATAATTGGTAATCATGATATCCGCTGAGGTGACCTAGTTTTTTAGCTAAAACTTCTTGTAAAGGCATTTGCACCGCATTAGAATAAAAAGCTATTTGATGCAATTGTTCTTCTATTTTTTGAACATAATAAGGATGAGAATGCCCGATGGATATAACGGCATGTCCACCGTATAAGTCTAAATATTTCTCGCCTTTGTCATCCCATATATATGCACCTGATGCTTTTACAGGTGTGATGTTAAACAATGGATATACGTCAAATAATTTCATATATATAATTAATAAATACTGCTTTTAAGTTTTAAACCTGTTTGTTCATCTAAGCCAAACATCAAGTTCATGTTGTGCACCGCCTGCCCGGCTGCTCCTTTAATGAGGTTGTCTATAATGCTTGTGATAAGTAAATGGTTATTGTGTTTTTTGAGTTGAATCAAACATTTGTTGGTATTGATAACCATTTTTAAATCGATATTGTCTTGAACCAGAAAGGTAAATTTACTCTCTGCATAAAAATCGGTATATATATGTACTAATTTTTCTAAAGATTGATCAGTCTCAACCAAAGTAGTGGCAAAAATGCCTCTTGTAAAGCTGCCACGTTGTGGAATGAAAACAAAATCAGCATGCATGTCTTTTTGCAATTGTTGCAGACTTTCTTTTATTTCTTGGTTGTGGGCATGCGTAAAAGGTTCGTATATAGATAAATTATCATGTCTCCACGAAAAGTGAGTTGTGTCTGTATGTTTAATACCAGCTCCTGTAGAGCCAGTTGTTGCAGTAGTTTGAATATTGTGTTTTAACAAATTGTGTTTAGCCAATGGCAATAATCCAAGTTGTATGGCTGTTGCAAAACATCCCGGGTTTGCTATATATGATGCTGTTGAAATTTGTTCTTTGTTAAGTTCAGGTAAGCCATATATAAATTCAGCGTGATTGATGGTGTTCTCATCTTTCCACCTGAAGTCTCTACTTAAATCAATGATTTTCTTTTCTATTAGTGATGGATTTGCTTCTATATATATTTTAGCTTCACCATGAGGTAAACACATATATATAAGGTCTGCTTCTTTACTAGAGGTATCAGTAAATTGTAATTCTGTTTCGCCTAATAAGTCTTGAAAAACACTATATATTTTTTTGCCTTTTTGTGATTGACTTACTGCAGAAACAATCTCAACATTAGGGTGGTTTATCAATAATCTTAAAAGTTCGCTACCAGTATATCCAGCAGCTCCTATTACAGAAACTTTAATATTATTCATGTGTTATGGATTGTCTTTTAAACGTTGCTGTCTTAAGAATATCGTTTTTTTCATTTGAGTAAGTCGCTCAAATATTTTTGAGTATTTGCTGAATTGTAAAAACTTGTTTTTTTTCTTCTTCGATTTTTTTTCGTCAGCATCATAAAGCATGGCTGTACACAAACAGTTTTTTCTTTCTTTACTGGTTAATATATCAAAGTTGACACAGCTTCTACATCCTTTCCAAAAGTCTTCATCTTGCGTAAGTTCTGAGTAGGTAACGGGCTCATAACCTAGGTCAGAGTTTATTTTCATCACAGCTAAACCAGTAGTGAGACCAAATATTTTAGCATCTGGATATTTTTTTATAGATAAGTCGAAGATTTTCTTTTTAATTTCTTTTGCCAATCCGCTTTTTCTAAAATCAGGGGCAACTATCAAACCTGAATTGGCCACATATTTATGGTGGCTCCATGTTTCTATATAACAGAAACCTGCCCATTGCTTGTCGTCTTTGGTAAAGGCTATTACAGCTTTACCTTCGAGCATTTTTTCTTCAATATATTCAGGGGTTCTTTTCGCTATTCCTGTTCCTCGGGCTTTTGCCGAAGATTCCATTTCTGAGCAGATTATATGTGAGTATTGCAAATGGCTGCTATCGGCCACCTGTACAATAAATTTCTTCATCAGCGTTATATATGTCTTTTAACAAACTTGTTTTTAATATATGTGACAAAATAGATGGGCATTTGCTATCTATTTTTTTTTCGAACGCAAATGTATCAATAAAAGCAAGACATCGTTACAATATTTTTTTGAAGAAAATTCTAGTGAAATATTCCTAAAATAGGAAAGAGATTTATGCATGAATTTTCAACCCAAGTTCTAAACCTTTATGTTTCATGAGTTCTAACGCAGCTTCTCTGGTATTGGCAATATCTCCTTCTAAAATAGCTTCTCTTATAGCCGTTTTGATAAGTCCGACTTCACGCCCAGGTTTGATATTAAAGAAATTCATTATGTCAATTCCATCTACTGGTGGCTGCCAGTTTCTAAGGTCGTCTCTTTGTTCTACTTCAGCTACACGTTCTCTTACAGCTTCTAAATTCCTTCTATACTTTTCTACTTTCTGTTTATTTTTAGAAGTTATATCAGCATGGCATAATGTAAATAGGGCATTGATATCTTCACCTGCATCCACAATTAATCTTCTAAAACCTGAGTCGGTTGTTTGTTCACTTTCAGCCAATGCTTTGGGTCTCAAGTGAAGCATCACCATTTTCTCAACAAAGTTCATCTTCTCATTCATAGGCAACTTCATACGCCTAAAAATTTGCTTCACCATTCTAGCCCCTCTGTCTTCATGTCCGTGAAAAGTAAACCCTTCGCCAGTGTTGAATCTTTTAGTGGCAGGTTTAGCGATATCGTGAAGTATAGCAGACCAACGCAACCATAAGTCGTCTGTCTGAGGGCATATTTGGTCGAGCACCTGCAGCGTATGGTAGAAATTATCTTTGTGTGATTTGCCATTGATGGTTTCTATACCTTGCATTGCTGCTAGTTCAGGAAAAATGATTTTTAAAAGCCCAGTATCAAAAAGCAATTTAAAACCTATAGAAGGTATATGGCACATAATGATTTTATTTAGTTCGTCACTAATTCTTTCCATACTCACAATCTCTATTCTATGAGCATTTTCAGTAATAGAATGAAGTGTTTCTTCAGAAATTGTAAATTGCAATTGAGAAGCAAATCTAATGGCCCTCATCATGCGTAAAGGGTCGTCGCTAAAGGTAATATGAGGGTCTAAAGGTGTTTTAATAATTTGATTTTTTAAATCTAATAACCCTTTAAAAGGATCTACAAATTCGCCGTAATTTTCTTTGTTTAAACTAATAGCTAAAGCGTTTATAGTAAAGTCTCTACGTTTCTGGTCGTCTTCTAAGGTTCCTTTGGTTACTTGTGGTTTTCTGCTTGTCGTTTGGTATGATTCTTTTCTAGCACCTACAAACTCCACTTCAAAGTCACCAATGTTTATCATGGCTGTGCCAAATGTTTTAAAAATAGCAGGGGGTCTTTCCAGTTTTAAACGCTTAGCAACTTGTGTGGCTATTTCTATTCCATCACCTAAAACCACAATATCGGCGTCTTTAGAAGGTCTTTCAAGCAAAAAATCTCTGACATATCCTCCTATAACATAACAAGGCTGCTGGGATTCAGCTGCAATGTCAGACACAATAGTAAATATAGGGTGTTGAATAGCTTCTTTAAACATAAAACGTAAAGCAAAGGTAGGGTGCAGAGGGCATTTGTACTTGCTTTTGTGTGCTATGTTCAATTCAATTTATTGCAGAAGTCCAATTTTTTTCTCAACTTTACTTAGAAAAGCGTGGTATTTAGCAGGAAGATTGCTGGTCATTTTATCAATCAACCAAAATTTATGAATCCCGTTTTTACTATACTCAATATAATAGCCACCCCAATCTCCTGCATCAGGCTGACCAATGGTAATATTTTTTT
The DNA here is from genome assembly GCA_947460345.1 of Bacteroidota bacterium. Lineage (GTDB taxonomy): Bacteria > Bacteroidota > Bacteroidia > UKL13-3 > UKL13-3 > CANHGM01. Next base: position 62,322 of record CANHGM010000008.1, on the reverse strand, counting down.
CAGACAATAAATCAGAGGGGAAGTCGTCTGCCAAGTCTTTCACTAAATTAAATTTATCATTAGACAAAGAAGTATAATTTGCATTATAAAAATTGTTTGAATTTGGGTATTTGTCATTGGTATCTTCAAACAAAGAAGATGAATTTAACTTAAATATTTCGATACACTGCTCTCCTGCACAAAAACCAAAATAATGACCAAAAATAAGATAGTTAGAATTTAGCGATTTGTCTTTGTTGCATGATAGAAACATGATGCAAGCTGTTAGAATAATAAAATATATTTTTTTCATGTTTGAATTTAAAAACGAATTTATAATGAAAATATTTTAGATTTTTGAAATGATAGCTGTATATAATTGATTTGAATTTTCTATAAAATACAGTTTCAGTTGGCGAAAATCATTTTTCCAATGATGGTCTATATCTTTTTCAAAACCATTCTTTGAAATATATGCTTCAATTTCTTTTTTATTTTCTGTAGTTACTTGATTAAACTGTATCATTTTGGGTAACATGTTTTGAGGGATGTTTTTACCAGAAGTATTTTCCATCTCTAGAGTTTCAAACGATTTATGAACAATGAATTTTATATCAGAAACAATTTTTTTGTTAATTCCTAATTTATCTAAACTAGTTATTTCATCAGGTGTTAAATCAATTGCATTTTGAATACTGTCATTTATTTGATAAGATTTTCTGTTTTGATCTCTTATACTATCAGGCAGTATATGTTCCACCCCTTTTGCATCTATTAGAATCATTTTACCCTCAGCCAATGCTTTTGTAATTTCTGGGTCTCTACCTTTTTTACATGAAACGTTTCTAATGACAATTGCAGAAACTGAAATGGTAATTAGGACAATTTTGATTATATTTCTATCCTTCATTTGTATATAAATTATGTTTCTATTGCTTCTAAACTATTATTACCATCAATTAAAGTCATGCCTTGAAGCCAGTTGGTTTCATTGTCTTTAGAAACAATTATAGGCATTCTTTTTTTGGTATTGTGTATTTTGCTCATCAGTTCGTTTGCCTCAGTTGTAAGCACTGTAAATGAATGTTGTAGTTCTCCTGATTCTTTATCAACCCAATTGTTCCAAAGTCCGGCTAAAGCAAAAGCCTCATGTTGGGGTTGGTGAATTAAATATCGTTTTTTTTGTTTGCCTTTTTCGTCAAGCCATTGCCATTCATAAAATCCATCAATCAATACTAAACATCTGTTGGATATACTGTTTTTAAATGCTGGCTTTTCTGCAATTGTTTCAATCCTCGCATTTAAAGTGTTTTTTCTTATACTATTGTCTTTGGCCCAAGAGGGAATTAATCCCCAATGAAATAGTTGAATGGTACCTGGGTTTTCATTAGTAATAATTGGAACTTCACCAAACTGAAAACCATTATATATAGCAGCTTTGTATTTATCAACTTTAGCAAATGAAGCTTTAAACCTATGTTGAAGTTCTTTAGCTGATTGGGTTTGTTGCATATGGAAACACATATATGTATTATTTTTTTTTATGCATATATTTTCCCCTCGAATGATAATAATATTTAGATTTCATTCTGTTTTTTATAGCATTTTTATCAGTGCTGTATGGCTTTCTATAATGACCTTTTCTATATTTTCCTTTATAGTCTACAGATGGTTTTACATAAACACCGTTTGAATTTCTTTTGTTATGTTTAGCAGAATTTTCACAAGCGAATATTAAACAAACTATAATTATAGATGTAAGTAATTTGAGTATATGTGTTAACTTTAAATTCATTTATTTTTTGATTTCTACAACAGCCATTGTTAATCTAGAAATGCATATTAAGTTATTCTCTTCGTCGGTTATTTTCACTTCCCAAACTTGTGTGGTTTTTCCCATATGGAAAGGAGTTGCAGTTGCATATACGTAACCCTCTTTAACCGATTTTAGGTGGTTGCCATTGATGTCTAATCCTAAGGCTACATATTTTGTTCTGTCTATATATAAGTTGGCTGCCATACTTCCTGTAATTTCTGCTAAAGCAAGTGAAGCTCCACCGTTAAGCATACCCAGAGGTTGGTGGGTTCTATGGTCAACTGGCATTTTGGCTTTAAGAAAATTCTCGCCTAATTCTATATATTCTATTCCTAAATGTTCTCCCATATTTTTCTTTAATCTTTCATTCAAATCTGCTAAAGAATATTGAGCCTGTAAGGTAAATTGTGGGACATTACTCATGTGTTATTTATTTGATTACTTGTAATTTTTTAATATATGTATTTGTTTGTGTTTCAATAGACACTAAATACATTCCTGTTTTCAGTTGAGATGTTTCAATTGTTAACTCGTTTTCACCAGGCATGCTGCATTGGTGCTCAACAGTTTTTATTAATGCTCCATTTAAATTATATATTTTTATTTGAAGCTTTTCAGGTTTAAATGTATATAGATGTATATATGCTTTTTCAGCCGTTGGATTTGGATATATATTAAATTTTAAATGTGCATTTTGCTCATTTGGCTTTTCACCTAATACTTGGAATCTCTCTGTGATTTTTGCAGCAAATACACCAGCTCCATGTGTAGCAACCATCACTAATCCATCCGCAGGTCTGGTGTCAATCATCGTGCATACATAGTTTCCTATATTTTCGGCACCCTGCAATACCCATTTGGTTTGATTTCCTTTTAATGTATCAGTAGAATATAAGCCAGTAGAAGTTGCAACAAAATATCCATCAAAACCATTCATAGGCATTACAGCTGCCCATCTGCATGAAGGTCCGTTTCCACTTCCATCTGCAAATTGTTCTAAATTCCCTGAAACGTCTATCCAACTCTGTCCCCCATTTTTTGTGTAAAAAATACTTTTGATATTGTAGTTGGTAAATACTGCCATAATATAATTTGTATCAGTAGGGTGGAGGCTTATACAATTGATGTTCCCGGCAGGGAAATTGGTTCCACTTATATTTTGCACCAATGGTTGTCCAACAGATGCATTTCTGACTATATATAATTTACCATTTGAAGTACCATAATACATCACATCTGTTTGACATTTAGAAACACTTACTGCGGTAATGGTTTGTAATGAGTCTGTAGTGTTTGTTATTTCAGTCCAACCCAGATCAGTAGAAACTGAATCTAAAATAGTTTTATATAAATATTGACTTAAGTCGTTGTTTCTGTATATTCTGTCTCCATCTGGTAAATACATTCTATTTTCATTGTTGGGATCTATAGCAAATGGATTGATAAACTGATATTTTTTAATGGCTGATAATGGATCAATTCTCACATAATGGGTTGGATTTCCTTGTGCATCTACTTTTATTTTATATACTTTACCTTCTTGTTTTGAAACATATAATTCATTTGCTCCATTGGGAATATAACAATGAGAACCATCACCGCTAAAGGGCATAGTCCAATTAAACTTAGAATTCGCAAAATCATTTGACCAATGGGTGCCATTGTCTTGCAAACCACCTATAACTGTGGTACCTCCAATGGCATGGTCTACAGCAACGGAATAATATTGAGTAGTGATATATCCATTATTTAAAGGGGTCCATGTAACATTGTTGCTCATTATATTATCTGTTCTATATATACCACCATCGCATGTTGAGAGCATTTTTAAAGTATTACTTTTATAGAATTTTGCCCAATGGTTATCAGGATGGTGGTTGGGATACATTTTAAAATCAGGTAAAGTAGTATTTACACCATAACCACCAATCCATTCAACATTGCTAGGCGTTTTAAATCCATCATTACTTCTCCATAAATTTGTTCCTCCAATGATAATTATATTGGGGTCGTCGGGTTTTATCTCTACACACATATCATAGCTGTTTTGTGTAAAAAACTGACCAAATTGTCCGCCTTTGTTTGGTAAATTTTGTGTTAAATCTTCCCAATTGCCAAGGGTAGGGGAGGTGGTATCGCCTGTATATGTATATTTCCATAAGCTATTATATTCGGCATCACCTCTAAAATTTGTAGATTTTCTTCCTGAACTGTCGTTGTTAATTAAAAAATATACAATGTTTTCATTGCTAGGCGAAATACCAGAAACAATACGGTTGTAATCTTTATGAAAATTGACTGGTGTTATTTTTTTCCAATTCACTGCATCAGCACAACGCCATATACCTGATTCATAACCTTCGCCACTAAGTGTTGCATATAAAACACCTTTTGATGAAACATTGATATCCGTATAATATGATTGGCCTCCTCCAAATGGACCACTGCCACCTTTTACTTGCGTGACACCTTTTCCTCCATTATTGCTTTTATATATACTACCATAAGTGGCAGCAAAAAACACATCACCTGTATCGCTAGGGTATGCTACAATTTTCCAAGTTATATCCCAGTTTCTGTCAAATACTTGTGGCGAGTTGGATGCAGTTCTGGTAATAGCAGTCCATGTTTCACCTCTATCAGTAGATTTATACATGCCATTGCCTAAGTAATAGGCTCCTCCATCGCTAGCACTGCTGCCGCTACCTTCGCCGGTTCCCGCATATAAAGTATCAGGATGTTTAGGGTTTTGACTAATGGTAGTAATAGCTGGCATTTGAGCAGGAGTAGTTTTCCTTTCCCAATTAATTCCTCCGTCTGTGCTTTTCCAAATACCACCAGTTACACCACCTGAATATAATATATTTTCATCTATCGCATCTATAATCACAACTCGGGTTCTTCCTCCCACATTCCAGGGACCAATGTTTTGCCATGGATTGCCACCTAAGCCTGTTTTGTATGAAGCTTTATCGTTGGGAAGTGTTGCGGCAAAAGCCAATTCGTTTTCTCTAATTCTATAAGGAATTTTGCCCGTTGATGGGTCAGCTAGTAAGTTGTTTTCCCAGTTGGTTCTAGCTTCGATATCTTCTTCCATCCCTTCTGAAGCTTCAGTTTTAAATTGTTTTGAATGAGCAGGAATGTTAAATTTTATTGTATATACCAACAAGAATGTGGCAACAAAAATGGTATAAGTATATATTTTTTTCATCGTAAATTGTTAACTTCAAAACTAACAATAGAAAAGAGAAATAAAAAATATAAAAACTAAACTACAGAAGCAAAATCAATTATATTATTTGCTGTTCCAAGGAATTTCAGGAGCATGAAGCTTAAATCCTATATATCTAGCCAATGTAAATAAATAATCACTTAGTCTGTTTAAAATCACAATAATATTTTGGTCGTCTAGGGCTTTTTCGTCATTTAAATGAACACAAAGTCTTTCAGTTCTTCTACATACACATCTAGCAATATGGCAATAAGAAACATATATATGTCCACCAGGCAAAATAAAGTTTTTTAAAGCAGGCAATTGTTCGTCCATCAAATCAATGGCATTTTCTAGGTCTGTTATAAGAGAAGTATCAATGCTAGGTAATGACATTTTATTGTGATCAGGATCTGCGGCTAGGTGTGAGCCGATGGTAAATAATTGGTCTTGTATTTTTTTTAGCAATGTATTTACTTCAGGCCATGAACTTATATCATGAATCAAACCAATATAAGAGTTTAATTCGTCAACTGTACCATAAGTTTCAATTCTTAAATGATATTTAGGAACTCTAGTGCCTCCAATTAATGAGGTTTGGCCTTTATCGCCTGTTTTGGTATATATTTTAAATGACAAATGAGTATTGGTTATATAAGTTCAGAAACAAACAATTAGTCGTTTTGTTTTCCTATTTCCATCACTTCGCTGCTAAAGCCTGTGAATGAAAATCCTCCATCGTGAAATAAATTTTGCATGGTTACCATTTTAGTAAAATCACTAAACATAGCTACACAATATTGAGCACAATCTTCTGCACTTGCATTTCCAAGCGGACTAAGAGCTTCGGCATAATCATAAAAAGAATCAAAACCTTTAACGCCACTTCCCGCTGTTGTTCTAGTAGGAGATTGTGAAATGGTGTTTATTCTCACTTTTTTAGCTTTGCCATAATGATAGCCAAAACTTCTAGAAATGCTTTCGAGTAATGCTTTGGCATCGGCCATTTCATTATAGTCAGGAAAAATTCGTTGAGCTGCTATATACGTTAAAGCTACGACACTTCCCCATTCATTTATCGCATCTAATTTGTAGGCTGTTTTTAAAAGACGGTGAAGCGAAATGGCTGATATATCTAGTGTCTTGTGAGTGAAATCGTAATCAAGGTCAAGATAAGATTTGCCTTTTCTTATATTTAAAGACATGCCAACAGAGTGAAGTATAAAGTCAATTTTACCGCCTAGCACTTTCATACTTTCAGTGATCAAATTTTCCATATCAGAATCACTTGTTACATCGCAAGGTATTACTACAGAACCAGTAGATTCAGCAAGTTGATTGATGGTTCCTAATCTAAGAGCAATGGGTGCATTGGTCAGCGTAAAAATGGCTCCTTCGTTATGGCAATGTTCGGCTACTTTCCAAGCTATGCTATTTGGGTCTAGAGCTCCAAAAATAATTCCTTTTTTCCCTTTCAATATTTGGTTCATAAGCGTATAAAAATTTTGATGCAAATTAAATCGATAAAAGTTTAATAAATATAGTTAAAAGTTTACAGTTTTCGTTCAGGATTTTCTTTGATAAAAGCAGCCCAAGTGCCACCTTTTGTTTTCTTAGCCATGGCATTACCACCTATGTTATTTTGAAGAAAATGACAATAAGCTACTGCCAAACCATCGGTTGCATCTAAAAATTGTGGATTTTCTTCATATTTCAAAAGAGCTTTAAGCATAGCAGCCACTTGTTCTTTAGATGAACTTCCACTGCCCGTGATGCTTTGTTTTACTTTTTTAGGTGCATATTCAAAAATAGGAATATCTCTATAAAGGGCTGCAGCCATAGCCACACCTTGGGCTCTGCCTAGTTTGAGCATACTTTGAATGTTTTCTCCATAAAATGGAGCTTCAAGAGCAACTTCATCTGGTTTGTATTGTTCAATAAGTGATAAAGTTCTCTCGAATATATGTTTAAGTTTCATAGCATGGTTATCAAACTGTGAAAGTTTTACTATACCCATGCTTAGCAGCTCACATTTTTTACCTGTAAGTTTAATGATTCCATAACCCATAATATTAGTTCCAGGATCAATACCTAAGATAATTTTTTCTGTAATTTCTTTAGTTTCTTTCAAAATAAGTTACGAATAAATTTAAAGATTCTCATGTGACCAAATTTATTTTCATATATAGTTTAGATTTGACTTTTCTTTTATATTCACTTCATATATTTGCTGTCTATTTATAATAAATAAACACATGAAAACATTTTCTGTCCCACAAATTAAGTTAGCTAAAAAAACACCTTACGAACTTCCAACAGTATTAGTTGTCAATAAAAATTCAGATTGGAAAAAAGCAGGTTTTAATGAATCAGAAATAGAATATATACAAGCAAAGATACAAGATAAGAAAGATTTAATTACCATAAAAAGTATAAGTGAGATGGTGTTTTTAGTGATGGAAAAAACAGAAGACACTCTAGGGTATAAAACGATGGAGTATCTCAGAAAAACAGGACATACTATTCAACAACAAATAAATGCTGAAGGTATAGAAGGAGTTCTTATTTCAGGCGAACCTTCTTCAGCCACTTTGGCTATTGCTGAGGGGATGGCACTAGGTAGTTATCAGTTTTTGAAGTATAAAAAAGATGCTGATAAACTTAAAAATTCATTAGCCAATATATATATATACTCTACCAAACTTTCTCAAAAAGAGATTGACCAATTAAACATTATAATAGAGTCAACTTGTATTGCTCGTACTTTAGTAAATGAACCACAAAGCTTTTTAACAGCAACTGAATTATCAAAACAAGCTGAATTGTTGGCTAAATCAGCTGGTTTTCATATTGATGTATGGAATAAAACAAAAATTAAGAGCATGAAAATGGGTGGGTTGTTGTCTGTAAACCAAGGCAGTATAGAACCTCCAACTTTTACTATTATGGAATATAAACCAGCTGGTGCCAAAAATAAAAAACCTATTGTGCTTGTTGGGAAAGGTGTAGTATATGATACTGGTGGGTTAAGTTTAAAGCCTACTCCTAACAGTATGGATAGTATGAAATGTGACATGGCTGGAGCTGCTGCAGTAATTAGTACCATGCATGCCATAGCAAAAATGAAATTGAAAGTATATGTGGTTGGCTTAGTTCCGGCAACTGATAACAGACCGGGAGAAAATGCATATACTCCGGGTGATGTAGTAGAAATGATGAGTGGACATACAGTAGAAATGTTAAATGCCGATGCTGAAGGAAGAATGATATTGGCTGACGCACTTCATTATGCTAAAAAATATAACCCTGAATTAGTGGTAGATTTAGCTACTCTTACAGGTGCTGCTGCTGCTGCCATTGGTCAATATGGGATTGTAGCTATGGGTACTGCTTCTGATTTGCAAAAAAATGCATTAAAAAGTAGTGGAGAACAAGTGTATGAAAGATTAGTTGAAATGCCATTTTGGGATGAATATGCAGATTTAATAAAATCTGATTTAGCTGATATGAAAAATATAGGAGGCCCAGTGGCTGGTGCTATTACTGCGGGTAAATTTTTAGAGAAATATACTGATTATCCTTGGATGCATTTTGATATTGCTGGCCCAGCTTATTTAAACAGTCAAGATAGCTATAGAGGTAAAAATGGAACTGGCTCAGGCGTGAGGTTATTGATTCACTATTTGATGAATATTTAAAAAAAGTTTTTTTGTCTGACAAATTGCAGTAAATTTGTGGCAAATGGCAAAGAAATATAAATTAGCTGAGCAAGATCTTTTATTTGTTGAAGAATCTGATATTGCGTTTCAATCTATTTATACCCCTGATCATTCTTCACGTTATCATGAAAAATCTGTTCTTGGAATTGAAAAGAAATCAGTAGAATTAATTATGAAAAAACTGCAATTGACTTTTAAAGAGATGTCAGATTTGTTGCATATTTCAGAACGTACCTATCACAGATATAAATCAACAGATAAAATGGATTTATCTGTTAGTGAAAAGTCTTTACAATTGGATGAGTTATATAGGCATGGAAGGTCTGTGTTTGATACTGATTCAGATTTTGCCTCATGGTTAAAGCTTCCTTCACCTGCATTAAATGGAAAGGCTCCTATATCATTTCTTACTACGTCATTTGGTTTTAATATGATACATGATGAATTGGGCAGAATTCAACATGGTATTTTTAGTTAATGATTGTATATAGATTAGCTAAAAAAGAATATATACGAGACCTTTCTGGAGAAGGGGCAAGGTTAAGTGGTGGGAGGTGGAACATGAAAGGGCAACGGATGCTGTATACATCAACACTAAGGTCGTTAGCAGTATTAGAAATGATGGTTCATCAAGAACAATCTTTATGGTCGAATGGAATTTGTATGGCTAGTATTGAAGTGCCTGATGTAAAAGTGAAAAGAATTGAATGGTCTGTTGTTTCAAAATTAATAGATAGTCCACAAAGCAATCAAGAGTTTCAAAAAATAGGAAGTGATTGGTTAGCTAAAAATGAGTTGGCTATAGAAGTTCCATCAGTAATAGTTCCTCAAGAATTTCATTTGATTCTAAATCCAAATGCTTTAAAGTTTAATGAAGTAAAAATAATTGATGTGTTGCCTTTTATGTTTGATAAACGTTTCAATAAAGAAAAATAGTAAAAGATATTTGAGGCAACCTATTTTAAATAAATAGAGTCACCTTTAAGAATTATTATTTTATATTTGATTATAGATTTATTGGAGACGAGAATATAGATAGAGTCAAAGGAGTTGTAACTTTATTAAGAGAAAACAAGTAGTTATTTTAAAACGGTAACATTCCCAGTTAATGAATGTTTGCTATTATCCCAACCTGTATATTCGGCATGCCAAACATATACGTTGTTGTCAAACCTTTTGTTGTTATATATACCATCCCAAAAATCTTTTTTATTATCAGTTTCAAAAACCAATTCGCCCCATCTATTATATACACTCATATGCATAGTTTTTACAAATACACTTTGCCATCCCCAATTGTCGTTTATATTATCTCCGTTTGGAGTAAAAGCATCAGGCACCCATAACAAAGGTTCTTGATATAAGCTTATCCAATTGCTTTCACTTGTAGCATTATATCCTTTGTATCCCTCTTTGGCTATAATTTTATAAGTATATAAACCCCAATCATAAAACATAGATGTATCGGCATAATTAAGGGTTATGTTATTGGTTTTGTCTACATATGTAAATAAAAAATCTATACTATCACTTCTTTTAATTTCATAAATATTGACACCTCCTTCCCATTCTTTATAGTCATTCCAAAACATATTGTGTATATATGGTTCTGATTTTCCTTTAAGTAAAATAGTACACCCAAAGTTACAATAATTACTTATATGTCCGCATTTATCAGTAACTCTTAGGGTATAACAATATGAAGAATCTGAAACAGAAACTAACGAATCATTATATATTGTATCGTTAATATTAGAGATAGATTTGATAAATACTGGAATATTGGGACCTTTAAATTTATTGCTGTTTTTAAATAATAAATAGCTACCAAAGTCTGGTTCTTTTGACTTAAACCATTTGATTTGTACAAATTTATTATCTACAACTGAAGCAGAAAATAAATATACTGAATCAATCGGATTTCTATATTCGTCTGCTGAGCATGCTTTATAGCTAGTATCACCTACTTTGTCACATATATTTACACCTAAAATAAAGTAGCAAAAGTTTTTAATTTGATGAAATGGTGTTTGATCATCTATATATTCTGAATTCGAATTTCGATATATGGTATCTATCACTTTGGTAATTCCTAATGGGTCTTTTCTAAACAATAAATAATATTTGAAATACTTAGTTTCATCAGTTTTGTCCCATGTTATTTTCAGGGTATTGTCATCTATATGTTCCACACAAACTACGTTAGGTGGTTTAATTACTGGAGGTGTTTTTACTACTATTTTAATTTCATCGTAGCTTGTATCTGGTTTAGGGCAAATATTATTGTCTCTTGTTTGAATATATACATAATAAGTATCAGTTGAGATATGTTGACATAATGGTAACCATTTAAATTCACTGCTCACTTCGCCAATGCCTGTGTTTTCGTTCATTTCAGCATATGGTGGTAATAAAGGTGAAGCAAATACATTTCCTATTCTTGTTATATATAAAGAGTCTTTTTTGTCTTGATCTTTTACTTTATATTGATATATGATGGTGTCACCAGCATATACATCTATTGTTTTGCTTGCACCAATGGGTTTGTAATTAAGATTTTCAAAATCAATTTTAAATAATGCATTATTGCAGTTTGTGCTGTTGTTTGTTTGAGAATGAGCACCTGGTGTTGTTGGGAATCCTGATGAGCCCCCACAGCCCCCACAGACTGATTGATATACTTTGCCTTCATAGTCAAACCTACTAGTACCGCCATCAACATGTTCAGCCAAAGGATTTCCATCAGACCCTATATCATGCCCACCAAAAAAAGTTCCGTATAGAAGTGTATCCATGTCTCTGTTGAACACACCTAAATAAAAATCGCTGCCATCTGTTTTTTTATCAAAAGCATTGTTAGTTAAGGGCATTCCATTAGTCGAACCATTGTTGCCTCTAGGGTATGCGTTAACTTTGCCTCCCCAACCAGAAACAAAAATTCTCCCACACTTGTCAACCAAAAAAGCACAAGGTGAAATGTCTGGAATTTTTCTTCCAGATCCAAAAGTCATAGAATTTTCATAAGTTGTTAGCTTTTCATCAAGCTTTACAATAAACTGACTAGCACCAGCATTGTTATATATAGGTATAGTAATAGGCCAAGTTCCAGCGTTGGTTTGTCCATAAGTATATGGTTTTCCGTATCTATCTATTTGTACAAAATAAGTTTGGTCATAACCTGAAGTACCAATGTATGTACCGCTACTTGATTTGCCAGATGACGCATCTAATTGAATTATATAACCATCTGCTACACCACCTTGGTATTGGTTAAACTTAGGTATCGTATTCAGATTTTTAAGTTTAAGGTCATTGCTATTAGTGCCACCACAAACATATAATTGGTTATTGTATAGATTTAACCCATAACTTGCATCTATATTAGAACCACCTATATAAGTAGACCAAAACAGGCTATTTAAATTTGAATTAAACATGGCTACCACACCATCAAAATTACCCCCGTTATAGGTTAACCATTCACCATTTTTCATTTGTAAGCCTTCGTTTGTTTTGGTTTCAGTTGATGACGCTATATATAAATTATCTGAATTATCACAAATAATTTCGCCTCTAAACATATCTCCATAGTTCCAACCCAAAGGGCTGGTGTTTTGATCTGATGAATTTAAAAGTCCATTAAGACCGTCTCTTTTTAACCCTCCATAGTAAGTTGCGGCAATTATTGAGCTTCCTGAAGAGTTTAGTTTAAAAATAACTATATCACTTTGGCCACCAAGATTTGATTGAAATGAAGATATTTTTATACCTGGGAAGTTAGTAGAAAAAGTAGTCCCCAATACACACAATTCCCCTACATGGTTCACCACCATGCTATGAGGCTGCTCGTTGTGACTTCCTCCGATATATGTTGCATATATTAGGTTTTTTCCATCAGGAGAATATTTCAAAATTCCGATGTCTCTAGATACATCACCATTTGAAAAATCTACATCAACACCACCTCCAAAGTTTACTTGAAAAGCACCTAAAGTTGTTGGGAAACCTGTTCCAAATACAATTCCAGCTGAGTATCCACATCCCAGATTGTCATAAGTTGCTGTAAAGCCCCAATTGTCAGCACTAGAGCCAGAGTATGAACTAAAAATTAATTGAGGGTCAATTACAATAGGCCTGTTGTAGATAGATTTAGGAGTTTTAAAGGATACAGTGTTTTCTTTCAAAACATAATCACATGGAATAGTTTCGCCTTCCCCATCTGTATAAAAAGTTAATGGAATATTTTCTTCGAGGGTGAATAGAGAATTTTTTAATTGAAGCTTTTTGTTTTTAAGTGAAATAGAATTTAAACCCAAATACTTCATTTGAATATCATCAATATTAGTTCTGGGTGCAACTATAAAATTATACTTAATTTTTTGATTTTCTGAACTGAAAATTTCTAAATCGATACCTTGATATAAATTTTTTATATATACTTTATCATAACTTTTTACATTTGATCTCCATTTCGACGAATCTTTACTCATAATAAAATTAGTAACATGCGAATAAGGATTTATGCCAATTGTTTTTGAAGTAAGGTTAGCATTCTCAAAAACAACTTGATAGGCATGTGCATTTAGTTTACTTGTAAATTGTGGGTCTTGTGGGCCCAAATTATTCGGTTGGTCATTCTTGAAATTTGAATGATTAGGGAAACTTTGTGGATGAGAATAAGGCATTTGGTAAAAATACCAAGTGATAGCATTTTGTTGAATAAATAGTCTCCCATTGTTAAGTTTACAAGAATATAAAACATCAAAAGGCCATTGCCCTTTGTTTTCTACAAATTCTATTTGAGCATAAGAATTTATGAACAATGTGAGAAGCAATATGCAATATAGAATTTTTTTCAATTGATTTTGACAGGCTATTGTATTAATGACACCAAATGTCTTTACAAAGTTGATTAGTCAGTTACAAATATGCATAAAAAATATTATATTCGCAGAGATGAAATTTTTGAAGTCCATTTTAGTGATAGTTGAGGTTACTTTAATTGTATATGGATTTTTGCTTTTTAGTAATTATAGAATTTACCTTCCTGACTACCATTATTTTGCTTACACGCCTAAGCAATACATCATTGAAATTGATAAAAATAAACAAGAAATAATAAAAGCAAGTTTAATATATAAAACAAAGGCTGATAGAGAAAAGTTAACTGAGCTAATGACTTCGACTATCACAGAAGGGATTTTTAATTATTGGTATGGGACACGATGGAATTTTAATGGAAAAACTGAAGTTCCAGGCAGTGGAAAAATAGCTTGTGGGTATTTTGTCACTACTGTTTTGAGAGATGCAGGAGTTAAATTAGACAGAAACAGGTTGGCATGTTTGGCATCAGAAGCCATGATAAAGGAATTATGTGAGTCAAAAAACATAAAAAGGTTTAGTAATTATTCACTTTCAGAATTTATAAATAAGTTACCTCAGCCGAGGCATCAATTTTATTTAGTTGGGTTAGATAACCATACAGGATTTTTAATTGCTAAGGATTCAGAATGGTATTTTGTACACTCAAGTGGTCGATTTCCCTTTTGTGTGGTGAAAGAATTGGCAAAAAAGTCAATAGTATTAAAAAAATCTAAATATAGGGTTTTGGGCTGCTTAAATGAAGATGAAACATTCATTTATAATTGGTTACATTCGATAAAAGGATAGTATTTTACCACCTATTTTGGAGAGGGGCTAATAAATATTGAAAATTTTTATGAAAAATATTGCTAATTCAATTAAAATCCCTACTTTTGCAGTCCATTTTTTGAACATACTGTATATAAATGCCAACTATTCAACAACTTGTACGCAAAGGAAGAGTAGCGATAATTGATAAATCAAAATCGCCAGCACTTGATTCATGTCCACAACGCCGTGGCGTGTGTACCCGTGTGTATACAACTACACCAAAGAAACCGAACTCAGCTTTACGTAAAGTAGCTCGTGTTCGTTTAAGTAATACCAACGAAGTGAATGCCTATATTCCAGGAGAAGGCCACAACTTACAAGAGCACTCAATTGTTCTTATAAGAGGAGGAAGGGTAAAAGATTTACCAGGAGTAAGATATCACATCATTCGTGGTGCTTTAGATACTGCTGGTGTTGACGGAAGACGTCAACGTCGTTCAAAATACGGAGCAAAAAGACCAAAAGCAGGAGCAGTTGCTGCACCTACCAAAAAGAAAAAATAATATAAGGAAATGAGAAAAGCAAAAGCCAAAAAACGCATATTACCACCAGACGCAAAATTTAATGATGTCATGGTTACACGTTTTGTAAATAACCTTATGTGGGCAGGTAAAAAAACTATCGCTTTCGATATTTTTTACGGAGCTTTAGATATGGTTGAAGCTAAAACACAAGAAAGAGGAATTGATGTATGGAAAAAAGCCCTAAATAACGTTATGCCAGCGGTTGAAACCAAAGCAAGACGTGTGGGTGGTGCAAACTTCCAAATACCAGTAGAAGTAAGTGCTGACCGTAAAATCCAATTAGGAATGAAATGGATGGTTACTTATACCCGCAGACGTTCAGAAAAAACTATGGCACAACGTCTTGCCAATGAAATTATTGCAGCTTCTAAAGGTGAAGGTGCATCAGTGAAGAAAAAAGACGATACTCATAAAATGGCTGAAGCCAATAAAGCATTCTCTCATTTTAGAGCAAACTAATCATAACAAATGTCAAGAGATCTTAAATATACAAGAAATATAGGTATTGCCGCACATATTGATGCAGGTAAAACCACAACAACTGAACGTATTCTATACTATTCTGGTGTTAACCATAAAATTGGAGAAGTACATGATGGTGCTGCTACAATGGATTGGATGGTACAAGAACAAGAAAGAGGAATAACCATTACATCTGCTGCAACAACAGTATTTTGGAAATATTTAGGTAAAGATTATCATATCAATATTATTGATACACCTGGTCACGTGGATTTTACTGTAGAAGTAAATCGTTCATTACGTGTATTGGATGGTCTAGTATTTTTATTCTCAGCAGTTGATGGTGTTGAACCTCAATCTGAGACCAACTGGCGTTTGGCTAATAACTACAATGTTGCTCGTATCGGGTTCGTTAATAAAATGGATCGTGCTGGTGCTGACTTCTTAAACGTTGTTAAACAAGTTCGTTCAATGTTAGGTAGTAACGCAATACCTTTGCAATTACCAATAGGTGCTGAAGATAATTTCACTGGAGTGGTTGACTTAATCAACTTCAGAGGAATGGTTTGGAACGAGCATGATAAAGGTATGACTTATAAAGAAGTGCCTATTCCTGAAGATATGAAAGAAGAAGCTTTAATGTGGAGAGAAAAATTACTTGAAGCTGTTTCTGAGTATGATGATAAATTATTAGAAAAATTCTTTGAAAACCCAGACTCAATTTCTGAAAGAGAAATTTTAGATGCCTTACGTGCAGCTACTCTTGATATGAAAATTGTTCCTATGGTTTGTGGTTCTTCATTCAAAAATAAAGGTGTTCAAACCATGCTAGATTTAGTGATGGAATTGATGCCTAGTCCTTTAGATAGAGCTGAGATTATTGGTACAAACCCTGACACAGGAGCTGAAGTTTTAATCAAACCTGATTATAACGAACCATTTACTGCATTAGCATTTAAAATTGCAACTGATCCTTATGTTGGTCGTTTGGCTTTCATGAGAGCATACTCTGGTAAATTAGATGCAGGTTCTTATGTTTACAATACTCGTAGTGGAAACAAAGAGCGTATCTCTCGTATCTTTCAAATGCATGCTAATAAACAAAATCCTATTGAATTCTTAGGTGCAGGAGATATAGGTGCGGCTGTAGGTTTTAAAGACATCAAAACTGGTGATACTTTATGTTCTGAAGGCAATCCTATTATATTAGAAGCGATGGTTTTCCCTGAGCCAGTTATTGGTTTAGCTATTGAGCCTAAAGTTCAAGCTGAGGTTGATAAATTGAGTATTGCCTTAGGTAAATTAGCAGAAGAAGATCCTACATTCCGTGTTAAAACTGATGAAGAAACTGGTCAAACAGTTATCAGTGGAATGGGTGAATTACACTTAGAAATTATTGTAGACCGTTTACGTCGTGAGTTCAAATTGGAGATTAACCAAGGTGCACCACAAGTAGCATATAAAGAAACTGTAACACAAGCTGTTACGCATAGAGAGGTATTCAAGAAACAATCAGGTGGTCGTGGTAAATTCGCTGATATTCAGTTTGAATTATTGCCTCCAACTGCAGAAACAAAAGGATTAGAATTTATTAACGAAATAGTTGGTGGTTCAATTCCTAAAGAATTTATTCCTTCAGTACAAAAAGGTTTTGATTCAGCTATGTCAAATGGTGTATTAGCAGGATTCCCAGTAGAAAACTTAAGAGTAAGATTGTTTGATGGTTCATTCCACGCAGTTGACTCTGATTCTATGTCATTCGAACTTTGTGCTAGAATAGCATTTAAAGAAGCATGTAGAAAAGCAAGACCAGTGTTATTAGAACCAATCATGAAGATTGAAGTATTAACACCAGAAGAAAATATGGGTGATGTAATAGGTGATTTAAATAAACGTCGTGGACAATTAGAAGGAATGGATACTAGAGCTGGATCACAAGTAATCAAAGCAAAAGTACCATTAGGTGAAATGTTTGGATATGTAACACAATTACGTACCATCACTTCAGGTCGTGCTTCATCAACAATGGAATTTAATAACTATGCAGAAGCACCTAATAATATCACTTCTGAAGTATTAGCAAAAGTAAACGGTAATAAAGTAAACGCATAAAAAGACAATGGTTTCTCAAAAATTTAGAATAAAATTAAAATCGTTCGATTACAACTTAGTTGACAAGTCAGCTGAAAAAATCGTTCGCACTGTAAAATCTACAGGAGCTGTGGTAAGTGGTCCAATCCCTTTACCTACTGAAAAGAAAATTTATACTGTTTTACGTTCACCACACGTAAACAAAAAAGCAAGAGAACAATTCCAACTTTGTTCATACAAAAGATTAATAGATATTTATAGTTCAACTACAAAAACTATTGATGCCTTAATGAAACTTGATTTACCAAGTGGAGTAGAAGTAGAAATTAAATAACGAATACAGCCATGTCAGGAATAATAGGAATAAAAGTAGGTATGACAAGTGTCATCACCCCAGAAGGTAAAAAAATACCTTGCACGGTAGTTCAAGCAGGTCCATGTTCTGTTACACAAGTAAAAACAGAAGCAACAGATGGTTATAATGCCATTCAACTTGGATACGGAACACGTAAAGAAAAAAATGTAACTAAACCATTACAAGGCCACTTTAAAAAAGCTGGAACTACATCTAAGTCTAAATTAGTGGAGTTTAAAGAATTTACAGCTGAGTACAAATTAGGCGATACCATTACGGTAGATATATTTGAAGAAGGTGACTTTGTAGACGCAGTAGGAACTTCAAAAGGTAAAGGTTTTCAAGGTGTTGTAAAACGCCATGGATTTAGTGGAGTAGGAGGAGCAACGCATGGTCAACATGACCGTCAAAGAGCTCCAGGATCATTAGGTGCTTCATCATGGCCTTCACGTGTATTCAAAGGAATGCGTATGGCAGGACGTACAGGTGGAGACAGAGTTAAAATGACCAATTTAGCTGTATTAAAAATAAACAAAGAAAACAATCTTTTAGTATTAAAAGGTGCTATACCGGGTGCTAAAGGATCTTATGTGATAATTGAGAAATAAAAATGGAACTGAACATATTCAATATTGAAGGCAACGATACAGGCCGCAAAGTGAAGCTCTCAGCCGATGTTTTCGGATTAGAACCAAATGAACATGTAATGTGGTTAGACGTTAAGCAAATGCAAGCTAACCGTCGCCAAGGTACACATAGTTCATTGGAGCGTTCACAAGTATCAGGTTCAACTAGAAAGTTGAAACGTCAGAAAGGAACAGGTGGTGCTCGTGCCGGTTCAATTAAATCTGGAACAATCGTAGGTGGTGCAAGAATATTTGGACCTCAACCACGCGACTATAGTTTTAAATTGAATAAAAAAGTTAAAACATTAGCTCGTAAATCAGCACTTAGCAGTAAGCTTAAAAGTGAATCAATTACAGTTATTGAAAACTTTAATTACGACACTCCAAAAACTAAACAGTTCATTCAATTACTTAAAAACTTAAAAGTTGATAACCAAAAGTTTTTATTTGTAACAGATGAGTTTAACAAAAATGTTTATCTTTCTGGTAGAAACATCCCAAAATCAAATATAGTGAATGCAGCAGATCTTAACACTTATGATGTGTTGAATGCTAAAAAAATTATATTGATGGAAAAGTCAATAGCTAAAATTGAAGAATTATTGAATAAGTAAGATCATGAACAACGCACAAATACTAGTAAAACCTTTGGTGACTGAAAAAATGCAGAAGATCACCGATAAATACAAACAGTTTGGATTCTTAGTTCATACTGCTGCTACAAAACCTCAAATAATTGAGGCAGTTGAAAAAATGTATGACGTTAAAGTTGCTGGCATTAGCACTATGAAATATGGTGGTAAAATGGTTACTCGTCAAACTAAAAAAGGAATTTTCTCTGGAAGAAAATCAGCCTTCAAAAAAGCAATTATTACCCTACAAGAAGGTCAAACAATTGACTTCTACGCAAACATATAATAGTCATGGCAGTAAAAAGATTTAATCCAATAACCCCAGGAACTCGTTTCAAAGTAGCCAATACTTATGCTGAGTTAACCACAAATAGACCTGAAAAATCTTTGACTGAATCTATCCACAAAAGTGGAGGAAGAAACAATCAAGGTAAAATGACTATGCGTTATATAGGCGGTGGTCACAAACAAAAATATCGTTTAATTGATTTTAAAAGAGACAAACATGGCGTAGCTGCAGTGGTTGAAACTGTAGAATACGATCCAAACAGAAGCTGTTTTATTTCATTAGTTAAATACAGCGATGGAGAAAAAAGATACATAATAGCTCCAAATGGAATAAAAGTAGGACAAGAAATCATGAGCGGACCAAATTCAGTACCTGAAGTTGGAAATACCATGACATTAAGTGAAATACCTTTAGGTTCTATTATACACAACATAGAATTAAGACCTGGACAAGGCGGTAAAATGGCTCGTTCAGCTGGTTCATATGCACAATTATTAGCACGTACTGAAAAGTATGCAACATTAAAAATGCCTTCAGGTGAGACTCGTATGATCTTAATTAATTGTTTAGCTACAATTGGTTCTGTATCTAACCCTGACCACAGTTTGGTATATAGTGGAAAAGCTGGTAGAAGCAGATGGTTAGGTCGCAGACCAAGAGTGAGAGGTGTAGCCATGAATCCTGTAGACCATCCAATGGGTGGTGGTGAAGGACGTGCATCAGGAGGACATCCACGCTCACGTAAAGGATTGCTATCTAAAGGATACAAAACTCGTAAACCTAAAAATGCTTCAAGTAAGTATATCTTAGAGAGAAGAAAAAAATAATAACCTATTAATAAAAACATAAGAATACATGGCTCGTTCACTCAAAAAAGGTCCTTTTGTAGATTATAAATTGGAGAAAAAAGTTCTTCAGTTAAATGACAATAAAAAGAAAACAGTAGTAAAAACATGGAGCAGACGCTCGATGATCACTCCTGATTTCGTTGGACATACGTTCGCTGTTCATAATGGTAATAAATTTATACCAGTATATGTAACTGAAAATATGGTTGGTCATAAACTAGGAGAGTTTTCACCTACTCGTACATTCAAAGGTCACCCAGTAAAAAATAATTAATAAGAATTAAACATAGATGGAAGCTGTTGCTAAATTAAGAAATTGCCCTACGTCGCCTCGTAAAATGCGATTAGTGGTAGATATGATTCGTGGTAAAAAAGTAGAAGATGCTTTAAATATCCTACGTTTCAACAATAGAAAAATGTATGCCCTATATGTTGAGAAATTGCTTAAATCAGCAATTGCTAACTGGGGTCAAGTGAATCAAAGCACAAATTTTGAAGACCTAGTTGTTAAAACTGTTTTTGTAGATGGTGGAATGATTGCTAAACGTATGCAACCAGCACCTCAAGGACGTGGTTACAAAATTCGTAAGCGTTCAAATCACATCACTTTAGTGGTTGATACCAAAGTGCAAACAACTGTAGAAACTCAATCAAATTAATACTCGACTAAATAATATAAAATGGGACAAAAAGTAAACCCGATAGGTCTTAGATTAGGAATCATCAAAGGATGGGATTCAAATTGGTTCGCTGGTAAAAAAGGAGCTGAAAAACTTATTGAAGATGATCAAATCAGAAATTATTTAAAAGCACGTATCCCTAAAGGTGGTATCGCTAGAACTGTAATTGAAAGAACGCTTAAGCGTATTATCATTACTGTTCACACTAGCCGTCCAGGTATTGTGATTGGAAAAGGTGGTGCTGAGGTTGATAAAATCAAAGAAGAAATAAAAAAACTTACCAAAAAAGATGTTCAAATCAACATTTTTGAAATCAAACGTCCTGAATTGGATGCTAAATTGGTAGGTGAATCTATAGCTCAACAATTAGAAGCTCGTGTATCATTTAAGCGTGCAGTTAAAATGTCTATCGCTTCTACTATGAGAATGGGTGCTGAAGGAATCAAAATCATGGTATCTGGTCGTTTAGGTGGAGCTGAGATTGCTCGTAGCGAACAATACAAAGATGGAAGAACTCCTTTGCATACACTTAGAGCAGATATCGATTATGCATTGAGCGAAGCATTAACAGTATATGGTAAAATAGGTATTAAAGTATGGATTTGCCGTGGTGAAGTTTATGGGAAACGTGACCTAAACCCTAATTTTGTGGTAGCTGAAAAGCCTTCAGGTAGAGGTGGTGATGACCGTAGAAATGATAGCCGTGGTGGAGACGACCGCAGACCTAGAGGTAGAAACAATGCTGGTGGTGGAGAAAGAAGAGGCGGACCTGGTCAAGGTGGACCTGGTGGCCAAAACAGAAGACCAAGAAGTTAGTTTTATATAATTGCATAAACATAAAAACCATCTCATTTGAGGTGGTTTTTTTTATGATTTATTCTTATAAATAAATCTATTCGTAATTAATTAAATCAAAAGCAAGCCGCTTACTTACTATATAAAAATAAAATTATATAAAAGCAAGTTTTGAAACCTGGTATTGCTAGCTACAATGTTTTTTATGACTAAACTATAATTGCTAAATATATACAAATCCCATATAATTAGTTAATATTGCACCCTTATTCTATTGAACATTACAACACCATATAATTTAAAAAATATTATACAAAACACCTTAAAAATGGTGCTGTTTATATTGTTGTTTTTTACGCTCAATAAGTTGGTGTTTATTTTCTATCATGCTGATAAAATATTCACCAATAGTTGGTCAGATATTTTAATGTTGTTTGTACATGCTTTAAGACTAGACTTATCTGCCACAGCCTATATTATGGGTATTCCTGTCTTATTGATGTTTTTACAATCGCTCATAGGCTTAAACTTATTTAACTATATCATCAGGTATTATTTTTATATCATCATAGCCTATATATCTATTATTACTGGTGCAGAATTGCAACTGTATAGTGAATGGGGAGCGAAACTAAATTACAAAGCCATTAAATATTTGTCTAACCCAGATGAAGTTATTAATACGGCTGGTGTTAAAACTACCGTAGTTGCTTTGTTCTTTATTGTTTTTCAGGCAGGTATTGGAATTTTATTTTTCAATAAATATATATATACTCATTTACAAAAACTTGATAAAAATTGGATTTTTCCGTTTCCCTATTTGCTTATAAGTGCATTTTTGGTAGCTATTGGTTTAAGAGGCGGTTTACAACAAATACCCATTAACCAAAGTGAATGTTATTATAGCAAAAGCAACGATTTGAACGTGGCTGCCACCAATTCATTTTGGAACTTTATGAATAGCATATATCAAAATATGAGTATTGATACCGATAAAAATCCGTATCAATTTTATACGGATGATGAAGCACAAAAAACATTAAAAGGAATGTTCGAAGTTTCAAAAGATACTTCTATAATGATATTAAACAACACCAGACCTAATGTGGTATTAGTGATTTTAGAAAGTTGGAGTGCTGATATGATTAAGTATACTCAAGGTGATAGTGGTATAACACCAGAATTTGAAAAGCTATGCGATGATGGATTTTTGTTTACTGAATGCTATGGAAGTGGAGATAGGTCAGAACAAGGTATGGCTTCTATATGGAGTGCCTTTCCAGCACAACCAGAGCATTCAATCATATCACAACCTGATAAGTTTCAGCATTTGCCTAGTATCGTTAATTCATTTAAACAAGCGGGTTATCATACCTCATTTCAGTTTGGAGGCCAATTGATATATGGAAATATTAAAGGATATATGTGGTATAATAATTTTGATGTAATCAAAGAAGGGAAAGATTTTTCAGGATATCCGGAAGGGAAATTAGGTATACCTGATGAATATATATTTGCTGAGCTAAACAAGCAAAATTCTCAATCTAAACAACCCTTTTTTAATAGTATATTCACACTGAGTAGTCATAGCCCGTATGACCAACCTATGAAAGAGGTGATAAAGAAAGGTGGAGATGAGAAACCTTATCTTAACTCAGTTCATTACACAGATAAGAGCATTGGTAAGTTTATAGCTGATGCTAAAAAGCAACCATGGTTTAACAATACCTTGTTTATATTTGTTTCAGACCATGCACATCCAACCCATTTGCATACAGACCCTTTTTGTGCTAGACATCATCATATACCTATGTTGTTTTATGGACAAGTGATCAAGCCAGAATACAGAGGAGTTAAGTATACTAAAATGATACAACAGCATGATTTAGCAGCAATTCTGCTTAATCAGTTAGGATTGAAACACCAAGAATTTATATGGAGTAGAAATATGTTAAATCCATACCATCAAGAGTTTGCATATATGCCATATAGTCCAGATGGGTTTATATATATGCGACCAGGAAACGAATATTCTATAGATTTGTTTAGAGGAGGGGAGTATCACCACAATTATATAACCGATACAACGATGACCCCGCAATTGTTAAAAGAAGGGAAGAGTTACTTGCAAGAGGTGTTTAGGCAATATTTAGAGCATTAACAATTAACTAAACAACTCACTATAAGCAAAAGTGTTTACATCAAATAAACCTTTATCTGTTAGTTTTAATTGAGGAATTACAGGTAAGGCTAAAAAGCTTAAAGTCATAAAAGGTGCTTTGAGGGTTGTTTGAGTTCCTGTTTTAACTAATTCATCTATTGCGGTATATGCATCAGCCATTTCCCAAGCATCCATATTGTTCATCAACCCTGCAACGGGCAATGGAAGTATATGTTTGATTTGGTTATTTGAATAGGCAAGACCACCTTTTTCTTTAATAACAAGATTTACGGCATTGCATATATCCTTATCGTTACAACCCATAGCTACTATATTATGACTGTCATGGGCTACTGATGAGGCAATTGCACCACTTTTAATACCTGAATTTTTTACTAATGCCATTGCTACTTTTGCATTTGAATACCTATTCACAACCACTAATTTTATTATATCTTGATTGATATCACTTTCGAAAGTTGAAACACCAGTAGGTAAAATTATATTTTCTTTGCTTGTGAGTAGTTGACCATCATGAATAACGATAACTTGAGCATTCCTGCTTTCTACAGGAATATTCAATATAAAATCAGCTGTATTTTTTGGTGAAGTATTAAAATTATTGATTGATTTTTCTTCAATCCTTTTTATAAATGTTTGGCCATGTTCGGCTACTTTTATACCATTTATATAAGTACAAATATTTGAGAAAGACTGAAGATTATCGGTAGTTATAAAATCTGCTTTGTCACCTACTCTGAGCAATCCGCTAGGGATTTGGTAATGTAAAACAGGGTGAATACAAGCAGCATATATAATATCCCAGAAATCATACCCAAGATCTAAAGCTTTTTGAGCTAAATCTCTTATATGGCTCATTTCTAGACTGTCAGGATGTTTGTCGTCGCTGCAGAACATTACTTGAGCAGGGAATTTGTCGATAATAGGAATTAGAGAGTCAAAGTTTTTAGCGGCACTCCCTTCTCGAATCAAAATTTTCATGCCTTTTTTAGCTTTCTCAATGGCTTCATCAAGTTCAGAGCATTCGTGGTCAGTAGAAATACCAGCAGAAATATATTTGTCTAAAGACTCGCCAGATAGGGAAGGAGCATGCCCATCTATTGGTAAATTAGACGCTTTGGCATAGGCTATTTTTCGGTGTACTTCTTCATCATTGTATATCACCCCAGGGTAGTTCATCATCTCTGTTAAGTAATATATATGAGGATGATTTAAAAGTTCATTTACAACTTCAGCATCTAAAGAAGCACCATTGGTTTCGAATATAGTAGCAGGCACACAACTTGGGGCACCAAA
The DNA here is from genome assembly GCA_947460345.1 of Bacteroidota bacterium. Classification (GTDB taxonomy): domain Bacteria; phylum Bacteroidota; class Bacteroidia; order UKL13-3; family UKL13-3; genus CANHGM01. Next base: position 37,123 of record CANHGM010000008.1, on the reverse strand, counting down.
ACAAAAGTTAAAAGGCACTTTACTGGCATTTTCAATCATATATAAAACACCTTCTTTGCCACACACATTAGCTATTTCATGAGGGTCAGATACTGTAGCGACAGTGCCATGAACCACGGCCATTCTGGCAAATTCAGAAGGAATTAAAAGCGAACTTTCAATATGTACATGGGCATCAACAAAACCTGGCATCACAAAGCCATCTATATGCTTATCAATTCTTTCAATAGCTTTTATATATTGATTTTCAACGGTAATTTTAGCAGGAAAAATAGTTTTAGTTTGCCAATCTACTAAGTTTTTTTCAATGATCATAGTTGTGTTTAATTTAATTTACAGCAAATAATATATAATTAACAGGAGTTTTTAAAATATGACAATAATTTAAAGAGTAATTCATATAATTTTGTACTGAAATTTATGTCAAAAGTAAGAGGAAAATCTTTTCATTTTAAACAGTTTACTGTTGAACATGATAAGTGTGCTATGAAAGTGAATACTGACGCAGTTGTTTTGGGTGCTTATGTTGCAAATATGTGTGCAAAAGAATTGATTTTTGGAGATAAGGCATTAGATATTGGTACGGGCACAGGTATTGTATCATTGATGTTGGCACAAAAGCTAAACCATGAGATAGATGCAGTAGAATTAAACGCTGAAGCTTGTTCACAAGCCAAAGAAAATTTCGAAAATTCTACTTGGAAAAATAAATTACGAGCAATTGAAACTTGTTTTATTGGTTTTGCAATACACAAACCTGAACAAAGCTATGACCTAATAGTATCAAATCCTCCTTTCTTTTCACCTCAAATATTTCATGAAAATAATCATCAGCAAGTTCCTGAAATTAACAGAAAACAAGCTAGATACGACGATTTCTTACCCTTTGTTGAGTTAATTAAAGGAGCGTTTAAATTGTTGACTTTAGAAGGTGTTTTTTTTGTAATTATACCTTATAAAAGAGCAGTAGAGTTTACGGCCATAGCAGTAGAACAAGGGTTTTATATACAATCACAATTAGATATCATTTCAGTAGATAAAAAAGCACCCAAAAGAGTTATATTAAGATTAAGAAAATTCTCAACTGCTTTTCAACGTTCTGAGTTAATTTTGCACACAGATTTGGGTATTAGAACCCCTGAGTTTTTAGAACTAACTAATGATTATTATATAAATGTTGAAAGAGAACATATTAAATTTACTTAACTACAATTTGTGGGCTAATACTCAGTTACTTCAAGCAATTGATGTAACTATTATAGACACAGACGTAATAAGTAGTTTTAGTACCATTAGAAAAACTGTTTATCATTCATGGGATGCAGAAACCATTTGGTTTGAAAGACTTAAAAATGTTGAAATTACACCTTGGCCTGCAAGTGGGTTGTTTGAAGGTACATTTGAAGAAGCAGTGAAATCAATTTTAGCCCAAGAGAAAGAAATAATTACTTTTATAGAAAATAATAGTGAAGCATTTTTAGAGCAAACCATCACCTATAAAAATTTAAAAGGTATGGCATTTACCAATAGCAATTTTCATGTATTGCAGCATGTAGTAAACCACTCTACTATGCATCGCGGACAAATAGTAACTCTGTTAAGACAATTTGGAGTGAACTCAATACCATCAACTGATTTGATAGCTTATTATAGACAAAAACAATAGTTGCCCATGATTAGAAATGGAATCATTCCAAGTACACCTGTATATTATAATACAGAGACCAATCAAATTGTAAAAGAACAAGACTATTTAGAATTAAATAAAGAGCTTGACTTAAAAGCAATTTGTACTTTTGCAGCTTGTGGTTTTTTCTTAGATGATGACACCCATTTTATTGGCGTTAAAGCCTTGAAACCAGCAACAGAGTATCAATTAAATGGTGATATAATAACCCAAAAAAGAAAATATTTTTCATGGTATAACGAACCTAGGAATATTTCATTAGCAGAAGCTACAAAAGAATTTGCAGAAGTTTTTCAGCAAACGGTAGATAGACTTTCATTAAATAAAGAAGTAATATTACCACTTTCAGGAGGGCTTGATAGCCGCTCACTTGCAGCAGCATTAAAGCATCGCAATCCAGTGAAAGCATATTCATATGAGTTTGAAGGCGGTGAATCAGAAACATGGTATAGTAAAAAAATTGCAAAAGCTGAATCGTTTTCATTTACTTCTTATAAAATTAAAAAAGGGTATTTATGGAGGAAAATTGACGAATTAGGCAAATTAAATAATTGTACATCAGAGTTTACACATCCAAGACAAATGGCTGTAATAGATGATATTGAAAAACTAGGTAATTGTTTTTTCTTAGGTCATTGGGGAGATGTGTTATTTGACGGAATGGGAGTAGCAGACGACTTATCTTTTGATGAACAAGTGAATGTGTTATATAAAAAAGTATTAAAAAAAGGTGGTGAGCAATTGGGTATTGTACTATGGGAGTTTTGGAAATTAGATGGAGATTTTAGTAGTTATTTGAAGAATAGAATTTCAAGTTTGTTAGCAGAAATAAACATTCCTAATGCGAATAGCCGAATCAGGGCATTTAAAAGCATGTATTGGGCACCAAGATGGACAAGTTCGAATATGAGTATTTTTAGAAGAAATAGTCAAATAGCTGTTCCTTATTATGATGATGCCATATGTGAATTTATATGTACCATACCTGAAAAACTGCTAAACGCCAGACAAATTCAAATAGAATATTTAAAAATATATGCTCCTGAATTGGCTAAAATTACGTGGCAAGGTCACGGTTTAGATTTATATCATTATCAAAATTTCCATAAGTGGCATAATATACCAAATAGGTTGGTAGGCAAATTAAAAAGAACATTAGCTAAACAAAATAATATTTCAAGAAATTGGGAATTGCAGTTTTTAGGAGAACAAAATATCTCATCATTAAACAGCTATATATATAATGATTCTTTTAATCAGTTTGTTGATAAAAGTATTGTAAAAAAATGCTATAAAGATTTTGTAAAAGATGGGGTCTATAATTCGCACCCATTAAGTATATTGCTTACATTGTCTACCTTTCATAGATTGCGAAACAAATGAGAATAGGCATGGATATATCGGCATTGCCATGTCCTACCTTTATCAAAAGTAGTATTGAAAATATAGCTTCAAGACACCATAGTTTACATATATTCACTCAAGTAAAAGGGGCTTATACATTTGAAAACAGTAGTATATATATTCATCAACGACCTAAAAAAGCAATACCTACGTTTGTAGTTTTTTTTCAAAATATATTTAAGTTATTATTAAAATCACCAGCTAGGGCATTACATATATGGAAACATTATTCAAGTTTGAATTTTTATTCAAGAATTAAAGAATTTAACAGAATAGCTCCATTTTATATATATACTTTAGATGTGATACATATACAGTGGTTGAAGTCTATAATTAAATTGCAATATATTTTAGAAAATAAACCATGTCCAATTATAGTTTCAGTGAGAGGAACACAGATGTTTGTATCACCACAAGCAGATAATGAAATTCATAGAAAATATCTTGAGTTGTTGCCTAAAGTACATGCTGTACATGTTGTTTCAGAAGCATTAAAAAAAGAAGTTTCATTGTATACACATTCACCAGTATATTTAATTAATGCAGCTATAGATATTGGTTTTTTTGAATATAAAAAACCAAGTATAAATACAAATGAAATTTTGCAATTGGTTTCTGTAACACGTTTTAATTGGATAAAAGGATTGTCTATACTTTTAGATGCTATATATATATTAAAGCAAAAGAGTATACGCCTAAAGTTAACAATTATTACTTCAGATATGCCTAATGAAGAATTTATATATCAAATAGCTGATCTGGATTTAAAGAATGAAATTGAAATAAAAAACAGATTGAGTCCTAAACAGATACATAAAGAACTTTTGAAAAACGACTTATTTGTATTGCCAAGTATATCAGAAGGGCGTTCTAATGCAATTCTTGAAGCCATGTCATCAGGAGTTCCTGTTTTGTGTTCTAATTTTAATGGGGCTGATGACTTAATAGTTGATCACTATAACGGAATGCTTTTTAACAATGGCGATTCAAACGATTTAGCTCAAAAAATTGAATTATATTTCCAAAAATCTAATACTGAAAAAATAAATATAGCTGAAAACGCAAGAACTATAATTGAGTCATCTTATAATATCGATTCTCAAACAAACGAATTTATTAATTTATATAACAGATTTGTAAAATAGTGAAACATATAGGAATCATATTGTCGCAACCTCCAGTGTATTCAGAAACATTTTTAAATTCAAAAATTAAGAATTTGATGGAGGCGGGGTTTAAAGTGACTGTATTTTCTCAATCTCAAACCAAGGAAAAATTTTATTTTGAGCATAAGAAAGCTTATCCCGCACAAGGCAATTGGTCGCTTTTGTGTTTTTTGCCCATCCTCATTAAATTGTTGGTAGTTAGATTTACTGAGACAGTTAAGTTTTATACATTAGGAAGAGCAGAAGGTCAAGGAATGTTTGCCGCTATTAAAAATTGTTATTTAAATGCACACATTATCTTAAATAAACCAGATTGGTTGCATTTTGAATTTGCTACTTTAGTTGTTACCAGAGAACATTTAGCCAAAGCCTTACAAGCAAAGTTGTCAGTTTCAATCAGAGGTTATGATATGGCTATATATCCTTTAAAAAACCCTAATTGTTATCAAAAACTATGGAAATATATAGATAAGCTTCACACCATATCAGATAATTTAGCCTTGCTTGCCAAGCACAATGGATTGCCCGCATCTGTTGAAGTGGTGAAAATTACACCAGCCATATATACATCTAATTTTAGTTTAAAAAGCAATCATGGATTGATAACTAACAAAGTAAAAATAATCAGTACAGGTAGATTAAATTGGATAAAAGGAGTAGACTACCAAATATATGCAGCCAGTATATTAAAACAGTTACACATTGATTTTACATGGGTAATTATTGGTGATGGAAATGAATTTGAAAGATGTACTTTTTTAATTAATCAACACCAACTACAAAATCATTTTATATTGTTAGGAAAGAAAAATGCAGATGAAATAGCCAAGCTTTTAGGTGAATCTGATATATATGTTCAATATAGTAATAATGAAGGTTTTTGTAATGCTGTATTAGAAGCTCAATCTACAGGATTAGTTACAATTGTGAGCGATGCAGGAGCTTTACCTGAGAATGTGCTGCACAGTCAAACTGGTTTTATAGTTCCCAAAAGAAACCCACAAGCCTTAGCTAATCAAATTGTTGAAGTAATAAAAACAGAACCTGAGGTTTTAAAAGCTATGACTTTAAGGGCATCCAACAGAGTTTCAACAGCGTTTGATATTCAAAGTCAGGCTAAGAAATTTATAGAATTTTACCAAACATGAGTGAACCCAAAGTATATATAACTGATTTAGGATTGATGGATTATAAAGAAGCTTGGGATTTACAAGATGCTATCTTTCAAAAATCGATACAACAAAAATTGTTTAACAGAGATCATCCAGAAAAAGCGGTTTTGCCTTCAAATCAATTGTTGTTTGTTGAACATCCACATGTATATACATTAGGTAAAAGTGGTTCAGAAGAAAATTTGATTATTAAACAAAACGAATTGTTCAATATTCAAGCAACATATTACAAAATAAACAGGGGTGGAGATATCACTTATCATGGCCCTGGGCAGATGGTATTCTATCCTATTTTAGATTTAGATCAATTTTTTACGGATATACATTTATATCTAAGGTATTTAGAAGATGCAGTGATAAATACTCTGGCTGATTATGGAATTATATCAGGAAGAGTAGAAGGACTTACGGGCGTTTGGATAGATGGGGAAGATTCACTTAAGGCTAGAAAAATATGTGCTATGGGGATCAGAACCAGTAGATGGGTGACCATGCATGGTATCGCATTAAATGTAAATACAGACTTAAGCTATTTTGCCAATATTGTTCCTTGTGGCATTACAGATAAAGCAGTTACGTCTATGCAAAAAGAGCTTGGAAAAGAGGTAAATATAAAAAAAGTTGAAAAAATATTTCTAAGTCATTTTATGAAAATATTTAAAATTGAACATGTTTCATCAAAAACATTAGCAGAGATTTTATAAAAAAAATATTTTATATTGAGGTGTTTCTTTTTTCTATGATTAAGTTTGTACCTAAATATATATATCCATGCTAAACATCGTACTTTTTGGCCCTCCGGGAGCAGGTAAAGGAACCCAATCATCAAAGCTCATTGTAAAATATAACTTGGTCCACCTTTCTACTGGTGATATATTTAGAGCCAATATCAAAGGTGAAACAGAATTGGGAGTGTTAGCTAAAAGCTATATGGACAAAGGTCAATTGGTGCCAGATGAAGTAACCATAAGCATGTTGCAAAGCGAAGTATTAAAAACGCCAAATGCCAAAGGGTTTATATTTGATGGTTTTCCTAGAACCCACGCTCAGGCAGAAGCTTTAGATAAGTTTTTATATTCTATTTCTACTGAAATATCTTTAATGCTTGCATTAGAAGTAGAAGAAGATGAACTTAGAAAAAGATTGTTATTAAGAGGTAAAGATTCAGGCAGAGCAGATGATGTAAATCCTGAAATTATTCAAAAAAGAATTGATGTTTATAATGCCGAAACCTTTCCAGTTAAAGACTTTTATCAAGCTCAAAACAAATATAAAGGCGTAAATGGTGTTGGAGAAGTGGATGCTATTTTCCATTCATTATGCGAGGAAATAGAAGTTGCCATTGGTTAATAAAAGTAGCTCTATTTTAAATAGTGAGCAATAAGTAAATAAGTAAGAATGTCTGATTCAAATTTTGTTGATTACGTAAAAATATGTTGCCGAAGCGGTAATGGAGGTAGAGGTAGCATGCATTTACATCGCGATAAAAAAACTGCCATGGGAGGTCCAGATGGAGGTGATGGTGGAAGAGGAGGACATATCATTCTCAGAGGTAATAGCAATATTTGGACATTGCTACACTTAAAATACAGAAAGCATGTATTGGGTAAAGATGGGCAAAATGGATCGAGCGGAAACAGTTCAGGTTCTCAGGGTGAAGATGATATACTCGAAGTTCCTTTAGGTACTGTTGCAAAAGATGCAGAGACCGGTGAAATATTATTTGAAATAACAGAACATGATCAAACCAAAATATTAGTAGAAGGAGGTAGAGGTGGATTAGGTAATGCTCATTTTAAAACCAGTACCAGACAAACCCCTCGTTTTGCTCAGCCGGGTGAATCAGGAAAAGAAGAGTGGAAAATATTAGAATTAAAAATTCTTGCTGATGTAGGATTGGTTGGGTTTCCTAATGCTGGAAAATCTACATTACTCTCAGTAGTGAGTGCTGCCAAACCTGAAATAGCTGATTATCCGTTTACTACTTTGGTTCCCAATTTGGGTATTGTGGCTTATAGAGATTTTAAGTCATTTGTGATGGCAGATATCCCAGGAATTATTGAAGATGCACACAAAGGAAAAGGAATAGGGCATAGGTTCTTGAGACATATAGAGCGTAATTCTGTTTTGCTATTTATGGTTCCTTGTGATACAAAAGATATTATCAAAGAATACGATATATTGCTAAACGAGTTGAAAATGTTTAACCCTGAATTGATAGACAAACCTCGAATGTTGGCTATTACTAAGGTAGATATGATGGATGAAGGGATGATAGAAGAAATGAAGAAACAGTTGCCAGATATTCAAACAGTTTTTATATCAGCTGTTACTAGTAAAGGCATTCAAGAGTTAAAAGATGTTTTGTGGAGTATGATGAACGAAAGGTAATAATTTCATTTTTTCATTTTATTAACTTATAAAGTGTGTTAATGCTATAGCTTTCACAAAAAGCTTTCTTTAAATTTAGTGATGGGCTAATTTTTAAATTTATTTCCCATTTTCTTAATCTAGTTCAATGAATATTATAGCTGTATTGGCTAATCTTGTAAGACAATTAAATTTATAAAAAACATGAGCAACCAATGGAATTTAGATCCTACCCATTCAGAAATTGGGTTTAAAGTAAAACATTTAATGATGACCAATGTAAGTGGTTCATTCAAAAACTTTGAAGCAGCAGTTGAAAATGACAGCAACGATTTTACGAATGCTTCTGTTTCTTTCTCAGCTGATACATCATCAGTAAATACAGGAAATGAACAAAGAGATGGCCATCTAGTAAGTCCAGATTTCTTTGATTCAGCAAACTTTCCAAAATTATCTTTTAAATCTACTTCTATAGAAAAAGTAGCTGAAGGCGAATTTAAATTGCATGGCGAGTTAACTATTAAAGATACAACCAAGCCATTAACCTTAGATGTGGATCATGGTGGTTTTGTAAAAGACCCATGGGGAAACAACAAAGCTGGTTTTTCTATTGCAGGTAAAATAAGCAGAAAAGATTGGGGCTTGGTTTGGAATGCACCATTAGAAACAGGTGGATTACTTTTAAATGATGAAGTGAAATTAGCTGGGGAGGTTCAGTTCTCTGTTCAAGCATAAGTTTAAACAAATTTCATTATATAAAAACTCTCTTGCTATCAAGGGAGTTTTTATTTAGTATATATACTTACAATATTTGATAGGCTTTTAACGTAATTTTGTAGTAATATAATTATTTATGAAAAAGTTTATTAAAATAGCACTTGTATTTGTCTTAGTAGTAGTGATAGCATTTGTATCCATTCCAATAATTTTTAAAGGGAAAATTGTAAGTCTAATTCAAGATGAAGCAAATAAAAAGTTACATGCTACACTGTATTTTGATCAAGACGTATCGTTGGGGATCTTTAAAAGTTTTCCAAATTTAAATATCACCATCAATCATTTAAACATTGCAAATAAAGGCAAGTTTATGGGTGATACACTTATATCAGCCAAAGAATTTTCAGCTACTATAGATTTAATGAGTGTGATCAGTGGAGATAAAATTCAAATCAAAAAAGTGTTTTTAGACCAACCTAGAATTCAAGTTAGGGTTTTAAAAGATGGGAGTGCCAATTGGGATATATCGATACCTGACACACTGGTTAAGACACCTGAAGATAAAGCGGCAAGCCAGTTTAAACTTGGGTTGAAAGAATTGAAAATAACGGATGGTTATATAGTATATGACGATAATTTTTATAATGTATATACCAAACTTTCACATATGAACCATCAATTGTCAGGTGATTTTACTCAAGACAATTTTGTGTTGAATACTTTGTCTGATATGGAAGCATTTACTTTTAGTTATGGAGGTGTTCCATATATAAACCAGGCTAAAACAAAACTAGATGCAGCTATAGATATGGATATGAAGAACTTTAAATTTACTTTTAAAGAAAATAAAATTCACTTAAACGAACTAGTATTAGGGGTTGATGGATTTTTTGCGATGCCAGGTAACGACATGGATATGGATTTAAAATTCAACTGTAAACAAACTGATTTCAAGAATATTTTATCAATGATACCTGCTATATATGCCAATGATTTTAATAGTATAAAAGTATCAGGTAAAATGGGGTTGAATGGTTTTGTTAAAGGTATATATAATGATGTGAGAATGCCTGCTTTTGGAGCAGAACTGATGGTTGAAAACGGAGCTTTTGCATACCCCTCTATGCCTAGCCAAGCAAAAAATATTAATATAGATTTAAAAATAAACAACCCAGACGGAGTGCCAGACCACACTTTGATAAATTTAAGTAGGGCACATGCAGAGTTTGGTTCAAATCCTATAGATGCAAAAGTGATGATTAAAACACCTGTAAGCGATCCAGATATTGATGCTACTGTCAAAGGTAAAATTATATTAGATGAAATTGTAAAAATGATACCGCTTGACAAAGGGACTAACTTATCAGGTAAAATCATAGCTGATCTGACAGCCAAAGGTAAAATGTCAGCGATAACCAATAAACAATATAAAAATTTTAATGCTACGGGTTTGTTTGTGGCCGAGCAATTAACGTATCAATCACCTTCATTTACCCAAGGGATTAAAATCAGTCATATGCAAATGGACTTTACCCCATCATATGTAACCCTAGCTGATTTTTCTTCAACTATTGGTGCAAGCGATATGGCAGCTAAAGGTAAATTAGAGAATTTCTTACCATATATATTCAAAAACGAAACACTCAAAGGTAGCTTGTCTTTACAGTCAAATTATTTCAATGCCAATCAATTTATAAGTGAAGAAAGCAAAGACAATAAAACACCTCAACCTACAGATACTGTTCCTTTGACAGCATTTACATTACCTGCTAATATTGACTTTGATATGGTAGCTAATTTTAAAGAATTATTATATGACAATTTACCTTTAAAAAATGTGACAGGCGAGTTAAAATTATATAATCAGATTTTGCAAATCAAAGATTTTAAAATGGATTTGTTTAATGGCAAAGTTGGAATGAATGGTTCATATAATGCTACTAATATCAAACGCCCAGATGTAGACATGAAACTAGATTTGAAAAACATGGATATTGGGTTAATTAGTCAGTATTGCAAAACATTTAAAAAATATGCCCCTATAGCAGACTATATCAAAGGCAATTTCTCTACCTCGTTTAGCACTAAAACAGCACTTGACGAGCATTTACAACCACAATTAGATATACTTACTGCCATTGGTAATTTAGAGATACCAAGTTTTAAAATAGGTGGATTTGAACCCCTTGACCAATTAGCATCTTCGTTTAACCAAGAGCAATATAAACAGTTGGCCATAGACAAAGTAAAGGCTTTTTTTAGTATCGAAAATGGACGCATTAAGTTTAAGCCTTTTTCGTTTAAACTAGACCAATCAATGGCAACTTTATCAGGAAGTAATGGGATAGATTTAAGTATAGATTATGCCATGGATATGCTTGTACCAAGAAGCCAATTAGTTAAAGTAGATACTGAAATAAATAGTTTGTTACAACAAGCTTCAGATAAAGGAGTAAAAGTAAACTTAGCCGAACGAGTTCCGGTTAAGGTGTTGTTTGGGGGAACAATTAAAAAACCTACTATCAAAATTGATTTAAAAGATGCCAAAAAATCTATGGTAGATGATATCAAAACTCAATTGAAAAATCAGTTGAATGCAAAGAAAGATGAGTTGGTGAATAAAGGCAAAGCTGAGGCAGACATACTAAAACAACAAGCTGAGCAAAAAGCCAAAGAAGAAGCTGATAAAGCCAAACAAAAGGCGCAACAAGAAGCAGACAGATTGAAGAAAGAAGCGGCAGACAAACTCAATGCTGAGAAAGAAAAAGTCAAAAAAGATGCTAAAGACAAACTGAAAGGTGGTATAGATAATATATTTAAGAAGAAGTAGGAGGTATATATATATGTTAGGTTAGAATATTAGGAAGGGGATTTAAAATGAAGCTATATATTGAAATATATATATATTCTTAAATCAAAGTGCCATCAAAAAACAAATAGCTCATTGGGATTCCTAAGCATAGCAAACCAATTAGTATTGCTACTAGCCATTGAGTTTTGGTTTCTTTTAATATAAATACAAAAGGAAACAGCAAAGATTCAGCTCTATATCTACTTAAATCGCCACCAACTGACCAAGGGAAAAGAAAGTAAAGTGTTACATATACATAAGTCCATATATATAAATTGTTGCGATACATTTTGTAGTATATAAAGAAAAAAGTAAGCAATATATAACTTACAATAATTGTTAAAGATTGGTATTGAATAAAGTTCTTAATATTGTATTGGTTCAAGCCTATATGTTGTATGAAATAATTATAGACACTTAAAAAAGGATTTTGAAAATCATGGCCATATTTAGCTTGAACTTTGATAAAAGCTTCCCAATCGTTTACAGTATATTGAAACGTAGCGAATACAAGTAAAAGACCTAGCATGCCTAAAGAAGCAGGTATGATAAATTCAATAATTTTTCGCTTATAGTTATCATGAGCATGTAAAAGAATCACTATCCCGAAAACTATTGGAAGTAAGAACCCAGTTGGGTAAAATACCACAGCAAAAAAACAGAACAAGCCTGTTAACCATATTTTCTTTTCTAAATAAAAATATAAAGCAGCTAATGCAAAAAAGACCAATGATGAAATAGGAAAAATAGCATGGTAATATATGAAACTAAAGCTGAATGCAGGGATGCATAAATAAATAATGTTTCGAAATGAAATGCTATTTATATTAGATATTTTAAGTGCCAGAAATAAAGACAATACAAAAAATATTTTAGATAAAACACCAGCAACAATAATGTCATTTGCATATATATAACTGAATAGTTTAATTAATAATGGATACCCCGGATACCATCCTGTATTTCCGCACATTTCAATAGCATTTTCAGGATACCCAAATTTTCCTGCACAAGGAAAGAATTCGTAACCACTTTTAGCAATTTGTAGGTAATGCCCTGAATCCCATCTAAGCCAGTTTTCAGGTGTGTAATAGTTCCAATTTAGATAATTAATAATACCTGCTAAAACCAGTTGAGAGAGAATGAATACAAAGAAAGTTATGATGATTTGATTAAGTATTATTTTCTTTGTCATTAGAATCTATTAGTAGCTTTATATTTCACAAAACTAAATCAAACCTATTATATTTTATATATTAAAAAAATAACTTGTAGTTTTATTTATAAGAATAGTTTGCAATCTTCAATATCACATTTCCAGTTTTCTGACCAGATTCAATATATGTATATGCTTCTATAATTTCTTCAAGGACATATGTTATATCTATAACAGGGCTGTATTCTTTTTTTATAACCAATTGTTTAAGAAATTCAACATCGCTTTTAGAAATGCTAGGCAATAGAAACAGTAATTTTTTATCTGAAGAAAATTTTGAAAGCAAAGCATATAAAATGTTTTCACCATTCTTGCCTAATTCTGTAGAGATATATATGCCTTTTTCGGTGATAATTGGTTTGCATATAACATACGAGCTTTTGCCTACAGCATCAAATATAAAATGTTATTTACTTTTTATATTCAGTGATATCTTCTTTTTGATAGTTTATCACGATATCAGCACCAAGCGATTATACTATTTCTATATTTTTGGTATTGCATACAGCAGTCACATGAGCTCCATAATGTTTTAGTAATTGAACAGCAGCTGAACCAATGGCTCCTGAGGCTTCATATATCATCACATTTTGTCCGCGTGTTACATTAGCTGCTTTTATATCAACTAAGGCATAGTTTTCTCCCTCTGTAATTGCTGCTGCTGTCTCAAAACTTAGACCTTCGGGCATGGAGGTAAAACCAGCCGACTCATCTATTACTTAATATTCTGCATGCTCACCAAAGGTTTTATCATTAACCCCAAAAACTCTATCAACTACTTTATATTGTGTAACTGAATTCCCAATTTCTTCGATCACGCCTGCAAAATCACATCCTAAAATTTGAAGTTTGGAATGATCAATTCACTTCAAAACCTGGGAATAAAATATTCTGCACTTCTAAATCCTGAGTCAGTTCGGTTTACGGTTGAGGCATATATTTTATTAAAACTTCTTTGTATTTTGGAACAGGTTTGGGCACTTCCATCAATTGGGCTACCTCAGGTGGACCATATATTTATATACTATAGCTTTCATTGTTGTTTATATGTAAAGTATGATAATATATAACTAACTATTGACGATTTCTTTTACACCCTCAGCATAACTAGTAGTTTTGAACTGGAATGCTTTGTCAAATTTGCTTGAGTCGAAAAAGTAATCTCTATCATATTGGTACATCATCTCAGGCATTTCACGCATAAATGGAATAAACCAACCCAGTAGTTTCAACATCCACATTGGCATTACCATAAGTTTGGATTTTACTTGCATGGCGTTTGAAAAGAGGTCAACAAATTCTTTACCTGTTAAAAGGGTTGGGTCGGTAGGTAGATGCCACACTTGATTGTAAGCAGATGGAGTGTTGCCTAGTAATGCCGTAGCTTTAGCTGCATCAGGGGTATAAGTAAACGAATGTTTTTTGTGAGCATCTATAAACCAATTGGCAGCTTTGCCTTTTTTAAAGTTTTTATATACGGTTTCATTTAAAAAACTTCTTTCGTTGTGGGGGCCATAGAAATCTGCAGAGCGGGCTATCAAAGCATCTAGTTGTTTTTGTTCAACTGCTTGCATCAGCATATCAGCTATTTCTCTTCTCACTTTCCCTTTCTCGCTAGGCGGATTGATGGTAGAAGTTTCAGTCATATGACCAATGGTGCTTACATCATATAAATAAACATTGTCAAAAAACACCAATTTAGCTTTGTGCTTAATACAAGCATCTATTGTAGCTCGCATCAGTTTAGGCCAATTGTTTTGCCATACTTTTAAATTGTATTCAAAACCTACAAGTAAGTATACCACACTTGAACCAGCGATAGCTTGGTCAATGTTTTCAGGTTTTGATAAATCGGCAGCATATAATTCATCCGTTTGGTTTACTTTTTTTGGGTTGCGGCTTACTAACCTAATTTGTTGGGTATACTTAGCCAATTCTTTGGCTAGAACAGAACCTATAGTGCCATTGGCTCCTAAAATTGTTTGCATATAATATATATTATTTATTTTGTATTTCTATGGTGTCTAAAATCCATTTACAGATTTGTTGGTCGTGCAATTGTTCTAATGTATATACTTTTATATGCCTCATATTGGCTCCATTTCCTTCGAATAATTTATCAGGGTTTGCTAAAGAAACAGCTCTGAAAAATCCCTCATTGATATATGGAACCCTTGGAAAAGTATATATAAAAGCAATATCTTTTTTATGGTGAGCAAAGTTTAGGTTATTCCATTTAATGCCTTTGGTAATTTCAGAATGGGTAGTTAGAAATAGATCTCTCAAGGCTAACATAAGTTGCTGCTTATTTTCAGGGTAAGGGGCTAGCCAAGTTTGGATTTTTTTACCCATTTATTTTATTTGGATTTTTTTGCCTAAAAACTTTGGATTCACACCTAAAATAATATCTACATATACTTTAACTCTTGCAATCTTTTCTCTTAATTCAATCCAGAAGCCAAAACTTTTTGAAACATCTTTAGCATCAAATGCTACAGCACATATACCTATTTTTTGAGCTATATATAATGCTCTTTCATTATGAAATTTTTGAGAGATTATAGTGGTCGAATCTTGCCCAAAAACTTTTTTCAGTCTAACCATTGAATCAAAAGTTCTAAAACCGGCAAAATCTAAGAATACTTTATTTGTATCAATGCCTAAGTTTTTTAAATCTTCTCGCATCATTTCAGGTTCGTTGTATCTTTTGGTACTATTGTCACCACTTATCACAATAAATTCAATCTTATCAGATTTTAACAACTTAAATGCTGCATCTATTCTATACTGGTAATATGGATTAATATGGCCATTTTTTAAATACTTTGATGTACCAAGCAATATCCCAGTTTTGTTTTTGGGTAATAGGTCAATATCGCTGTAATGTTTATGAGCAGCTTGTGATATTATTTGGTAATTACAATAATAAAAAGCGTATGAAATTAACAATAAGCTTATCGGTAAATAAAGTAAAAATAGTTTCTTTTTAAGTGTCATTTTTAATGATAAAACAATAAGCGAATTTATGGCAAATAAACGGTCAAACAGTAGAATTTTAGGTTAAATTTTTATCACTTTTGATTTGCTCAAATTCATTATTTTTGCTTTTCTTTAAAAAATCAATATGATAGTCAAAAATTTACTTAAAGCATTTGCTGTATTAGTCTTTAGTTTCAATGTGGCCTTTGGTCAAAACAATTTCCAAAACAATCTTAAAGCTATTTCTGAGAAAATAATTTTTAAGCCAAACACGCAGATTCCTGACTATATCAAGTTCAGACCTGACTATCAAATTAAATTCGAACAATTAGATTATTGGTTAAAAGCCAATTATGGATTTGATGCAAACTACAGTTTAAAACTATTAACCACAGAACAAGACCAAATAGGTTTTAAACATTACCGTTTTCAACAATTATATCGTGGCTTGCCTGTGGAGCAAACCATGTATATAGTGCATGTGAGAAATGGCTATATCGTTTCTATGAATGGCTTGTTGTTTGACAAACTTTCTTTGCCAACTCAAAGTTCTGTAAAAGCCTCTCAAGCTTTAACCACAGCTTTAAATTTTGTGCATGCAGATAAATACATGTGGCAAGATGAAAGCAACGAACAATTGATCAAACAAGAATGCAATGACCCATCTGCAACTTGGTTTCCTAAAGCAGAGATGGTTTATATAGCCAAAGATTTAGCTCTAGTAGCCAATCAATATACTTTGGCTTATAAGTTTGATGTATATGCAACTGAACCTTTATCACGTCAGTATATATATGTTGATGCTCAAACCAATAAAATATTGACCAATATCAATAGAATTCATACAGCAGATACCAACGTAACAGCCAAAACAGCTATGGCCGGAGACCAAAGAATTGTGGCTGATTATTATGCAGCTAACAGTTTTAGATTGCGTGAAGCTTCAAGAGGAAATGGAATTGAAACATACAATTTACAAAAAGGAACCAACTATGGCAGTGCCATTGATTTTACTGATAGCGACACGCTTTGGAATAATGTAAATGGAAACAAAGACCAATATGCTACTGATGTTCATTTTGGTTCTGAAATGACCTATGATTTTTATAAAAAGAATTTTAATAGAAACAGTATTGATAATGCTGGCTTTAAAATCAAAAGTTATATGCACTACTCAAATAATTATGTCAATGCATTTTGGAATGGTACATATATGACCTATGGTGATGGCAATGGAACTACAATAAATCCTTTGGTGTCATTAGATATAGCAGGACATGAAATTACCCATGGTTTAACTACCAAAACTGCAAACCTTACTTATTCATATGAAAGCGGTGCTTTGAATGAATCTTTCTCAGATGTTTTTGGAACTGCTATTGAATGGTATGGCGATTCTGCTAGATTTGAGTGGGACTTAGCCACCAAAATTGGTTGGGTTATACGTTCAATGTCTAATCCTAAAGCTAAAAATCAACCTGACACATACAAAGGAACCAATTGGTATGTTGGAGCAAATGATAACGGTGGCGTGCATACAAACAGTGGCGTTCAAAACTTTTGGTATTACTTGTTGTGCACCGGCGATACAGGTACCAATGACAAAGGCGATTTCTATTCAGTAGACTCAATAGGTATGGAAAAAGCCAATGCCATTGCCTACAGAACTTTAACCTATTATTTAATCTCTTCTTCTCAGTATGCTGATGCTAGAACTTACTCAATTCTATCTGCTATTGATTTGTATGGTGCTTGTTCAAACGAGCATATAGCCGTGGCTGCAGCTTGGCATGCAGTAGGTGTAGGCAACAAATTGTCGTTTAACAGAGACTTTACAGTCACTCAAAATACCAATAGTATCAGTCAACTCACCAATAATAATGTGATTTTAATGTTGAGTTATACCCCTGCCTGTACTGATACAGATACTGTATATACTTTTACTTTTAATACTACAGGTACAACCAAACCTTCAAGTATCAAAAATGCTAAATTATATTATACCAATACTTCAACTTTTGCTACTACTTCTCAATATGGAAGTACAGTGAACAATCCAAATGGAGTGTTTACTTTTAGTGGAAATAAAGTGATGATGAAAAGCTCATCCAATTATTTCTGGTTGACATATGATTTAGATTCAGCTAAAATGAACGAAAAATTTGATGCCAATATTACAAGTATCTTAACAGATTCTGTAATTGTTCCTAATGATACGGCACCTGCCGGGTATAGAATGGTTGAACATTGCGTTCCTGCCGTGTCTACAGCAGCATGTATTTATATGCACACCTCAAATGTAATATTAGACTCTATTAATAATACTTCAGGATGTAACAGTACTTCCTATTCAAATTTTTCCAATTTAAGTACTACAACCAATATATATGAAAATGTAAATTACGATATAACGGTAGCTAATTACAATCAATATATCAATATTTGGGTAGATTATGACCAGAATGGTGTATTTGATTCAGTTGAATTGGTTGTGAAAAACAAACAAACGGTTAGTTATAACACTACAGGGTTTTTCACTATTCCTGCTACTGCAAAAATTGGTAAAACCAAAGTAAGAATCAAGGGCGATTATAATGCCATTTTTGCCAACTCTGCATGTAGCACCTTATACTACGGCGAAACAGAAGATTATAGTTTATATATAGATAGTGCTAAATCTATGTTTATAACATCTGTTAGTACCAAACAAAATAGAAACAATATTTCTGCTGGTAGTGTAAATGCTGATATCATTAGAATTAAAGTGAACACCAAAAGTTCTATCAATCCATTGATATTGAATTCTTATGTATTTAATACCAAAGGTTCGACCGATACCAACGATATTGTAAATGCTCGATTGTTTTATACTGGTACTGATTCAAACTACAATACGACCAGGCAAGTTGGAGCTACTGTTACCCAAATAGATACTAGTAATTTTAACATAAATGATACTGTTTCTTTAAAATTAGGAGCCAATTATTTTTGGATAGCTTATACTGTTGATTCAAATGCAACAATAAAAGATGTATTTGATGCACAATGTATATCCATGAGCAGTGCCAGTCAAACTTATACTCCTGATAGTATAGCTCCTTATGGCAACAGATTGCTTGATTATTGCACACCAGTTGGCGGGCAAGACAATACCAATTCATATAATTTTGGTATTACTCAGGTTACTTTAAACACTTTGAATAATGCATCAGGTATTCCTTCGAATATGGCAGGTTACTATGTTGATTATACCAATTATTCAACATACTTAGCAAAAGGACTTAATTATACACTTGCTATAAAACCAGGCACAAGTGCACCTACCTATCCTCAAGCTTCAATAGCTTGGATAGATTGGAATAAAAACAATATATTTGATTCAATTGAAGAAGTTGGACATAACTACAATCATTCAGGTATATGTTCTTTAACTGTGAATGTATCTGCTTCTCAAAAATCAGGGAAATACCGCATGAGAATTATGTCAGGATATGGCAATTATTACAACAATGGTTCTACTAAATTTACCCCATGTGCCAGTCAAAAAAACTATGTGTTTGATATTGGTGAATGTGAAGACTATACTATCGAAGTGGTAAACAGAATTACTAAACCAACGCTAACGCCTAATACTACTCAAACTGTGTGCTTGGGTACTAGTAAATTATATACAACTGCATACGACAGTAGTCTTACTTATAGTTGGTATAAAAATGGAAATACATTGATTAAATCTGGTTCAGGTCATCCTTATGACAGCTTAACATATACAGCAAGTGCTGCGGGTACAGATTCGATCAGAGTTAAAGTAACCAATGTATATAACCATTCAGATTCATCAGCTATGGCATATTTAATAACCACTGCTCCACATATATCAGGAAATGTTTCAACCAATAAATCAAATATATGTGCTGGAGATACGGCTACCTTGTCAACTACCAATAAAACAAATTCAACCCAATGGCAATATTTAAATAATGGCAATTGGATAAATACAAATACCACATCTAGTACTTATAAAGTTGCTCCAGCTGATACCTTAACTTATCGTATATATGGAGCTGCAAATGCTTGCCCAGCTGATTCTTCAAACACCATCACTATTAATGTGAGCAAGAAAAGTGTAGCGGGTTCTTTGTCCCCTGTCAACCAAACTATATGCTTAGGTGATTCGGTTACTTTATCGTTAACTGGTACCACAGGAGCAATTACTTGGGGGAGTTATAATGGGAATACTTGGCAAAGTTTGGGTCTGAGCGGAAATTCTATTGTTCAATATCCAACAAGTAATATTGTATATAGAGCAATTGCGGTTTCTGGAGTGTGCAAAGCTGATTCATCTAATAAATCTAATATAAACGTAACACCACATGTAGCAGCTGGAGTTGCATCTATTTCAAACCAAACAATCTGTATTGGTGATTCAGTAGATTTGACTTTAACTAATTATACAGGTAGTATACAATGGCAAGTATATAACAACAGCAATTGGAGTAATATTTCATATACTTCAAGTTCAGCTAGAATTGCTCCATCAGCATCTGCTACTTATAGAGCTATGGTCAAATCAGGTAACTGTTTTGTTGACTCATCTAACCAAGTGAGTGTGGCTGTTTCAACCAAAGCAGTAGCGGGCAGTATAAGTGCAGCTAGCAATACTATTTGTGTGGGTGATACTGCTACTTTAACCTTAAACAATTATCAAGGAAAAATAAACTGGCAAGTATATAATAACAATACTTGGCAAGATTTAAACGACACTAATGATTATATAAAAGTAAATCCTAATGCCAATACCAGTTATAGAGTAATTTTAAGTTCTGGAGTGTGTAGTAATGACACCGCTATTGCTTTGCAAATATCAGTAACACCATTAGCCGTTGCAGGTACCTTATCAACCAATACCAATGCTATATGTACTGGAGATACTGTTAGATTAAGTATAAGTGGAAATACAGGAACCATAGGTTGGCAAGAATACAACGGACAGTTATGGCAATACTTCGGGAATACAGACAGCATCGCATTAGTTAACCCATCTATTCCTTATACATACAGAGCTATTATAAAAAATGGTAATTGTGGAAGCGATACCACCAATTCCATTTCAATAAATATTAACCCTGAAGCAATTGCAGGAAATATATCATCAAGCGTAAAAGCTATATGCCCTAAAGATTCAGTTCTGTTAACTCATACTGGCAATACAGGAACTACTATTTGGGAATATTTTGATGGCAATATATGGTCTGCTTTGGCTAATAATTCAGATTCGGTATACGTGTCTCCAACAACAAAAACAGAATACAGAATTAAAGCAACCACCGTTTGTGGAACCGATAGCACATTAAATTATCCAATCAATGTATATCCGCCAGCTAAAGCAGCTTTCACACCTAACGGACCATTAGATTTATGTAATGGAGATAGCATTGTTTTATTGTCGAGTGTTGCATCTAATTATCGCTGGAGCAACGGAATTAATACTCAAAAGAATGTAATCAAAACTAATTCATCTATTCAACTGGCTATTACTGATATCAATGGATGTAAAGATTCAACCACAACCCCTCAGGTATATACATTCCACTCACCAGTAACACCTACATTGACACAACAAGGAGATTCTTTAGTAGCTACCCCAACAGGTGCTGCATCATATACCTGGAAAATTGGAAATAATGTTGTTGCTACTACAACCAGTCATATATTTATTCCTAAATCAAAAGGTATATACACAGTAGAATATATTGATATCTATGGTTGTAAATCTATCGCATCATTACCTGTTACCTTTAGTTTTGTAGGAGTATTACCAATTAATTCTGTAATTTCAGAGTTGAATATATGGCCAAACCCAAGTGAAGGTATATATAACTTAAAAGCAAGTTTTTCTACCTATAACAAAGCAATTATCAGAACCACTGATATGACAGGTAAGATTATCACTGAGCAAAATATATCTGTATCTCAAGGCCAACTTAATACAGTTATTGATTTATCTAACGTAAGCAAAGGTGTATATTTATTATATATAGTTACCGAAGATGGTCAAGTAAATACGCCAATAAAACTGATAAAAGAATAACAGAAATTCATCACCCATTTGATTCTCGAATTTTAGAAATCAGGTGGGTGATTTTTTGTAACAAAAAAACAGAATATAAGTCTTAGTATTAATATTTATATTTTCAAACTTTCATATATAGCAATCAACACATGAAAAAAATTATTCTTCCCCTTATTTTAATCACAACCTATATGTCGACAAAAGCACAGACATTTGAATACCCCAAGACCAAGAAAGCCAATCAAGTTGATTATTATGGCGATGTAAAAGTTTTAGACCCTTATAGATGGTTAGAGAATGACACAGCACAAGACACCAAAGAATGGGTGAAAGAGCAAAACCAAGTAACCAATGATTATCTTAATAAATGCACTTTTAAAGATATACTTAAAAGCCGCATTGTGCAGTTGAATAATTACCCTAAATATTCATCACCTATGAAAGCGGGCAATTTTTATTTTTATTACAAAAACGATGGACTACAAAACCAAAGTGTATTATACTACCAACGCGGCTTAGAAGAAAGACCAGAGGTGTTTTTAGACCCTAATACTTATAGCGATAAAGGAACAGTTTCAATAAACATTGCAGGCATCTCTCACGACGATAAATATATAGCTTTTACTATACAAAAAGCTGGTAGCGATTGGCAAGAAATTTTTGTGATGGATATTGTAACCAAGCAAACCTTAAAAGACAAAATAGAATGGGTTAAGTTTAGCGGAGCATCATGGTATAAAGATGGATTTTACTATAGCAGGTATGATAAGCCCGTTAAAGGCATGGAGTTCTCATCTCAAAACAAAAACCACAAAATATATTTCCATAAACTAGGTACGCCACAGTCTAAAGACCAATTGATATATACAGATGCAAGCAATCCGTTGAGGTATTTTGGAGCTACAGTGTCTGAAGATGAAAGATATTTATTTGTCAATATTTCGCAAGGAACCTATGGCACTGAATTAATGTATAGAGATTTGAGAGTGCCTAATTCGCCATTAAAATTATTGTTCAAAGGTTTTGAGCACGAATATGAAATTATAGACAATGTAGAAGACAAACTTTTAGTACTTACCAATAATGGTGCACCTAACCGTAAAATTGTTATAGTTGACCCAAAAATTCCAATTAAAACTAATTGGAAAGTAATTGTCAAAGAAAAGAACGAATTGATAGAAGGAGCTTCAACAGGCGGTGGTAAATTGTTTGTGAACTATTTAAAAGATTGTTCTTCAAAAATATTTCATTGCAATTTGGATGGTACTGAAATGAATGAAGTGCAATTGCCTGGCATTGGCTCTGCTGGTGGATTAGGTGGCAAAAAAACAGAACGTATTTTGTTCTATACTTATACTTCTTTTAACACACCTCCGGTTATATATAGTTATGATGTAGCTTCAGGTAAATCAAATATATTTAGAGCCCCTGAAACCAAGTTCAGAACGGAAGATTTTATAACTACACAAGTTTTTTACCCAAGTAAAGACGGAACAAAAGTGCCCATGTTTATTGTGCACAAAAGAGGATTAGAAATGAATGGTAAAAACCCAACTTTGTTATATGGTTATGGTGGGTTTAATGTAAACTTAACCCCATCGTTCAGTGCGTCTCGTATTGCCTTTTTAGAACAAGGTGGTATATATGTAATGGCCAATATAAGAGGCGGTGGAGAATATGGTGAAGCATGGCACAAAGCGGGTATGTTAAACAAGAAACAAAATGTGTTTGACGACTTTATAGCAGCAGCTGAATACTTAATAGCAAACAAATATACCTCAAGCGAAAAATTAGCCATCAGTGGAGGTTCTAACGGAGGTTTATTGGTGGGAGCTTGTCTTACCCAAAGACCTGATTTGTTTAAAGTAGCTTTCCCTGCGGTGGGAGTATTAGATATGCTTAGATTCCATAAATTCACTGTGGGTTGGGGTTGGGTTGTAGAGTATGGCAGCAGCGATGTGAAAGAGCAATTCGATTATTTATACAAATACTCACCTTACCACCAAGTGAAATCAGGAACTAAATACCCAGCGGTATTAGTAACCACAGGCGACCACGATGATAGGGTAGTGCCAGCACACTCGTTTAAGTTTATCAGTGCGTTGCAAGAAGCCAATGCCAGCAGCAACCCTGTGATGATTAGAATTGAAACTGATGCCGGACATGGTGCCGGTAAACCTATGTCAAAAGCGATAGACGAGATAGTAGATGTATATTGTTTTATGTTGATGAATATGGGTTACACTGAGCTAAGAGACCAAAGATGATCAGCTTCTGGGAAAAAACATCATTTACAGCTTACGATTATATCATTGTTGGAAGTGGCATCACTGGTTTGTCTACAGCCATCAGTTTAAAAGAAGCCAACCCATTAGCTAAAATCGCTATTCTAGAACGTGGCATATTGCCAAGTGGAGCGAGTACCAAAAACGCAGGATTTGCTTGCTATGGTAGTGCCGAAGAAATTTTGTCAGACATTGAATTGGTGGGAGAAGAGCGAGCATTAGAATTGG
Organism: Bacteroidota bacterium; assembly: GCA_947460345.1. Classification (GTDB taxonomy): domain Bacteria; phylum Bacteroidota; class Bacteroidia; order UKL13-3; family UKL13-3; genus CANHGM01. The sequence goes on along the minus strand of CANHGM010000008.1, from coordinate 12,975 downwards.
TTTCGCTGAGGAAAAAAGGCTTAGACTTATTAAGACACAGACTTGGCGATGAAGCCATAGGCTATGAAGAATGGGGAGGCGGAGAATTAATAGATGCCCATGACCCCATCACTTTGGAGCAAATAGCAGGGTTAAATAAAAAACTGTTCGACATTTTTGGGAAAGAAGTTTTTACACCCAACATCAGTCAAGGTGTAGCCAATGGTTTTGATTTAACCAACTACAGTTACTACGTTCAAAATAATATTGAGGGGCAGATAGATTCAGGCAAAATGATGTATCATTTGATACAACTTGCCATGGCTAAAGGGGTAATGATATATACCGGGAGCGAAGTAAAAGAAATACAAACAAATGCAGATGGCGTGAGCATAGAGGTGTGGAGTGAGGCATTAAATTCTACCTATACATTCACCAGCAGAAAAGCAACCGTGTGCACCAATGCATTTATCAAAAAACTATATCCTCAGTTTGACGTGAAGCCTGGTCGTGGGCAAGTGTTGATTACAGAGCCTATTGCTGATTTAAAGTTTAAAGGCATTTTTCATTTCGACCAAGGGTATTATTATTTTAGGAATGTGGGTAACCGCATTTTGTTTGGTGGCGGTAGAAATATAGATTTTGAAGGAGAAACAACGGATGCGTTTGAACTGAATGACAAAATTCAACAGCGATTAGAGCATTATTTACAAAAAGTGATTATACCCAACACTCTTTATAAAATAGAACAACGTTGGGCGGGCATTATGGCCTTTGGGCAAGAGAAGTGGCCCATATTGCACCAAGTAAACGAACACATAGTGGTGGCAGGCAGGTTGAATGGAATGGGAATAGCTATTGGTAGCGAAATAGGTAGGCAAGCAGCTGAGATGTTGAATGATTTGGGATAATTAAAAAAAGAGAAAGTTTGAAGAAGGATGCAAATCAATTACATTTGCCAAAAATAGAAATACATTATAAATAAATTCATATGACTAAATTAGACAACTCACAAGCAACATCAGGCCATCCAAAAGGTTTGTATTTGCTCTTTATTACTGAAATGTTTGAGCGTTTCAGTTATTATGGTATGAGAGCCATTTTCATACTATTCTTAACCAAAGCTCTCTTGTATGATAAAGTTTTAAGTTCTGATATTTACGGAAGTTATACAGGGTTGGTTTATTTAACCCCACTTATTGGTGGTTATATGGCTGATAGATATTGGGGCAATAGAAAGTCAATTATCATTGGTGGTATTATGATGGCTATTGGACAATTCTTTATGTTTTTAAGTGGTTCATTCTTCGCTGAGTTAGATTTAGCCCGAATATTGATGGTTGTTGGATTAGGGATGTTGATTTTTGGAAACGGATTTTTTAAACCAAACATTTCAACCATGGTAGGTCAGTTATACCCTAAAGGAGACAAAAGAATAGATTCAGCGTTTACCATTTTTTATATGGGTATTAATTTAGGAGCATTCTTATCGCCATTGGTTTGTGGTGGATTAGGAAATACCGGAGACCCAGCCGATTTTAAATGGGGTTTCTTAGCTGCTTCTATTGGTATGGTGATAAGTACATTAATATTTGTATGGCTTAAAAACCATTATATAGTTACTCCAGAAGGCGAGGCCATAGGTGCCGTGCCTAACGCAAACAGAAAGAAAGCAGCTTCTACAGATTTAGAAAGTGTTGAAATTATAGATGCTGAAGATATCAAAGAAGTTAAATCAGATTTTACCCAAGCACAAGTATTTACTTGGTTAGGTATTGAGGTAGGGTTGTTTGCTTTGTTTTATGCTTTAGGTCAAGGTGTAATTGGTTCATTCATCTTCTCCTTATCTATTGCAGCACCAGGATTTATTATCTCAGATAAGAGTTTGAGTAAAGAAGAGAAATCAAGAATATGGGTAATATATATAGTTGCCTTCTTTGTAATCTTCTTCTGGGCAGCTTTTGAACAAGCAGGAGCCTCACTTACTTTCTTTGCCGACGAACAAACCAATAGAGAAATAGGATTACATTTAACCAAAGGTGTATTAACATCAATATATGGTGTATTAGCATTATTAGTAGGATTCTTAGGCTTTAAAGTGTTTACTAAAATGGTAAACGAACAAAAAGGTGTAAGAGAATTGATATTGGTGGTAATAGGTGTGGCTTTAGCTACATTAGTTTATTTAATTTCAGGCATCCCTGCAGATGGACAGTTTATAGAATCAATTCCTGCCAGTGCGTTCCAATCAGTAAATGCAATAGCGATTGTGATATTTGCACCGGTATTCTCTATACTTTGGACTGTATTAGGTAAAAGAAATATAGAGCCAGCATCGCCTTACAAACAATCTATTGGGTTGTTATTATTAGCCATAGGATACGCTGTAATAGCTTTTGGAGTAAAAGGCATTGAACCATCTACCAAAGTAAACATGATGTGGTTATTAAGCTTGTATTTAATACACACATTCGGTGAATTGTGTTTATCGCCAATTGGTTTGTCTATGGTGAACAAATTAGCACCAGTTAAATTTGCTTCATTATTGATGGGTGTATGGTTTTTATCTACAGCATCAGCCAATAAGTTTGCAGGTACTTTAAGTTCATACTATCCTGAGACTATGTTGTCTGTTTCAGCTATCCAAAGCGAGCAAGCATCTAAGAGTATCACTATATGTGACAAGCTTGACAAAAAAGAAACCATCAACGGTTCTGACTTTGTGAGTATCGATTTGATAAACTTAGAGCCAATCAAAGACAAAACATTGAAAGCAGAAGTGGTGAAGAATATATTTGCCAATTCGGTTATCAAAGAAAAATCATTTATGGGATATACCATCAACAGTTTGTATACCTTCTTTATGTTGTTTGTGTTTATGGCAGGTATTGCGGCAGTGATCTTGTTTTTCTTAAGCAAAAAACTCTTAAGCATGATGCACGGCATCAGGTAAGAAAGAATTAAAATATTTAGAAAGCCCGGAAGAAATTTCGGGCTTTTTTATGTCTTAGGAATTTCTTAAACAATATATATTAATCACAACTGGTAAATATATAAGACCCTGAAATAAATTCAGGGTGACGTTTAAGTAAGGTAAATTGGAAGCAATTAACTATATAGAATTATAGGATTATATATATATTGATCGTGTCATGCTGTACTTATAACCATCCCCGAAAATAGTACAATTTAGAAAAAAAAATCTTATTAAATTGCAAAAAAAATCAAACACTGATATTGTAGGTATATATGTTTACTGTATATATTTGTAGTATCATAATTTAGTAATCTTATTATTTTCAAATGAAATACACAATCACCATTTTTTTAATATATATACATGTAACGTTATTTGGTCAAAGCCAAACTAAAAGAGTGTTGTTTATAGGGAACAGTTATACGCAGGTAAACAACCTGCCTCAAATGGTTGCAGATATTGCAAAATCAACTGGAGATACCGTGTTTTTTGATAGCAATACGCCCGGAGGTTATACCCTTCAAGGTCATGCCACTAATACCACCTCTCTTTCGAAAATAGCTAAAGGCACCTGGGATTTTGTGGTTTTACAAGAGCAAAGTCAATATCCTTCTTTTCCTTTAAGTCAAGTTGAAGCTGAAGTGTTTCCATTTGCAACCAAACTTGACAGTTTAATAATTGCTGCAAACCCTTGCACTGAGACCATGTTTTATATGACTTGGGGAAGAAAAAATGGGGATGCTTCTAACTGTGCCACATGGCCACCTGTATGCACATATGCAGGAATGGATAGTTTATTAAACTTAAGGTATAGAATGATGGCTGATAGCAATAAAGCCTTAGTATCTCCAGTAGGTGTGGTATGGAAATATATCAGACAACAATTTCCACAAATAGAATTGTACCAATCAGATGAAAGTCACCCGAGCGAAGCGGGGACCTACGCTGCAGCATGTTGTTTTTATACAACGCTTTTCAGAAAAGACCCTGTGAATATTACATTTAATGGTGCTTTGTCGGCAAGTGATGCAGCCAATATAAGAACTGCTGTGAAGTTGATCGTGTATGATAGTTTGCTACAATGGCATATAGGTGAGTACGATCCTAAAGCTAATTTTTCATATAAAGATTCAAGTCAGCAGTACATATTATTCACCAACACATCATCTAATGCGACTAAGTTTTATTGGAATTTTGGAGATGGTGATACATCAAATGTAAAGCATCCCACTCATAACTATAAACAATCAGGGAAATACCAAGTAATGCTTATATCATATAACTGCAATAGCGTTGATACTTTAATTAAAAGTATTTCAATTGGAGCTTCAGGTATTTATAAATTATACAATAAAATTGATTTTAGTATCTCTCCCAATCCTTCAACAACTAGTTTATATATAAATATCTATTCAGGAAACAATTATTCGTATAAAATATTGAACCTTTTAGGACAAGAAATACACTCAGGGAAATTAAATGAAACACCAAATCTGATTTCAATATCTAGTTTATCAGAAGGGACATATATTTTCCAATTAACTGAAAAGGGCGTCATCATAGGCCAACAGAAGTTTGTGAAAGTTTTGGAGTAGAAATATAAATTTTAGTTATCATTCACTTAAAAGCTTTTCAATAAAAACTTTTGTCTCTGATTTAGATTTAATATAATATTCTCCTGTGCCTGGGCCATTAAAACCAGTATATATTTTTCTGATGTTGCCTTGCTTGTCAATATATATTGTGGTAGGGAAAGCCATGATTTTATTTAAAGTAGGAAAAACAGCTAAGGCCTCATCTTTGCCTGATTTGCCTGTAATTAAAAAGTCGTAATGGCAATGCAACCGTTCTTTAAATCTGCTAACACGAGCTCTTGCAAGGGCCGTATCTGTAGTCTTTTCGAATGCCAAAGCAAGTATTTCTAATCCTTGTGGGTTATATGTTTGATATAATTCTTCAAACATCACCGATTCGTCCATGCAATTGGGGCACCACGAACCCATTAATTGTATAACGATTACTTTTCCTTTGTATTTTAAATCATTAATAGATATATATTTACCCTCAGTGTTTATATATCTAAATTCAATTTTTTCTTTAGAAGAAATAATATATGTAAGTGAATCAGGATTCCTTAATTTAAATTTATCATTACGAACGGCAGACCATGTTTCATAATGATGTGAACCAGAATAAAAATTGCTTTTAAGGGTACCATCTTTTTGTTTGATGGCTTTAAAATAAAAAGCATGTGTTCCATCGAAACAAGAGAGCGTTAATATAGAATCCGAGTTTGGCTCAAAATATTTGTTTACACTGCCCGATAAATATCTGTAATCACCTGTTTCAGTTAAAAAAGTACCGTACATCAAATCTGCACAAAAGCTATTATTAAAAATTCCAATTGCTTTATAACTATCGGCTGTGTTTTCACTAAAAGTTACTTCCCATTTGCCTTCAAATGCTTGGCATTGACAGGGGAAAATAGAGTAAAGTTGAATTCTATTGGCTTTAAAACGTATACAATTTTTATCGTTTCTATTGTGATTTATCCAAAATCCTTGCAAGCTATCGTGATGTTCAATACTACTTTGCCATTTACACCTAAATTCTGAATTAAACACGGGCATATTAATCATAACAGAGTCTTCAGTAACCTTTACTTCATCTACATTTATGATTTCTTGAGCATTATATATTTTAATTTGAAATGCTGTATTTGTTTTCTCAAATTTGAAGTAAAAGGGTAGTGAGATGCTGTCATTTAATTCTAATTGACCATACCATATATAACCTTTATTAAGATTGCAGGGTGGAGCTGTTTGAGCTTGTGTATCTTTTGAAAAGTTTAATATAAACAACAAAAGAAATACACTTACAAAACGCATGTTTAAAAATGGTTATTTAATTTCATAACAACCAATATCTGGGTTGCCGCTTCTGCTCTTGCCTCTAATGTCTATATTTACTCCTATGATGTTTCCAAAACTAATTGCTTTTGAATCGCTATTTAATTCATAATTCATAGCATCTGTTTTCGAAAATTTCGGGTCTTCGTTTACTAAGTTAGTTTGAGTTAAAAACTTAGACTCAAGTTTTTTGGTTTTGAATATATTTTTCTGGAAAAATTCACCGGTAGTGGTTGAATTGTTTGGGTCTAAACCTATTTCTATTTCTTCTTCTTGGTCGCCATAGATGATATTGTTTTCTAAATGGTAATCTAAAGCTACCATAAGCAAAGGTATACCATTGGCATCTTTAAAAACTTCATTGTTAAATCCAAAATGAGCGGTTTTTCTATTGATATATGTATTGTTATATACAGCAAACGTAGAATTATATATATCATATTTGCCACCATATACACCAGCAAAAGTATATTTACCGCAATTATATATCAAACAATTGATAGCTTTGATAGCTGCAGAATATCCTACAATACCAACTTGTCCCATATTTTTAATTTCTACTTGGTCTAAAGTTAAATTATATGTACCAGAAACTGGAACTGAATCTACTTCAATGCCCACAATTGCATTTTTTATGATACAATTTTTTATTTTATTGTTGATACTTTCTGGTAAAAAACGAATGCCTACCCATTGGTTTGGGACTTCCTTATATTCCCATTGCAAACGGTCGGCTTCAAATATTACTTTATCATTTGTATCACCTTGTACATCTAGTGTGCCACCTATATATAATCGCACATTGTTATGAGAATATATATGTACACCTTTTTCTATTGTAAGTTTAGTTTTGTAATCAACAGCTACAAAGTTATAGAGCACATATGGTTTTCCATCGTTTTTCCATGTGGTGTTTTGGGTGATGATAGATTCAGCCAAGTAATGAGCATCTTGCCCCCAAGCTACTAGTTTTACATTTTGTAATTTTCCGTTGTTTTCAAATATAATTGAGTCTGTGATTACTAATGGATTGTTTATATTGTTCTGTTTTAAATATGCTTCAACAAATATATACAAACTGTCACCGGCTGCTATTTCATAATTTGTAAAATCAGTTCCACTTTGTCCGTCTACATTAATTCTAAAAGGGGAGCTAACACCTCCAGCCAAACTGATATTGGTTTTAACTTTAAGCTTACTGGTGTTTTTAACTTTGAGTACTTCATATATGGATGGCGGATTGGTAGAAGGGGAGAGGTTAGTAAAAACAGTATCAAACAAAAGTGTGTCGTCATTAAAAGTAAGGTCGAACGGCGTTGTATTTATTTTCTCTCGACGACATTGCGATATCGAAAATGCCGTTATCACAAACAAAAATATATAGATAATTTTATGGGTAAATTTCACTAGACTGTTTTAAAATAAAACGCAAATGTAAAGATTCTTATTGTATATTATTCTTTATGCTTCATTTTTGTGGCATGCAACAATGGTTTGAAAGTTGGTTTGATACAAAGTATTATCATCAGTTATATGCAAAAAGAGATGATGCTGAAGCACAATTGTTTATCGATAAATTGTTTAATTTACTGAAATTGAAAACAGGTGATAATGTTTTAGACAATGCTTGTGGTAGAGGCAGACATGCAAAGTATTTGGCTAAAAAAGGGTTAGATGTATTAGGTTTAGATTTATCTAAAAACAGTATTGATTATGCAAAAACATTTGAAAATGATCATTTACATTTTGAAGTTCATGATATGCGAGAGATCTATAAACCTTTAGCTTTTGATGCTATATTTAATTTGTTTACTAGTTTTGGGTACTTTGATAATCCGGCTGAAGATAAAAAAATTATAGATTCAATTTACCAACAACTAAAACCTCATGGAATATTTGTATTGGATTTTTTTAATGCTGATATGGTGCAAATATTAGTTAGTCAGAATCTTGCTCCAATTTCATTGGAGATTGAAGGTGTAAGATATCACACTTTCAAAAAAATAGAAAATGGGCATGTAATAAAAACGATAAAAGTGGAAGATGGGGGAAATGATTTTGCATTTGAAGAGCGGGTTAAACTTTGGTCAAAACCAGCTTTACAAAAATTATTAGAAACATCTGGATTTAAAGTGATCAGTGTTTTCGGTAGTTATGAGTTGCAGGACTATACAAAAGAATCAAACAGGTGTATTTTTTTATGTAAAAAGTAGTAGTTGTGTTTTTCTAATTCAATTTTATTTTGTTGTATTTAAAAGTATTAACAATTTGTTAATTATTTGTTTTGATGGTTAAATGTTGGTATTGTATCTTTCTTCAAATTTACCATACACATATGAAAACATTATTTACACAAAAAAACAGACATTTAAGTATGAAAGTGGTCATGATTTTTCTGTTAGTTTTAGCCGCTTATGTGCAATCATCTGCGCAAGGTTATTTGAAAAATTCATCAACCACAACTCATACTAATGGGATAACCATCACAGAAGTTGCTGGATATGGAAATCCGAGTCATGACTGGAATGGTGACGGAGGTTCTCCCAATTCTAATTCAGATGAATTTGTTGAATTAACAAATAATTCAACAGACTCAATTGATATCAGTGGATGGATTATAGGAGACAATCTTAATAATTACTTTTTTCCTAGCGGAACCATTTTAGGACCTGGTAAAAAGGCAGTTATTTTTCAAAGATCAACTACTTTTGGAAATGCCACTCCATCTTCACTACAAGCAGGCCCAACCAATTTTAACCCAGGCGATAGCAACTATGCTTTTCAATGGGGAACTGGAATTGCCAATGGTGGTGACGTAGTAGCTTTGAGAAACAAAGTAGGAGTTTACATAGCAGTGAAATTTAACGCAATTGCTGTAAATTCAACAATACTTACTGGCGGTTCTTTAGCTGGTGTTATACCAAACAATGCAACTTCATCTTCTTCTGCATCATGGAGAAGACAATTTTACAACTCAGATGTTTGGACTTTGCATCCTGTAATTTCTGGTAAAACTTTTAACTGGTCAACCAGTTCAAATGTTGTGGTAAATCCAGCAGGTTCTCCTGGTCGTGATAGTTCTGGTACTCAATTCAAACCATTAACACCTCAAACTAATCAAGGGTTAACTTTTGGTACGATAGGTTCAAATTCAATTGTTATTTCTGGTTTAACCAATTCATTTTGGAATAACAGAAGAATGATTGTGGTTAGGGAAGCTGCCAATGTGAGTTTTACACCAACTGATACAGTATCTTACTCTGGAGTGAATGCAGCATATACATCTGCAACAGACCAAGGCAGTGGAAACAAAATTGTGTTTGATGGTTTTACTACAACAAATCCAGTTACGGTTACAGGCTTATCTCCTAGTACAAAATATTATTTTAAAGTATATGAATACAATGGTAAATCACCAGCAAGTGATATATCGTATAGAACTAGTACTATTATAAACGATAGCCAAACTACTGCTGCTTCTTCTAATCCAACTGTTTCATTGAGCGTTTCAGCTACCTCAGGTACTGAAAAAAATACAACTTCAATAACAGTAACAGCTACAGCTTCAGCAACTGTTACTGGTGCACAATCAGTTTCTTTAGGCGTAACTGGTTCAGGTATTACTGCCAATGATTATGATTTGAGTAGTACTACTATTAATATAGCAAACGGACAAACAGTAGGAACTGTAACATTTACTATAAATAATGATACTATTGGTGAAGGTACAGAAACGGCAACACTAACTATTAGTAGCCCATCAAGTGGTTTGACTATTGGTTCGCCTTCAACTAGAAATATATCCATCACTGATAACGAACCTGGCGTAAGTATATCAATTGTTCCTTCTTCGGCTATTGAAGGAGACTCAGTTATACTTTGGGCCGTGTTAACTGATACTGTAATGACTTCAACTCAATCTGTAAGCGTTTCTATAAATGGAACTGGTGTTACATCAAGTGATTATAATTTGTCTGCTTCTGTTTTTAACTTCATACCAGGTGAAGACAGTGCATTTGTAAAACTTTATGTAAAAGATGATAATATCAGAGAAGCAACAGAAACTTTTGTTACTAATTTATCTTCAGCTTCATCAAGATTGTATATAGCTTCTGTGAGTTCAAACTTAACTGTAACTGATAATGATGATGCAATATCAATTTCAGTTTTAAATACTTCATTACCAGCTGATACTTTTGACAATGTGATATCAGTTCCAGGTAGCCAAATGTACAGAGGTTGGTATACTTATGAAATTGGTACTGCTGCTAATGGAACCTATGATACCACAAGTGGTTTTGGAAGTCCTGCTGCTAATATATATAGTATGGGTATAAATGGTTCTACTGAAAGAGCATTGGGTTCTGTATGTGCAGGTTCATTAGATACCGCAATTTATGGTGCTAAATATAAAAACAACACTGGTGGCAATATCAATAACTTGACAGTATCATATGTTGGTGAAATGTGGAGATATATGGGAAGTGCTGATAAATTAGAATTCCAATATAGCTTAAATGCATCTTCAGTTTATGATTTAAATGCAACTTGGGTTGATGTAAATGCATTAGATTTTAATACACCAGCTTCATCTGCAAATGGGGGTGTAAATGGAAATAGCTCTGCAAACAGAGTAATTATGAATAATATCAGTTTTGCTCTTTCAAATAGTGTAGCTAATGGAGGAACTTTCTTTGTTAGATTTATAGATGTGAATTCATCTGGAACTGATGCTGGTGTTGCAGTTGATAGTTTTGTGATTTTAGCTGATAATATTGTAAATGTAGATTATTATTCATTTGGTGCTGGTAATTTAAATGACGAGAATATATGGTATGAAAATGCCAATGGAACTGGTAATCATCCTAATAACTTTACTACAAGTGGTCAAACTTTCCATATTCAAAATCAATCTACTTATACTATCAATAGTAATTGGATAGTTTCTGGTAATGGTTCTAAAGTGATTTTAGGTGATAGCATCAATGCAACCACATTTGTTGTTCCTGCTAATTTTACTTTTACAGGCAATATTGCACTTAAAAATTTAGGTAAACTTAAAATGTTAAACAGCACACTTCCTAGTATTACAAGTATTGGAGTGGGTTCTACAATTGATTATGCTCATACTTATGCTTTTACAGTTCCTAACAATATCAATTATTACAATTTGACTTTGTCAGGTGCAGGAACAAAAACTTTTTCAGGTAACATTACTACAGTATTAGGCGACTTAGCATATGATAATGCATTAGTAGATTTTCCAGGTTCATCTCCATTTAGTACTATAAACTTAAGTGGAAACATTAAGTATTTTGGAACTATTAATTATGTAGATACTGCAAGAAATACTAGTATTACAACAGTGGGTAATGGTGTTCAAACAATTTCAACTAACGGAAACGATTTCCATATCTTTAATATCATCTCAACCAAAACCGCAGGAGGTTTATACTTATATAAAAACTCTCCATTGAAAGTAAGGGGTGATTTAAGATTAAATATGTCAAGCAATGCTACATTCCATGATAGTCTAAATAATATATATATAGCTGACGATTTCCAAACTGATGGAAATGCTAACAATTATAACCTAACAGGTACTATCATTATGAGGGCTAACACAGGTACCGGAAACATTGAACAAAACACTTCAGGAGGTACACCTGTTGCCAGACTTAATCATGTTACTTGGAATTTAACTGGTACTGCTGTTGGAAATTTTGGTGGTACTAATCCAGTAAATATTGATGGTAATTTTACAGTTACTTCAGCTAACTTAGGGAATATCAATTTAGCTACTAACGACTATTTTATTAAAGGTCATTTTGTTAATGCTAGAAATGCAGATGTAATCAATGAAGGTTCATCTCATGTTACTTTAAATGGAAGTGCAACTCAAAATATTTATTTAACATTCTCTGGAGGTGAACGTTTCTATGATTTAACATTAGACAATGTAAACCACTTCAACTCTAATACACTTAGAATTACTGATACTTTAAGATTAACTCACGGTGTGGTTAATATGCATAGCGATGTTATTTTAGAAGGTGGTGCAGATGTAGTAAGACTAGATGGTTGGGTAAATGGTTCAATGATAAAAGAAGTAGTAACAGGTGCAACTGTTCCTGTTTCATATGAAATCGGAGACTCTTTAAACTATTTACCAGTTGATTTAACATTTAGCAACGTAACTGTTGCAGGTTCTGTTCAAATGGTGGCTAACGAAACGTCAATTGCAGGTTCAGCTTATGCTAATGTTTGTATAGATTCTAACAAAACCATTGATCGTAGATGGAAATTAGCTGGTATAGGTGGTGTTGATTTTGATACTTACAGTGCAACAGTGAGATATGCCGGTACTGATACCACTTTAGGTGGTGCATCTACTCCAAATGTTTTAGTTTTTGGTGACAATGGTGTAAATATCGAAAAGGCAACAATTTCTTCAATAACTTCAAGTTCAATTACTGTAACTGGTGATACATTACAAGGATATATATATATTGGTGAAGCAAGAAACATCACCGCTTCATTCACTAAATCTACCCCAACCCCATGTTTGTCAGGCAACGTAACACTTACTTATACAGGTGGTGGCGTAGGTTCTTCTAACTACTCATGGTCTTTATCAGGTGCTTCAATAGTTTCAGGTTCAGGCAGTGGACCCTATACCATCAATTGGGCTTCCATAGGTGTTAAGCCATTATCGTTAACTGTTACAGGTTTAGGATGTGCTTCTTCTACTTCATTTGATACTGTTACCGTATTTGCAAACGGATGGATAGGTTCAGTAGATACACTTTGGACTAGAGCAGCTAACTGGTGTAGTGGAACTGTTCCAACATCAGCTTCAAACATTATTATTCCAGCTGGTTTAACTAATTATCCTACAGTGCATGCTTCAGCTAATTGTGGAGATTTAACTATAGCTTCAGGTGCAAGTCTTAAAATAGTAAGTGGTGGTAACCTAACGGTAAATGGAGCCTTTGCTAATACAGGAACATTTAACCATATCGGGGGCTATTTAAATTTAGCAGCAACTACTAATATTCCAGTGGGTAACTATTTTGCTTTAAGACTTAACAGTGCTTCAGCGGCTACTTA
>CANHGM010000007.1 GCA_947460345.1 Bacteroidota bacterium | reverse complement strand
GGTATATAATCAATATTTTTCCATTCGAGCAAACATGCATACCCTTCGCTATCATAGTCAAAAGGTAAATAATCTTTTATAACTCTTCTTATAGTAAACCCTTGAGCTAATTGAAAAGTAAGTACTGGGTCTTTAATCTTTTTATCTATAACACGTTTAACATACGCTCTTACTCCAAGTTTGCCTGATGATAAATGGTAGTTAGGTAATCGACCACCAATTAATATTTGCATCAAGTTTTTTTCGACACACAAATCTCTACGCAACTCATATAACCTTCTGCCTATTTTTAGACCTTGATATTCAGGATGCACCATTGCCTCGATGCCGTATAGTGTATCTCCTTCAGGGTCGTGATTGGTTATAAATCCTTTATCCGAAATTTCATTCCAAGTATGGTCATCATCATAGTCATCACTTTGTATAATTAAACTAGTAGCTGAGCCAACAATTTCGCCTTCAAACTCAATTATCTGCATTCCTTCTGGAAAAATCTTATACTGACTTTCGAGCATTTCTTTTGTCCAAGGATCATTGTCTCTAAAGCATATATGAGATAGTCTGATAATTGCCTGAAAATCTTCAGGTACTGCCGTTCTTTGTATCAGAACTGGTTTTTTTGAAGTACGTTTTTTAGTAGCCATTTGTTTTTAAATATATATATAAAGCACTTCTTAGCTATATTTTTCACCATATGCCAACCTTATATCTGTTGTTATTTGTTTTACATCTTGTTCTAAATTTTTATCACAAATAAGCAAAATATCATCGTCTTCTACTATTATCAAACCTTTAACACCTTTAATAGCAACTAGCTTATTAGAAGGCATTCTTATAATGTTTCCTTCAGATTCATAAACTCTTACTTTATTACCAACAATAGCATTGCCATTGTCATCTTTTTCAAGAATATCATAAAGTGAATTCCAAGTTCCTAAATCACTCCAACCAAAATTTCCTGGCACTACATATACATTGTCAGCTTTTTCCATAATACCATAGTCAATAGAAACGCTTGCACATTGTTGATATACACCTTTTATATATTCTCTTTCGTTTTTGGTATTATAGTGTGCATTACCCGTTTTAAACAAACTATCCAAATCAGGCAAGTACTCTTCAAAAGCTGCTTTTATAGTGCTGGCTTTAAATATAAATATACCAGCGTTCCATAAAAAGTCTCCACTGGCTATAAAAGTTTTAGCAAGGTCAAGATCTGGTTTTTCAGTGAATGTTTTTACTTTGTGAATATTAGGAGCATTCTGTTCTTCGTGATATTGTATATATCCATAGCCTGTGTCAGGTCTATTAGGTTGTATACCAATTGTTATCATTGCTTTTTCTTTATTGGCATAATCTAAACCTACATTTAAGCAATTAAAAAAATTCTCTTCGTCTAAAATCAAATGGTCGCTAGGTGCCACTACCACTTTTGCTTGCGGATTTTCTTTGGCTATTTTATAACAAGCATAGGCAATGCAAGGTGCTGTGTTTTTACCACTTGGCTCTCCTAAAATTTGGTTTTGTGAAAGCTCAGGTATTTGTTCATTTACAAGAGCTCTGTATCCTTCGTTAGTTACAATATATATGTTTTCAGCCGGAAACTTCTTAACAAATCTTTCATACGTTTGTCTGAGTAAAGATTTACCCGTTCCTAAAATATCTATAAACTGCTTTGGTTTGTTAACCCTACTAACTGGCCAATACCTGCTTCCAATACCGCCGGCCATAATCACTACATACGAACTTTTCATATCTTTTTTATAAATTTCATGGCAAAAATAAGGTATTTAAACCTAGATAAGTAAAGTTAGAAGAAACACGAACCTAAATGCATGAAAATGAGCTACAAATCAGAATAAAGTAAGTACTTTTTCCTTTTTTTCAAAAAATCTTTAATATCTGGTTCCCAACTTTTATATATGTCCTGTATAGATACATTATTTTGAATTTGAATACGAAGCTTATCTGTTCCTGCAAGCTTGTCAAAAAATGGGTTAAAAAACTTTGATGTATCAGATTTTGTATAGAACCCTTGCAACCAAAGCAAATATATTTTTCTTGAGTTTACTATATAATTTTGTGCAAAATTAGTTAAATCAAACCCTTTGCACTCAACACCATTATAGGGTGGATTCTCAGCTACTCCTTTAATTTTTTTGGGTTTAAAGGTAATTCTCCCTTCTTCAAAATTAGGTTTTCCTATAATTTGAAATGCCTTGTTTGTACCTCTACCAACGCTTACATCGGTTCCTTCAAATAAACAAAGTGAAGGATACAAATAAATTGCTTCCATTGTTTGTAAATTAGGTGAAGGTGCTATAGGTAGTTTATATAACATACTATGTGTATATCCAAAACAAGGGATTATATTGATTTTGCATTGAATAGAATCTTTTAACCACTTTTCACCATTAATCATTTTGGCTAATTCTCCTAAGGTCATTCCATGAACTATAGGTATAGGATGTATTCCTACAAAAGATTTGAATTTTGGATCTAAAAGTGGTCCATCTATATAAAACCCATTGGGGTTAGGTCTATCTAGTATAATGAGCTCTTTATTGTTTTCGGCACAAGCCTCCATCACATAATGCAATGTAGACAAATAGGTATAAAACCTGCATCCCACATCTTGAATATCAAACAAAACAATGTCTACATCAGCTAAATCTTCGATTGATGGTTTGTAGTGTGAGCCATATAGTGAAACCACTTTTAGTTTTGTTTTTTTATCAGTGTACGAGTCAACTTTACCACCAGCTTCTACATTGCCTCTAAAGCCATGTTCAGGTGCAAATATTTTTTTTATATCAATTCCTACTCTATGTAAACTATCTACTAAGTGCATTTTTGATATAATAGATGTTTGATTGACCACCAAAGCCACACGTTTGTTTTTTAGTAAAGGTATATATTCAGAGCCTCTTTGTGAGCCTGTGAGTATAGGAGATTGTGCACAAACATTGACTGTTTGCGTAAAGCTAATAACTAAAAAAGTATAAAAAATAAAAAGTTTATGTGTCATTATTTAAGGGTCAAAAATAGATATAAGAATGGTTTATATGTATTTTCGTGGCGAAAGTTTTGAATATTTCATTATACATAGCCAAAAAACTACATACTTCTTCAAGCAAGACGTTTACGCCTGTTATTATCAAGCTAGCCATAGCTTCAATAGCTTTGAGCATTACTGTGATGATTGTTTCAGTGTGTATCATGAGTGGTTATAAAGGTGAGATACATGATAAAATTACAGGATTTGCTTCTAATATCCAAATTTTATCAGCTGATAATATTGACACATATGAGTCGGCTCCGGTTGCCTGCACTCCAAGTTTTCTTGATTCAATAAAAAAAGTACCTGGAGTAGTTCATGTACAAAAATTTATATACAAACCCGGCATTATAAAAACCAAAACTGAGATAGAAGGTATTGTGTTGAAAGGCGTTACAACAGATTTTAATGAGGCCTTTTTTAAAAAGAATTTGATTGAAGGGCAAATGTTTCGTCAATTAGCCGATTCTGAAATGTCTAAAGAGTTAATCATTTCTACTACTACAGCCAGAAGACTTTCACTTAAAGTTGGCACCAAGGTAGCCATATATTTTGCCACCAATAGGCTTACCGCAAGACCTTTTAAAATAGTTGGAATATATGAAACTGGCTTAGAAGAATTTGATAAAACTTTTGCTTTATGCGATATAAGACAATTACAAAAAGTAAACTTGTGGCAACCTAATGATGCGACAGGACTAGAAATTTATCACCAAAAAGAAATTGAAACCAATATTCTCAAAGAAACCATTGTTTCGCAAATATTGCCTTTAGAATATACAGCTCAAAGCATGTATCAGTTGTATCCTCAAATATTTGAATGGCTTTCGTTGGTAGATGTAAATGTATATATATTACTGGTGCTAATGGCTGCTGTAGCTTTTATAAGTATGACTACAGCTTTGGTGGTATTAATAATTGAACGTACACAAATGATAGGTTTGTTAAAAGCACTTGGCACTACAAATAGTTCAATTGCTGGTATATTTTTATTCCTATCAAGTAGGTTAATGATATGGGGAATTGTAATCGGTAATGTTATAGCACTTAGCTTGTGTTGGCTTCAGCAATCTTTTCATTTTTTTAAATTAAACCAAGAAAGTTATTATATGAAATGGGTACCCATTCGTTTTCCTTGGGAACAAATTATTTTTATAAATTTAGCATCCTTCGTTATTTGCTTTGTTTCATTGATGTTGCCGGTAGTTGTTATTAGCAGAACTAGCCCTTTAAAAGCAATAAAGTTTGATTAGACTATACTAAATTTTAGTTTTTTACATTATGGTTATATGATCATTTTTCAAAAACTTAAAAACATAAATAGATTAACTTCTGCAAAACTTCTTGTTGCCATGTCAGTGTTTAGTCTGTTGCTCTCTATTTTTAGAATATATTATACCCAATCCAGTATGTATATTTTCTTAAACTGGAATTTGTTCTTAGCATGTATACCTTGGGCAGTAACTACATATATATTAATAAATGCTAATATCCGTCAACAAAAAAGTGCATTGTGGTTGGGGCTTTTTATATGGATACTTTTTTTTCCAAACTCACCTTATATACTCACAGACTTATTCCACCTAAAAGAAAGAAACACAGTGCCAATTTGGTTTGACCTGGTATTGATTTTATCATATGCTTGGACAGGTTTGTTGTTTGGTTTTTTAAGTTTGTTAGACTTAGAAAAACTCATCTCACTATCGCTGAAGCCTTATTTAACCAATATAATTATAGTGACATTGCTATTTTTAGCCGGGTTTGGCATATACCTTGGTCGTTTTTTGAGGTGGAATAGTTGGGATATCATACAAAAACCAATCGCATTATTAAATGATGTTTTTGATAGGGTAATAAACCCTACAGACCACCTCAGAACATGGAGTGTTACGCTTTTAATGGGGATACTTCTTAACATGATGTATTGGTCGATAAAATTATTTAAACAAGCTCATATAGAAGTGAAGCCACACCCAATAATTAATAAATAATTTAACATTAGCTATATATAATTAAGTAGTTAGTTTTTTCTATTTCGTAATTAAGGTATTATAGACCTAAATTTGCATGACCAATGAAAATTGACATACATGCACATATACTACCTGAAAAATGGCCAGATCTGAAACAGAAATATGGTTATGAAGGATTTATATATTTAGACCATCATAAAAAAGGTGCTGCCCGCATGATGAAAGATACGGGGCAGTTTTTTAGAGAAATTCAAGAAAACTGTTGGAACCCAAAAGTAATTATCGAAGATTTAGACAAACATGGGGTAGACAAAATGGTTTTGTGTACAGTGCCTGTTTTGTTCAACTATTGGGCTAGACCTCACGATACTTTAGATTGGAGCATGTTTTTAAACGACCACCTGATAAGTGTTCAAGAAAATTATGGAGGTAGATTTATAGGATTAGGTACTTTGCCTATGCAAGATGTAACGCTCGCCATTCAAGAACTTGAGCGTTGTAAACAATTAGGGTTGCCAGGCGTTGAAATTGGTTCACATATAGAAGATAAAAACTTAGATGATGCTTCTTTTTTTCCACTGTGGGAAGCTGCTCAAGATTTAAACATGGGCATTTTTGTGCACCCTTGGGACATGATGGGTCAGCAAAAAATGAATAAATTTTTCTTGCCATGGCTCGTGGGTATGCCAGCTGAAACGAGTCTAGCTATCTGCTCAATGATATTTGGTGGCGTGTTCGATAAATTTCCCAAACTAAAAGTAATGTTTGCTCATGGCGGTGGTTCGTTTCCTTTTACTGTTGGTAGGGTAAGTCATGGATGGCATGCCAGACCAGACTTGTGTAATATTAACGAAATTAAAGACCCTAAAGAATATATAGGAAAATTTTGGATAGATGGCATAACACATGATACAGAAGCCTTACAGTTTTTGATAGATTTAATTGGGCCAGAAAAGATTGCTTATGGCACCGATTATCCTTTCCCATTGGGCGATTTAGAACATGGTAAGTTTATTCATGACATGCAAATAAGGGATGAAACAAAACAAATGATTTTAAGTGGTTCGGCTATGTCTTTTCTTGGATTAGAAAAAAAAGAGGATATTAAAGCACCTCAACAACAAAGCTTATAAATATATATGAAATTAAATGATAAAGTAAGGTTTCTGAACGAGAAACTCAAAGGAACTATTACTCGAATAATAGATGATAAAACAGTAGCTGTTGAAGTTGAAGATGGATTTGAAATACCTGTTCTCAAAAGCGAAATAGTTTTAGAAACTACAAACGAACCTGTAAATGTAAAGATAGTTACAGCTGCTCCGCCTAACAACAAGCCTGAAGGAATATATATAGTACTTGAACAACGTTTTAATACTTATTACTATCAAAAAATATATAATTATAACTCTTGTGATATTTCCTTTATTTGTTATCAAAAAAACAATCAAGATTGGATATATAAGTCTCATGCTGTATTAAAACCAAATACAGGTTTGCTCTTGGATAATGTAGATTTTACAGAAACTGATAAATGGCCTGAATTTTTTATCACAGTTTCATTACATAAAAACATAACAGACCAAATTCCCGAACCACAACTTTTTCAATTTAGATACAAGTCAAAAGATTATATACACGCTGAGGTAAATAATGAAGCCAAAAAGGTATTTTTTGTGAAGCAGGAAAGTTATAAAGCAAAAATAAAAGTAGAAGTGGAAAGAAGTATTACACCTCAAATTCAAGTTCAACAAACTCAAGATAAACATATTTTTGAAAGACCAGAAACTGTTGTAGACCTTCATATAGAAAAGCTCCACACTCATTCACATTTGTTAAGTGCAGAAGAAGCCTTGCAATTACAGGTAAATACTTTTAACAACAATTTTGAGAAAGCCTTAAGTCTCAACTATTCTAAGATTATTTTTATTCATGGTGTTGGTAGTGGTTTACTTAAAAATCATATTTGGAATATTTTAAGCAAAAGCAAAGAAATCAGAAACTATAAAGAAGCCATGAAAGAAAAGTTTGGATATGGTGCCACTGAAATTGTTTTTAAATAACATATTGAAGATTATATATATCAATTACCCGCAATATTTCAATGCATTAAAACTACAGAATAATTATATTTGCTTCTCATAAAATTATGCATCAACCAGCAATATCAACAAACTCCACCAGCAAACTTATAGATAAACATCATCGAGTTCATGATTATCTAAGGATTTCGTTGACTGATGTTTGTAATTTTAGATGTTTGTATTGTATGCCTGAAGAGAATATTGCATTTATGCCTAGCAAAGCTCTGATGCAAGCTGAAGAAATTGAAAATATTGCAAAAGAATTTGTAGCCTTAGGTGTAACCAAAATAAGACTTACAGGTGGAGAACCATTAGTAAGAAAAGATGCCCACGATATTATTTCAAGATTATCTAAACTACCCGTTAAACTTACGCTCACCACTAACGGAACTAGGATACATGAGTTTATATCACTTTTAAAAGAAAGTAAAATTAATTCCATAAATATAAGTTTAGATTCACTCAATAAAGAAACATTTTATAAAATTACTAAAAGAAATGTTTTTGACCAAGTAAAAAACAATATAGAGTTGCTTGTTTGTGAAGGCTTCCATGTAAAAGTAAACTGTGTGGTTATGAGGGGTATAAATCAACAAGAGATTTTGTCATTTGTGGCATGGACAAAAGATAAACCTATACATATACGATTTATAGAATTTATGCCTTTTGATGGCAATCAATGGAACGATAAAAAAGTAATTACATATGAAGAAATTTTAAACGAAATTTCTACCATATATACTTTCGAAAAACTTGTTGATGAACCCAATGCTACAGCTAAAAAGTATCAAATTAAAAACCATTTAGGTACATTTGCAATTATTAGCACCATGAGTAAACCATTTTGTAGTAGCTGCAATAGAATGAGGCTTACAGCTGATGGTAAAATGAAAAACTGTTTGTTCTCTAAAACAGAAATAGACATTCTTGGAGCGTATAGAAAAGGCGAAGACATTGTCACTTTAATTGAAACATGCGTATATGAAAAAGAGGTTGAACTTGGTGGTCAATTAATTGCTAAATTTGAAGAAATAGATACTACAACTTTGGTAAATAGAAGCATGATAAACATAGGAGGTTGAAATGGTTACTGTAAACGCAGCTAAAATACTCATAAATGAATATGCTTCTCATAGCAATGTTTCAGATATATATATAAATGATGCTAACGGTCATATATTAGCCGAAGATTTATATGCAATAATTGACACACCTCCTTTTGATTCTTCTGCTATGGATGGGTATGCTATTATATATAATGATGAATATTATAAAAAAAATTGGACTGTCATAGGAGAGGTGCAAGCAGGTGCATCAGTAAATAGTGCATTGCAAACTAATGAAGCTTTTAGAATATTTACTGGGGCTAAAATTCCGGCAGTGGCTAATACAGTTGTAGTTCAAGAAAAAGTAAATAGACAAGGAAATATATTTACTATCGAAAAACATATACTCGAAAAAGGTTCAAACGTGAGACCACAAGGTTCTCAACTTAAAAAAGGTGAACTTATATTAACCAAAAACAGCAAACTCAACGCAGCTTGTATTTCTCTATTGGCTAATATTGGCATCTCTAAAGTTAAAGTATATTCAAAACCTAAAATTAGTATTATAGTTACTGGAAAAGAACTGATACAACCAGGAACACCGCTGCCCGATGGAATGATATATGAATCAAATTCTTTTGCATTAAAAGCTGCGTTAAACGAACTTCAAATACAACCCTCAACAATTACTATTACTGACGATATAAAAGAAGATATAATCGAAGCCATACAATCTAATTTAATGCAAGATATAGTGATACTTACAGGCGGTGTGTCTGTTGGCGACTATGATTTTGTGGCAGCAAGTTTAGAACAATGTGGAGTGAAAGAAATTTTTCATAAAGTAAAACAAAAACCAGGAAAACCTTTTTACTTTGGAATCAAAAACAAAACATTAATATTTGGCCTGCCTGGCAATCCTGCAGCTGTTCTTACCTGTTTCTATGAATATATAGTGCCGGCTATTGAAACATATACTAAACATATATATTACAAAACTGATAATCTACCTTTAATAAATTCTTATACCAAAAAAACAGGGCTAACTCACTTTGTAAAAGCAAAAACTGATGGTAAAACTGTAGAGATTTTAAACAGCCAAGAAAGTTATTTGTTAAACTCATTTGCTTATGCAAACTGTATAGTTGAATTACCAGAAGAAGAAGAAATTTTTGAAGAAGGTAATATCGTAAAACTTAAAATGATTGCACATATATGAATGCTATTGATATTTTATTTTATGTACTGCTCTTACTTGTTTCTTTTTTGTATGCCACCGTGGGTCATGGAGGTGCCAGTGGATATTTAGCTCTTATGGTTTTCTTTTCTTATACCCCTGAAAGCATGAAATCAACCGCATTAATTTTGAATATATGTGTATCTTTTATTTCATTCGTACATTATTATAAAAACGGCCATTTTAAATGGTCTTTGTTTTGGCCATTTATTGTATTATCTATTCCTGCAGCGTATATAGGAGGTTTGATGAAAGTTGATGATTCTACCTATAAAAAAATTCTAGCCATATTGTTATTATTTCCTATATATAAGTTAATAGTACCAAACAAGAATTCGAATCAAACTATAAAAAATATTAATTTAACTGCAGCCATTTTAATTGGTGGAGGTATAGGATATGTATCAGGACTGATAGGTATAGGGGGTGGCATTATACTTAGCCCTGTGATTTTGTTATTGCATTGGGCAAATTTTAAAGAAACTGCCGCTTCTTCTGCTTTATTTATATTTGTAAATTCTATTGCTGGCATGTTAGGTTTATACACCAAAGGATTTTCTTTACAACCCGATATAGCTATGATGTTAATTATAGCAGTTTTAGGTGGTACATTAGGTGCTTATATGGGTGCCAAAAAATTTGACAGTGTATGGTTAAGAAGGATATTAGCCTTTGTTTTGGTATTAGCTTCTATTAAATTGTTTAATATATAAATTATGGAATTAGAAATTTTAACATTTGGGCAAATAAGCGATATTATAGGTAAGTCAACATTTAAAATTAGCTATATCAATAACACCCAAGATTTGATAGAGAACCTAACAAATGAGTTTCCTGAATTAAAAAACACCAGATATATAGTTGCAGTGAATAAACATATTGTTCATCAAAACATACAACTAAACCCGGGTGATGTAGTTGCCCTTTTACCTCCATTTTCAGGTGGTTAACATATATAATTAAATGCCTAATTTGCTATATAATAGATATCAGAAACAAATAAAACTAGATGGGTTTGGCATAGAAGCTCAAGAAAAATTATCTAATGCCAAATTATTAGTGATAGGTGCAGGTGGCTTAGGCTGTGCATCTCTTCCATACTTGGCTGCTGCTGGTGTAGGACATTTGGGTATTGTAGATTTTGATAAAGTAGAGCTTAGCAACCTTCACCGACAAGTTTTATATACACATGAAGATATTAGCCAATATAAAGCCGAACTTGTGGCTCAAAAACTAGTCAAACAAAACATTGAAATAACAGTTAAGCCATATATATTAAAAATAGATAACAGCAATGCTTTAGATATAATTTCAGGTTACGACTTGGTGATTGATGGATCTGATAATTTTTATACGAGATATATTGTAAATGATGCTTGTGTGATTTTAAAAAAGCCTCTAGTATATGGTTCTGTGATGAAGTATGAAGGACAGGTTGGGGTTTTTAATATAGCTGAAAGTGGAAATATATATACAACCAATTATCGCGATTTATTTCCAAAACCGCCATTTGAATCAGAATTTTATTCTTGTGATGATTTAGGAGTATTAGGTGTGCTACCGGGCGTTATTGGTGCCATGCAAGCAACTGAAGCTATTAAAATAATCACACATATTGGTATGCCATTATGCAATAAAATACTCACCTATCAAGCACTCCATAATTCGTTTTTTGAATTTGTCGTAAATAAAAACAAAGCTTTAGTAGAATTTCCCCATTCCAAAGAACAATTTATAAATTATGATTATCATGAATTTTGTGGCGAAGTTGCCGAAGTAAATGAAATCACTCTCAAAGAATTATATCATTCTATAGAAAACAACAACACATTAATAATTGACGTAAGAGAAGCTGATGAATTACCTATCATTACTGATTTTGCTGCTATTCATATCCCTCTCTCTCAACTTTCAGAATCAGAAAATATTTTCTCATCTTATCAAAAAATTGTGTTGATTTGTAACTCAGGAACACGAAGCAAAAAAGGCGTATCTATACTTCACAATAGATTTCCTAAACTAAATATATATTCACTAAAAAACGGTCTCAATTCATTATACTAATGTCAGAAAAAAAAGTAAAAAAAGTTTTTGTTGATGGGCCTATATCAGCACAATTTATTGCTGACTCAATCTCTAAACACAGTACCAAAAAAGAAATTGGTGCACATAGTATATTTTTGGGTCAAATTAGAAATGATGTAATAGACAACAAAGAAGTGGCAGCTATTGAATATACTAGTTATGAAGAAATGGCTAACGAAAAATTTTATGAGATTAGAGAAGAAGCCTTTTCTTTATATTCGCTTACTTGTATGCATATATATCATAGTTTGGGATTGGTGAAAACAGGTGAAATAAGTTTGTTTGTTTTTACCTCGTCAGTTCACAGAGATGACGCTATTAAAGCATGTGAATATATAGTGAATAGAATAAAAAAAGAAGCCCCTGTTTGGGGTAAAGAGATATTTGATAATAACGAATATATATGGAAAAAATCTGAAGTATAATCTAGAATATATATGATTAATATTACCCATAAAATAAAAACCCACCGCACGGCTATAGCACAAGCTACAGTTTGTGTAAGTAAGCAAGAGACCATTGATGCTGTCAACAATAAAACAGTACCCAAAGGCGATGTGCTTGAAGCAGCTAGGGTTGCCGGACTTTTTGCTGTGAAACGCACCAGTGATATGATTCCTGATTGTCACCCTTTACCAGTAGAGTTTACAGCAGTTACATATACAATTGTTGGTCTTGAAATATTGATAGAAGTGGCTGTAGAAACCATATATAAAACAGGTGTAGAAGTAGAGGCTATGCATGGTGCATCTGTGGTGGCACTCACTATCTACGATATGCTTAAGCCCATTGACAAAGAAATAGAAATACGAAACATCAAGCTATTAAACAAAAAGGGTGGAAAATCGCAATACAAAGACACGTTAAAACGTGAGATAAAATCGGCCGTGGTGGTTTGTTCTGATAGCATTTCAGCGGGCCAAAAGCAAGACTTTGCAGGCAAAGCCATTATGTCTAAATTAGAGCAACTAAAAATTGCAACGCAAGATTACAGCATAGTACCTGACGAAATTATAGATATACAAAACAAAGTACAAACATTGTATGATGGAGGTTATGATTTGATTATACTCACAGGTGGTACTGGCATTTCAGGCCGAGATGTGACCCCAGAAGCCATCAGACCTATGTTAGATAGAGAAATACCCGGTATAGCAGAAGCAGCCCGCAGCTATGGGCAAGAACATATGCCTTATAGCATGCTTTCTAGAAGCCTAGCTGGACTCAAAGGAAAAACCCTTATCGTGGCATTGCCTGGCTCTACAAGAGGTGCACAAGAAAGCATGGACGCTTTGTTTCCGTATTTACTGCATATATTTAAAGTGATGGACTTTGTGCCGCACGATTGAGGGAAATTACTAAAATTATATATAGAATTTAATAATAAGTAATTTTACGTTCGAGTATATCAGCAATTGTTCCATCTTTTATTTCAGTAATTTTTACCCAATTACCCATTGAGTCGTAAACATATTTTCGAATCCATTTTGTTGATAGCGAGTTAGCTGATTTAAAAGTATTTTCTTCAATATCATTGCCATTATTATCTCTTTTGTAAGTTCTTTTTGAAACTAAAATTCCATCTGGCGTAAAAGTAGATTCTTCTATAACATGGTCATTATCATCATATTTATATATTTCCTTTGCATTCATACTTCCATCACTATTATATGACCCGAATTCGATTTTATTCCCATCATTATCATATATATAAATAAACTTTATCTCTAACAATCCATCTCGGTTATAATTACAGTTTTCTATTATATGACCATCTTCATCATACTTAAATATAGCCTTAGAGAAGTTTCTTGTAGATATATAAAAACGACTCTCCTCAATCATGTTTCTATTCACATCAAATTTTCTAATGTATTTAGCTTCTAATTTACCTTCTTCAGAATAATTATATTCTTCAATTACATTTCCAAATTTATCATGTTTATATGTATTTATCAAATTTGTTCTTGTGATGATATTATATAAACTATCCTTGATTTTATTGCCTGACCGATCGTAAATATATACTTCTATTGATTGCTTAATTCCATTTGCTCCGTAATGCTCATGCTCTGTTTTTTTCTGTCGTTTGTCGTACTTATAAACATTCCTTTCAAGCAATTGAGAATCTTGGTAAATTTCTTCATTGATTAAGTTTCCATTTTCATTGTAATATTCTTTAACATCTTGAGATCTACTATACACTATATGTTTTACTTTCCCTTTTATTTTCAGGTCAGTCAAATCATTTTGTTGGTTCTTGTTTATTACTTTTCTTTCATTTTTACAAGAAAAAAACAATGAAATTAAAACCGCAATTAAAATGTGAATAGACTTTTTCAGACCCATTACTTTCCGATACAAAACCTAGTAAAAATAGAATCTAACAAATCATCATTCACAATAGTGCCTGTTATTTCACCAATATAATTGATAGCCCCCCTCAACTCAAAAGCTACCAAGTCTCCGCTGATTTTTTGTTCTAATCCCTCTTTTGCTGCTACCAATGATTCATAGGCTTTATCCAACGACTCTACATGCCTTACATTGGTGATCACAAACGTGTTCTCTTGCTCTTTGCCTAAGGCAAACTGCTGTGTCATTTGCTGTATGAGATCTTCTATACCTTGTTTGTTTTTAGCTGATATATATATACTGGTGGTATCTGTTTTTATATAGCCATTAAGATCTGATTTGTTGGCAATTTTTATAATATGTATATCCTCTGATAACTCTAATGCTTTTATAGAGTTGGTAACAGATGCATCACTTTCTTCGCTGGCGTCATATACATATAACACCAGTTGGGCTTGCTTCGCTTTTTGCTTGCTTCGCTCTATCCCTTCTTGTTCTATTTCGTTGTCGCTCAGTCTCAGGCCCGCCGTGTCCATCAACCTAAACGAGAGTCCGTCAAGCGTAAGTATATCTTCTATCACATCTCTGGTGGTGCCAGGTATATGGCTCACTATGGCTTTCTCTTCGTTGAGCAACGCATTCAGCAACGTAGATTTACCAGCATTGGGCTTGCCTACAATGGCGGTGGGTATACCTGTTTTGATGACATTGCCCCATTTAAAACTTGAAGTCAATGTTTTTATTTCAGCACAAATTAAATCTATCAACCCAATTAGTTTTTCTCTGTTTGCAAACTCCACATCCTCTTCGCCAAAGTCAAGTTCTAGTTCTATAAGTGCCGCAAAGTCTATCAACTCTTGTCTCAGTTTCTCAAGCATTTCAGAGTATCCGCCCCGCATCTGGTTTAATGCAATTTTTCTAGCCATATCGTTTTGGCTTATAATCAAATCGCTCACCGCCTCTGCTTGGCTTAAGTCTAGTTTGCCGTTTACAAAAGCCCTAAAAGTAAACTCACCCGGCATGGCCAGTCTGCACCCAGCTTCAACTAAGGCTTCTAGTATTTTTTGTTGTATATGCGTAGACCCATGACAAGAAATCTCTACGATATCTTCACCCGTATAACTTTTAGGCGATTTAAATAAACTAAACAGCACCTCGTCTATGGTGTCAGCAGGGTTAGTAACTGAAGCAATTTTACCAAAATGTACTGTATAACCTTTTTGGTTTTGTAGAGATTTTTGGTAATATATTTTATTGAAAATAGACCAAGCTTCAGGCCCTGAAACTCTAATCACAGCAATAGCTGCAACACCCGGAGCTGTAGCCGGAGCACATATAGTGTCGTTATTAGCTAAATATTGAATAGACATACCCTGCAAAGATACTAAATACCTAAAGTAAATTAGGGAATAGTTTTAGGATTATATTTGCAACGCACACCATGAAGCATATATATATTGACGGCCATACGCAGTCTTCTATCTCAGTAGATATCTCGCTAAACGATAAAGAACTCCTACTGATATCTATGTCTAAATCAGAAGCACTTGAAGCGGCTAAGTTTCATAAGAAAATAGAAAAAACACCAGATGGATATATACTAAAGCATGGCGATCAACCTTATAATTCTTTAGTCATAAAAGACCTAAACACTATAAATGGAATAATAAAAAAATACCCATACTTAGGTATATATATTGAAAAGAAAAACCGCACGATGCATAAGCTTATAGTAGCAGCCATTGTTGTTTTTGTGCTTTCTATATTTAGCATATTCGCTATATATTTTTGGGGACTAGACTGGGCCGCTAAAAAAGTAGCTCAACAAATACCAATTGAGAAAGAAGCCGAATTAGGAAAACAATTTTTTGAGCAATACCTATCTACTGCCCAAGTAGACCAACCACAAACACAGCTCGTAGATTCTTTCTTTAAAAGCTTGCACTTTAATACACCTTATGCTATAAAACTGGTGGTGGTTAAAAGCGATGTGGTTAACGCATTTGCCATTCCGGGAGGATATATAGTAGTGAACAGTGCCATACTAAATACCATAGATCAACCTGCAGAATTAGCGGGTTTATTGGCACACGAACTAACCCATATCAATAAAAAACACGGCACTCAAAACATGGTAAGAGAACTGGGGGCAACCATACTAATAACCATGTTTTTTGGCGACTATAACGAAAGCGGGTCCGTATTGGTTAGACAAATTGACAATTTAAAATCGCTCAAATATGGAAGAGATATGGAGCAAGAAGCCGACGAGATAGGGCTACAACAACTAGACAACCACACAGGTTATAGCGGGTTTGGCATGATTTCACTTTTCGAAAAACTCAAAAAAGAATCTAAAGGCGATGCTCCTCCTGAGTTTTTAAGCACCCACCCTGATATGGATAACAGAATTAAAAATATACAACAAAAGGTAAAAATATATAAAAAACAAAAATTTTCAACCGAACCATCAGATAGTATTTTTAAATTAATAAAGAAAATATGATATATACAGTAACATTAGAAGAAATAGAGTTTAAGGCTAATCACGGATTGTACGCGTTCGAAAAAGAAAAAGGAAATACATTTTATTTAACTGTTACAATTGAAAAAAACTTAAATGATGATTATGAATTTATAGGAATAGAAAAAACGATTGATTATGAAATTATATATAAAATTGCTTATAAACATATATATGAAACTACAGATTTATTAGAACAAATCATTCAAAAAATTGGAGTTGAGTTAAGAATAGCTTTTGTTGACTATAAAAAAATATATATAAAACTAGCTAAAAGCGATCCACCAATAGGTGCTAAATGTAAAAAATCAGAAGTGTCGTGCTGTTTTTTAAAATAATAATTAAGCTTTTAAAAAAAATCAAAATACCAAGTATATATTTGAGACCTAAAATAAACATCTCATACTTTAATGAAACTCTCTCATAGCGATATAGTAACCCTAATCATGTCGCTTGGTGTGATGTTAATATTGTCGAGATTGTTGGGAGAAGTTGCACGCAAACTTAGATTCCCTATTGTGGTTGGTGAAATATTAGCTGGATTGGTATTAGGAAAAACAATACTTGGAACTTTTTTCCCACAAACTGCTGTAAATCTATTTCCTTCAAGTGGCAATGTTCCTATT
This sequence comes from Bacteroidota bacterium, assembly GCA_947460345.1. Taxonomy (GTDB): domain Bacteria; phylum Bacteroidota; class Bacteroidia; order UKL13-3; family UKL13-3; genus CANHGM01. The sequence continues at coordinate 100,190 of CANHGM010000007.1, read as the reverse complement.
GCTTTAAGTGGTATTACTAGCTTAGCGGCTATTATGTTGTTGTTTGTGGCAGGCATGGAGCTAGAGCTGAGTTTAGTTATAAAACAAGGAAGAAAAGCAATAATCACCAGTATAGGATCTTTGATCATTCCATTAGCCATAGGTGCATATATAGGATATTTTCATATAGAAATTTTTCATATAAGGCCCGAAAGTAAAAGAGTTTTTGCTTTATTTTTAGGTACTGCACTTTCCATAACTGCACTGCCTGTGATAGCTAGAATATTGATGGACTTAGGACTGTATAAAACCAGGGTCGGTACTATTATTATTGCTGCTGCCATGCTTAATGATTTAGTAGGTTGGCTAATATTTTCAGTAGTATTAGGACTGATACAAGAGCATAGAGAAGCTAGTTTAGAATTATGGCAAACCATAGTACTTACTTTTGTATATACTATACTTATATTAACAGGTGCCAAATGGCTTATCAATAAATCATTGCCTTGGTTTCAGAAAAAATTTGCTTGGCCAGGAGGTGTTCTAAGTTTGGCTTTTGGTTTGTGTTTCTTGGGGGCGGCGTTTACTGAATATATTGGTATTCATGCCATTTTTGGTGCATTTATTTTAGGTATAGCTTTTGGCGATAGTGAACATTTAACAAGAAAAGCTAGAGATATCATCCAACAATTTGTCAATAATATTTTTGCTCCATTATTTTTTGTGAACATAGGCTTAAGACTAAACTTTGTTGACAATTTTGATTTAACCATTACACTATGGATATTGGTAGCTGCCTTAATAAGCAAATTAATAGGTGGCTTTTTAGGTGCTAAAATATCTGGCTTAGATTATAAAGAATCATTGGCAGTAGGGTTTGGGATGAATGCCAGAGGAGCCATGGAAATTATACTTGCTAATCTAGCCTTAGAAGCAAAATTGATTGACGATAAAATATTTGTGTCGTTAGTTATAATGGCTATTGTTACCAGTATGATCAGCGGACCTATGCTATCTATATTTTGTAAGGATGTTACCAAAGTGAACGAACCTAAATTTACCGATTTAGAAGATAGCTTTTAAATTGTAGTTTGGTGCATTAGTATATAATCCTTTTCTTTGCATATATAATAAAATGTTATAAATGTCTATTAAATATATATCCCTTGTATTTTTCTTTTTTATAAGTTCATACTTTGTTAAAGCTCAAACCACACTTTTTGTTGGAGCAACTTTGCACATTGGTAATGGTAAAATAATTGAAAACAGCTTAATAGCAGTTGAGGGTTCAAACATTATATATGTTGGTAAAGATGGTGATGGAACAACCTTTAAAAATGCAACTTATATAAAAGTAGAAGACAAACATATATACCCAGGATTAATTGCTCCTCACTGCAAAATTGGATTAAACGAGATAGATGCTTCACGACCCACCAGAGACTATGCTGAAGTTGGCGATGTAAACCCCAATATTCAAACACAAATTGCGTTCAATTCAGATTCTAAGCTAATACCCACGCTTAGGTTTAATGGAGTTCTTTTTGTGCAACCAACACCTGTGGGGTCAACCATTCCGGGCAGCTCTTGTGTTATGAACTTGAGTGGTGACAATTGGGAAGAATCTACTGTTTTAGGCAACGATGGCATCCACTTAAATTGGTATGAAACCACGGGCATGGAAAGCCCAAGTTATAGAGATGAGTATTCAAAGTTTATAAACAAAGTCTCTTCCTTTTTTGATCAATCATCTGCCTATTTAAAATTAGAGCAAGTAGTTGAAAAAAATGCCAAATACGAATCTATGAGAAATATATTGAATGGCCAAAAAAATATATATATACGAGCAAACACAGCCAGAGGAATAAAACAAGCAATAGATTTTTGTACACATTATCATTTAAAACCTGTTTTAGTTGGAGCTAATGAATGTTATGAACATTTAGAATTGATTAAACAAAACAATATTTCCATAATTTTAATGAATATTCATAGGCTTCCAACTTATGCCGATGAAGATATTAACTTACCATATAAAATACCAGGAATGCTTAAAAAGGCAGGAATAAAATTTTGTATAGGAATAGAAGGCTCATGGGAAGTACGCAATATAGCGTTCCAAGCCGGAACAGCTGCAGCGTGGGGCCTTACACAAGAAGAGGCTCTCACAGCGGTAACACTTGATGCAGCTACAATTTTGAAAGTAGATAATAAAATTGGCAGCATAGAAGTTAACAAATCTGCTTCGTTTATTGTATCAGATGGAAATATATTAAACATGAAAGAAAACAAACTTTCATATATATATATAGATGGTAAAGAAATAGCTGTAAACGACATGCAACAACAGTTATATCAAAAATACCATAAAAAATATTTTGGTAAAGAGGGAAAATAGATTCGACTAAAAAACAATTTTACATAAGTATAAATTGTTCTAAAAACAAAAAAATGCAGTTTAGTTGAAGTTAAATACATTCCATAATTAAACAATTTTTTAAGCTTTTAAAATGAAATATTTGAGTTTAATATTGCCCTTCATTTTAACCATTCATCCTCATGATTCAAAGACCTTTTAATTTCAAAAAATGGATAGACGATAACCGTCACTTGCTTAAGCCACCTGTGGGCAATGTTCAAGTATATAAAGATTCAGAATTTATAGTGATGGTAGTGGGTGGGCCTAACAGCCGAAAAGACTACCACTTTAACGAAGGAGAAGAATTTTTTTACCAATTGGAAGGTGATGTTGTAATCAAAATTATAGAAGACGGAAAACCCGTTGATATTCAAATCAAAGAAGGAGAAATTTTTATGCTTCCTGCCCGAACCCCTCACTCACCACAAAGAGGCGAAGGCACTATTGGCTTAGTTATAGAAAGAGAAAGAGCCAAAACCGAACTCGATGGTTTTATGTGGTATTGCGAAAATTGCGGTACCAAACTATATGAAGAGTTTGAATATGTAACAGACATTGTAAAACAACTACCACCAGTTTTTGACCGATTTTACAACAACAAAGAACATTGTACATGCAAAAATTGCGGAACTGTAATGGAAAGACCCATCAAAAAAGCATAAATATATATGGACTTAACACAACAAAAAATTATAAACTTATTGAAGACCAAATCTTCAACTAAGCAACAGATATATAGAACCACTCTTGAAGTATTTAAAGAGTTCAAAAACCAGTTGATGCAACTGAGCAATACACTCACAACAGAAATGCTGGCTTTTGATTCAAATGTTGAGATAAAATACTCTGACAATGGCCAGTTCGAATCGCATTTTAAATTCTCTGGTGATACCTTGGTGATAATGATGCATACCAATGTGTTTTCATTTCCTGAGAACCATATACTCAAAAATTCAAAGTATATAAAAGAAGACCCTATGCGTGAATTTTGTGGGTTAATACAAGTATATAATTTCTTGTCTGATTCTATCAAATATAACCGTGAAATGGACATGGGTGAACTGTTGGCAAGAGTATATATAAATAAAGACAACCATTTTTTTATAGAAGGCAGAAGACCATTAAGCATTATGCATAACAACTTAGCCACTGATGTCATTACACCGGAAGTGACTAAAAAAATAATTGAAGAAGCTGTTATGTATTGTATCAATTACGATTTAGTGACTCCTCCTTTTGAGATGGTTAAAAACATCACTGTTGAACAGAAAAATTATATGAGTTATAGCTCAGGTTTTGCTACAGCTAAGTCGGTTGGATTTGAATTAAAAAATCAATTCAATTCAGAAAGTAAATAGTTTTTATATATGGCTAAGTTTAGATACCTGATAGATACGCTTACAGGACTAGCAGGCTTAGTTTTTTTTGCATATATAGTATATCAGTATTTAAAAACAGATATTGAACCCAACTTTTCCTACATATTTTTATTTATTGGATTGTTTAGGCTTAATATGATTGAAACAAAAATAACAAAAAGAAGCAACTATAATAAGCTGCAATTTTTGGGTTTAGCTATCACTATTGCAGCCATGTTAATGTTGTATTTGGATATATCATATGGTAACATTCTTTTAATTATAGGTGTAGGTTTGGTTTGTATATATCAAATTATTGAACTTGTACTTGCAGTAAAAAAAGACTATCTAAACATACTACATATACTTATTTATTTTACTGGAATTATATATGTAATTCAAATTAATTATCATATATATATGGGTGCAAACGATTTTTATTTGTTTGCTTTATTAAACATGTTGGTTTTTACAACCTTAACCATTTCAGGAATGAGAAGCTTAATGAAAAAAACGCCAATAGATGTTGATGCCAATGAGGTTCCTATTGATTTTCCTATGAATAATTAAACTAAGTTTCATAAAAATTGAAACCACCGTTTTTAATAATTTATGATAAATATTTTATCAGTAACATTATCTCTCATATATTCGTAATTCTTTATAAAAATATCATATGAAATATTTTACGCTATCTAAAACATTGTTTCTGGCATTTTGTATAGGCAGTGCAACAGCACAAGAAGCCCCAAAGAAAGAAAATACAGATAAAAAAGCTACCATTGCTGAAAAAACAAAGGCTTGCAAAAAATTTGAAGGCTTATTCAATATCTATCAAGACACCACCAATGGAAACTTGATGATGGGGATTAAAAAGGACCAAATAGGCAAAGAGTTTATATACTTTGCGTATACAGAGAATGGAATTGCTCAAACAGGTCATAACAGAGGAATATTTAGAGACAACAGGGTTTTTACGCTGAAAAAATATTATGATAAAATTGAGATTATAAGTAAAAACATCAACTTTTATTTTGATAAAAACAATGCTATAAGTAAATCTTCTGAAGCAAATATTTCAGATGCTGTATTATTAAGCTTAAAAATAAATGTAACAGACTCAGCAAAAGGAGAATATTTAGTTGATGCTGGTAATATATATATGTCAGAAGCTTTACATCCTGTAAAACCCAACATTCCTCCAATGCTTGCTGCAATGATGTTTAATTTAGGTTCTCTCAATAAAGATAAATCTAAAGTGGTATCGGTAAAAAACTATCCTATGAATACTGACGTAGTGGTAGATATGGTTTATGACAACCCTTCACCATCTAATGGTGGTGGTTCTGATGTAGCTGACGCTCGTTCTGTTACCATCAGACTTCAACATTCATTAATTGAAATGCCACAAAATGGTTTCAAACCTAGAAGAGATGACCCAAGAGTAGGATATTTTATGACAGATGCAGAAGATATGACTTCGGCTTCAGCAACGCCTTTTAAAGATGTCATTCATCGTTGGAATTTAGAGAAAAAAGATAAAGGTGCAGCTATGTCTGAACCAGTTGAACCTATAACTTGGTGGATTGAAAACACCACACCAATTGAGTTTAAACCTGTAATTAAAGCTGCTGCCCTTACTTGGAATTTGGCTTTTGAAAAAGCAGGTTTTAAAAATGCTATAAAAGTAGAAGAGCAACCTGACGATGCAACTTGGGATGCTGGAGACATAAGATATAATGTACTTAGATGGACTTCTTCTCCTTTTCCTCCGTTTGGTGGATACGGTCCTAGCTTTGTTAACCCAAGATCTGGTCAAATATTAGGAGCCGATATCATGTTTGAATATGTATTTGTTACCAACAGATTAAAACAAGAAAACTTATTTGCTAAAGCAGGGATGAACTTTGAAGAAGAAACAAATCACAATACTGGAAATCACTGCTGTCAAATTGGTGATGTGATGCAACACAATATGATGCTTGGCAGAACTGCACTTACAACAACTGGAGCAACTGAAATTGAAATACAAGAATATATAAAACAAAGTTTATACTATTTGGTACTTCATGAGATGGGTCACACATTCGGGTTAAACCATAATATGAGAGCCAGTACCATGCTTATGCCTAATCAACTAAACGATAAAGCTGTTACTGATAAACTAGGTCTAACCGCATCAGTGATGGATTATCCAGCTATAAACCTAGCATTAGATAAATCTAAACAAGGATTATATTTTACCAACAGACCAGGTCCTTATGATTTGTGGGCTATTGAATATGGTTATAGCGAAGGATTAGACAATGAAAAAGAAGAAGAAACCCGTTTGCAAAATATATTGAATAGGTCTACAGATTCATTGTTGATTTTTGGAAACGATGCAGATGATATGAGAGGAAGTTTTAGTGGCATAGACCCAAGAGTCAATATTGGCGATATGAGTAAAGATGTACTTAGTTATAGTTCTGATAGATTTAAATTAGTAGACAATCTTTTAAAAGAATTAAAAACAAAATACACCAAAAACGGTCAAAGCTGGCAAGAAATGCGTCAAGCATATATGATCTTAACTGGCGAAATGGCGTCAGCTGCAACAGTAGTTAGCAGATATGTGGGTGGTGTGTATACGGATAGGTCTTTTATAGGACAACCGGGTGCAGGCAAGCCATATACAGCAGTGCCATTAGCTGAGCAAAAAAAGGCAATGAGTATATTATCTAAAAATATATTTTCTCCTTCAGCTTTTGCAATCAACGAAGATTTAGCGTCATACCTACAATTACAAAGAAGAGGTTTTAATTTTTTTGGAAATAGCGAAGAACCTAAAATTCATGACAGGGTTTTAGCTATTCAAAGTGGTGTATTATCACATTTAACTAGCAGCACCATGCTGCATAGACTAACAGAAAGCAGGTTGTTTGGGAATAAATATTATGTAAACGATATGCTTGCCGACCTAACCAACTCTTTATTTAAAGAAGACCAAAACAGCAATGTAAATACGTTTAGACAAAATGTTCAGATCTATTATGTGAAAAGATTAATTATGATAACTGAATCTTCAAGTTATGACGAATTTTCAAAAGCCGCTGCCACAGCACAATTAACTTCAATTAAACAAATGACTTCAGCTACAAGTGTTGCTGCTCCTACAACTGTAGTGAATGGCGAAACCAAAAGTCACAAACAATATTTGAATTTATTAATTAAGAAAGCATTCGAAAAATAATTTTTCACCTATATGTTGCAACTTTTGTAGGTTTTCTTAGGTCTACAATTCACTTATAATGGAAGTTTAATTTGAAGAATAAGGTACTTGGTTTTATTATAATTTTATTGGGAATGATTGGTTCTTCTCATGCACAAAAAGTAAAGTCTTATTTTGTGCATAAAGACTCTGCTTATATAGTCGTTTTCGAAAACCAATCTTCAAATATTAATTCAAATACACAATGTTATTGGAATTTTGGAGACGGCTCATACTCATCGCTTTTTAGTCCTTCGCATGCTTATACCAATATAGGCAAATATGCAGTTGCTCTTTATATCACAGATGGGATTAATTCAGATATATATATAGATACCATAGAAACAAATGCTACTGGTCCTGCATGTAAAGCGTTTTTTAACTACAACATCTCAAACGAAAATGTTCAATTTAACTCATTATGCTCAGGTGTAGATAGTAACACTATATATGAATGGACTTTTGGAACAAAGGTTAAAGTATATGACCCAAACCCTTTCAAATCATATACAAAAGGTGGCATTAAAACTGTTAAACTAAAAATAAACAACGCTTTTTGTACAGATAGTTTCGAAACATCAATATATATACAACCCAAAAAATATATAAGTGCTAAATTTAGTACATATAAAATAAAAGACACCGTGTATTTTTATGAAACTTTGTTTAACCAAAATGCGATACACTATTGGACTTTTGGTGACAATTCAACTTCAACACAATTTAACCCTGTTCACATCTATAAAAAAAATGGAACTTATCAAGTTTGTTTATTAGTAAATGATACATCAACTGGTTTTAAAGAAATATATTGTGACAGTATAGTTCTTACTGATATTCCTTGTGCAAAAGCTGATTTTAATTATACTATAGATTCAAATTTGGTCGTATTTAACAACCTTTCAAACCCATCTATGCCTAATAGTTATTGGTTGTTTGGCGATGGTAAAGAATCTAGCTTTGAAAACCCTTCACATCTTTATAACTCACCCGGAAATTATTTGGTGGAATTATTTATATATGACAGCAATTCTACTTGTTTTCAATCTGTTAAAAAAAATATAAATATTGCTTCATTTAAAGAATTGTTTTCAATTAGTGGTAAAGTAATGTGTAATAACAAACCTGTAGATGAAGCTATTGTCTTGCTTATTTATACTGACTCTGAAACGCATGTAGTAAGCAATATAGACAGTTTATATTTGCATCCTTTAGATAATGGAAAATACTATTTTAACAACGTTAGAAAAGGGTATTATACTATTAAATCATATGTAAATAATAAATCTATATATATTGGTCAGCATTATCCTATATATATCACAGGAGAAACTTTATGGGAAAACATAAAACCTATATATATTAATTTTAACTTTGAAGATGCAGATTTTAAACTTCCAAAGGTGTCTGAAGACGCTCCAACAGGTATTTTAGAGGGTTCAACTTACACAAAAATGGATAGCTTACCTCCTAATACTTTTGAGATATTAAAGTACAAAAATTTAATATTGTTTAAGGACAATATAGTTGTGGGGTCTAATCTCTCTAATTCAATGGGTAAATTTAATATTTCCTTAAAAGGTACTGGGGTGTATCATTTATATATGGATATTCCTGGCAAAAAAAACTATCCTTTACAATTTGAAATGATAGAGCCCAATTTGTTTTTTAATTCATGTATTATGTATGAAAACGAAACATCAACCTTCCCGGAATTAAATTTTAATTTAAACAATAACAACATTAGTAGTAACCAAACTCGTGTTTATCCTATACCAACATCAAGCAAACTTACTGTAGAGCATAGCAAACCACTAACCATCATTTATATTTATGATATACATGGGAAGCTAGTACTTACAAAAAATCTATATCCTATGCTTAACTCAAATATTGATGTGCAATCGCTTTCGGCAGGGATGTATATATTGTTATTGAAAGACGAGTCGGGAGAAACATTTATCAATAAGTTTATAAAAAACTAATTAAAACTTTAATTCAATACCTGTTGGACAATGATCAGAATGTTTAGCTTGAGCATCAATCCATGAAGCTTTTAGGTTGCTTTTTAATGATTCATGAAGCACACAATAGTCAATCCTCCATCCTTTGTTTTTTTCTCTAGCCCCTGCTCTAAAAGTCCACCAAGTATAATGATGCGGGTGACTGTTAAAAAACCTAAACCCATCTATCCATCCATCATTAAAATACATTTCCATCCAATCTCTTTCTTCAGGCAAAAATCCTGAACTTTTGGCATTGCCTTTAGGGTCATGTATATCAATAGCACGGTGACAAATATTGTAGTCGCCACAAATTACTAAATTAGGTACTTCATGTTTTAGCCTACTGATATATCCATAAAAATATTCGAGCCAACTCATTTTGAAACCCTGTCTATCTTCTCCACTACTGCCCGAAGGCATATATACGCTCATCACTGAGCAATCTTTAAAGTCAACTCTTATCACTCTGCCTTCATTGTCGTATAGTTCATTGCCACATCCTATCACTACATTTTCAGGTTTTTGTTTGCACAAAATAGCCACACCGCTATAGCCTTTTTTAACAGCTGAGTGCCAATATATATGATTATACCCAATTACTTTTAACAGCGTATCATCTATCTGATCGGGCTGTGCCTTGGTTTCTTGAAGACACACGACGTCTGCATTTACTTTTTGTAGGTAATCAGCAAGGCCTTTGCCCAAAGCAGACCTTATTCCGTTTACATTATAGGTTATTATTTTCATTAGGTTAAATCATTTACAACATCAACTCCTGCTAAGTGTTTAGCGTCATTTTTAACAAGCATATTAAACCCGCCATCTTTCCACTCAAACACATACAGACCAAGGTTTCTGTGTTCATAGTCATCCATATGAGATAAAGGAATATTCAGCAGTAAGCAAATAAAAGCTTTTAAAGCCCTACCATGCATACAAATTAACACATGCTTTTCTTCAGGTTTAGACAAGATGTGTTGAAGGGCTTCTTTTTGGCGTAGATGTAATTGTAAAGGCGTTTCCCCCTCAGAAATAGGCAAGTCCCACAAACCATTTTTCCAATCAATTACTCGTTGTTGATATTCTTGTTCAAACTCTAGGGTATGGCTTTTTCCTTCATATTTACCCCAACTAATTTCATTTAATCCTTCAAGTTTTTCAAAAGGGATATTCTCTTTAATGAAAGAAGCGACACTCTCTTCTGTACGTTTGAGTTTAGAAATATAAATTTTTTGAAAAGGAAAATCTTTATAAGCTTGATAAAAATGTTGAGCTTGTGTTTGACCGAGTATGTTTAGGCTGCTATCAACCCCGCTGCCTTGAACAATGTTCTGCCGGTTGAAATCGGTTTCGCCATGTCTCACAATATATAATGTTTTCTCCATCGTGGGTTATAAAAAAACCCTTGAGGTTTTGAGGCACAAGGGTTTTCTAATATTATTTTGTTGGTGGTGCGGGAGGGAATCGAACCCCCGACACAAGGATTTTCAATCCTTTGCTCTACCGACTGAGCTACCACACCTTCGTTACTAATTTAACGGGGTGCAAATATATGCAAGAATTTGTTTTATGCAAATGGAAGTTAAAAATACTTGAAATATTGATACTTTTGTTTTCCATCAAAATTCAAATACAACACAAATTTCAATATCTGTATTATGTTTACAGATCTCAAAACCACCTATCACTTTCTGTATGTATTATCCAAATGGCTGTGCTCAGACAAAACATGCGGACAAATTGTACGTGTTTTGGTTGAATATTTTTTGAATTTGTATTGTAAGTACATTTTTTATTCAAATAAAATAAACAAATTTGAACTATGAAAACAAATACATTCAGCACCAATAAGAAAATAGTTAGCACAAACAAGTATCAATATATATATATATTATTGCTACTCATCGTATGCCACAAAAGTCAAAGCCAAGACAGAAAAGTATATGCTGGTGGCGGCTTAGGTTTTACAGTTGCTAAAAGCTATTTTGACGATAAGTTTAAGAATGAAAAATTTAAAGCTGATTTTCAATATCAATCAAATGCATTGGTATTTTTACAATTAGGCACTCATAAAGTTAAAAACAAAAGATCGGTGCTGGTTCACCACCTCGATTATCAATATAGCAACTTAGGCCTCTTCCTGGGAGAGAAGCTTAAAGACAAAGACTCTTTTGTAGCTCAATATAAAATTAAGTACAACATGCATTATTTTAACCTTGGAAGTAATTTGCGTTTAAATATTAGCAAAAAGATTGACGTATCTGCAGGGTTGTTGCTTCAATTGTTAATAGCAGATCAGTCTTATTTTAAATATATAGAACAAGAAGAAAAAAGAGACTTGTACACCAATAATTTAAATTTGAACTTAGGTTGGGAAGGTGATATTGGTTATAAATGGAAAGATTATAGGTTTTCAATTCAATACAATAGCTATCTGTTTCCTTTTAATAGCAGCTCTAGAGGAGGAGATATTGTCTTAAATCAATTTTCGTTGCATTGTGTCAAAAACATATATAAGTCTTTCAACAAACAAACAAAATAATAATATATATATTAATTAAATTTTCTAAACCAACTATTGATTTTCATATCTAGCACACCTAGAATAGCTTCTTTAAAAATACCGCTGCTCATTTTAGATTGACCTTCAGTTCTGTCAGTAAATATAATAGGCACTTCAACTAGTTTAAATCCATATTTCCAAGTGGTAAATTTCATTTCAATTTGGAATGCATATCCTTTAAACTTGATTTTTTCTAAAGGTATTTTTTCGAGTACTTTTCTGTGATAACAAACAAAACCAGCAGTAGTGTCACGTATATCCATACCTGTTACAAACCTCACATATGCTGATGCATAGTAACTCATTAGCACTCTGCCCATAGGCCAATTTACTACATTGATACCTGTTTTATATCTACTACCTATAGACATATCAGCACCTTCATTTTTGCATGCATGATATAGTTTTATTAAATCTTCAGGGTTGTGACTAAAGTCGCAATCCATTTCAAATATATATTCGTATTGCTTTTCTAAAGCCCATTTAAAACCGGCTATATATGCAGTGCCTAAACCTTGCTTACCACTGCGTTCCATGATAAACAAACCAGAAAATTCTTTTTGCAAGTTCTTTACAATTTGTCCCGTGCCATCAGGTGAGCCATCGTCTACTATCAGCAAATGAAATACAGGTGAAAGCGAGAACACTTTTCTAACCATGTTCTCAATATTTTCTTTTTCGTTATAGGTAGGTATAATGACTAGTCTTTCCACAAATGTTAATTATCAAAGCACAAATTTAAGTATTAAACCTTCAAGTAAATAAAACTAATCCAATTCTTTGTTAGAATGTTTTATAATAATTAGAGAGTTTTCTTTGATAGATTTAGTAATGGCATCTGTTGGCAAGTCGTTATCATCAGTGCCAAATGGATTTTCAATCTCTTCAGCTATTAACTCTAAACTAGCTAAAACATAAAAAATAAATATGGATAAAGGAATCATTAAATACTTGAGTGAAACCACATAACCAAAGGGCAATGTCATCACATAAAAAAATATAAACTTTTTTAGAAACGAACTATATGAAAATGGAATAGGGGTGTTTTTTATTCGTTCGCATGCTCCACATACATCTATATATGCAGTCATTTCATTATTCAAAATCAAGTATTGTTCGTTGCTTATTTTTTTATTTACGTAAAGTGTATTTATACGTTCAAATATTTTGGTAGCGATATAATTGGGTTGGTGAACAATATCTTTAATTTCAGCTTTTGAAAAGCCATCGCATTCTATAGCAGAGCTGTTTTTTTGGTTTCGTAAATGTGTTCTCAACACATCAGCATAGTTGCCAATCATGGTAGCAAAGAAAAACCTGTCTTCAATAAGATTTGCTGGCAACATCACTTCTATTTTCATGGCCATTGCCCTGCTGTTATTAACTAAACTTCCCCATAGTTTTCTTCCTTCCCACCACCTTTCGTAAGCCGTATTGGTTCTGAATACTAAAAGCATAGAAAGTGCAAAACCTATCAAAGTATGTAAGGCTGAAAAATTCTTTAAGCTACTAGTTTCACTTATATGTATAATATCAATTTCGAGCTCAGCTATAACTAAAGCATATAACCCAACGGTAATCATCATTGGAGTAAGCGTTCTAAAAGTATCTGCTTTATGAAACCTAAATATAAAGGTAAGCCAATCTTTTGGATTATAATTTACCATAAAAATTAAGGTATAAAATTAAATTCGGTTTTAAGCTGATCAAGTGTTTTTTCAACCACATTCACATCCATGATGATATTGGTTGTAGGCTTATCTCTAACATCTTTTGGCTGGGTTGAAATGGTATAAGAAAAATCTACTCCACCTATTATTTTTCCGAAGACAGTATAATTTTTATCTAAAGAGTGCGTACCTGCTTTATTGGTCACTATATAAAACTGGCTTCCATTTGATGCTTTAGCAGGGTTGTTGTCTCTGGCTGCTCCCACAGCTCCATAATCGTGTTTGATGCTGTCTACAAACTCAGCAGGAACAGTATAACCGGGCCCGCCTGTACCATCATTGGTTTGGTCAGCATCTTTGCTGTTTGGGTCACCACCTTGTATCACAAAATCTTTAATAATTCGGTGAAAAGTAGTGCTGTCAAAAAAACCACTTGAGGCTAATTTTAAAAAATTATCACGGTGTTGTGGCGTTTGTTTATACAACCACATATACATGGTACCAAAAGTTGTTTTAATTTCAATTATTTTTTCAGTAGCAACAGGTGTTGGTATTGGGTCTGTTGTAGTATCTTTCTTTTTGCAACTAGTTATAAATACGATACATGCAAACGCAATAAATATATTTTTTTTCATTTAGATGGTATATAAAATTATTCAAATATAATTACATATTTTATATAAACAATTTTTTATAGAGAAGGCATCTACAAACCATTTTAAACTCTACTCAAAATATACTACATTTGCCATCCAAAAATACATAATCAATGAAAAAATTGCTCCTATCAATTTGTGTCTTATTCACAATTATTACTCAATCTTTTGCTGGTGGAAATGATGAAGGAATGTGGTTGCCTTTGTTGCTTTCTCAAAAAAACTACAACGACATGGTAAAGCATGGCTTAAAGCTTAACGCTGACCAACTTTACAGTGTAAATAATTCATCTATTAAAGATGCTATCATATGGTTTGGAGGAGGGTGTACAGGTGAAGTAGTGAGCGGTGAAGGTCTTGTTATTACTAACCATCACTGTGGATACGATGCCATTGCTTCAGCATCAACTGCAGAAAAAAACTACCTTCAAAATGGGTTTTGGGCATATAACAAAGAACAAGAAATACCGGCTAAAGACTTGTCAGTTCAATTCTTAGTTAGAATGGAAGATGTAACAGAGCAAGTAATGGCGGGGTTAAAAGATATTCCTTATGAAGATTGGAATAAAAAAATTGGTGAAGTAACTAAACCTATTATTTCTAAAGCTAAAGAAGGTACTCATTACGAAGCTTTTGTACGTGAAATGTTTAAAGCAAATCAATTTTATTTATTTGTGATGGAAAAGTTTACTGATATCAGATTGGTAGGAACACCAACTGAAAGCATTGGTAAATTTGGTGGTGATGTAGATAATTGGATGTGGCCAAGACATACAGGTGACTTTAGTATGTTTAGAATATATGCAGGTAAAGACAACAAACCTGCTGCCTATAGCAAAGACAATGTGCCTTACAAACCTAAAAAATTCTTACCAGTTTCTTTAAAAGGAGTTAAAGAAGGCGACTTTGCTATGATTTTTGGTTTTCCGGGTAGAACCAATAGATATGAAACATCTATGGGTGTTAAACTTGCTATCGACGAAACCAATCCATCTATTGTTAAACTTAGAGACAAACGTTTGAGTTTAATGAAAAAAGAAATGGATAAAGATGTGACTATTCGTTTGCAACAAGCAAGCAGATATGCTCAAATCGCTAACTATTGGAAATACTTCATTGGACAAACAGAACAATTAAAGAAAAACAAAGTATATGACAGAAAAGTATCAGAAGAAACAGCTTTTAAAGCTTGGGCTTCAAATAAAGCTGAATTTGCATCTCTATTTACAAACCTAGAAAAATCATATACTGAATATCAACCATACAACAAATATGGTGTATATATGAGAGAGGGTATTTTTGGAACACCTTTGTTTTCATTTGCTTCTGCTTTTTATGATTTAAATAAAGTACTCGAAAAGTCTCCTGTTGACTCAGTAGCCCTTAAAGCAACACTTGCTGTAGTGAAAATGAGATACGATATGTTTATAAAAATATATAACCCTACCATCGATCAAAATATAGCTGGGGCTATGTTACAAATGTTTTATGAAGATATTCCTGCAAGTCAGCACCCTGCCTTTATGAGCACTATTTTAAAATCTAAAGGAAAAACAACTGAAGAAAAATGCAATGCTTTTGCAGCTATGGTATACAAAAAAACATTCTTAACCAATGCTGCTGCTTTTGAAAAATTCTTAGCAAATCCTGATCAGAAAAAAATGATGAAAGACCCTGCCATTCAAACAGCTTTGGCTTTTCTTTCAAACTATAATGACAATTATAAAAAATATGCAGATGCTTTTCAACTGTCAGTAGCTAAAGAAGGAAAAGCATATGTAAAAGGATTGATGATGATGCAACCTGACAGAATGTTTTACCCTGATGCCAACAGCACCATGCGTACTACTTATGGAAACGTAAAATCTTATGACCCTAAAGATGCCATTCACTACCACTACTTGACCAACTTATCAGGCGTGATGCAAAAAGAAAACCCTGGAGACCCTGAGTTTGAAGTGCCAGCAAAACTTAAAGAGTTATATCTTAAAAAAGATTATGGCCAATATAAAGACGCTACTGGTGAAGTGCCAGTTGGTTTTATTACTACCAACGACATTACTGGAGGAAACTCTGGTAGCCCTGTTATAGATGGAGAAGGCAATTTGATAGGTACTGCATTTGACGGCAACTGGGAAGCTATGAGCGGCGATATTGCATTTGATAAAGATTTAAAACGTACTATATGTGTTGATGTTAGATATATATTATTTATTATCGACAAATTTGGTGGAGCTTCCAACTTGATCAACGAAATGATTTTAGTTAAATAAATTCATTACTTGAAAAAATTTGTAGCCATATATATAGTTTTTCAATGTTTGGTGTCATGTAAAAACAATGAGCCAAAACCTCTAGAAATAAGACCAGATAAAGTAAAAACTTCTTTCGACTCAATGGCTTTGCTTCATCATGAAGTAAAGCCATTTGCTTTTGTAAACAATTAATATATATGAAAAAAGTATATATATATATTGTTGTAAGTGTTTTATGTTTCTTTACTTACAAAACAACTAATGCCTGGGGCTTTTACGGACATAAATTATGCAACAGAAATGCAGTGTTTTCTTTGCCTCCTCAAATGTTTGGTTTTTATAAAAATTATATCGATTACCTGACGGAACATTCAGTAGACCCAGATAGCAGAAGATATATAGTAGCAGATGAAGCATGCAGGCATTACTTAGATGCTGACCATTATGAAAAAGCAGTTCCTTTTGATACTATTCCTAAATATTGGAAAGAAGCAGTTGCAAAATATACCGAAGACACACTTACCACACATGGCATTGTTCCTTGGCATGTGTTTTTAATGTACTACCGTCTTAGAGATGCTTTCGAAAAAAAAGATGTAAGTAAAATCTTAAAAACTTCTGCTGACATAGGCCATTATATAGCTGATGCACACGTTCCTTTGCACAGCACGTCTAATTATAATGGACAAAAAACAGATCAAAAAGGAATACATGGATTATGGGAATCACGAGTGTTGGAATTGTTCAGTACTGAGTATGATTACTTTTGTGGCAGGGCTATGTACATAGACAAAGTACAAGAGTATATGTGGACCGTGGCTGAAGGAAGTTATGCTGCTGTAGACTCCGTTTTATATTTTGAGAAAATGGCTACAAAAATATTTGGCGACGATAGAAAATTTACATTTGAGCAAAGAGGTAGCACCACCATTAGAACATATAGTCAAGATTTCTGTAGAAAATACCACGATATTTTAGGAGACCAAGTAGAAAGAAGATTGCGTTCTTCAATATTGTCTATTTCGTCTATATGGTATACTGCTTGGGTAGATGCAGGAATGCCTGATTTAGATAAACTCATCACAAACGAACCTATAAAACCTGAAGAGAAAATTCCTGAAAACTTACCTGAAAAAATGATTGGCCGACAAGAAGATTAGCATTAATAACCAAATACTTGCTTTATTGATAACTCAGTAAACTTACCATACTTTTTAAATTCTTCTATCTTAATATTTTTCTTGTTTCCGATTACACAAAGGTTATATACACCTGATTTAATATACGACTCAAAAAACTTGTTTATTAGCCCCATATCCAATGAGTTTACATTTTCATATACATCTTTTCTTATATCATAAGTTATACCTAGCCTTTTCAAATTTTCATAGTTATATAATATATCCATTCCGTTTAATCTTTCCGTCTCAATTTGAGAGCGTATTGTGCTTTTGCATGATGAAAGTAATTCTTCTGATTCAGGCATATTGCTTAATAAATCGTTCATGGCAGTTATAGATTCAAATAATTTATCAGCTTGGGTACCTATATACCCTGTTACTATATATGGTTTATCTTTTGATTCAGGATTTGAAAAACGCATATTGCACGAATAAGCTAGGGCTTTACTTTCTCTGATAGTTTGAAACACAATAGAGCCCATTCCACCACCATAATATTCTTGAAACAAAGTTGTAGTTGTAGTTAAATTAGGATCAAATACTTGCTCGTTTTTTAACCATAAAATTTCTGCTTGCACCATATTATAGTCTACAAAATATACTATAGGCTCTGAGTTAATAATTTGCTTGAATAGCATTGGAGTTGGATAATCCATTAAAGTGCTTTTTACTCGATATAAGTTTAATAAATTAGTTGTTATATCTGCAACATTCTGAGGTCCATAATAGAATATTTTATGCTTATATAGTTTTAAAGATTTTGTTATAGAAAGTAAATCAATTGGAGCAAGTTTAAGTATTCCATCATTAGTTAAATTATATGAAAATGGATTCTCAAGACCATACATAGCAATGTTTCTTAAACCTGCCCTTAAAATAATGCCTTTGTTTAGCATATCATCTGTCCTGTTTTTATTTATATATGATTGAAACTCTTTGAACTTTTGTTCGTCAACTTTAGCATTGTTTAACAAATCATCCACTAAAGTTATGGCTTTATTCATATTTTCTTTTAAACCTGAAAGCGTAATGGTAACTGCTTTATTGCTTGAATATATATTAAACTCTGTAGCTAATTTATAAAGTTCTTTATTAAATTGGTCGTTGGAATAATTGTTTGTTCCTATATATTTTAAATACTGAATAGCCAATGGTAATTTTTTGTTGTGCTCTTTTCCCATATCCCAAATCCAATGCATTTCATATAATTCGTTATCTTTATTTGTGGTGTGGTATAAACTTAAACCATTTGAAATATCTTTAGTTATTATCTCTTTATTGTAATCAATATACTTAGGTTCAATATTTGAAGAAGAAAATATATCAATTGATTGAGCAAACGCTGAGCGTGAGTCTCTATTTGATTCTACATCAACAGGCGTTATTTCTGGTTTTATCACCTTAACTATATTCGCATCTTCACCTTGTTTTTTATAAACAATCACTGGTTTAACAGATAAATATTTCAGTGCAAAATCAACTATGTCTTTTTTGGTTAATTTTTGAATTATATCAAATTCTTCAATATAATTTTTCCAATCAAAATCTGTAGTAAATGCATCTAAAATCATATCTGCTGACGCCTCTCTGCTTTCTTGTTTTCTGATCAAATCTACTTTCATATTTGCTTTCACAGCTGTAATCAATTCATCATCAAAACTTCCTTTTAACAATTTAGTTATCTCATCATTTATAAGCGAAACCGTAGACTCTACAGCGTCTGTACTTTTAGGTTTTATTTTAAACATCATATAACTATAATCTTTTAAAATATCTGTATATACCACAGCGCTTGTTATTTTTTGAGATTTAACCAAATCTAAGTCTATTAAACCGCCTTTGCCATTATAAATAATTTGCGAAGCCAATTTAAGTATTGCTGCATCTCTAGTTCCTACTCCAGGAAATCTAAAACCCATAGCCATAAATTCAGCTGACGGACCTCTAACAATTATAGGTTCTACTGGGGCTAAAGATGTTTCAGGTTTAAAGGTAAAAGGGTCAACATTTTTAGGCTCTAAAACTGAAAAATATTTTTCAGCCATAGCAATTGTTTTTTCTTCATCAAAATCACCTACCATTATCAATGCCATATTGTTAGGCCTATAAAATTTATTAAAGTAGTTCCTGATATTGTCTAACGATGGGTTTTTTAAATGCTCTACAGTACCAATGGTCGTTTGGGTTCCATAAGGATGGCTTTTAAACAAATTTGAAGTAATAGCTTCATATACTTTGCTATCATCATTGTCTAATGATATATTTTTTTCTTCAAACACAGCTTCAAGTTCAGTATGGAATATTCTAAACACAGGCTTATGAAATCTTTCACCTTCTATTTTCAACCACTTCTCTAAGTTGTTTGATGGCACATCGTTTACATATACTGTTTGTTCAAAAGAGGTAAAAGCGTTTGTGCCAACAGCACCAAGGTTTTGCATCATCTTGTCATATTCGTTTGCAATAGCATATTTAGCCGCCAAGCCACTTACCGAATCAATTTTATGATATATGTTTTTTCTTTTTGTCTCGTCTTTGGTAGCATTATATTCTCTATACAAAACATCTATCATATCTAAATAGGGCTTTTCAGTTTTATAATCTACGGTTCCATAGTTTTCAGTACCTTTAAACAACAAATGCTCTAGGTAATGTGCCAACCCTGTACTGTTAGCTGGGTCTGTTTTACTTCCAGCTTTAATAGCTATATATGTTTGTACCCTTGGTTCTTTTTTGTTTACAGAGGTAATAATGGTCATGCCATTGCTTAATACATATTTATGAGCTTTATAAGGGTCGTTGGTTACGTATTGGTAGCTAAATTTACCTGTTTTAGCTTCTTTTACTTCAAAAGGTTGTGCAGATAAGTTTGCATATATATATAGTCCTAAAAATAATATAACGAGGTGTTTTTTCATGGGTATTTGTATGGATAAAAAAAGTGCAGCAAGTTAATGTATAAATACAATATTAATCATTCACATATCATACGGAGTTTATCAATACAGCTTTGATTTTTTGTAAAATTTAGATTTTTAGCTGTTTATAATCTCTTTTATTTTTTTATTGAAACTTAGATTGAACATTGTAATTTCGCACATTCGCAATTTAAAGTAAAAGAATGAAGTTTATCGCATCAACCCATCAGTTGTTACAACAACTAGATTTAGTAGACGGAGTAGTGGTTTCTAAACCGTTAATACCTATTTTAGAGAATTTTTTATTTGAAATAAAAGAGGGTAATCTACAAATAACAACAACCGATTTAGAAACTTTTATGACTACCTCTATGCAGGTTGAGTCAGATGGCAATGTTAATATTGCTGTTCCTTCTAAAGTTTCTATGGAAACCTTAAAGTCTCTTCCTACTCAACCAGTAACTTTCTCTATTGACGATGCCTCTCATGCCATTGAAATAAACACAGGAAACGGTAGATATAAACTTACAGGTCAAAACAGCGAAGACTTCCCTAAAATTCCTGAAGTAATAGGAGACAATAGCATTACCATGCCTGCTAACATGCTTTTAAAAGCTATTAACAAAACTTTGTTTGCTACAGGGGTAGATGAATTAAGATTGAATTTAACAGGTGTGTATTGTCAAATGTTTGACGACCATATAAACTTTGTAGCTACTGACGCAAACAGATTGGTAAGATTTAAGAAGAATGGAACTAAAAATGGTTTCGAAAATTCTTTTATATTACCTAAAAAAGCCGTTACCCTTCTTAAAAATTCATTACCAAATGATGTTACTCCGGTTAAAATAGACTTTAATAAATCATACGCATTCTTTTCTTATGGTGGGGTTTCATTAATTTGTCGATTGATAGATGAGCGTTACCCTGACTACAATGCGGTTATTCCTACTGAGAACCCTAACAAACTAACGATTTCTCGTTTAGAGTTTATTTCTGCGTTGAAACGTGTGGCTATTTTCTCTAACAAAACCACCAGCCAAATCAGATTAAAATTGGCAGGCAGTGAGTTAAACATTTTTGCTGAAGATTATGACTATGCCAATGAAGCTACTGAAAGACTTACTTGTACTTACGAGGGTTCTGATTTAGAAATTGCTTTCAATGGTAAATACTTAATTGAGATGATTTCTAATATGGACAATGATGACATAGCTATGGAATTCTCTTTACCTAACAGAGCTAGTTTAATCTTGCCTATTAAAAACAACGACGATGAAGAAATTTTGATGTTGATTATGCCTATGATGATTAGTCAATAATCTAATTTAAAAAATATATAGAGAAGAGCAGTAGCAATACTGCTCTTTTTTTTGCCTTGTCTTGTTACTCCAAAATTTCTAAAACCACCTCATTCCCAATCTTGGTTTCTTTTATTTGTTTACCCTCAAACACCACATGCTTGAAAAAATCCAATTCGTTTTTTCCTGCATAAAGATTTTCTAAGTATATCATATCTGGATGGAATTTTTGATGAAAAGTATTCAATGCAGCGGTTGAGAACTTAGGAATTTCTGACGGTCCCTCAGCTGATAATTTCAAAATATAATTCATCACCGAGTCTTGCTTATAATATTCAAAAGTTTTCTTTGGCAAACGCGATATATATCCGCCTATTAACTGCTTGTGGTGAATGGTTTGATAATAGAGTTGGTTCACATTAAAATCGCCCACTTTGTCCATGCCATCTACAATACCCGTTGGCATGGTTAATAATGTTTTGCCTTTCAGTTCTTTTATATAAGAAATAGCTTTGGGAACATCAGTTTCACCTAAGGTATTTAAAGGCTTGGTTTTAAGATCGACCAAACTAAAAACAATAAGCAACCCAAAACAAATATCTATACTGATTTTGTTGTATTTAACAGCCAACTTAGGTATGATATACATCAACAACCCAAGAGGCAAAATCAAATGCAATATTCCCAAAATACGCGTAGGGCATCTGATATTATTAAAAAACGGAATGAAATGTAACAATGCTGTAGGCGAATAGCACAACCTATGCCCCACAAAGCTTATAGATGGAAATACAATCAATATAAAAACTACAGCTATAAATTGCCATACATTCAGCTGCCATGTTTCTCTTTTTCTGATATATATAACAATTGTAGTAAGCAACAAAAAAATAGTAACCATACCCATATATATCTGATGTTCATGGCTGCTCAACAAGTATGTCAAATTATGGAATTTGAGTTCAAAGAAACTTCTATCAAACAAGAAAGTATTGGCATTAGGAACAAACAAATTTACCAAATCTCCACCCCAATAGATGCCTCCTTTATCGTCTACTTTTCCATATAAATATTTTATCATAACATGAGAAACTACAAACAACAAGACCACACCACCCAATATATACAACTTTTTTATATGGTTAAAGTATTTCATATATACATAATACAATATATATAAACCCACAAAGTATATCAGAAATGCTGCTGAGTAATAATCACTGAGCAGGGTAAGCACCCATAGAACTAAGCAAATGGCAACCTCTTTAAAAAACGCAATCGATTTTACCTGATTACATATATATATATCTTTCAAACGTAAAAAAGACAATATAAACCATGGCATAAAACCACACAGCATCAGGTGGTAATGCTGCGGTAGATGAATCATTTTAAAGGGGGAAAAGGCAAATAATAGTGCCACTAAAACCGATGCTAAATGGTGATTCAAAAATTTATTTACCAATATATAAGCTCCTAAAGCTGCTAATATGAAATGGATTAACATGAATAAATTCACCCCTAAAATTTTATTATCGAACAACAAACCAAAGGCACTCATCAACGGCGTATAAGTATGCATCCACAGATTCACTTTTTGGGGTGTTAAAACCTTGTCTGTTTCAAATAAAGGTTTATCAAACGTTACATTGTCATCAAATATATAATTGTTCCATATATATTGTGTTGCATCACTTTTTTGTTTTTCGGCAATAAAAGAACTTTGAATGTGATTAGCTACAGGCCATGTAAAATAAAGGGTCGCTAAAGAAAAAAATACAAGCAGCCATATATATTTCCAAAGTACCTCATTTTTTTTGCTCAACATAAAATTTATTTTTAAGTCGTTAGTTTTATACAAATATATTGTTGGCTAATTATAAAACACCTATTTTTTATTAGAAACAATGAACACTTTTTGTTGTTTAATATTGTAGAAGTAAATTATCAATAACATGCAATACAGAAAATTAGGAAAAACAGGAATACAAATAAGTGCTGTTTCTTTTGGCAGCTGGCTTACTTTTGGCAAACAAATAGAAAACAAAATAGCCGAAACATTGATGCACACCGCATACGACGCAGGTATTAATTTCTTTGACAATGCCGAAATATATAGTCGTGGACAAAGTGAAATAGTAATGGGAAATATATTGAAAAAAGCCGCTTGGCCACGCAGCAGTTATATGGTGAGTAGCAAAGTTTTTTTTGGATATGAAGACAGCAAACCCAACCAAACCGGACTGAGTAGAAAGCATATTATGGAAGGTTGTCATGCAGCTCTTAAAAGATTACAAGTTGACTATATCGACTTATATTTTTGCCACAGACCTGATAAACAAACCCCAATTGCTGAAACGGTTTGGGCTATGAACACGCTTATACAACAAGGCAAAATATTATATTGGGGAACCAGCGAATGGAGTGCTCAAGAAATTCTTCAAGCCCATATAGAAGCTGCTCGTCACAACCTCATGGGCCCAGTGATGGAGCAACCGCAGTACCATATGTTTGAACGCGAAAAAATTGAAAAAGATTACTTGCATATATATCAATACGAAGGATTGGGAACCACTATTTGGAGCCCTTTGGCTAGCGGTTTGTTGAGTGGAAAATATAATAATGGCATGCCTACCGATACCCGTTTGAATATTGAAGGAATGGATTGGTTAAAGGAAAGAATGTTTGTAGAAGGGCGTATCGAAAAAATAAAAAAATTGGCTGCTCTAGCTACTGAACTAGGCATTTCACTTCCGGTGATGGCTATAGCCTGGGTATTGAAAAACGAACATGTTTCTACCGCTATTCTTGGTGCTTCTAAATTGCAACAATTGGAAGAAAACCTAAAAGCCTTGGATGCTGTGCCTTTACTTACTGATGAAGTCATAGAAAAGATTGAAACTATTCTAGAAAACAAGCCTGTGCAACCGCAATTTTAAACTAGCGTAGCTTCTCCGTATTTTTGCGACCTAAAATTACTGCGATTGAAATCATTTGATATAACCATTATTGGCGGAGGAATAGTTGGACTAGCCACAGCATATAAGCTCAAGAAGAAAAACCCAAGTTTGCATATTGGGTTGTTTGAAAAAGAATCGGTGTTGTGTAAACACCAAACAGGCAACAACAGCGGCGTGATGCACTCTGGTATATACTACAAACCTGGGAGTTTAAAAGCCAAAAACTGTATAGGTGGATATAACCAACTCATAGCCTTTGCTGACGAGCATCATATACCCTACGAATTGTGTGGGAAAATTATTGTAGCTACCCAGCCCGAAGAATTGGAACCCATGGAGAATGTATATAAGCGTGGGGTAGAAAATGGCTTAACGGGAATTAAAAAAATCACAGCCGAACAAATCAAAGAATACGAGCCACACTGCACCGGTATTGCAGGTTTATATGTGCCTCAAACAGGTATTATCAACTATACGCAAGTGAGTTTAAAATATGCCGAATTATTTCAGCAAGCAGGTGGTGAAATATATCTAAACGAAAAAATTGAAGACATCAAACTAGGCTCTCCATCAACTGTTGTTACTACTACACAAACGATTTCAACCAAGCTGATCATCAACTGTGCTGGTTTGTTTAGCGATAAGATTGCAGCCATCAACGAACCAAATTTACAAGTAAAAATCATTCCGTTCAGAGGAGAGTATTATATGATTAAACCAGAGAAACAATATTTGGTTAAGAATCTGATATATCCGGTGCCTGACCCAAGTTTTCCTTTCTTGGGTGTGCACTATACACGCATGATCAAAGGCGGTGTAGAGGCAGGGCCTAACGCAGTATTGGCTCTAAAACGCGAAGGATATAAGAAAACAGATATTAATATAGCCGATATATGGGATGCTTTCTCTTGGCCCGGCTTTAGAAAAGTGATGTTCAAATATTGGAAAACTGGAATTGGTGAAATCTATCGTTCGCTTTCAAAATCGGCATTTACCCATGCTTTGCAACGCCTCATTCCTGAAATTACTGAAGACGATTTAACTCCGGGTGGTGCAGGAATCAGAGCACAAGCCTGCGATAAAAATGGTGGCTTGCTCGATGATTTTTGTATTGTAGAGAAACCTCAAATCATCAATGTGTTAAATGCCCCGAGCCCAGCTGCCACTTCTAGTTTGTCTATTGGGGATACCTTATCAGATATGGCCTTGACGAGGTTTTAGTTAAGGCTTGCTCATAAACTCCTCTCTGGTCGTTGTGCTAAAAAAATAATCAGGTCATATACTCAGTGTATACTCCCTGACTCTTTTTTCTCACGCCTCGAGAGCGAAGTTTCTGCATCAAGCCCTATTTTTTCTTGAATACTGTGATATTAAGTTACATTTGATTTCTTTAGAATTAGAAACCGGTCACTAATTTTATATTGCTTCGTGTCTAAAAGCTTCTAAATGGTTGCTCCCATTCTTCACGTTTGGGATCTCCTAGTTTTCCATACTTTTGGTCTAACAATTCATCAAAAGTTATCAGATTATTTTTGAAGTCTTTTTCTTCAACTTCTTTGTTTGTTTTTGTTTTCTTTTTTTTTATTATATATAGTTTTTGTTTCACGATTTCTTTTATTTCCCGGCAACCTCCCCCCTCAACCACATAATCTCTTCTCTCACCAGTAAAGGTTGCGTATAAGTAAGCAAATGACCACCCTTAGGTACTTTGAGAAAATGGCGTTTGTTTTGAGCAAAGACCGAATCTAAGAAATCACCGTTTTTAGGATATACTATATGGTCGTCTTGGGCTTGCAAAATGGTCACAGGTTGCTTGATGTTTTTCCAATAGGGTAAGATCTTATACAACTCGGCTGCATAAGAGTCTTTCTCATCGTTAGCGGTAACTATAGGTGAAGGGATACAGCCTCTGAACAAGCATCCCTTCTTAGCTAATTTTCCAGCTAAAAAATATTTCTCTAACTTGGGGTCAACACCCGACGAAACCATCACCAAGCCGTCAATCAATTCAGGGTATTTGGCTGCTATCACTGCTACAATCGGGCTTCCATACGAACGTCCCAATAAAATCACTTTTTGGTTGTTCTTCTTAGTCTTAATCAATTGGGCAACTATCTCGGCTTGGGCTTCAATAGAAGGCTCTGCTTTGCCCTTTCCACTCTTGTTGAATCCCAATCGGTCCACCGCTATCATCCTGAAATTCTTTTGCAACAAAGTATCGTCAAGTTGGGTGATAAAACCATACCAAGCACCCGGTGAACCATGCACCAATACTAGTAAAGGCAAAGGTTTGTCTTTATTTACTTCAGCATAAAACAATTTTCTATTTTCGGCCACCAAGTAATCATACGCAGGTTTTACCTCCTTGGTAGCGAAGTGTTTGGCGATGTCTCTATCAGATAAATTAAATTGCTTAAATTTACATGAAGAAACGAACCAAAGTAATATATATATACTTATACTTTTTCTCATTTATCATTCGTCAGAATGAGTGATTATAGAATAAAAACACCATTTCATTCCTATTGATTTGGATGCTAAATTTGCGACCAAAAATATATATAAATGAGTAACGAACCACATAAAATTATTTTCTCGATGGCTGGCGTGAGCAAAACCATCCCACCGAGCAAACAAATCTTAAAAAATATATATCTTTCTTTTTATTACGGAGCAAAGATTGGTGTTTTGGGTTTGAACGGATCAGGGAAATCAACTTTGTTAAAAATCATTGCTGGTATAGACAAAAACTTCAATGGAGAAGTGGTGTTTAACCAAGATTTCAAAATTGGATACCTTGCTCAAGAGCCTGATATTGACAATACCAAAACAGTGAGAGAAGTGGTTGCCGAAGGAGTTGCACATTTAAAAGCCATTCTTGATGAGTATAACAATATTAACGAACTTCTTGGTCTTCCTGAGAACTATGAAGACGCTGATAAGATGGACAAATTATTGAACAAACTAGGTCCATTGCAAGACCAAATTGATGCTTACAATTTATGGGAACTAGACAACCGCTTAGAAATAGCTATGGATGCCTTGGCATGCCCTGAAGGAGATACCCCTGTAAATGTTTTATCAGGTGGTGAACGCCGTCGTGTGGCTCTATGTAGATTATTGTTGAGCGAACCAGATATCTTATTGTTAGATGAGCCAACCAACCACTTAGATGCCGAGAGTGTGGAGTGGTTAGAGCAATACTTGAAAAACTTTAAAGGAACAGTGATAGCTGTAACGCATGACCGTTACTTCTTAGATAATGTAGCTGGATGGATCTTAGAACTTGACCGTGGCGAAGGTATTCCTTGGCAAGGAAACTATAGCAGCTGGCTAGACCAAAAAAGCAAACGTCTAGCGGCTGAAGAAAAAACAGAATCTAAACGCCAAAAAACATTAGAGAGAGAATTGGAGTGGGTAAGACTTTCTCCTAAAGCTCGTCAGGCTAAGAGCAAAGCCCGTTTGGCTTCTTACGAAAAAATGTTGGGAGAAGAAACCAAAGACAAAGAACAAAAATTAGAAATATTCATTCCACCAGGTCCGCGTTTGGGAGATGTGGTGATAGAAGCTCATGGGGTGTCAAAATCATATGGAGATAAAATGCTCTATGAAAACTTAAACATCAGCTTGCCTCGTGGAGGAATTGTAGGGATTATAGGACCAAACGGTGTTGGTAAAACTACTTTGTTCCGCATGATTATGGGCTTAGAAAAACCAGATAGCGGCGATTTTAAAGTAGGTGAAACAGTAAAAGTTTCTTATGTAGACCAAAGCCATGATGCCCTAGACAAAGACAAATCAGTATTCGAAGTGATCAGTGGCGGTTTAGAAAGTGTGGTGGTAGGAAATACTACTTTAAATACCAGAGCTTATGTTTCTAAATTTAATTTCAACGGAACAGACCAAAGCAAAAAAGTAGGGGTACTTTCAGGAGGTGAAAGAAACCGTTTGCATTTAGCCATGACTTTAAAAGATGGTGGCAATGTGTTGCTTTTAGATGAGCCTACAAACGATATAGATGTAAACACATTAAGGTCATTGGAAGAAGCCATCGAGAACTTTGTAGGGTGTGTGGTAGTCATCAGTCACGACCGTTGGTTTATAGACCGTGTTGCTACGCATATTTTGGCATTTGAAGGAAACTCACAAGTATATTTCTTCGAAGGGAATTATCAAGACTACGAAGAGAATAAAAAACAAAGATTAGGTGAAACACAACCACACCGACCAAGATTTAAAAAATTAGTTAATTAAAAAATATATGGGACCTATATCACAATTTATAGAAAAAAACTTTTTGCATTTTAATGCAGCTGCTTTAGTAGATGCGTCAAAAGGATACAACACCCACCTTGAAAAAGGAGGTAAAATGCTTATCTCTTTAGCGGGAGCCATGAGTACTGCCGAACTAGGAATCTCTCTTGCCGAAATGATTCGTCAAGGCAAGGTTGATATCATCAGCTGTACCGGTGCTAACCTTGAAGAAGACATCATGAACTTGGTGGCTCACAGCCATTACAAACGTGTGCCTAACTACCGCGACTTGAGCCCTGATGATGAGTGGGATTTGTTAGAGCATGGTTTCAATCGTGTAACCGACACTTGCATTCCTGAAGAGGAAGCATTTAGAAGAATCCAAAAACATATATATAAAGAATGGAAAACGGCAGAAGAAAACGGCGATAGATTCTTACCACATGAGTATATGTACAAGATGCTTTTAAGTGGTGTGATGGAACAATACTACGAGATTGATCCTAAAAACAGTTGGATGTTGGCGGCTGCCGAACGGAACTTGCCTATTATAGTTCCAGGTTGGGAAGACAGTACCATGGGAAATATATTTGCTAGTTATTGCATCAAAGGTGAGCTAAAAGTTTCTACCATGAAAAGCGGTATAGAATATATGATGTGGTTGACCGACTGGTACAGAGCTAACTCAGGCGGACAAGGGGTAGGCTTCTACCAAATAGGTGGCGGTATTGCAGGCGATTTTCCTATCTGTGTAGTGCCTATGATGTATCAAGATCTTGAGTGGCATGATGTTCCTTTCTGGGCATACTTCTGTCAAGTGTCTGACTCAACTACCAGCTATGGAAGTTATAGTGGTGCGGTTCCAAACGAAAAAATCACCTGGGGAAAACTCAGCAAAGATACCCCTAAATTTATTGTAGAAAGCGATGCCAGTATAGTGGCTCCATTGATGTTCGCATATATATTAGGTCAATAAATTGTATTATCTAATACAACTAACAAAAATAAAAAACTAAATAAAAAACTATTATTACAGTTAGTTTATCAATGTTTTATTAAATATGTAAGCACAGTTTACTGAAAGAAAAGCTGGTCATATCTATTATTTGACATTGCCTGATTATATGAGTAAAACAGCTGACCTAAACGATAATGCATCGCTTCAGTATATGAATGGTGCTAAATAAGCATATATATTAGTAATTGAAGATTCTAAAGAAGAATTAGATATTGCAAAAAATGAATTTTTCTAAATAATATATGAAAGAAGCTTCAGATAGAAAATTAACAAAAATCGTCTTTTTGAACTTTACACACTTTTTTGAACAGTATCAAAAGTTATTTCTATAATATATTAACTTGGTCTGTTGCTGAAAACAAAGACAATTTAAAAGCAGACTATCAAAAAATTGTAAAGAGCTTAAGGGGAGAATAATATAAACTTAAAATGAAAAGCCACGTAAGTTATGCTCACGCGGCTTTTTTTGTTTGAATTAATTATATTATTCAAAAATAAACAACCATTTTTGCAGTTCAAATGTTAGATATATATATGAGCAATATTCTTAAAACCCCAGCAGAGTCTTATACAGAAATGAATGAGATAGTGTTACCCAACGACACCAATATTTTAAACAATTTAATGGGTGGTCGTTTGTTACATTGGATGGATATATGTGCTGCGATAGCAGCCAGAAAACATTGTAATAGAAGTGTAGTAACAGCATCTGTTGATTCTGTTTCATTTACAGAACCTATTCATTTAGGAGATGTAGTAACTATAAAAGCTCAAGTGAGTAGAGCTTTTAAATCTTCTATGGAAATACATTTAGAGGTATTTGCAGATAATATTCAAACTGGTAAAATGAGAAAAAGTAATGAAGCTTATTATACTTTTGTAGCCGTTGATGGATATGGAAATGCCATTCAAGTTCCAGAAATTAAACCAGTTACAGAAGACGACAAAAAGCGTTTTGATGGAGCATTAAGACGAAGACAATTGAGATTAATACTAGGAGGTAAAATGAAACCTGAAGATGCTAATGAACTTAGAAGTTTATTTATTAGAGATTAATTTAAATTTAAATTTATTTTTTGTTTTCTAAATTGCTGACTTATATTTGCAGCCCTAAAAAATTATTAACAATGATTTACGTAAACGTAAAAGACAACGATTCTCTAGATAAAGCTTTAAAAAAGTTTAAAAAGAAATTTGAAAAAACAGGAGTAGTTAAAGAGGTTCGTTCACGCAGTGCTTTTCAAAAGCCTTGTATTACTAGCCGCCAACAAAGAATTAGAGCTGCTTATAAATTAAAAATGCAGTCTCAGAATACTGAATTATAATTTATAACCATATTAAGTATGGTTTACAATATTTAAAAACAGGCTTTTTGGCCTGTTTTTTTGTTTAAGTTGATTTTAAACCTGAATTATCCATACTACATTTGCCTAAATAAAAATAGAGAAAGATGCTTGATAAAAACCAAATAGCTAAAAGAATAGCTAAAGAATTGAAAGACGGTTATTATGTAAATTTAGGAATTGGCATTCCAACACTTGTTGCCAATTATATACCTGAAGGAGTTGATGTGGTTTTACAAAGTGAAAATGGATTGCTGGGAATGGGTCCTTTTCCTTTTGAAGGAGAAGAAGATGCTGACTTGATAAATGCCGGAAAGCAAACAATTACAACATTACCAGGCTCTGCTTTTTTTGATTCGTGCACTTCTTTTGCCATGATTAGAGGAGAACACGTAGACCTAACTGTGCTTGGAGCTATGGAAGTAAGCGATAAAGGAGATATTTCTAATTGGAAAATTCCAGGCAAAATGGTTAAAGGAATGGGAGGTGCTATGGATTTAGTTGCATCTGCTAAAAATATAATTGTTGCCATGCAACATGTAAACAGAGAAGGTCAATCAAAACTTTTATCAGAATGCACTTTGCCAATAACAGGTTTAAACTGTGTTAAAAAAGTTGTAACTGAATTAGGGTTTTTTGAAATTACTGAAGAAGGGTTTTTATTGATTGAAAGAGCTCCTGGTGTTACGGTAGAGGAAATAAGAAGTAAAACCGAGGGCCGCTTAGTTGCCTCTGATGACGCACCTGAAATGGTTTTATAACTTTATACCATTTAACCAATTATTTATTAGCTGTTGTCCGTGAGAAGACATGCAACTTTCTGGATGGAATTGCATGGCCCAAACATGTTTATATTTATGGGCAATAGCCATTACTTCACCATCAGAAGTGTGGGCCGTTTCAACATATTCTTTTTGAATATTGGCATTGGGTGCAATCATTAACGAATGATACCTACCAACATCAATAGCATTTGGCAACCCATGAAACATGATATGTGAGTTATGGAAAATTTGTGTTTGAACGCCATGGTGAGGCTCGTTTGCATAAACAAGGTCGGCTCCTAAATATTGGCCTAAGGCTTGGTGGCCTAAACAAATTCCTAATATAGGTTTAACCGAAATATATTGAGCAATTACATGAGGCATATAGCCTGAGTCATTAGGAACACCAGGACCTGGAGACAATACAATTCCATCAAAATCACTCACAAAATCATGATTAAGCAAAATGGTGTCGTTATTTCTGATTACTTCAACTTGCGTCTCGTTTAGCATTAAATAATGCTTGAGTATATAGGTAAACGAGTCGAAATTGTCTATAAGCAGCAGTTTCAAGTTAAAAAGCGAGGATTATTTTTTCTCTACTTCTTTTTTATTCAATGCTCTTGTTGCTTCCATTGAAATAGCACTTTTATCAATTTTTAATTTAGTGCCTTCTGTTTCAATTGTTACAGTGTTATCATCATTCATTGAAAGAATTTTAGCATGAATACCACCTAAGGTAACGATTTTATCTCCCTTGCCTACTTCTTCTCTAAATTTTGCTTGGTCTTTTTGTTTTTTCATTTGAGGGCGAATCATAAAAAAATAAAACACCACAAACATTAACCCCAAAAAAGCTAAGTTCATCATACCTCCGCCACTTGAAACAGGAGCTTGTAATAAAATTGAGTTCATATATATATATATTTATAAAATTAAAAATTAATATTTAGGTTTAACCTCACCGCTAAACGAAAGATCTATACTGTTTTCAGTAGCATTAGACATTACAGTTACGTGTTTTTCATTATGGCCAGAACGACCATTGCTATCAAATTTGGCTTTTACTACACCAGAACCTCCTGGTTTTATAGGGTCTTTGGGCCATTCAGGAACTGTACAACCACAACCCGCTTGTACATGAGAAATAACTAAATCACTTCCCCCAATATTCTTAAACTTATAAGTTACTTCCACTTGTTCGCCTTCATTTATAGTACCAAAGTTTTTTTCTTTAACTTCAAAAACTATAGCTGCAGCCGATCCATCATTTTTAGGAGAAGCATCTGAGCCAGCTGATTGATTGTTTTTGATTACTTCATTAGGGTCAATGGTTTCTGAATTTGAAGTATTGGTTTCACTAGATGTGGTTTCTGTGTTAGTGTTCGTATTTTTATTTTCATCAGTTTTATTATTTTCATTGCTTTTGCATGCTGATAAACTTAATAAAAATAATACAAGTATTGATAGATATTTCATGTTTGAATATATAAAATCTTGGTGCGAAGGTAAAGAAAATTGAATAAAACTGAGCATGTAAATGCTAATATATACTTTAACTATTTTTTAGAGATTTGATAACATAGTTTGTATCATTCTTTATGATTAAATTTGCGGTCAGAATATGATTATGCAAAAAAAAATAGTTGTTACAGGAGGTGCAGGTTTTATTGGATCGCATGTGGTTAGGTTGTTCGTAAACAAATACCCTAACTATCAAATTATAAACCTAGACAAACTTACGTATGCAGGAAATCTTGAAAATTTAGTAGATGTTCAAGACAAAGTAAATTATCAATTTGCTAAACTAGATATAACTGATAGAGAAAGTATATTCAACTTTTTTGAAAATGAAAAGCCTGATGCTGTTATTCATTTAGCTGCTGAAAGTCATGTAGATAGATCAATACTAAACCCAATAGAGTTTGTGATGACAAATGTAATGGGCACTATTAATTTAATGGATGCTTGTAGAAAAATATGGAGTGACAGTTTACAATCTAACGATCATCTTTTCTATCATGTCTCAACTGATGAGGTTTATGGAACTTTAGGAGAAAGCGGTAAATTTACTGAACATACTTCTTACGACCCTCACTCTCCATATTCAGCATCTAAAGCTTCTTCCGACCATTTTGTAAGAGCTTATTTTGATACCTATAAATTTCCTGTGAAAGTGAGTAACTGTAGCAACAATTTTGGAACACATCATTTTCCAGAAAAACTGATACCACTTTGTATAAACAATATTAAAAACAACAAAGCTTTACCCATATATGGCAAAGGTGAAAATATTAGAGATTGGTTATGGGTTGAAGATCATGCTAGAGCAATTGATACTATTTTTCATCAAGGTGTTGTTGGCGAAACATATAATATTGGCGGAAATAATGAATGGAAAAATATTGATTTAGTTAAACTGTTATGCGAGATTATGGACGAACAATTGGCTAGACCTCAAGGTACTTCTACACAACTGATAACATATATCACTGATAGAGCAGGCCATGATTTTAGGTATGCGATTGACTCTTCAAAACTTCAAAACAATTTAGGTTGGAAACCAACAGATGATTTCAAAAATGCCCTATCTGAAACTATTAGATGGTATTTACAAAATGAAAGTTGGTTAAACAATGTTACTTCAGGCAATTATCAATCATATTACGAGCACCAATATAAAAACAAGTAATATGAAATATACGCTATATATTATTTTGTTTTTTGTGCTGATAACAACAGCTTGTAAAAAAAACAAGTTTGAAGGAAATATTAATACCAATAAAGCACCTAAAACATATATGGTTGTTGATACTATAAATAGAAGTGGAAGCAATAGGTATAACTCACAAGTAAAAGTATCGTGGTGGGGAAATGATGAAGATGGGTATATAAAAGGATATAAAATTTCATTTGATTTGGTGAATTGGGTGTATACTTCCAAGCAAGACAGTATATTTAATTTAATTATACCACAAGGTAACGACACATTTGATTTCAATTTTTATATAAAAGCAGTTGACAATTTAAATAAAGAAGACGAAGGTTATGCATCGATAAAATATCCTATTAAAAATTCAAAACCTAGTATAGCATTTATAGTCCCATCGGGCTCTGCAGGTATTATAACCAAAAATCCTATAAAATCTTTTCCAGTAGTTAAATATAATTGGCTAGCTTCTGACCCAGATGGAGATCAAGACATTGACCATATAGAAATATGTTTAAATGATAGTTTGTTAAAACCATATATTTTAAATGCAAGTATTAAAGAAGTAACATTTATTGCAGAACAACCTTCAGCTTCTATTACGTCTTGTAAAGTATATGTTGGGCAATCTATTTCACCATTGTCAGATGTTATATTAAATATGGCCACAAATAAAGAAAATATTTTATATATCCGTTCGGTTGACAAAGTTGGATCAAAATCTAATTATATTGCTTCAAATCCATTATATATAAAAAAAGTAAACAGTGATATTTTAATGATCAATGCAATTGTATCGTCTTCTCAAAGAATTCCGGTACAAGACTTTTATGCAAATGCTTTAAAAGCCCAAAACAAAAATGTATTTGATACTTTACAAGCTGTTGAAATTGTAAATAATAATTATACTGAACTTTCAGTAGACAACTTAACACAAAGTAGGGTTTTCAATTTATTTAAACATATCATTTGGATAACTGATGATGCAAATTTTAGTTTAGCATTTGGCCAAAAAACAACTTCTGATTTTTTTAAGTTAGGAGGTAATATGTTTATGGCTTCAGCATTTGCTAATAATTGGGATACCACATCGTCTTGGTTAGACTTTACACCAGTAAAAGCTTTAGTTCCACAAAAAACAGGACAAACTTATAGAATGGTTGATCAAGCCAAT
Organism: Bacteroidota bacterium; assembly: GCA_947460345.1. Taxonomy (GTDB): domain Bacteria; phylum Bacteroidota; class Bacteroidia; order UKL13-3; family UKL13-3; genus CANHGM01. The sequence goes on along the minus strand of CANHGM010000007.1, from coordinate 64,411 downwards.
ATTGCAAATGCTGTTTCGGGTTGGCCTGCATTAAAATTCAGCACTATTGGGGCTCCAATTGTTAGACCTATATTTAAGTTTGACAACAATGGAACATATAATTACGAATACTTATATAATGCAACCATCAGAATTACTGGAGGTGGCCCTTCATATGATTGGAGTAATGTAGATTCGACTAATGTTATTGCAAAAAGAGCTAATAGTTCAGGTAAAACTAATTTTATTTTTAGTGCTCTACCGTTAGAAAAATCTAATGGAAATAGCAATATTGACTTATTTTTTAAAAAGGCACTTATAGACGAATTGCAATTTTAATAACATGAAACGAATTGCAATATTTGCTTCAGGGAGTGGTTCAAATGCAGAGAATTTAGCCCTATATTTCAAAAACAATCCCGATATTGAGATTGCAGCGATATATACTAATAACGCAGAGGCAGGTGTAATAGGTAGAGCAAGCAGGTTAGGTATTCCTAGTTTTATATATTCAATCAACGATTTTAAAGAAGCATTATCTATTGTAACTCATTTACAATCTTTATCAATAGATGCAATTATTCTAGCAGGCTTTTTAAGGCTTATTTCACCTGTATTTATACAAACATATAAAGATAAGATAGTGAATATACATCCAGCATTGCTCCCTAAATATGGGGGAAAAGGAATGTATGGAATGCATGTGCATCGAGAAGTAATTAAAAACAACGAAACTGAATCAGGTATTACTATACATTTAGTGAATGAAAAATACGATGAAGGAACAACACTGTTTCAAGCAAAGTGTGATATTGACCCATTTGACACCCCTGAATTACTAGCTGAGAAAATCCATGAACTAGAATATAAATATTTTCCAATTGTTATAGAAAATTGGATTCATACCCTATAAAAAAACCGCCTCTGAAATTTCAAAGACGGTTTTTTTATAACAATATTATCTATTAGTTTTTTACAGTTTTGTATATGCCAATATTACCTTTTGAATCAGTAACTTTAATGATATATATTCCACTCTGTAAGTCTGAAACATTGATGGTTGCTATAGATTCATTTGATGAAGTAAGTTGAATAGATTTCCCAGTGATATCAATGATATCGATGATATATTTTTCATTCTTTTCTTGTTTGATATATATATAATCAGAAGCAGGATTTGGGTAAACAGCTAAACCATTAATTTTACTATAGTTTGATTCATTTGTGATACCATTTTGAACGACAACAGACACTGAATTAATTTCAACATTTACATTGGTAATAGACGGCTTTTGGTTGCTAATACTTACTTGTAAACTATATGCTTTTTTACCTACCATATCACCAGTGATGGTATATGTACCATAAGCAAGGTTACTAAATGAGTAGTTACCATTTACATCAGAGTAAGTATATGTAACAGGTTCATCTTTATCATTAGTAAGCATGATATAAACACCTTTCATTGGGTCGCCTATATTGCCATTTTTATTTGCACCTTGAGAAACTTTTCCTCCAATAAAACCAGGTCCTCCAGGGTTGTTACCAGCAAGTAAATTAATATCTATATTTTGCATATTGCTGTTTAAGGTAATTAAGTTTGCAGTATCCCATCTCAATTTGTCGTTATAATAAGTAGGCATAAAACTATGGTAGTTAGCAGCATTTGTATCTACCAGAGCAGCTTTAATTAAATAATCACCAATGACTAAATTAAACATATAGAACCCAACACTATCAGTATATGTTGAGTCAATTGCAGTTAAAGTTCCACCTGCTGTAGTGTCATACACAATAGCCCAAACCATAGCAGGATATGCAGCTAGGTTTGTATTTTTTAATATTATAGCACCAGAAAGAGCATATTTATTATATACTGAAATATTTTTACAGATTGTATCGCTACAATTACTGTCTGATATAATTAAGCATACAGTAAAAGAGCCATAAGAATTATATTGGTGAGATGGGTTAGCAGAAGTGCTAGAAGTTCCATCTCCAAAGCTCCATCTATATGTTGGGTTTCCAAAACTGGTAGACAAGTTAGTAAACGATACATTTTTTTGGTTGTTGGTATAACTAAAGTCAGCATTACACCCTCCACCGTTAGGGTTTCCAATAGTTATAGTTGCACAATAGGTATCACTGCAATTGCTATCTGAAATTGTTAAACACACGTAGTAAACACCAGGTGTACTATAAGTATGGCTAGCGTTTGTTCCTGTTGCAAAAGAGCTATCTCCAAAGCTCCAACTCGAATTAAATCCTTTACTACCATTTGACCCGACTGAATAATTGGTAAAATAAACTTTATTACCAACAATACTATCTATAAATTTAGCAGTACAATTACTTCCATTTGATGAAACTGTAATCATTTGACAAAAGTTATCATTACAGTTGCTATCGCTTATACTCAAGCAAACATAGTATTGACCTGATGCAGCATATCTATGTGTTGGATTTTGAGTGCTATCAGTTGTATTGTCACCAAAATCCCAAGTATATGTAGTATTGTTTGATGTACCAATAGAAGTACTATAAAAATAAGCATCAAGAGCACTAGTACTATCAGTAAATTTAGCTTTACAACCCCCGCCTGAGCCGCCTAGAGAAATTGACATACAAGTAGTATCAGAACAAAATGAATCTTTTACGATTAAACAAACGGTATATGGCCCAAAACTATTATAAGAATGAGAAGGGTTTTTTACGTTTGAACTTGTACCATCACCAAATGTCCATCTATAAGAAACATTTCCTGTAGCGGTTATCGATGAGTCATAAAAATTAACGTTAGTACCATTGGCACTATACTGAAATAAAGCTTTACATTGTGCTTGCACTATATTGGTTAAAACAATAAAAGTGCTTAGAAATAATAATTTGTGAAATAAATGTTTCATATTTGAATTGATTGTTGTTTAAAATGAATATATAACTCCAAGGTGAGCGTTTAAATTTTGTTGATGAGTTATTAAATATATATTTGTGTTTTTAGTGAATGTATATAGGTATATACCTGCTGACAATTGTAATTTATTTGCTATTTTATATCCCATATCTAATCCTAGGTTGACGGACTTATTGGTCTTTGGTAACAGAGAAATTTGAGTTAATCCTTCTCCTGTAATTTTGGTTGATGTTTGAATATAATAATTAAATCCGATTGTTGTAGTTAAGTTTAATTTTTTAGATATAGGAAGTTGATATTTTATATTTACAGGCAAATATATATAGTTTATGCTGACAGAAGCTTGTTTTTTACTTTGAGAGTAAACAGTATCATATTGAGCTATTTGATGAGTAACCTTTACCAACCTTTTAGAAGATGTATCTATATTGATATTGGTTACTTGGCTAAAACTAGTGTTAACGTTTAAAGAATTCTCATTGGAGATTGTATTGAAATGTGTTTGGTAAAAACCCAACCCTGTTTGAATATTTATATTTTTCTTTATATTTAACCCTATAAAACCTTCAACCATATAATTAATTTTCTTGCTTAGCTCCACATCAATGTTGTTGTTTGTTGATGTTTGTTTACCAGCTAATAAACAATAAGTATCAATGCCCATATACCATAATTGTTTTGGATACTTATTCTTATCTGTTGGCTTATTGTATATATTATCTAATACTTTAGGAATTGAATCTATATTTTTATTATATATAGATATAACTGAATCACTGACATCAGAAATATTATTGTTTGAATCAGTAATTGCTTCATTGCTTATATTGTTTGAAGTACTTTTAGTAAGCCCTGCTTCATTGTTATTTTCTATTATAGAATTATATAATTTATTTGATTGATTATCATTTAAAATGTTGATGTGTTTGATTGAATTATCATAGCTTATATAATTTTTTTGGTCATTAAAATTTGAATTTTCTTTTAAATGATCAGATGTTAAACTAGGTTTGTTTTTTGAGAGTTTTTTTACCTCTGAATTTTTTTGATATACTGTTTTTTTATTTTCATTTTTATCTAATTGAGATATATAAATTAAACTCCCAATTATTATAATTAAAGGATATATCCATAACACCCCTTTTTTCTTTTTTTCTTTAAAATATAACGCCTCAAATGCTTGCCAGTCTTCCATTTTAGGATGGTATTCTGCATCAGAAACGGTATCCTTTAACCATTGGTCTATATGTTTTTTATTCTTTTTCACTGGTTGTTTTTACAATAGTTGGGGTGTGATTAGAAACCAATTTTTTTAGCATTTGCCTTGCTTTAGATAATTGAGATTTTGAAGTTCCTTCAGAAATGCCGAGAGTTTGTGCTATTTGGTTGTGTGTATAATTTTCGATGGCATATAGATTCAAAACTGTTCTGTAGCCTGTAGGCAGTTTTTGAATAAGTTCGATTATATAATCAGAATTTACTTCAGGCTTTATCTCTTCTTCTTCTATGTATATATTTTCTGGATATATATCTTGATCTTCTATAGATACAAAAATGTTTTTTTTATTGATAAAGTTTATGCATTGATTAATAGCAATTCTAGTAACCCATGTGCTAAGACTGCTTTGAAATTTAAACTCTTTTATATGATCAAATACTTTAATCATCACTTCTTGAGCAATGTCTTGAGCATTTTCATTACCATCTATATATCTTAAACAAATTGTCATTGTTTTACCAAAATGTTTTTGAAAAATTTGCTTCATAGCATACCTGTCGCCATCAATACATTTCTGTATGAGCTCTTTTTCATCATCCATCTTTTGATACTTTGACTTAAAATTATAGAATAGTTGCCTTGATTTTTTTGAATGTTTATAAAAGATTGATAAGCAGTTAACAAAATTATTTTTTTTCTCTATAAAATCACATCAAATTTGCAACAAAAAAACTATATATGAAAATTGCAGTTATAGGAGCTACAGGTTTAGTAGGAACAACCATGATAAAAGTGTTAGAAGAAAGAAATTTCCCACTCACTGAATTATTATTGGGAGCAAGCGATAAGTCAGCTGGAATAGAGATTACTTATAAAAACGAGGTTGTTAAAGTAAAAAAGATCGGTGAAGTGTTAGCAGCCAAACCAGATATAGCCTTGTTTTCTGCGGGTTCTGGTCCTTCACTAGAGTGGGCTGAAAAATTTGCTGAAGTTGGAAGTTTTGTAATTGATAATTCATCAGCTTGGAGAATGATAGATGAAATACCATTAGTAGTTCCAGAAATTAATGCTGACGTTATTACACTTAAAACTAAAATTATAGCAAACCCAAATTGTTCTACCATCCAAATGGTTATGGTATTAAATCCACTTCATAAAAAATATCATATCAACAGAGTTGTCGTTTCTACCTATCAATCAGTTTCAGGTTCAGGAATGAAAGCAGTTGACCAATTAAATAATGAAAGAAATAACATAGAAGGAACAAAAGTATATGCCCACGCTATAGACAATAATGTATTACCTCATATTGATACCTTTTTAGAAAACGGATATACCAAAGAAGAAATGAAAATGGTAAACGAAACGCAAAAAATAATGAGAGATAAAAATATATTAGTTTCTCCTACGGCTGTTAGAGTTCCGGTAAGTGCTTGCCATAGCGAATCTGTAAATATATCTTTTTATAAGCCTTTTGCAATTGAAGATATATTTAATGACCTATCAACTCAAGATGGATTAGTATTGTATGATGAAGTAAAAAATAATATATATCCAATGCCAATTATAGCTGCGGGCAAAGACGAGGTATTTGTTGGCCGAATTAGAAGAGATGAAACTATAGAAAATGGATTAAATTTATGGATTGTTGCTGATAATATTAGAAAAGGGGCTGCAACCAATGCCGTTCAAATTGCAGAATATATCGTTTCTAAGTTTTTCTAAAAACAGATTTTGGTGGGTAAAATTAACGACGAATTAACAAACAGTGTTGCTCTTACTCGTGTGCCTATGGTAGGTAATACACTAGCAAAATATTTAATCAATTTTTGTGGTAGTGCGACCGAAGTTTTTAAAACGCCAAAATCTAAGTTAATAAAGATTCCAGAAATTGGAGAAAAGATAGCCGACAATATAAAATCATTTAAAGAATATAAATCGCTTGAACATGAGTTTTCATATATTGAAAAAAACAATGTTCAGGTTTATTTTTATACCGATGCTCACTATCCTATCAGACTAAAACAAATACCTGACCCTCCTATTGTTTTGTTTGGAATGGGAACTACAAATTTAAATGTACCTAAAGTAATAAGTGTGGTAGGTACAAGAAATGCAACAGTGTATGGCAAAGAATGGACTGAGAAATTTATACACGAGCTATCAAACACAGGTTGTTTAGTGGTAAGTGGTCTTGCATCAGGTATAGACACATTTGCTCACCGTTCTTCTTTAAAAGCAAATTTAAAAACGGTGGGTGTTCTAGGAAGTGGTTTAAAAAATATATATCCTGCTCAAAACAAAGTTTTAGCAAAGCAAATTATTGAAGAGGGGGGTTCAATTTTGACTGAATATTTATCAGATATAATTCCTGATAAAACACACTTTCCTGAAAGAAACAGAATTGTTGCAGGTATGTGCGATGCTATAGTAGTTGTTGAAACTAAAAAAAAGGGTGGGTCAATGATTACAGCAGGATTAGCATTCCAATATGACAGAGATGTATTTGCACTACCCGGAAAAATAACGGATGAAAATGCAGAGGGGTGTCATTATTTAATTAAAACAAACAAAGCAGCTTTAATTGAAAATGCAAGTGATTTACAATATCAAATGAGGTGGGATATTCAAACCCAAAAACCGGTTCAACAACAATTATTTGTTGCACTTACACCTGATGAAAGAAGAATTTTTGATTTACTAAAAACAAAAGGAAAAACAGGCATTGATGATATATGTTTTGAACTAAATTTAGCTCAACACCAAGCCAGCATGAATTTACTTGAAATGGAAATGAAGGATGTTATCAGAAGTCTGCCGGGTAAATATTTCGAAATTAAATAACGTTTAATGCTTCAAGAGTAAGCAATCCATTTAAAATCATTTCACCATCCATATTGTTTAAATCAAAACCTACGGCTCTTTCAGGATGTGGCATCATTCCAAACACATTTTTACCTGCATTGCATATGCCAGCAATGTTTTCTAATGAACCATTAGGATTTGATTCGGCAGTAATGTTTCCATCTTTATCACAATACCTAAACAATATTTGGTTATTGGCTTTAATTGAATTTAATGTGTTTTCATCGCAATAAAACCTACCTTCGCCATGAGCAATAGGTATTTTGATGGCTTTATCAGTTGGGACAAGAGCATTCATTGGCGAAAGATTATTCTCTGCTTTTAAATACACATTATCGCATTTAAACATTTGTTTTTCGTTTCTTAATAATGCTCCAGGAAGCAAGTGACTTTCACATAAAATTTGAAAACCATTACATATACCCATAACAAAACCTCCATTGTTAGCAAAATTAATTACTTCTTGCATAATAGGAGAATATCTAGCCAAAGCACCACTCCTCAGATAATCGCCATAAGAGAACCCACCGGGTAAAATAATAAAATCACAATCTTGAAGTGTGTGCTCTTTGTGCCACAGTTTAACTACAGGTTGTTTCAAAACAGAAGAAATTGCATAAACCATGTCTTCATCACAATTACTTCCAGGAAAAACTACTACTCCAAATTTCATGTTTTTTAATTTAAGGTTACAAAGATATTGGGTAATATATAAATAATTAAAAACAGAATTAGATAAAACGTCAGAATTTAAAAATATTATTTTTTCTCAGCATAAATAACAACAGAACCTGCAATTTCTTTCATTATAGGAATTTTTTCAATTATTTTACCAATACCATTTACCAAAGGAATTAGTGGCTTGGGAGTAGATGGGTGTAAAAAATCGTATGGAAATATTTGAACATTTACAAACCCCTTTTTTTCGAGAAGTTTTTTAAAACTCCATCTAACAATGGCCGTTTCATCAGGAGAGTCTCCTAGTTTTTCTTTTATATAAGGTATGTTTTTTTGTATTAAAATTTGTGGATTTATCATATTGGGTTCAGCAAATATCATTTTACCGCCAGGTTTTAATACCCTCAATATTTCATCTAATGATGTTTCAAAATTTAAATGATGTAAAATACTGCTGCCGTATACTCCCTCAAAACTATTTGCTTCAAAACTTAGATTCATTGCATCTTCTGTTTTAAAATGTATTTGAGGGTATTTTTTTTTGGCTATATCTAATAAATCATCTACTAAATCAGTAGCAACAATATTAGCTTTGGTTTGGTCATATACCATGCCTGTAAACAAACCCGTACCACAACCAATTTCTAATAATTTATCGTTAGAAGTAAACTTACCCAAATCTACAAACCACCCTGCTCTTCGTTTTGCTCTAATCTGGCCTGCCGGCGAATCCCATCCCCAAATATCTTCAGCTCTATCTGCAATTTTTTTTCCGTGAGCTATTTCATGAGCTAATCTTTCATTTTCCATGTTATATAATTTAATATTTTATTTCGTAAAGTTCTGCTTCTTCTGTTTCACCTTCTTTTCTTACCAATTTCAATGTGCCAGGGTAAGCTTGTTCTAGAGGTTGTAATACTCTGTGGATGGTGTTAATAATATTTCCATCGTTTTTTTCTTGATTAAGCCTAAAATTAGATAAAACAACAAATCGAATGTGTTCTCTTTTAAAAGTTGCAAGAGTGCTATCGGGGCTACCCATTACTTGATATATGCCTCTAAAGTTTCTACCACCACTATATATAAATGCTTCTCCTGGTTTTCTTACAGCAATTGTTGAAGTGTCGGGAATGTTTTTGCCTATCCATTCACAAAGTTTTAAATAGTTTTTCCAATCAGGTGTAATTCCACTGTATCTATCCCCTGAAATTAATGCTTTAGCTAATCTAAAATGTAACTTATATGGGTTTGCATTATCTGAAATTCCTTCTTTGTTTGCATAAGCACTTGATAAAATTCTGCCTTGCTTCTTTATCATTCCGTCATTTAAAGTTAGACCCATAATAAACAGCATCAGTGTAAACAGTGGTAATATAAATTGTAAAGATTGAAACTTGTTCCCGAGATGCCATAGCATATTAAAAAACAAAAGTAACATTACCGGAACAAATATATATAAATATCTATGTTGTGCCCAAAAAACATGAACAACCAGAAATGTAAGACCTAAAATTACCAATGTTTGTATACCTGAAGCAAAAAGTGCATCTTGTTTATTTTTATATGCTACCCACATACCTAGCAATAAAAATATAACTATTAAAAATGTAACCGGTTTCGAAACCAAAAAAGGCATTCTAGTATCATCGGTATCCTTTTCATTTAAAAGATGGTAACCCATTGTTATTTTAGCCTTTGATACTTGTCCGTCTGTTTCATCACTTTTAATGTTTAACGCCTCCATCAGCCTATTGCTTAAGTATACTTGAGTATTGTCAGTGAATCTTTGAATAAATCCTTTGGTGTCTACTTTTCCTTTACTGGCATCATAAGGATGTTTTTGAAACAATAAATTTGATTGGCTGCCATAACTTGCTAAGTCACCCCATACTAATGTTCTTATAAAAATCCAAATACCTAGTATTAATGCGTATGAAATACTTCCTAAAAATAGAGCCTTCCATTGTTTTTTAAATGCAAAATATAATATATATGTCATTATAATTCCTATAGCAGCATTTTTAGCAATCATAAGTAAAACTGCAAATACAGCAGTTAAAAGCAGGTCTCTTATTGGAAATATTTTGATTTCAGATTTTTTTTCAAAAAATGGTATATATAAATTGTTTGCCTTTGATGCAAATTTTATAAAAAACAGCAAAAAAGTACTTTGTAAAACCATAAAAAAAGTTTCGTTAAAAGTATGTGTTGAATAATATAAAAAATAATAATTAACTGAAATTATTAAAAGTGTAGAAAACAAAACCGTTTTTGAAACAGCATTTTTAAATAGTTTATATATAAACCAAAAAGCTATTAAATTTAAAAGCATCGTAAGTACTTTTAAAAATATAAGATTAACACCTAATAAAGCAATAGGTATTGCTAAAAACATTGGATATAATGGAGCTTGAGAAGTGTAATAATATCCTGTAAAATCTTTTGCATATTTATACCCTTGCTCAATATAGTTGGCATCATCATTAGATCCTGTCAATCTAGGATCGAAACTAAAAAAACAAAGTAAAACATGAAAAACAAATATGGTCCAAAATATTAAAAATTCTTTTTGATTTAAGAAGTTTTCCAACCTATCTAACATACTGCTTGATTGATTATTCTGTTTGGTATTTCTATTTAAGTTTTTCTCTGATGACATTGAATGTGAGTATTAATCTAAGTGCAAACATATAACAAATGAACTTTAACTAGCAACTTAATTGATTTTTTGTGTTTCTAAAAATAACTTATAAATCCAAAATGTACTTTCCCATTCTTCAATATAAATTTATTACCAATATCTTTTCCTAATGCATAATATATTGAAAATATACCTGACTTGGTTTCAATATTGCTGCCAATTCCTATACCTAATGGCTTTCCATTTTTGTATATATTTAAACTGTTATTTTCCCACCAACCACCATTAGCAAATATTAAAGCATTGCTATTGATTGCAAATAAATACCTGAGTTCAATATTTCCTATAACATAGGCCGAAGCAAATATACTCTGTTCATCAAAACCCTTTAGCGACTTAATTCCTCCTATTCTATTCAAATCATTAAAAAACAACTGAGGAGAATAAACTTGCGAAGATTTTATTTGAGTGTGCCACACAATGTTTTTAGAAATAGGTACATAAGTCTTTGATAAAAATGTAAATTGATATTGATAAGATTTTAAATTTATCGAATTATATATACCCAATTGTTTTAAACCTTCGACTTCAATTATTTTCTTTGTTCCTATAGATATATCAAAATCTAAATACCACCCTTTTCTTGGGTTTTTTGAATAATCTAGTTGATTATGTTTAAGATATAGACCATATTTTTTATTTGATATGTCATTATAGTTAGGCAATTTTTTGGTTAAGATAATTTCTTGGGTATCAAATTGAAGCAAGGTAACATTTTGGTTTTTATAATATAACTTGATTTGACTGTTTGCATTTTTTTGATAAACCAAGCCAATGTCAGAATTTACTTCTATATATAAAGAGTCGAATTTAACCAAATTAAAACTTAAGTCTGCACCAAGTGAGGTGCCCAATAAGTATGGAATATTAACTCGTGCCTTAATTTCTCTGCTACTTACTCTGTAGCTGTTGTAATCTAATTCTAAACCATACCCTTTATTTAGTAAATTAGGTAGTTTTAAATGAGCTTCTCCTGTAAGTAAAAGCTTTTGATTGTTTAAATCGCTACTTGGAGCAAGCCCCAGAATTGCATCAAAACTCCCTGCTTGTCTATTATTTATATAAAGCCTTATTAAAGCTTTATTCCCTAAAAAGTATACTTCAGAAGGTTTTACAACTTCAATCCATGAAAGTTCGTTTAGTTTTTTATCTATCTCTGATACTAGTTGTTCGTTATATGGCTTATTATGAATTATTGATAAATATTTTTCTATGTATTTTTTAGAAACTTGAGCGTTGCCCACAATATCAAAAGTATCAAAAACGATATATTCATTTTTACGAATAATTAAGTCTGCATTTATACCAGAATCACCTATTTTATTTGGCTTTAATTGAATGCTTGCAAATGGGAAACCGTTGTTTTGATAATAGTTTAACAATTGAAGTATATATATTTTCCATTGTTTTACCCAGTTTTTTGAGCCTGTATTTGGTTTATTTATTGGTAAAATTTCATTGTCTGCAATTGTAAGTGACAATAAATCATAATAGCTATGACTGTTTATATAGTAGCATGATGTGTCATTGAAATTTACTGCACTATCAACTTTAGCTAAAATATAACCTTCTAAGTTTAACTTTAAAATGATATCATTAATTAATTTGCTTTGCTCTTCTTTGTTTTTGACTGAGTATATACTTTTATTTATAATCTTATGGTATATTGAATCACCCTTTATTTTTAAAATAATTGTTTGAGAAGTTAAAAATTGAGAATTATTTAAGTTTAAAAAAAAGTATAGAAAAAACACAAACAACTTAAAATCAGTCGGTTTTGAAAATTTGTCTATATGTTGATTAAAAAACATGATTAAAAAAAAGCAAACAAATGTAATTTATTGTTTGTCTATGAAGATAAAGATTATTTTTGCAACCGAATTTAATTACCCAACATATTATGAATTTTCAACTAAGCGAAGAGCATTTAATGATTAGACAAGCGGCTAGAGACTTTGCACAACAAGAACTTTTGCCTGGTGTTATAGAACGCGATGAGACTCAAAAATTTCCTGCTGAGCAAATCAAAAAACTTGGTGAAATGGGATTTTTAGGTATGATGGTGGACCCAAAATATGGAGGTGCAGGCATGGATACTGTCTCTTATGTTCTAGTAATGGAAGAACTTTCTAAAGTAGATGCTTCAACTTCTGTAGTTGTATCTGTAAACAACTCATTGGTATGTTGGGGTCTTGAAAATTTTGCTAACGAAGAACAAAAACTAAAATATTTGATTCCATTGGCAAGTGGTAAATGTCATGGTGCTTTTCTACTAAGCGAGCCAGAAGCAGGAAGTGATGCTACTTCACAAAGAACATCAGCTATTTTAAACGGAGACCATTATGTACTAAATGGCACTAAAAATTGGATCACTTGTGGTAATACTGCATCTACGTATTTAGTAATAGCTCAAACTGATTATGAAAAAAAATCAAGAGGTATAAATGCATTTATTGTAGATAGAAATACACCTGGAATTACTATTGGTCCCAAAGAACAAAAAATGGGTATAAGGGCTAGTGATACTCACTCTGTAATGTTTCAAGATGTAAAAGTTCCTATTGAAAACAGAATTGGTGAAGATGGTTTTGGATTTAAATTCGCTATGAAAACTTTGGCTGGAGGTAGAATTGGTATAGCCGCTCAAGCATTAGGCATTGCCTCTGGAGCTTTTGAATTAGCAATACAATATTCTAAAGAAAGAAAAGCTTTTGGTACTGAAATAATGAATCATCAAGCTATTCAATTTAAGTTAGCTGATATGGCTACAGAAATAGAAGCTGCTCGTTTACTTTGCCTTAAAGCAGCTTATTTAAAAGACCAACATTTAGATTATGCACTTGCTAGTTCTATGGCAAAATTATTTTCATCTAAAGTCGCAATGGACACTACAGTTGAAGCTGTTCAAATTCATGGTGGCTATGGTTATGTAAAAGAATACCATGTTGAAAGGTTAATGCGTGATGCTAAAATAACCCAGATATATGAAGGAACGTCTGAAGTTCAAAAAATTGTTATTTCTAGAGAAGTGTTAAAATAATAAATCTTGCTTCGTGAATAAATTTCGCAAGCTATTGATACTGTTTTTTTGTGTTGCTTATTTATACAATAACGCATACTCACAAGATACTGATTCATCTTTAACTGACAAAGTTGCTTCTGAGCTAAGTTGGCCTAGTCCTTTCAATTCTAAAAATGAATGGAGTGAAAAGGCTTTAAATTTCAGTTTAAACAACGACTCATATAGATTTTATTTATGTGTACCCTATAGTTACTGGGTATTTTCTAAGCCTTTTGTAGCTATTGACTCATTTGATCCTTTTACACCTCCAGAATATGCAATAATCAAACTTCCATCAAACAATAATTTACTTATATTTATTGTGTTGCTAAATGTGATGTTTATTATTGCAATAATTAAACTTTCAAACGAAAAAAACTTAGTTTCATTTGTTAAGAGCTTGTATTCTAACGTTTCAGCTGTAAAATATTATGGCAACAGAGGCAAACTATTTAGTAAAGTAAACTTACAACTACTTTTTGTGCAGCTACTGATGGTATCGCTTGGAATTGCATTATACAAAAACGTTCCTATACCTCTGCCAGATGATACTTTACTTAGGTTTATCATTCTTTTTTTATCGCTATTGGTGGTGATGATTTTAAAAATTTTTGTGAATTGGGCTATTGAGAAAATTTTCGAAATCAACAATTTAGCTGTTGTTGTCATAAATCATACTATTGGGATAAATTTCGTTTCAACGTTAGTCATACTTCCTGTTTTTTTAGTCGTTTATTTAAATTCTGGTGTGTCAAACGACCATTTTCTACCTGTTTTTACTACTGCAACTATCATTATTTCATTGTTTATCAGGGTTTTTAGAAGTTTTATGATGCTTAATTTGTCTTTCCCATATCCAAAAGTGTACTTGTTGTTGTATTTTTGCACCGCAGAAATTTTACCTTGGCTCATATTGTTTAAATTGATTGCATATTAAAATTAAATGGCAGCAGAGAAATCTCTAAAAAAAGTAAAGACCGTACTTGTATCTCAACCTAAACCAGAGGCTGACAAATCTCCATATTTTGATTTAGCAAAAAAGTTAAGCTTAAAAGTAGATTTTAGACCTTTTATTCAGGTAGACCCAATGCCTGTTAGAGATTTTAGAAATCAAAGAGTTCACGTTCCAGATTTTACAGCAGTAATTTTTAATTCTAAAAATGCAGTTGATATTTTCTTCAAAATCATGGAAGAAATGAAGATTACTTTGTCTGAGAATATGAAATATTTTTGCATTACTGAAGGAATAGAAAACTATATTCAAAAATATACTCAAGTTAGAAAAAGAAAACTATTTCATGCCAGACATGGAACAGAAGCTGATTTAATGACTCTGATTAAGAATCATTCAACTGAAAAATACTTTTTTCCTTGTTCTGATATTAGAAAACCTGACCTTCCTGATTATATGACCAAACATAAAATCTTTTTTAAAGAAGGTATTATATATAGAACTGTTTCGGCTGACCTAAGTGATTTAGCAGATGTATACTATGATATTATCTGCTTCTATAGCCCAGCTGATATTAAGTCATTATTTGACAATTTCCCAAAGTTTAAACAAAGCGAAACTAGAATTGCCGCTTGGGGTAAATCTACTATAAAAGCTGCTGAGGAAGCAAAATTAGTAGTTAACATTCCAGCACCCACACCTGAAGCTCCTTCTATGACAATGGCTCTAGAAAAATATATAATCAAAGCCAACAAAGGTTAACATATTAGACTAGCTTAATTGCACAACAGTTATAGCATCTCCCCCAAATTCTTCTGCCTCGTTACCCATACTTTTAATAGAGTTTATTTTCTTTAACTCAGACCTAACTAATCTTTTTAAAATTCCTGACCCACGACCATGAACAATTCTAATTTTATCGTGGCCTAGCATTATAGCTTCATCTACAAAACTAAGAACTTGAGATATAGCTTCATCTCCTCTAAGTCCTATTATATTTAGCTCTGCATTAAAATTAGCCATACGTTCATTCAAATCTATTCGCATAGCTATTTTCTTTAATTTAACCGGTTGTTCGTTTTTAATTTTTTCTACTTCGTCAATATTTATTTTTTTTACCAGTTCACCAAAACCAACTTCTATTTTATCTTTAGAAATACTTAACACATGGCCTTCTCTACCTGTGTCTATAGTTTTTATCAAGTCTCCAACTGCCAATTTTTTTAATTGTTTGATTGGGTTTGGTTTATTGTCTTTTGTAGCTATCTCGTTCTCTAGCTTTTGAATTAAATTTTCAATGGGCTCTCTTGATTTTTTTGGATGTGATGCTTGGGTTTCTTTAATTTCTCTAACCGTGTTCTCTATTGTTTTCTTTGCTTGTTGTAATATTTGTAATGCTTCAAGTTTAGACTGTTTTATCAGTATGTTTTTTTGTGTATCTAATTCAATGTTTTTTTCATCAAAAGTCAATTTTAAATGGTCAACTTTGACTTTGTTTTTTTCTAAATCTTCTTTTAAATTTTTGAGGTAGGTTTTTTCTCTTTCTAGTTCAATCAATAACTTATCAGCTTGGTTTTGTTTGTTTCCAGCTTTATTTTTTGCTGCATCAATGATATCTTTACTTAAACCAATTTTGGAAGCAATTTCAAATGTATAACTACTGCCAGGTTTGCTATCATCAAACATATAAAGAGGCTGCAATGCTTCATTGTCAAATACCATACTCCCATTGCTTAAACCTTGTGTGTGGTTTGCAAATAGCTTTAAATTGCTATAATGAGTGGTGACTACTCCATAACTAAACTTTTTGTTCAATTGTTCTAAAATTGCCTCAGCCATAGGGCCGCCAAATAAAGGGTCGGTACCGGTACCCATTTCGTCAATCAAAAACAATGTCTTAGAAGTAGCATTCATAATGAAAAATTTCATGTTTGCTAAATGGCTACTATATGTACTTAGATCATTGTCTATACTTTGCTGATCGCCGATATCAGAAAAAATTTGTTTAAAAACCCCGATTTTACTATCACCAGAGGCTGGTACGGGTATTCCATGTTGAACCATGAGTTGAAGCAAGCCTATGGTTTTTAACAGCACAGATTTACCTCCGGCATTTGGACCTGATACGACTAATATTCTTTTGTCTCTATTCAGTTCTAAACTAAAAGGTATTACTTTTTTATTCTGCTTTAAATGGTTTAAATATAAAATAGGATGCCTTGCATTTATCCAATGAATTGTTGTTTTTTCTTCGATTTGCGGAATCTCAGCTTTTATTTTTACACAAATTTTTGCTTTTGCTCTTATAAAATCTATAACACCCATCTTTTGAGAGATAGCTTCAAACACAGGGAAAACCGGCCTAAGCTTAGTCGTTAGTTCTATGAGAATTTTTCTTATCTCTCTTTGTTTCTCTATATGAAGTTCTCTTACATAATTGTTTTGTTCAAAAATTTCAGATGGTTCTATATAAAATGTTTGACCTGTAGCTGACTCATCATGAATTAAACCATTTATTTTTCTTTTATGCTCAGAAAATACTGCTAAAACCAATCTGTCATTTCTGATGGTGACTGTATTATCTGGTCCCCAACCGTTTTCAATAATTTTTTTGGCTACTGCGTTTATTTTTTTTCTGACTAGTTGTTCTTCTGACTGTATATGCTGAATCATTTCATATAAGTCTTTGCTTGCTGTTGGTTTTATTTGACCTTTTTCATCTATGCACCTATCTATTTCTAATATATATTTTATATCAAAAAAAATATTATGTAACAATTTAGAAAGTTGAATATAGATGTCTTTCTTTTCTTTAAAAAACTCAAAAAGCAATCTTGCACTTTCAAGCATTTGTCTTAGTTTAAACCATTCTTCTTCTGATAAATAAGAGCCTTCAGCTTGTACTTTTGAAGTATATATTTTTGCATCTATAAAATGTTTCTCAGGAAAATTATGACCCATTTGCAAAATACCCATCATTTCAAAAGTTTGACTTAGCCAAAGTTTAATTGTGTCAGGATTATTTGACATTTTCATGCGACTTGTTAATTCTAGTCCCATGTCGCTATTGCATGATTCTTTAATTAAGTTTCTAATATCTGCAAATCCTGTTTTCTCTTCTATATTATTGGGGTATAACAATCAAATGTGGTTTAAACTTCAAAGGTAAACATATATCTAGTAATAGTAAATAAAAAATGCCCGCTTCATATATGAGGCGGGCATTTTTTATTTAAATGTTTGTTATTATTTATCTTTCTTTTCTTCGCAACATCCTTTGATGCTTTCACAATTGCTCATGCAATTCTTTTTCAAGTCTTCAAGCTTGCTTTTCCATTCAGAAACTGAAGCGTTGATATCGCTGATTTTCAAATTCCAATCTTCCATTGATTTTTTGAAATCTTCTATTTTTATTTCACCTTTATCTGCTTTAGCTTTCCACTCTGACCATGCTTTGCTATCTGCTTCAGTAGCTGCTACTTTAGCTTCTGCAACTTTCATCATTTCCTCCATTTGGGTTTGAATGTTTTTGCATGATTCTTTTAATGAATCACAGGCTTCTTTTTGATCTTTTTTACATTCTTTACCGCTACAAACTGAGTCACAACTTGATTTAGATGCATCAAAAGATGCTTTAATTTCAGCAGGCATAGACGATAATGATGCAGAAGCAGCCATCCAATCGCCTTCGAATTTTGCCATCTCTGCTTTTGCAGCTTCATCTAATTTTGCTCCACCGCAAGCAACTAATAACATAGAACCAGCAATAGCTAGTGTTAAAAGAATTTTGTTTAATTTCATGATTTTGTGTTTATTAAAATTTATTTGACTGCAAAAATATCAATAAATAATCAAGAATTTAAATAAATTAATATTTATATATCTAAATCTTAAAAAGGTATTTTTGCCCTTCTATTTTTCAGGTGAATTGATGACAATTACTGAAGAATTTGATAGCAATAAAAATAAAATGAATTTAGAAAATATATATAACTCAAGTCAACATATAATTCTCGAAGTAGGAAATTATATTCAAAATGAAGCCAAGAATTTTGATAGAGGCTCTGTAGAAACTAAAAGTATAAATCAACTTGTGAGCTATGTAGATAAAACAGCAGAAGAAATGTTGGTTAATAAGCTTATAAAACTAATTCCTAATTGTAATTTTTTTACCGAAGAAGCAACATCAGAACGAAAGTTAGGAGAATGGACATGGGTTATTGACCCATTAGATGGCACTACCAATTATATACATGGGTTAAATGTATATAGTGTAAGTGTTGGACTTATGCAAAATGAAAAGTGTGTGATGGGTTTTGTATATGACATTACAAGAAATGAAATGTTTGCTGCTAAAAAAAATGGAGGTGCTTTTTTAAACCATCAACCTATAGCTATATCAAATGTTTCTTCACTTTCTGATGCATTATTGGCTACTGGTTTTCCTTATTATGATTTTGCTAAAATGCCACAATATATTGAAGTATTAAAAGACTTTATGAAAAACACTCATGGGTTAAGAAGAATGGGGTCAGCTGCCATAGATTTGGCATATACAGCTTGTGGAAGATTTGATGGTTTTTTTGAATATGCTTTAAGTCCGTGGGATGTTGCTGGTGGTTCTATTATTGTTGAAGAAGCAGGTGGAATTGTAACAGACTTTAAAGGAGGAGAAAATTATATTTTTGGAAACAGTATTATCGCAGCTAACCCTAAATTGTTTAATGAATTTAGAAAAACTCTAGAAATCCATGGGTTGTTGTAGCATAATGTCTTAATTTTGTAGTCTAAATAAATTAATTATATGATTCATCGCGAAGGTTTTGCTTCACTTCTTATTGCAACTATTTTACTTGCTGCTCTGAATATTGTTGCTGCATATATTACTCAAAATGTATATATAACCAATGGGCTATTAGTTATTTCACTAATGCTATTTTATATAGTTTTACAATTTTTCAGAAACCCTTCAAGAGTAACTCCTGTAAATGAATCACATGTGATTGCTCCTTGCGATGGAAAAGTAGTAGTAATAGAAGAAGTTGAAGAACCAGAATATTTCAAAGGTAAACGATTGCAGGTTTCAATTTTTATGAGTCCATTTAATGTTCATGTAAACCGTAACCCAATTTCAGGAAGTGTGGTATATGCAAAATATCATCCTGGAAAATATTTAGTAGCTTGGCATCCTAAAAGTTCTACTGAAAACGAAAGAACTACCGTTGTTATTAAACAAACAAAAGGCGGTTTTGAAGTGCTTTTCAGACAAATAGCAGGAGCTTTGGCTCGTCGTATTGTAATGTATTCAAAAGAAGGTCAACCTGCAGCACAAGGTGCAGAAATGGGTTTTATAAAGTTTGGAAGCAGGGTTGATTTGTTTTTACCAGTAGGTACTAAAATGGTAGCTAAGCTTGGAGATAAAACCTTAGGTGGCGAAACGGTGATTGCAGAGATTGTCTAAATTAAAAACTATTACTCTTTATATCCAAAGTGTCTAAGCATCATATCGCTATCTCTCCAATCTTTTTTCACTTTTACAAATAGTCTTAAAAATACTTTTTTGCCCCAAAAAGCTTCCATGTCTTTACGGGCAGCAGTTCCTACACGTGTAAGTCCGCTCCCTCCATTGCCTATTAGAATTATTCTTTGAGAATCTCTCATCACATATATTTCAGCTTCAATTTTTAGTATCTCAGGGCTATCTTTAAAACTACTTATACCAATCTCTACAGAATAAGGTATTTCTTCTCTGTAGTTAAGAAGAATTTTTTCTCTAACCATTTCGGCAGCTATAAACCTTTCGCTTTTGTCAGTCAATTGTTCTTTATCATAAAACGCTTCTCCAACAGGTAATAAATTCGTAATTAAATTTAATAGCTCTTGTGTATTAAATTTCTGAGAAGCCGACATCGGAACAACATATTGTGGTTTTAGCAATTCTCTCATTTCTTCAGTTTTACTTAAAACCTTGTCTTGGTCTACTAAATCAATTTTATTTAACACAAGAATAACAGGCACACCGCTTTTCATTATCTTTTCGCTATAATCATCAGGTCTCCAATCATCTGAAATGTCTATTACATATATGAACACATCTGCATCTTCTATACTTTGTGTAACATAATTCATCATGCTTTCATGAAGCTTGTGGCTTGGTTTTTCAATAGTTCCTGGGGTATCAGAAAAAACTATTTGATATTCTTCTGTACTTAAAATGCCCTTAATTCTATGACGTGTTGTTTGTATTTTGGGTGTGATAATAGAAAGCTTTTCACCTAACAATTCATTCAACAAAGTAGATTTGCCTGCGTTAGGCCATCCTAGTATATTTACAAATCCTGATTTATGCATGAGTATATATTAAGTAGCAAAAGTATGGTTTATTTTTTTGAGAAAGGCTACAAACTATAGATTGATAAAATCATTAGTTATTTTTAACAAGATACATATATTTTTTCAATAATTTCTACCACCTTCATGCCTTCAACTGCGGGGGTGTGTATAGTATCAGTACCTTTTATAACATCAACAATGTTTTCTATAATATAGTGATGATTGGATGCAGAGCCTTTATAATGACCGTAGTCGTTTGCCGGATTGGTTGGCAAAAGTTCAGGCATTTGATAGTTTTTTATATCACAATATATAACTTCTTCCATATACTGACCACCAACTTTTATAGTACCGTGTTCAGCTATAATCGTCATACTACTTTCTAAGTTTTTATTATATACAGAGGTAGTATAATTTAAAGTGCCAATTCCACCGTTTACAAAACTAAAATTAACTAAACCTGTGTCTTCAAAATCAGTTAATTTCTGGTGGTTAATATCTTTGAAGAATGATTTTATATCTTTTATATCGCCAAACAACCAATACATCATATCTATAAAATGACTAAACTGAGTATACAGTGTGCCACCATCTAAAGTTTTATCACCTTTCCAACCATCTGGTTTATAATACCTTTCATCCCTATTCCAAAAACAATTTATTTGAACTAAGTAAATATCCCCTAAAATGTTTGCATTAATAATAGATTTCAACCAAACACTAGGCGGAGAATATCGATTTTGCATAACACAAAATATATGTTTGTTATGCAACAAGGCAATGTCAATTATTTTTTTACAATCAGAAGAATACAATGCCATTGGTTTTTCTATAACTACATGACACCCTGCAGCCAAGGCTTCTATAGCCAATGTTGCATGAGTACCATTGGGTGTTGCAACAACTATAATATCAGCAAGTTTTTCTTGAGATAAATATTGGTCAAGCGAAGAAAAAACATCGACTTTAAAAAGTTGAAGTAATGACGCATGTAATTCGTTTTTTATATCAACTAAAGCAACGAGCTCACAAAATTGATTTCGTTGAACCATTTCGGCATGTCTTATACCGATATGCCCACATCCAACTATAGCAAATTTTATTTTTTGCAAATGATAAAAATTTATTGTTGAGCTTCTACCAATTCAACATCAAATATTAATGTAGCATTGGGTGGTATCATTCCTGGATATCCTAAATCGCCATATGCTAAATTTCCTGGAATAATTAACTTGGTTTTATCACCTACTTTCATCAGTGCAATACCTTCATCCCATCCTTTAATTACCCTTCCGGTTCCTAACGGAAATTCAATAGGTTCTCCTCTTTCTATAGAAGAATCAAATATTTTTCCATCTTCTAAATAACCTGTGTAGTGAACTTTTACGCTTTTTCCTTTTTGAGCAGCAGGTCCACTTCCTTCTACTACTTTAATATATTTAAGACCACTTGAAGTGGTGATTGTGTCTTTTCCTTCTATATTATATGGTTTAGGGCCTGCATTTTCTCCTACATCAACAAGTTCAACTTCAAAAAACAACGTTGAATTTGCAGGTATAGGCCCTGCAGCTTTAGCACCATAGCCCAAATCTGGTGGGATAACTAATAATGCTTTGTCGCCTACACCCAGTAGCCCTATACCTTCATCCCAACCTCTAATAACCTGACCCATTCCAAACTTAAAACTAAAAGGTTTTCCTCTGTCTTTTGAGCTATCAAACTTTAAACCATTAGCAAGTCTTCCAGTGTAGTGAACAGAAACTTTATCTCCAGGTTTTGCTTTACGTCCATTTCCTGTTTGTTGCATCACATATTGAAGACCGCTTGAAGTCTTTTTTACATCCATGGTTGTTAAGTCATAAGGTTTCATATCAGGGTTTGCTTTGATGTCAACAACTTCTACCTCAAAAATGAGATCAGAGTTTGGAGGAATATCGCCCATATCTTGTGAGCCATAACCAAGGTTAGACGGAATAATCAATGTAGCAGCTTCACCTTTTCCTATAGTCATCATACCCTCATCCCAGCCTCTAATCACTCTTCCTAAGCCAATAGGAAACTCAAAAGGTTGACCTCTGTCTTTTGAGCTATCAAACTTTTTTCCATCTAATAGTGTTCCTACGTAATGAACTGAAAGTATATCGCCGAGTTGAGGTTTTTGTGTACCAGCAATTATTTTCTTATATATAATTTTTAATCCTGTATTGGTGGTTATAGTGTCTCCTTCTTTCATTTTTTTCGGGGCGTTTATAGCATTTACTTTTACTGAGGGTTTGGTTTGGGCGGTACTGGTTTTGGGCTGCGTTTTTGGTTTTACGGCTGCTGGCTTTGGTTGTGGCTTAGCTGTTGGTTTTTGAGTTTGTTGTGCTTGAGCATAAATAGCGGTAAAAACCAATGCTGTTACTATATATTTTTTCATTTTATATGTTAAAAAATGTTTGCGAATATACAATTATTTTTGAGAAGGTGTCACCTGTAAAGCTTCCATTTCAAAAACCATTGTACCATAAGGTGGAATAGGTCCTGAGCCATTTTCACCATATCCTTGCCAAAAAGGAACAATAAGTAACATCTTTTCACCTTCCTTCATTAGTTCTATACCTTCATCCCATCCAGGAATTACAGCATGTGCTCCAACTTCAAATTCAAATTCACCTTGGTCAAATGGAGTTCCATCTAACAATGTACCTTTATACTTAACTTTAACTTTATCAGTGAAATGTATCGCTTTACCTTTTGGATTGGTCTTCAAAATTTTATATACCAAACCTGTATTGGTCATATTGGTATCAAGTTTATTAGCTGCAACATATGCTTTGATAGCCGAATCTGTTTTTTCCATTTCGGCTTCAGCTTTTGATTCTGCAGACATAGGAGCTTCATTTGTAACTACGATACCATCATTGGCAGCTGGTTCTGTTTTTTTGTTTTCTTTGCATGATGAGAATGCAACAAAAACACTTGCAATATATATATATACTTTTTTCATTTTTAAATTAAATATTTTTTATAATTTATTAAGTTATGTTTAACTTCATTTACAACTTCATCAAGTGGTTTTTCACTTTCTCCACCAGCAGCATTAAAGTGCCCACCACCGTTAAAATACTCTTTCGAAAATAAGTTACATGGAAATGTACCTTGTCCTCTAAATGACATTTTTACTTTCACTGTTCTATCAATAACCAAAATAGCTAATTTGATTCCTTTGATAGATAACCCATAATTAACTAGGCCTTCAGTATCACCTGTTTTGATATTGTATTTTTTAAGTTCTTCAGCATTTACAGTTATTAAAGCGGTTTTATATTCTTCAAGAATTTCTAGCTTATGTGCTAAACAATAGCCTATAAACTGCATTCTTTCTAAGCTAAAATTATCATATAGTGCAGATTGTATATTGGTGCTGTTTGCACCACATTCTATAAGACGTGCAACGATTCTATGGGTGTGTGCATTAGTTGTATCGTGTCTGAAATTTCCAGTATCTGTTAAAATACCTGCATATAAACATTCGGCAACCTCTTTATTTATTAGTAAATCACCCTCGTCAGCTGCAATAAAGTCATATATTAGTTCTGCTGTTGATGATGCAGAAGTTCTGCTTATACCATATAAAGCAAAGTCATCTGGTTGTTGGTGATGATCTATCATTATTTTAATAGCTTCAGAGCGTGAAACATGATCGCCCATTTGATTTATTCTTGAAAGGTTATTAAAATCTAAACAAAATATATAATCGGCTTCAGCAATATATATATTAGAGCGTTCAACTTCATCGTCATAAATAATTACTTTTTCATTGCCATGCATCCAATTCAAAAAAGTTCCATAGTCAGTGGGGGTAATTACTTGCACATGTATATATCCTCTTGTTTTTAAATAATTATATAAACCAAGCGAAGATCCTAAGGCGTCAGCATCAGGCTTGTGATGGGTAGTTATAACTATCTTTTTTTCTGTTTCCGTTTTAAACAAGCGGATAAAGTCTTCTATTCTGTTCAATTATATATAACTTTTTTAGTTCATTAGTGTTCTTGCAATATTTTCAAAAATTCCTTTATTGCTTAAATGATTAACCCAAATATTTCTATTGTCTAGTTGTAACTGTATAAAATCATCTGGATGAATTTCATTATGAAAATCATTTAAGATTTGTGGTGCAAAACGCATATCCTTTTCTTCAACCCAGACTACATGTTTTTTCCAATCTATAATATTATCAAAAGGTAATATACAATCTGTGTTTATAAATAATGGGATTCGGCCAACCATCATCGTTTCAAATAATCTTACAGAAAAATTACCTCCCCCTCTAATACAAAGTATATAGTCAGAGTTAATTAAGTTTTCGTAGTATTCTTTTGTTGTTTTTTCTTTTGTTTCAGCATTGTTAGCACCACCTCTATATGCTTTTCTTTTAATAAAATTAGTTTTAATAAGATTTGATTTTTCTAATATATCAATTACTTTTTCTCTTCTAAGAACTGGCGGATATAACGTTTGTGGTTCCCATCTTTTTAAATGTGTATAGTATTTAAAATTATTAATCATAATATTAAACAAGTGCCACATATTATGAGCAAATGAAATATTTGCTTGGCCACAAAAACCAACTAATGGGCTTTCCATTTTTTCTCTAATAAAAATAGATTCAGTTTTATACCTTCTTTTCAATTGATCATTCAAAAAAAATGGACATGAATATTGGTGAATTAGTCGTTTGCTTGCATACCCACTTTGTCTAAATATATATATATCCTTAACTGTCGGAGTTACACCATAATCATATGCTATATAAGTTGCAATTTTTTTGTTTTTTGATTTGCAATAATTTATAAATTCTTGAGCTAAATTAACCTTATTGTTCTCGATATAATAATTCCAAGCCATGGGCAACATTGCAAAGTCAGCTTCTTCTATTTTGTCAGTAAATGTATATATGTTAACTAAGTCAAAGTGTTTTGTTTGTCGTTCTTCTATCGTTAAGTCATTAAAAAAATTAGCTTTTAAAATTTCAAAAACATATTGATTAAACGAAAAATCAAAGTGCGATTTATCTATATATACAATAGGTTTTTTTATGCTTAAGTCAATGTTCATTACTCAACAGTTACACTCTTGGCTAAATTCCTTGGTTGGTCAACATTACACCCTCTTAATACTGCTATATGATAACTTAACAATTGAAGTGGAATAGTGGCAATTAAAGGCAAAAAGGCTTCTTCTGTATCAGGAATCTCGATAATATAATCTGCCAAACCTTTAACTACGGTATCTCCTTCGGTAACAATAGCTATAATTTTACCTTTTCTTGCTTTTACTTCTTGTATATTGCTCACTACTTTGTCATAGTGGTTTCTTTGAGTTGCTATAACAACAACCGGCATTTCAGCGTCAATTAAAGCAATTGGACCGTGCTTCATCTCTGCAGCTGGGTAACCTTCTGCATGTATATAACTAATTTCTTTGAGTTTTAAAGCACCTTCTAAAGCTACTGGAAAACCAACACCTCTTCCTAAATATAAAAAGTTTTTAGAATCTTTGAATAGCTCAGCCAATTCTTTTATATATGTATCAAGCTTTAATATTTTTTCAATTTTAGCAGGAATTGTTTCCAATTCGGTAAGAAGTTCTCTCATTCTTCTATCAGATATAACACCTTTTTTATGGCCAATACTAAAACTCATTAAAAGCAATGCTGTAACTTGAGCAGTAAAAGCTTTGGTACTTGCAACACCTATTTCAGGGCCTGCGTGTATATATGCACCTGCATGGGTAGTTCTTGGGATAGAAGAACCTACTACATTGCATATACCAAAAATAGTAGCTCCTTTTTCCTTCGCTAACTCTATAGCTGCTAACGTATCAGCAGTTTCTCCACTTTGAGAAATTGCTATAACAAAATCATTTTCTGTAACAATAGGGTTTCTATACCTAAACTCACTAGCATATTCAACTTCCACAGGTATTCGAGAAAATTCTTCGAACAAATATTCACCAACTAAACCCGCGTGCCAAGAGGTACCACAACCAATAATTAAAATTCTATTTATGTTTTTTAACTTGTTTTCATATTGATCTATACCCGCCATTACTACTTGTTTATGGTCATGTATTCTACCCCTAAAACTATCTAAAATGCTTTTAGGTTGTTCAAAAATTTCTTTCAACATGAAATGCTCATATCCTCCTTTTTCTAGGGTTTCAAGGTTTATTTCTAATTCTTGAATGTATAATGGCTTATCTATATTTTCAATTGTTTTTATTTTAAGTCCGTCTTTACTTACAATTGCAATTTCTCCATCATTTAAATAAATTACATTTCTTGTATATTCAACTATTGGTGTTGCGTCGCTTGCAAAAAAATACTCATCTTCTCCAACGCCAACTACTAAAGGGCTACCTTTTCTAGCAGCGATCAAATAATCAGGATTTGATTTTGATAAAATAACAATAGCATAAGCACCAATAACTTCAGAAAGTGCTATTCTAACTGCCTCTTCAAAACCAACATTTGCTTTATCTTTTATGTCTTCAATTAAATGTATCAATACTTCAGTATCTGTATCGCTTTTAAATGTATGACCTCTAAGAATTAATGCTTCTTTTAGTGATGCATAATTTTCAATAATGCCGTTATGAATAATAGCCATATCACCTGATTGACTCATGTGTGGGTGTGCATTTCTATCATTCGGCTCACCATGAGTGGCCCATCTTGTATGGCCCATACCTATATGGCCACTTAAATCTTTGCCTTGGCATGACTCGTCTAAATCTGCAACTTTGCCTGCTTTTTTATATATATTTAAAGACTCGTTTAAAAGTGCAATCCCAGCACTATCATATCCTCTATATTCAAGTCTTTTCAACCCTTTAATTAATATTGGGTATGCCTCTCTAGGTCCTTTATAAGCTACTATTCCGCACATAAGATGTTATTTTTTGTGCAAATTTACATTTTTTTATTCAAATTTCATGTCATAATCATTAAACATAGATTAAAGTATTGAAAGACAGTGTATAGTTTAGATAAAAAACATATAGTTTTGTAGTCTAATATGAAATACCAATTTATTTTGTTTTTTATACTTGTTATCCTCAATGTCAATAAGGTTTCAAGTCAAAATTATAGTCAAACAATAAGGGGAAGTGTGAAGGATAAAGAGACGCAGCAACCTGTAGTAGGAGCAATTATATATATAAACACCACCACCCCTGTGATGACAAGTATCACTGATAATAATGGACTTTTTAAATTAAGCCACGTGCCTGTTGGAAGACACATAATTAAGGTTTCATATATAGGGTATAAGGATATAACTATTTCAGATTTGATTGTAAATTCAGCTAAAGAAGCAATAATTACAATTGAACTTGAAGAAGAAGTGAAATCTTTAAAAGAACATAAAGTAAAAGCAAGTAATAACGCTAATAAAACAAACAATGAACTTATAACTGTGAGTGGTAGGCTTTTTACTTCAGATCAAACAAACAGATTTGCTGGAAGCTTAGGCGACCCTAGCAGAATGGCTGCAAATTTTGCTGGGGTAAGTGGTGTTGGTGGTCAACGAAACGACATTGTAATTAGAGGTAACAGCCCTATGGGTTTGCTTTGGCGATTAGAAGGGATTGACATTCCAAATCCAAATCATTTTAGTAGTCAAGGAAGCACAGGTGGACCTATTTCAATTTTAAATAACAATACACTTGCTAATAGCGATTTTATAACTAGTGCATTCCCCGCAGAATACGGTAACTGTTTAAGTGGTGTGTTTGATTTGAAAATTAGAAATGGCAACAATGAAAAGCATGAATATATAGGTCAAGTAGGTTTTAATGGTTTTGAAATAGGGGCTGAAGGTCCTATAAATAAAAAGAAAAATAGTAGTTATTTAATTAATTATAGATATTCTACTTTGGGCGTTTTTGATAAGTTGGGTATTAGCTTAACTTTTGGAGGCATTCCTAAATATCAAGATATTACTTTTAAATTTAATTTTCCTAAAACTAAAACAGGACATTGGCAAATCACAGGCATAGGTGGTATTAGTAGTATAGCCCTCTTAGATAGTAAAAAAGATAGTGGTGATTTAAGTTTTGGCCAAACATATAAAAATGATATATACAATGGAACAAACATGGGAGTATTTATTATAAGTAATCAATTAAAAATAAATAAAAAAAGCTATTTTAAAAGTATTGTTTCAGCTACTTATCAGAAACGATATACCCATGTAGATTCTCTTAACAACTTATTAGAAAAAACATTAATTTATGCTGAAAAAACTACCTATATAAAAGCAGTGGCTCATTTGTATTATCATGTAAAAATAAATGCCAAACATAGCCTTAGAGCAGGATCCATTTTTAGTAATTTAGGTGCTAATCTGCAAGATAGTTTTAGAAATAATTTTGGTAAAATACAAACACTGAGACAATATAGTGGTAATGATTATTTGTTTCAATTATATAGTCAATGGAAATTCAATGTTTCTGAAAAGTTAACCGTTAATTCTGGCATACATATGATGCGTTACTTTTTAAATAAAAGTTATTCATTGGAACCAAGATTAGGGGCAAAATTTTTATTGACACCAAAGAAAAATATTTCAGCAGGTATAGGAATGCACAGCCAATTGCAGCCAACTGAAGTTTATTATTCTCAAATATATAATAATAGTTTAAATGCATATGTTCGTACAAATACAAATTTAGGTTTTAGTAAATCAATACATGCAGTTGTAGGATATGAGCAAAATTTGAATAAAAACATTCGATTAAAAATTGAGTTATATAGACAGGAATTGTATCAAATACCAATTGATGGTGTCGAAAAAAATGCTTTTAGTTTATTGAATTTTGGAGCTGACTTTGCAGCATTACCAGCTAGAGATAGTTTGTTAAATAATGGTAAAGGAAACAATACGGGAATTGAAATTACTTTAGAAAAATACTTTAGCAAAGGCTTTTATTGGTTGTTTACAAGTTCTTTTTTTGATAGCAAGTATACCTCTAGTTTGGGCAAAGAATTTAACACTGCTTTTAATGGTAAATATGTAATAAATGGCTTGGCGGGATATGAACTAAAATGTGGTAAAAACAAGAACAATATATTTAGTATTAATTTGAAAACTACAGTAGCTGGAGGTAGACGATTTACCCCAATAGACTTACCAGCTTCACAAGCAGCTGGAGATGTTGTATATAATTGGAATATGGCCTATAGCGAGCAATTTAAGACATATTTTAGAGCAGATATAAGAATTGGTTTTAAGAAAAATTCAAAACGTGTAACCCAAGAATGGGCTATAGATATTCAGAATACTTTTAATAGTAAAAACCCTCTTCAACAAAGCTATAATATTTCTGATGGTTCTATTAAAACAGAATACCAACAGGGCTTCTTACCTATTGCATTATATAGAATTCAATTTTAAAAAAACTAGAAATCAATTTTATAATAAAAAATCGGTAAAAATCCTAGCTGATATTCAAGTTTGTTATAAGGCGCCTCTAGTTTAAAACTATACTTTAACAAGTTTTGTCTGTTAGTAACATTTACCAAATCAAGAGCAAACTCATGGGTCAATTTTTTGCTGTTTATTTTATATGAAATTCTAACATCAAATCTTTGGTAGCTTTGTCCAAAACGCAAGGTGTTTTTTTGAGCATCTAATTCTATATATTCTCTTTGTTTTATAGACTGAAAAGTATCCATAGGAGAATATCTTCTTGCACCTGTTAATGTTACCTTACCTCCAATATTTAAAGTTTGTTTTGATTTAATTTTAAATTCTTTTGCAAACAATGCATTGCAAGCATAATTGGTGTTAAAGTCTGAGTTTCTAACCACACCATCGCTTCCTGTATATTTTGCATCAAAAATGGATAACGTAGTTAAATAATAATAACCTTTTGTAAAAAACTTTTCAAAAGTAAATTCAACTCCGTAGTTATATGCTGTTCCTTTATTTTCTAAAGTATCAGGGAAAAACCTAGAAAAACCACTACCGGTATTTGCTAAA
Organism: Bacteroidota bacterium; assembly: GCA_947460345.1. GTDB lineage: Bacteria > Bacteroidota > Bacteroidia > UKL13-3 > UKL13-3 > CANHGM01. Next base: position 33,678 of record CANHGM010000007.1, on the reverse strand, counting down.
CTGAATGAAGAAGATTTTTTATATACTGGAATATTCCATAAGTATTGATAATATGTTTCAATTTTGATTCTTTTATCTTTTCCAATGCTTTTATCATATCCAATTACAAAATGACTGCTTTTAGTTAATCCCATGTTTAAATTATGAGGTGTGGTATTACCTTTTAGTAAATAATAATATGTATATGGGCTTTGTGTTTGGCTGTGAATACCTGTTCCTATACTCAAGGCTTGTGATTTGTTCATTTGGTATCTTAAACCTATCCTTGGTTCTATTATAGAAAATGCGTTGCCTCTACTATAGTATTGAGAATGCAAACCAAAGTTAGCAGTAAGTTTTGAATTTATATTGTATTTTATTTGAGCATACAACTGCATCAACAAAGGGCGATCTATACTGTTCCATCTATTTGACCATTGTCTATATGTAGATGATGTACTATCAAAATCTATCACACTGTCAATATAATTATATATATTTTGTTGTGCAATGATTCCAAATTTAGTCGTTACTCTGGCATTGATTTTTTGCTGAATATATATATGTGCATTGATACTACTTTGCTTAAATGTATAATTCATATTAGGCAACAAACTGTCTAGTATATATAGTGTATCACTACCTGATGGTTGTGTGTGTCTAAAAACTAATTCGTGATGTGCAGAAACACTACTTCCTGTATATGTTAATGCCGCTTTAAGATAACTTTTTTTGTTTAGTTTGTATTGCCAAGTACTTCCAACTACAGCCATTTTACTTGTAAAGTATTGATCCCTATCGTTATCGCCATATAAGTTTTGGGTTTTCTTTTTTTGGTTGCTTATTAAGATATCGATTTTACTAAACCCACCTATGCCATATATAGAAAAGGTGCTTTTTTTTCCTGGGAAATAAAACCTAAAAGAAGCATCTTGGTATTGAGGAACAGCATCCGTGCCTATAGGTATTTTTAAAGCACTAAATAAAGCCAAGGTAGAATATCTATAAGTAATTAAATATGATGATTTGCTTTTTTTACTGAGTGGTCCCTCGGCCATAAAATCCCATCCTAAAAATCCAAGCTGTGAGCTAAACTCATGTTTTTCGTTATTTCCATTACGCATTTTTAAATCAAATACGCCTGATATACTGTTACCATATTCTGCTGGAAATGCTCCTGTAAAAAAATCTGAATTTGCTAAAATTTTATTGTTGATAATTGAAACAGAACCTCCGGTAGTTCCTGGTATAGCAAAATGATTAGGATTGGGTATATCTGCTCCTTCTAATCTCCACAAAACTCCCTGTGGACTATTGCCCCTTACTACTATATCATTTCTTGAGTCATCTGCTCCTTGTACACCCGCAAAATTACTAGCCATACGAGCTGGATCGCCTCTGCTGCCTGCGTATCTATCGGTTTCATCTACTGTAAATAATCTAGTTGACACCGTACTCATTTCATTATTGGGTTGACCTTGTTTTGGCTTTGCTTTTACCTTAACTTCGTTTAACTGAGTAGGTGCATCGTCCATATCTACGCTTAAAATACACTCTTTCGCACTTGAAATTATAATATTATTGAGTACAACTAACTTATAATTTAAATGTGAAAATTCGATATCATACCTTCCTGTAGTTACACGCTCTATTCTAAAATTACCTTGTGCATCACTTCTTGTTTGTAACTCATTATTTAATATTTTAACAAGAACGCCACTTATAGGTTGCTTAGTGTCTTTTTCAAGAACGCTTCCTCTAATCGTTTGTCCTTGTTGGGCACAAACATTTTCACTAATAAATAAATACAATATAAAAATACCTAAGTATATAAATTTCATAATTTATGTTTTTTTAAGCAAAGATATTCAGAGAGTTAATATTTCAAAATTTTTTATAAATTTATGGAATTCTATTTTCATGTATATCTAATAATAATGTTTAAGTATATTTGCAGTTGATTATCATCCATCTTACATATGGCACAATATCAAATTTTACTATATTATATATATACTCCAATTGAAGAAGCAGAATTGTTTGCTGCTGAACACTTGAAGTTTTGTAATTCATTAAATTTAAAAGGAAGAATAATAGTAGCTAACGAAGGGTTGAATGGCACGGTAAGTGGCACACCAGAGGCTTGCAATACATACATGGAAACTTTAAAAAGTGAGCCAAGATTTGCCGCTATTGATTTTAAAGTGGATGATAGCGATATACATGCTTTTCAAAAAATGCATGTGAGATACAAACAAGAAATTGTGCATTCAGGCTTAAGAGATCCTAACATCATAAATCCTAGTAAAAAAACAGGAAAACATATAGACGGGAAAACTTTTCTTGACATGAAAAAAGAGTATGACGTTGTTGTATTAGACGTTAGAAGCAATTACGAACATGGAGTAGGTAGGTTTGAAGGGGCTATGACATTAGACATCGAAAATTTTAGAGAATTTCCTGAAAAAATTAAAGAGCTTGAAGGTTTAAAAGGTAAAAAAATTATTACTTATTGTACAGGTGGTATCAAATGCGAGAAAGCTTCGGCTTTATTACTTGAACAAGGTTTTGATGATGTATATCAACTTCATGGTGGTATTATAAAATATGCTAAAGAAACAGGTGGTGAAGATTTTAGTGGCGTTTGTTATGTGTTTGACAACAGAATTACAGTGCCAATAAACAATATTAATCCAAAAATAGTTTCTACATGTTATTGTTGTGGTAAGCTCTCAGCTAGAATGATAAACTGTGCAAACCCTGAATGCAATGAGCATATACCCATGTGTGAAGAATGTGGTTGGGAACTAAAAGGTGCGTGTAGTTCTAATTGCACCTCTCACCCAAGAATTAGAGTATATGATGGTACAGGCTATTATGTTAAGCCGGGATTAGAATATGCTTCAAAAAAATAATTCTATTTGTTTTTTTTCAACAGCATAGAAAAATAGTATAACGATAGTATGGTTATACCTATAACAAACAGACTTATAATAAAAGGCTTTAAGACATCTTCTTCATTAAAAAATTCTGAAATCATCCACAAAGCATTAGCAGAAATCCAAAAGAGTATCGCTAAGTTATGCACCAATTCTACATATATTTTTCTGTTTTTATATAATAGCCAAATTGCTGCTGAAATAGTAGGAGCAATCATTACCAAAGCAGGTATAGTAAAATGTGATGCCCATAATGCATCTTTAACTAACCACAAAAAAACATGAATATTTTCTACCTTTCTATATTTCGCTTGATTAAAAGCCAAATGTAGGATTATTCAAAATAGTTAAGTGTGGTAAAACCACCATCTTTTAAGTAGGTGTCTTTGCTTACCAATTTCAAATCTCCGGCCATCATATCAGCTACCAATGAGTGTAAATTATATTTAGGCTTCCATCCAAGTTTAGTCATAGATTTGGTTGGATCTCCAATTAATAAATCAACCTCAGTAGGTCTAAAATAATTAGGATCTACATTTATAATCTCTTGACCTATAGTAAGCTTGTTTGTTAAATTTAATTTCTTTTGCTTTTCTACATCTATTGATTCTATATAACCAACTTCATTTACACCTTCATTTTTGAAAGCAACAGTTACTCCTGCTTCTGCAAAAGCTAGTTTAATAAAATCTCTAACGGTTGTAGTGATTCCAGTTGCTATAACATAATCTTCAGGGGTGTCTTGTTGCAAAATAAGCCACATTGCTTCTATATAATCTTTAGCATGTCCCCAATCTCTTTTAGCATCAAGGTTTCCTAGGTATAATTTGTCTTGTAATCCTGAAACTATTCTAGAAGCAGCAATGGTTATTTTTCTTGTTACAAAAGTTTCACCTCTAATTGGGCTTTCGTGGTTAAACAATATACCATTGCAAGCAAACATTTTATATGCTTCTCTATAATTAACTGTTATCCAATAGCCATAAATTTTGGCTACAGCGTATGGTGAACGTGGATAGAAAGGTGTTTTTTCACTTTGAGGCACCTCTTGAACCAATCCATATAGTTCTGAGGTTGATGCTTGATATATACGAGTTTTCTCGGTAAGACCACAAATTCTAACAGCTTCTAAAATTCTTAAAGTTCCAATACCATCGGCATTAGCTGTGTATTCGGGAGTATCAAAGCTCACTTTTACATGGCTTTGAGCAGCTAAGTTATAAATTTCGTCTGGTTGGGTTTCTTGTATTATTCTAATAAGATTCGTGCTATCTGTTAAATCTCCATAGTGAAGTTTAATTCTAGGGTTTTTTTCATGCGGATCTTGATATAAATGATCTATTCTATCTGTATTCAATAGGGATGATCTTCTTTTAACACCATGCACCATATAGCCTTTGTTTAATAAAAACTCAGCTAAATAAGCTCCATCTTGACCTGTAATACCTGTAATTAAAGCAACTTTCACAATTCTTTTTGTTATAATAAAATTTATTGCAAATATACGGTTCGAATAATCTTTTTTTGTAATCTGAATGAAAATACTGATTTATACCGATACACTTTCTGAAAGGCTGAGGTACTTAATTGAAGTTGTTTTTAATGAGATTACTCCTTATACATTTGAAATTACAAATAATTTTGATTCATTTCTTCATTCTAATGATTTAAAAATAAATTATAGTCTGAATAATGCTCCCAATTGTTTGCAAATAATACCATTTGAGCTTTTGTTTTCGGATGAAATTAAACCTTATAAACTTAATTTTTTTGAACCAGAAAATATTGTTGCATTTGAAGAAAATTTGCAAGAAAAAAATCAATATATATACTCTCATGATTTTTTTGCAGTTGTCTTTTTTATTATTTCTAGATATGAAGAATATTTAGACTTTATGCCTGATTATCATGGAAGGTATACTGCCAAGAAATCATCTTTATATGCACATGGTTTGCATAAAAAACCCTATATAGACATTCAGATTAACAGGTTTTTTTCTACGCTTAAAATTATATATCCAGCATTTGAACCCAAACCTTTAGAAAAAATTGAAAGAACTCTGACTGTGGATATCGATCGAATTTATAAATATAAAGGAAAATCAAGTTTGCACCTTTTTTCTAAATGTGTTAAAAATTTTGTTTTTTTTAATAAGAATGAATTGAAATGTATATATAATTATGTTATAAAAAAACAGCCAGACCCCTATGATGCTTATAACTTTATTCATAACTTTACAAGTCAACACAAAACCAAGTTACATGTTTTTTACTTACTCTCTAACAAAGGAAAGTTTGATAAAAACATAATAGATTTTAATTTACTAAAACAAATATACTCACTTTTTAAAACTGAATCTAGGCAAGGAATTCATCCTTCTTACCATTCAAACTTTCAAAAAGATTTACTGAAAAATGAGATTAAATTATTTGAGAAGTTTTTTAATATATTTCCTATTGAAAGTAGACAACATTATCTAAAACTAACCTTTCCTGACACTTACAATAATTTAATTGCCAACAAGATTAAACAAGATTTTTCGATGGGTTGGTCTGATAGTATAGGATTTAGAGCCGGCACATCACATACATTTACTTGGTTTAATTTATCAATAAACAAAACAAGTATCTTAAAAATTACACCATTTTGTGCTATGGATGTAACCTTAAAAAACTATTTAAAACTAAACACAAAAGAAGCAATAATCGAATTAAGAGAGGTTTTAAAAACGATTGAAGACAATGGAGGTCAGTTTGTAAGTTTATGGCATAACGAGTCATTAGGAACAGACTATGAATGGGCTGGCTGGAGAGAAGTTATGGAAGAAATATATAATTAATTACCAACCATTATTGGCAATAAGCCAAACCAAAGAAGCTAAAGCTGCAGCTCCCATGTGAAGTTCTCTTTTATTTACATGTTCAAAAGTATCAATTTCGGTATGATGAAAATCGAAATATCTTTGTGAGTCAGGTTTGTAATCTAAAACTGGAACGCCTTGTTCTCTAAGAGGCCCAATATCAGCACCACCTCCATGCGGCAAAAATTCATAAATGTGATATGGATAAAACAAAGGAGCCCAAGTTTGAAATTTTTTGAACTTCAAAGAATCAGCAGTTAAACCAAATCCTCTTGGCGTAAATCCTCCTTCGTCGCTTTCTATTGCTGCTATATGTTTTTCTTTATTCATCAACGCCAATTCGGCATATTTTTTTCCGCCTCTCAATCCATTTTCTTCATTCATAAAAAGTACGGCTCTTGTTGTTCGTTCTGGTCTTAAATTTAATGCTTTAAAAAGTCTTAACACTTCAATACTTTGAACACATCCTGCTCCATCATCATGAGCACCATCACCATTGTCCCAAGAATCTAAATGTCCACCAAATACCACAATTTCATTTGGATATTTTGATCCCTTGATTTCACCTATCACATTATATGAAAGTTCATCGGGTAATGTTTCACAACTCATTTTTATAGTCACTTCAGCATCAGGGTGTAATTTACATTGTTTGGCTAACTCATCAGCATCAATAGTTGCAATAGCAGCACAAGGTATTTTAGGTAATGAATCCGTATATCTCATAGATCCAGTATGTGGGTAGTGGCTTAATCCAACCTCCATAGACCTACAAAGGGTAGCAACAGCTCCATACGAGGCAGCTATAGACGGACCTGCCCATCTTTGATCTACAGCGCCACCATATGCAGTAAAAGTTCCTACTTGACTTTCATCCATTGGTCTATTAAACAGCACAATATTTCCTTCAATTTTATCACGACCCAATTTTACCAAATCACTTATACTATCAACAACAATAACTTTTGCAGTAATACCTAGAATAGGAGTTGCAATTGAACCACCTAAGGCACATATATTTAATTTTTCTCTATAAAAATGACTTTTTTGGGTGATTTTCAAGTAACATTCTTCTTTTGATCCTCTAACCCAGTGAGGAACCATAACAGGTTGTAACCAAACACTATCAAACCCATAGTTAACCATAGTTCTATAGCCCCATTCTACTGCCTTTTGAGCTTGTATTGAACCGCTAAGTCTTCCACCAATCCCGTTTGCTAAAGAGTCAAGCATGGTGTAAGCTTCACCTTTTTTAAGAGCTTCTTTGAATATTTTTGATAGCACTAAAGAGTCATTGTTTTGTGCTTTTAAATTAATCGTTAAAAACAGAAATAATATTGCAAAAAGTTTATGTTTCATAGTAATAAAAAACGCAGGTTTCTTACGAAACCTGCGTTCTATTTAAAATATTGTTTAATTATTTAGCTTCGTAAATTAATAATCTAACTTCCCATTTACCTGCACCGTCAATCTTACGAATATCGTATAGAACTGTTTTACCCATAGCTACTTTATCATAGCTATTGTAATCACGGGTGTTGTTATTCCATTTAGGAGTGTATCCTGCTCCCCATCCACCATAGTTACCACCATCAGCACCAATATTTTCAGCTTTTTCGCTGTAAAAAATTTGGAAGATAGATTCACCTTCATTGTCATATTTCCATGTGTTCCAAGATGACATACAATTCATCTCTTTTGTGAACTTAGTAACCATTGCAAATGCTTGCTCACGAGAAACGCCAGAAGCCATAGTTGCAATGTACATTCCAGAGTTTTCGTCAATAACACAAGACTTAGCTCCAGGTAATTTTACATTAGCAACCCATTGTCCGGTATAATCAGTAGATGAATACTTTCCTTTTAATGCGTCAAATCCTGAAGAGGCTGCGTTAGCAACAGTATTGGTTGCTTCACACAACCCTTGAGCAGAAAGACTTACTAATGAAGAAGTAGCTAATAAAGCTAAAGATAAGATTAATTTTCTCATAATATTTTATTATATCGGGTGCGAAGATAATGTAACAAACTCTTATAAAACAAATTCAAACAAAAAAAAGGTGGAAAAGATGTTATTTATTAATCTTGCAGTTTAAATACTATGCAATCATATCAAGAAGTTCTAAATTATCTTTTCAGTAGGTTACCCATGTTTACTCGCATTGGCAAGGCAGCATATAAAGCAGATTTAACCAATACCATAAAGCTTATGGAGGTGTTAAAGCATCCTGAGAAAAAATTTAAAACCATTCACATTGCCGGCACCAACGGTAAAGGCTCTACTAGCCATATGTTGGCATCTATTCTTCATAGTGCCGGATATAAAACAGGGCTTTATACCTCTCCTCATATAAAAGATTTTAGAGAAAGAATTAGAATAAATGGAACTATGATCTCAGAAGAGTATGTGTTAAAATTTGTAGAATTGTATAAAGATGCTTTCGAAAAAATAGAACCTAGTTTTTTTGAGTGGACCGTGGCTTTGTGTTTCGATTTCTTTTCTAATCAACATCTAGACATAGCAGTAATAGAAACTGGTTTGGGAGGAAGACTTGACTCTACTAACATAATAAGCCCCTTGCTTTCTGTTATTACCAATATTGGATATGACCACACAGATTTGTTAGGAGATACAATTGAAAAAATAGCCTTTGAAAAGGCTGGTATAATAAAAAAAAATACTCCAATAATAATTGGGCAAAAGCAAAATGAAACCACAAATGTGTTTGAACAAAAAGCCAATTTAGAGCATTCGCCAATTGAATTTACATCTGATATTTTTCAAATAAAAAATTGGGAAAACAATGGATTTTTAATTACAGTAGATGTTTATTTTAAAAACAAATTAGCTATAAATAAACTTGAATGTGATTTGACAGGAAATTATCAAAAGCATAATATCATAACTGTGTTACATGCAGTAAAATCTCTTCAAGAAAATGGCTTTGTAATTTCTGAAAACCACATAAGAACCGGACTTAAACAAGTAAAAACTAACACTGGATTTAAAGGTAGATGGGATATTCTTAGTAAAATGCCACTTATAGTTTCAGATACAGGCCATAATGAAGATGGTATTAAAGAAATTGTAGAACAACTATTAACCATTAAATATAATAAACTTTTTATCGTGTTTGGAATGGTAAATGATAAATTACCCGACAAAGTACTTTCTGCTTTGCCCAAACATGCTATATACTTTTTTTGCAAAGCAGATATGCCAAGAGCAATGAATGATGAGGACCTATTTGAAATTGCAAAAACATTTGGACTTCAAGGCAACTTTTATGGCTCAGTAGAAAACGCATTAAACGAAGCTAAAAAACAAGCCTCTTCAAACGATCTTATCTTTGTAGGCGGAAGTACTTTTGTAGCCGCTGAAATTTTATAACTTATTTATCAATATATATATAATTAAAAAGCCTGCACCTAAAATTAGATGCAGGCTTTTTAATAAAAATAATTTACCTATTAGTATATACAAATTTTTTGAACAGTTTCTTGGTTAGATATATATATATGAACTATATAAAATCCTTTAGCAAAATTACTTGTATTAATTGTGTTTTGCTTTTGGTTAGTTAAATTTTGATAAACCAATTTTCCAGATATATCTGTAATAGTTATATTCTCAATAACCTCTTTACTATTTAAATATAGAATATCTGTTGTAGGGTTAGGATACATTTCAACTCCTAATTCTTTAAACACAGGGTTAATACTGTTTTTACCATCTTCTTTTATTGTAAGTTCATATGTATCAGGCGACCCAATAGATGCATTGTTTGAAGCATTTTGTAACTTTAAAAACAACTTGTGGCTACCACTAATTTTATTGTCACTAATAGTGTTTAAAGATATTGTTTGAGTTAAAGTTGTTGTGCTTTTTAAGAAAGTTAGTGTTTTATTTGTGAATGAATAGTGTGTTCCATTAATTGCGGTTCCTCCATTTGTAGCCAAATCAACCGTTATATCTTTTGAAGTATCAGCCGCAGTAATACTTACTTTAACAGATGCTGAAGCACCTTCAATAACTGAATCAGACGCAAGGTCAAAAGTAATTCCAGGGAAGGTAACTTTTATAGTAGTATCATTATCGCGAATAGTAACATTTAAAGTTCCTCCGGTTATTTGAGCATTATTAGTAGGGTTTTGAAGTGAGAATATTAAATCTTCATTGTTTTCATCCAATAAATCATCTGTGATTTTAATCCAAAATTTTTGAGGAGTTGTACTATTTGCTGTAAATGTTAATGTTTGGGTTGTAAATGTAGAAAAATCACTGCCATTAGAAGATGACCCTCCTGTTAAAGCTACATCTATTTTAGTTGAATTTGCAGGGTCTGGATTTGACAAAGTTACATCAAACCAAACTGTATCAGCATCTTCATTTACTGTTTGACTAGTTGTTGAAAAAGCTATATTAGGAACATCATTATCATTAATTGTAATAGTAGTTACAGAATCGGCATCTATAGCCAAACCTGATGATGCGTTTCTTAACACCAAAACTATGTCTTCAGCTCCTTCTGTTAGTTGGTCGTCTGAAATGTTCACTGTTATACTTTGAGATGAAGAGCTGCCTGAAGTAAAATTAGCTACCGCAGTTGCTAAACTAAAATCAGTGCTATTAGTTGCTGATCCGCCTTTTATTATAATGTCAACTGTTTCTCCGTTGGAAGGAGCTGAGGAAATATTAATAGTAACTGAAGTTGTTCCGGCTCCTTCTCCTATAGATGAAGTAGTATTGCTAAATTTAATTTTAGGTATTACAGGGCCTGTTGGGCCCAATGGGGCATCGTTTAGTGCAATTACTAAAGGAATTGTGTCTTTGACAGGATTTACAGTGTTGGTACCATTGGGCCATACTCCATTGGCATTGGTATGAAAATATAAAACATTACCACTCCAATCTCTACTTTCAATTCTTCTAACTCCATTGGCATTGTCATTAGGAATAATAGCACCCCAAGCACCAGAAGTTGTATCTACTGTAGGACTATACCAACTCGAGAAGTTGGTTGTTATTCCATCGTTTTCAGCCCATGTACCATAAAGTGGTCTGTTTGAATTTGATACATTGTCATACAAAAACACAAATGTTTCACCAGGAGCCAATGAGTTTCCTCTAATAGCCGAACAATCTGTTGAACCTGAAGTGTTGTTACTACCAAATGCAAGCATTTTTATAGTATTAGTAGTTCTGAATCTTTTATCTACAGTAGTTCCTCCGGCACCGTCATTTACTGAAACATAAAAATAAACATTGCTATCTGCTTTAAAAACATTGTTGCCTGTAGTAACTAACGAGAAATAACCTTTATAATCTCCATTTGCATCTGTAGTAAACTCTGCATACCTATTGTTACCAGTGTTAGTAATTAAGCTATCGTTATTTAATAGCAATCCTGCTAAGCTTTTTTGAGAAGTATAACCCGTGATGTTTCCATATGCTCCTGCCACATTGTTAATTGCATAAAAATTTCCTGGAGAAGAGCCAGAAGTCACATTTGCATTGGTGGTGGCTCCGGTAATATATCTGTATGTTGCATTTGCTGTGAGACCTGTTAATTTTAGCATACACGCAAAAGGTACTCTTTTAGAAATGACAGCTCCACTGCACATAAATTTAGGTAGTAATATTTCGTCAGAAGAAGGTATTACTGTTGGTTGAGAAATACTATCTTTCGATAAAACAAATAAAGCAAAAAGTAAAAAGTAAAAAACAGTTATTTTTTTCATATTAAAATTAATTTGTTGCAAAAATAATCTAATACTAACAATATATAAACAAGTAATAATTATTTAACATGTTGAACACATCAAACATTTAAAACTATAAATTAAAATACTTTTACTTAAATTTGCCATGTGTTATATTATATCGTAAAATATTGGGTAAGAGCAGCATTGTTTGTTTATTTTAAGCAAATACGTTTTTCTAAAAAAGATGTTTTAAATATAGAAGGACCGCTTATACTTGCTTGTAATCATCCTAATTCGTTTTTAGATGCCATTGTTTTAGGAGCTAAATTTAACAAGCCTGTGCATTTTTTGGCACGAGGAGATGCTTTTAAAAAACCTTTAGTTAAAAAAATATTTACCGCTCTAAAAATGATTCCAATTTATAGAATTAGTGAGGGTAGAGAAAACTTATTGCATAATGATGAAACATTTGAGAGATGTTCGTCTATTCTTAAAAACAATGGAATCGTTTTAATTTTTTCGGAAGGACTTTGTATACATGAATGGAAGTTACGAAACTTAAAAAAAGGAACTGCAAGGATTGCAATTCAAGCATATAATGACATCGAAATTGGAAAAAAAATAAAAGTATTACCTGTAGGTTTAAATTATACGTCCTTTAAATCTATAGGCAAAAACTTATTTGTAAACTGGGGTGATATTATATATATTAAAGATCAAATAAACACATCTATAACAGGTATTGCCATAAATGAATTTAATGAAAAACTTAACAGTCAGTTATTGAACGTTGTGCTTAGTAAAGATAAAACTCAAATCCATTTTAAAAACTTAGACCTTCTATATAAAATCGTGTTTTTTTTACCTGCTTTAATAGGTTACATTGTTTCAATTCCTTTTTATCTTTTGATGAAAAAATTAGTTATAAAAATAAATAGAAAAGGGATTTTTTATGATTCTCTGCTATTTGGATTTAGCCTGCTTTTATATCCCATTTATGTTTTACTTATTTCAACTACAATATACATATATACAGACTCTCTTTGGAGTTTTTTAATTATTATTCTCGCTCCATTATTTGCTGCCTCTAGTATAAGGGTGTTTTCAAAAAATTAAAAATAGTACTTGTTATTTTTGAGGTACAAGTGCATTCAGTTTGTCATAGTAAGAAGTAATTATTAATGGCGTTTTAAAGCTTTCTTGACCCCACATAAAAGACGGCAATGTGTTAAATTCACCATTGATAATTAAAAAATAATAGATATTTCCTGGATTACTAAAACCTAGATATGCATTTTGAACTATTGATGCCGAATCAAATAAGTTTTGCAATTGCTTTTTTTTAAATTTTAATTGATAAACAGTCTCTATATCTCCATTCATGTTAATTTTAGACAATTGACCATATGAGCTTAAACAATACTTAGAGACCTTTCCAGTGAAGCCACCCCCTGTACCAAAAAATATTTTTTTTTCAGGGCCGGGAAGTTTAGCTGTTTTACAAGAAACTAAAAGGGTAAGCAAAAAAACAATATAAAAAATATTTTTCATTTTTTTTAATTTAAAAAGCAAATATATATAAATAAAATTTGGTTTCAATTTTAATAAACTCTTGAATAGAATCATATTTAAAAATGATTGCAAAGCCGTGACATTTTATTCATATTTTTGTAGTGAAGTATGAAAAGAACACTTTTACATTTTATTTTAATTTTATTTGTTTCTAAAATTGTCGCTCAAACGCCAAAAATTATTTCTGGACCTATGAATGGCTACGCCGAACACAGAGAGTGCTTAATATGGGTGCAAACAAAATGTACTAAAAAAATAAAAATTAAATATGCTGTTGAAAACGAAGAAAAAATAAAGAGCGAATGGGTAAAAAACATTAAAAATGGAGATAAGTGCGAAGCTGTAATTACCAAATGTATTATTGACAACTTATTGCCAGGAAAAACATATAAATATTCTATTGAATTAGATGATAAAGAAATTAAATTTGATTACCCATTAAAATTTATAACGAGGGACCTTTGGGAATGGAGAACCTCTGCACCTAACTTTAGCTTTATAGCTGGCTCATGTAATTATATAAATGACAGTATATTTGATAGACCAGGCGAGCCTTATGGACAAGGTACAACTATATTCCAAAAAATGGCCGAAAACCCAGCAAAAACAATGATTTGGCTTGGTGATAATGTATATTTAAGAGAGGCTGATTATAGTTCTGAGTTTGGAATAAAATATAGATACCAGCACACTAGAAAACAAAAAGATTTACAAAAGCTTTTGGCAACCAAAAACAATTATGCAATATGGGATGATCATGATTTTGGACCTAACAATTCATGTAAAGTTTTTGATTTAAAAAATATATCACTTGAAACTTACAAAGATTACTGGGGTAATAAGTATTATGGTCATGACGGTATAGGCACTTATAGTAAATTTCAAATAAGCGACGGGGAGTTTTTTATGCTTGACAATAGATATTTTAGAGATGCGGATGAACTACCTGATTCATTATATAACAAATCTCAATTGGGGCAAGTTCAATTAGATTGGTTTCTTCAAAGTATACTAACATCTCAGGCTACCTTTAAATTTGTGGTTATGGGCGGTCAGTTTTTAAATTTTAATACTGATCAAGAATCTTATCAATTCTTTAAAAAAGAAAGAGAATATATACTTAATTTTATACAAAACAATAAAATTGACGGGGTTGTTTTTATAACGGGAGATAGACACCATACCGAAGTTTTAAAATTTGAACCTTTGTTGTCTGATACTTTAAACCACTTTGAAAAACTAACTAACAATTCTAAGAAAAAGAAAAAAGAAAAGAAAGAAAAAGAAGAGAAAAGCACAGAGGAGGAAGATGTTATATCAACAAAGAAAAAAACAGTGCTATACGAGGTTACTTGTTCTCCGTTATCTAGTAAAGGAAGTAATGTTTTAAAAACATCTGAAGCAAACAATCCTCAGCGCATTAAACAGACCTTGGTAGTTGAACCCAATTATTGTCAGTTTTCAGTGAGTGGTGGCAAAAACAATAGAAACTTATTGATTAAATGCTTTGATTCAAAAAACGAACTTAAGTGGGAATTTACAATAAGACAAGACGAACTTAAGTGGGACTAATTAAATATATATACTCATGTTAAAACCTAATTTTTGGTTTATATTATTATCTGAGTTTGCCATTGGCGGACTTTGCATATTTTTCTTTTATAAATTTTTTCTTCAACCAAATGCTAAATCTAGAGCAGAAGAAATGGAAGAACGAATTAAGAGATTTGAAGAAATTGAAAAATTGAAAAAGGACAAAAACGTAGATTAACTTACAATTCATACTCGTTTGTTTTTTTGTTTAATTTAGCATGCCAAAATTTCAATTATATAAACCGCAAATAAAAGGGGCTTCTCCAATAATTAAACGTGAAATAAAATCACTTTTGGAAGAAGCATATACTTCTAAAGTTAGTAATTAAAACTTAGCGTTAGACTAACCAACAAGGCTCTTTTGTTGAGAAACAAACATATTTTAGCTAAGTTAAAAGCCAATTGCTTAATAAACTATCGTTTTTTTATATGATTTTAGGTAACTATAAAAACGCCATACTAAAAGCTAAAGATGCTATTGCAATTTATAAAGAATCTAAAAATGACAAAGGTATAGCTGATGCCAAATTTAATATGGCTGGAGTTTACTAAAAAAAAGATAACTACCACCTTGGTCTTTTACATTTAATAAATTTTCTAAACATATATAAAACACCATGACTATTATAATATAGCAAGGGTTCATAAATCTTTAGGCACTATATATGAGTTTTAATTGTCCAGAAAAATGCGATTAAAGCTGCAAAACAAATACAACGACTTATACCTTGAGTCTAAAGTATACAACCCCTTGTCTGGTATATATTTAAATCAGAACAAAGTAAATTTAACATTTGAACTCATCGAAAATTAATTGACTTTAAAAAAAATATAAAATTAGATTTAGCATTACAGATACTGGAATAGGAATTCCTAACAATTTGTTTCATGTAATTTTCGATAGTTTTACTCAGCCTAAAGCAATAAAAAAAGAAAACATTGAGGAACGGGCTTAGGGCTTGCCATTGTGAAGAAGCTCATACATTTGTTAGATTCTGAAATATTTGTAGAGAGTGTTCTAAATAGCGGTTCTAAATTCTATTTTGATTTAGAATTAAATCTTGCAAAAAAAAGACAATTCATTCAAATTAAAAAAAACAAACGAGTCTGAAAAATAAAAATGTTTTACTGGCTTAAGACAATTTAATAAATGCACTTGTGGCAAACAAACTATTGGCAAAATGGGGAGTTAAATCTGACCATGCAAAAAACGGATTAGAAGCCTTAAATAATTGAGTTTTAAAAACTATTTTCTTCGATTATATTTTCTACGTCAAAATATTTTATTATATGTTCTTTTAAAATTCGCTCTTGAGTAAAAATATCTATGGATGGAATTTCTTTAACTTGAGTAAAACATGGCCACCCTTCTTCGTCTAAGCCTTCTAAAACATAATAACCAGATAAACTTAATATTTTGCATATAGCTACATGCATCAAGTCCATTTTTTCTTCTTTTTTAAATTCTTTTTTCAACGCACCAACCTCTCTTATACCTATTAAAAATAACACAGCGTTTAAATCCGCTGGTTTGTTAAATCTTTGTTGCCAATATCCTGAAATATTACTCCACTTTAAAATAAACTCTTCTTCGTTTGTCATACTTGCTTGCAAAGCTACTTTAAACAGTTTATATCACATCAACGTATTTATAAAAACTTGTATAAAACAAAACAAATATTATATTTGCCTAAACATCAATTATAAAAATGAAAATATTAAAATACATAGGCATTTTATTACTGGTAGTATTAATTGCTGCAACTATAGGCGTATTTGTAATGCCTACCGAAGCTAAAATTGAAAGAAGTATAACTATTAAAGCCCCTAAAGAAATTATATGGAGCAATGTTAAGTACTTTACCAATTTTCCAAAGTGGTCTCCTTGGCATAAAAAAGACCCCAGCATGAAGCTAACTTATTCAGGTACCGATGGTGAAGTTGGAGGTGAATACAGCTGGGCAGGAAATAAAGATGTAGGTACAGGTTCACAAAAAATCACTAAAATGGAAGACATGAAAAGACAAGAAACCGAGTTGAAGTTTGGAGATTTTGACGGAGTATCAACTACATATATTCAAATGGACGAAGGTGAAAATGGTGAGATAAAAATAACTTGGGGAATGAACAGCCCAATGCCTAGACCTTATAATTTGATGGGTTTTATGATGAAATCTATGATAGAAAAAGACTATGATGAAGGTTTAGCCAATTTAAAAACTATATGTGAAAAAGAAGCAAAAGAGAATCCGTCAATGTCATTAAATGTAAGTGAAATGGAATGGAAAAATACTTCTTACTTAACTATTAGAAAAAAAATACCTGCCAATACTATTGCTTCTTTTTTTGGTGAAAGTTTTGGTAAAGCATATGCAGCTATAACTAAAGCCGGACAAAAACCTGGTATCCCCTCTGGACTTGTATATATGTGGGATGAAACCACCATGTCTACTGATATTGCAGCTGCAGTTGAGTGCCCTGCAAATATGAAGCCTATTGCTGGATTAGAAAAAGTTGATTTAGCTGCAAGCAAAGCTGTATATGTAGATTTTTATGGTAAATATGAAAAAACTGGTTTAGCTCATGAAGCTATAAATAAATATATACAAGAACATAAACTTGAACCAATAATGCCTTCAATAGAACAATATATAACCGACCCAATGAGTGAAAAAGACACTGCCAAATGGTTAACAAAAGTTATATATATGGTTAAATAAAAATGGTTACTTGTTTAAATAGTATATACAAATTACAATATATACTTTTGTGTTGGGCTTAGTATATTTATCTTTGCCAAATGGATTTTATAGAAGAATTGAAATGGAGAGGGCTGCTTTTTGATAAAATGCCTGGCATAGATGAGCAGCTGAGTTCCAAGATGGTTACTGGTTATGTGGGTTTTGACCCAACTGCCCCTTCGTTAGGTATAGGCAATTTGGTACCTATAATGCTTTTAGTTCATTTTCAAAAAGCTGGACACAAACCCATTGCTTTAGTGGGCGGAAGCACAGGTATGATTGGTGACCCCAGCGGTAAAAGCGCTGAAAGAAATTTGTTAAGCATTGAACAACTTCGAATCAATGAAAAAAAAGTAAAAGAACAACTTCAAAAGTTTTTAAATTTTGACTCAGGCTCTAATAGTGCTGAACTTGTCAATAATTACGATTGGATGAAAGACTACACTTTCTTAGATTTTTTGAGAGATGTAGGTAAGCACCTAACCGTAAATTATATGATGGCCAAAGATTCAGTTAAAAGTAGACTTGAAACAGGAATTTCGTTCACTGAATTTAGTTACCAACTTTTGCAAGGCTATGATTTTTATTGGCTATATAAAAACATGGGATGTACACTACAACTAGGTGGTAGCGACCAATGGGGAAATATGACCGCTGGTACCGAATTGGTCAGAAGAATGGGCGATGGCGAAGCATGGTGCATCACATGCCCGCTTGTAACTAAAGCTGATGGAACCAAATTTGGAAAATCAGAAAGTGGAAATGTGTGGCTTGATAGACATATGACCAGTCCATATAAGTTTTATCAATTCTGGTTGAATGTAACAGATATTGATGCTGAAAATTTTATAAAAATATATACCTTACTTTCAAAAGAAGAAATTGATTCTTTAATAGCTGAACACCATAAAGCTCCTCATTTAAGAGTGCTTCAAAAAGCACTTGCCAGAGAAGTTACATCAATGGTGCATAGTGTTGAAGATTATGAGCAAGCAGTAGCTGCTAGCAATTTGCTTTTTGGTAACGGAACTACTGAGCAGCTAAAACAAATGGATGAAGAGTTATTGTTAAGCGTGATGGAAGGTGTTATGCAGGTTGAAGTGAGCAAGGATGTGGCATTAAATGCTGATATTATAGAATTGCTATCATTGCAAACCAACAATCAAATATTTTCAAGCAAAAGCGAAGCAAGAAAAATGATACAGGGTGGCGGGGTAGCTATTAATAAAACTAAAATTGACGAGCAAAAAACACTTGTCGAAAGCGACCTGTTAAATAACCAATATATATTGGTTCAAAAAGGAAAGAAAAACTATATATTATTAAAAATTAAATAAGCTTATATGAACGATATTTCAGGAATTCAACAAATAGGTATAGGCATACCAGATGTGGTGGCTGCTAAACTTTGGTATAGAGACGTGTTTGGAATGGCCGCTCAAGTGTTTGATGATGAAGCTCAGGCTAAACTAATGACAAAATATACCAATGGTATAGCAGAGAGTAGACGAGCCGTGTTATCACTAAATATGAATGGTGGAGGCGGTATGGAGATATGGCAATATACCAGCAAAGTACCGGTGAAACCTACTTTTGAAATTTTATATGGAGACCTCGGAATATATGCATGTAAAATAAAATCTCCAGACGTAAAAAAAGCCCATCAAAATTTAAAAACATATAACCCTACTGATATATATATAACCCCAGAAAACAAACAAACTTTTTGGATTACTGATTCATGGGGGAATAAGTTTCAAGTGGTTGAGGGGTATGATTGGTTTAAAAAAAATACTACCTGCAATACGGGTGGAGTTTATGGAGCGGTGATTGGAGTAAGTAATATTGATAAAGCGTTACAGTTATATAAAAATGTAATGGGAGTAAACGAAATTATATATGATAAAACAGGAGTGTTTGAAGATGGTTTTAATGACAGTGTAAAAAATCAAAATTATAGAAGGGTTTTACTCAGAAAAAAACCAACCGGTGAAGGTGCTTTTGGTCGTATGTTGGGTGGAATTGAAATAGAATTAGTAGAAGCTTTAGACCGCAAACCCAATAAAATATTTGAAGGAAGATGCTGGGGAGATGCTGGTTTTATTCATCTTTGCTTTGATGTGTTGGATATGAAATCTTTACAAAAAAGATGTACAGATGCTGGTTTTCCTTTTACAGTAGACAGTGGTGAAACTTTCGATATGGGAGATGGTGGAGGCAGATTTACGTATTGTGAAGATCCTGATGGTACGCTCATAGAAATGGTTGAAACACACCGTGTACCTATTTTTAAAAAGATAGGTTGGTATTTAAACTTAAAAGATAGAGACAAAAGAAAGCCTTTGCCTAATTGGATGGTAAGTATGTTGGGGCTTAGTAAAGTTAAGTAATTTTTAAATTATAAATCACTTTATATAAGTTATAATTAGGTTTATAATATTTTGTTTTAAATCAAGCATTTCGTGAGTAATTTTGCACGTAATGTATAAAGTCGTTAAAAACATTTTTTTTCTCGTATTTTTTGTCTTAATTAGTTTTGTTTCAAAAGCACAAACAGACTCATCAGCTAAAGAAGCCGTAGGTATTACAGGGGAGTCTATATATCATAAATATATTATAGAAATAATAGGAAATAAAAAAGACACCATAGGTGTGTTTGATAGTGCTGCTGTAGAATTACCACTAAAGTCAGATTATTACTCTATTAGAGTTCATAGAGTAAATTTTAAAGGCGAACTTAAAGAATACCGCATCAAAGGTTTTAATATGGTTGTAAACTTATCTAATGATTCAAATTATACCCAGCAGTTTGTTAATCGTTATATTGAAGACCCTTTGTTAAGCTATTTTAAAAGCGGTAAAATTGGAAGTGTCATTTCAGTTGGAGATATAGAAATAATAGATGAGAGTGATAAAATACGAAATGTTGGCTCATACCAACTCCTTTACAGATAAAAATAAAAATAGATAAAGTGACTAAATATAGAGAGTTTAAGAAGATAGATTTTCCCTCGTTTGAACGCGAAATACTTGATAGTTGGAAAACAGAAGAAATATTCAAAAAATCATTAGACCAAAGAGCAAAAGCAACGCCTTTTGTTTTTTTTGAAGGGCCTCCATCTGCCAACGGAATGCCTGGCATTCACCATGTAATGGCACGTGCAGTTAAAGATACTTTTTGTCGTTATAAAACACTCAGAGGATACCTGGTAGATAGAAAAGGCGGGTGGGATACGCACGGGTTGCCCGTTGAACTTCAGGTAGAAAAAGAATTGAACATCACCAAAGAAGACATTGGCAAAACCATCACCATAGATGAGTATAACAAAAAATGTAAAGAAACGGTTATGCGTTATAAGCAAGTGTGGGACGAGCTTACGGAGCGTATTGGTTTTTGGGTAGATCTAAACAACCCATATATCACTTATGAAAATAATTATATAGAAAGCTTATGGCATTTATTAAAAATGTTATACGATAAAAATTTATTATATAAAGGATATACCATTCAACCATACAGTCCAGCTGCAGGCACCGGGTTAAGCAGTCATGAGTTGAATATGCCCGGCACTTATAAGCCAGTAAAAGATATTACGGCTGTGGCTATGTTTAAATTAAAGTCTGATCAAACTTCTAAACTTAATACTGTTGATTTATATACATATATACTTGCTTGGACCACCACTCCATGGACCCTTCCAAGCAATACAGCTTTGGCTGTTGGTAAAAACATTTTATATAAAACTATTAAGACCCTTAATCCATTTACTGGTGAAGAAATTGCGGTAGTTATAGCTAGTGATTTGGTTTCTAAATATTTTAAGGAAGAAGCACAAAACACAGATTTTAATTCATATAAAATAGGCGATAAAACAACTCCATGGCAAGTGTTAAACCAGCTTCAAGGTTCTGATTTAGCTGGTATACAATACGAGCAATTGTTGCCATATGCCCAACCTGAAAGTGATAAGAAATTTGAAGTAGTTATAGGAGATTTTGTTACCACTGAAGATGGAACAGGCATCGTACATATAGCTCCTAGTTTTGGTGCTGATGACTTTAGAGTGGCCAAACAAAACAATATTGGTGCTTTAACATTTGTAGACAAAAGAGGAAAATTTGTAGAGGAAGTAACTGACTTTGCTGGTGAGTATGTAAAAGAACAATACCTCACCGATGCAGAAAGAGCTGCAGAAATTGAGCGTTTAAAAACGCTTCCTCAAACCAATGAGCTAAACAAACTGATCAGCCAAATTGTAAGCAGAAGCAATGAATACCTAAGTGTAGATGACAGAATAGTGTTAAAGCTACAACTTGAAGGGAAGTTATTTAAAAAAGAAAAATACGAACACTCATACCCTCATTGTTGGCGAACCGATAAACCCATTTTATACTATCCGCTTGACAGCTGGTTTATCAAATCTACAGCCTGCAAAGACCGAATGGTTGAATTAAATAAAACCATCAATTGGAAACCTGAAAGCACGGGCTCAGGCAGGTTTGGAAACTGGTTAGAAAACTTACAAGATTGGAATTTAAGTCGCAGTAGATATTGGGGCACCCCGTTGCCTATTTGGAGAACAGAAGATGGTACTGAAGAAATTTGTATCGGATCTGTACAAGAGTTGCATAGTGAAATGCAAAAGGCTAATGACAAACTTGGGTTAAGTCAATCTGTTGCAAATCAAATAGAATTGCACAGACCATATGTTGATGAAATTACATTAGTTTCAACATCAGGCAAACCCATGAAACGCGAACTAGACCTCATAGATGTGTGGTTTGATAGTGGTGCCATGCCTTATGCCCAATGGCATTGGATGGGTGGTGAAAAGCAAAGTTACCCAGCCGATTTTATAGCTGAGGGTGTTGATCAAACTCGTGGTTGGTTTTTTACCTTGCATGCTATAAGTGTGATGCTTTTTGATTCAATTGCCTATAAAAACGTAATCTCAAATGGTTTGGTTCTAGACAAGAACGGAAACAAAATGAGTAAAAGCAAGGGCAATGTAATAAACCCGTCAGACCTTATAGATAAGTATGGAGTAGATGCTGTGAGATGGTATATGCTTAATAACTCTGACCCTTGGGATAATTTAAAATTTGATGCCGAAGGTGTAGCTGAGGTACAAAGAAAACTATTCGGAACTATTTACAATACCTATTCATTTTTCTCTTTATATGCCAATGTAGATTCGTTTGTGGTAGACCCTAAAAATAGTACACCTATACACCAAAGACATGAACTTGACCGTTGGATTTTAAGTAAACTTAATACACTTATTAAAAATGTAACAGTTCAAATGGATGACTATGAGCCTACCAAAGCAACTAGATTGATAGAGGAATTTGTAGATAGAAATTTAAGTAATTGGTATGTGAGGTTAAACAGAAGAAGATTTTGGAAAGGCGAGATGAGTGATGATAAAAAAGCAGCATACGAAACACTTCATGAATGCTTGTCTGTTATATGCCAATTGATTAGTCCGATAGCTCCTTTCTTTTCTGATATGCTATATAAAAACTTAAATACAGCCAATCAAAATAATGATTGTTCAGTTCACTTATCAGATTGGCCTTTGGTAAATGAAACATATATAGATAAGGCGTTAGAGCAACGTATGGACTTGGCTCAAGACACATGCAGCTTGGTGCTAAGCATTCGCAAAAAGTTAAACATTAAAGTACGCCAACCATTACAAAAAGTAATGATTCCGGTGTTTGACGATGAAACTAAAAAGGCATTAAGTGACGTGTCAGAAATTATTAAATCAGAAGTAAACGTAAAAGAAATTTCGTTGGTTGATGACTCGGCTTTACAATTAATCAAAAGAATAAAACCTAACTTCAAACTGTTAGGAGCTAGACTGGGAGCAAAAATGAAAATTGCTGCCCAACTCATTACAGCATTCAATCAAGATGATATCAAAAAAATAGAAAAAGAGGGAGAGTATATGCTTGATATTGAAGGTGAAAAGTTTGACTTAAAATTAACGGAAGTAGAAATATTCTCTGAAGATATTCCAGGATGGCAAGTAGCGTCAGACAATGGCTTAACAGTAGCTTTAGATATTAACATTTCTAAAGATTTAAGAAACGAAGGGCTTGCAAGAGAGTTGATAAACCGCTTGCAAAACCAAAGAAAAGATAGAAACTTTGAAGTTACTGATAAAATAATTGTCCACATCAAAAACAACGAATTACTAAATCCTGCTATTCAGCAGTATAGTGATTATATTTGCAACGAAATTTTGGCTGATCAACTTTTACTAGTTGATTCGCTTGAAGATGGAATTGAGATAGAAGTAGATGAAATAAAGACTTTTATCGCAATAGAACTAAACCATAATTAATTTTAACTACACATGGCTAAGAAAATTGTAAAAGCAAAACCTGCAGCTAAAAAAGCAACCACAAAAGTGGTGGCTAAAGCTAAAAAAACTGTTGCACCTGCTAAGGTTGACAAAAAGAAAACGATAAAATCCGCAGCTAAACCAGTGGCTAAAAAAGTTACTAAGCCTGTTGCTAAAAAGGTGGTGAAAGTGGTAGCTAAAAAGGCAACTAAACAAGCGGCTAAGAAAGTAGTGAAGGTTGTGGCTAAAAAAGCTTCTAGACCTGCTGTTAAAAAAGTAACTAAACCAGTTGCTAAAAAAAATGTAGCTAAAAAAGCAGTAAAAGCTGCACCTAAGAAAGTGACTAAAGTCATAGCTAAAAAAGCAGTTAAAACAATTGCTAAAAAAGCTACTAAGCCGGTTGCTAAAAAGGTAGTTAAGCCTATAGCTAAGAAAGCTATTAAAGCAGCACCTAAAAAAGCTGTTAAAGTGGTAGCAAAGAAAACAGTTAAACCAGTGGCTAAAAAAGCCATTAAGCCTGCAGCTAAAAAAGTGACTAAACCAATTTCGAAAAAGGTGGTTAAGCCAGTTGCTAAGAAAGCTATCAAAGCAGCACCCAAAAAAGCAACTAAAGTAGTAGCTAAGAAAGCTGTAAAGCCTGTTGCTAAAAAAGTGACTAAACCTATAGCAAAAAAAGTGACTAAGGTGTTGGCAAAAGCAGCTCCAGTTAAACCAGTTGCTAAGCCTGTAGTTAAAGTTGTTGCTAAACCTACTCCAACACCTATAGCTGCTAAAGCCTTTGCACCAAAGGTTGAAAAGAAAGTGGTAAAGACAGCACCTATAGCAAAAGCTAACGCTCCTGTGGTTGCAGAGAAAACAGAAAAACAATATTATGGAGATACAGAATTGATGTTCTTTAAAAAGATTATTGACGATAAACTTACTCAAGCAAAAGAAGAGTTAACAAGGATGTCATTGTCTTTAAAAAACCCCAATGCTAATGGTATAGATGATACAACTGGAGGAAACTCTAGTTTAGATGATGGTTCTGAGACTTTAGAAAAAGAACAGTTAGGTATTATGGCACAACGTACTAAGAAGTTTATCGAAAACTTAGAATATGCCTTAATTCGTATCAAAAATAAAACATATGGTATTTGTAGAGAAACAGGAAAGCTTATCCCTAAAGAGAGACTTATAGCTGTGCCTCATGCCACTTTGAGTATA
This sequence comes from Bacteroidota bacterium, assembly GCA_947460345.1. GTDB lineage: Bacteria > Bacteroidota > Bacteroidia > UKL13-3 > UKL13-3 > CANHGM01. The sequence continues at coordinate 8,728 of CANHGM010000007.1, read as the reverse complement.
GAAGCTAAAAACAACCAATACAAATAATTTTATACTGATTAAAAATATATGAAAAAATATATTTGGCCTGTAGCCATAGTGTTGTATGTATTGTTGTTAGACCAATGGTTAAAGTATTGGATTAAGCATAACATGGTTTTAGGTGAAGAAATAACCATGGCTGGCAGTTGGTTTTATTTACATTTTGTTGAAAACAATGGGATGGCTTTTGGTTTAGAGTTTGGAGGACAAACAGGTAAAATATTACTTACAGTTTTTAGAATTTTACTCGTTATTTTTGGTATATATTATCTTATTAAAATTATAAAAAAAGGAGAACATAATGGCTTTATAGTATGTGTTTCACTCATCATTGCCGGGGCATTGGGTAATATCATAGACAGCGTTTTTAATGCCATTTGGTATCCTGACTTAAATGAATATACAGGCAGCTGGTTTGAAGGGCGAGTAATAGATATGCTTTATTTTCCTATCATCAAAACAGATAGCTTTATATTCTTTAGTCCTGTGTTTAATATAGCTGATGGTGCTATCTCTACAGGGGTAATCGCTATGATTATATTTCAAAACAAGTTCTTTCAAAAAGAAGTGGTTGTAGAAGAATTGTTGCCAGAGTTTTTAGAAGATAGTTCTGAAGACAAAAATGATTTAAATGACACACAAGACCCTTCAGTTACTATAGAAGATAAACCTATCACTGAATAATTATATATATACATGCAAAGACCTATAAGAGTATTGGTAGCTAAAGTTGGACTAGACGGACATGATAGAGGTGCTAAAGTAATTGCTACAGCCTTACGTGATGCCGGCATGGAGGTTATATATACAGGCTTAAGACAAACGCCTGAAATGGTTGTAAAAGCAGCCATGCAAGAAGATGTAGATGTAATTGGGGTAAGCATTTTATCAGGTGCTCACAATACAGTTTTTCCTAAACTGATTACTTTGATGAAAGCTGAAGGAATAGACGATATTTTACTTACAGGCGGGGGCATCATACCCGATGAAGATATGGTTGAGTTAAAAAATATGGGTGTAGGTAATTTGTTTCCTCCTGGCACTCCTACAACAGAAATTGCACAATATATAAAAAATTGGGTGGCCGCTAAAAAAGGCTAGTTTGTAAACACATCTTTATATACTCTTTCGGTTGCCCCAACACCCCTTATTATAAACTCTTTAGCGTTGTTTCCTGCGTGTAACAATTGGTCTTTATTGTTATATAGTCTTTCTATAATTTCTACCAAATCTTCACAGCTACTTACTTTAAAACCTCCACCTTTATGTACTAAAGCATCTCCTTCAGGAAACTTATATGTGTTGGGTCCATATATCACAGGCTTACCCCATGCTGCAGCTTCTAGTATGTTATGTAGTTGACCACTAAACCCACCACCAACCAAAGCCACTGAGGCATATTGGTATAATTGTGCCAACATACCAATCTTATCTATAATTAATATATTTGATGTGCTTGTTAATCCCGTTGCTTTTTCACAATTACTATATAGTATAGCCGATGAAAATGTAGATGCTATTTCGCTGCTTCTGCTTATCTCGTGTGGGGCAATTATTATTTTTATTTGAGGGTATAATTTATGAAGATCGAGTAAAAGTTTTTCTTCAGCTGGCCATGTGCTGCCTGCTATTAGGCAAAATTGTCTTTGGATAAAAGATTCAATAATGGGATAGTGTTTGGGTGATGTAGTTTGAATCCAACACCTATCAAATCTGGTATCGCCTTGAACTGAATATCGAGTAATTGAGATGCTTTCTAATAGAGAAGCTGATGAACTATTTTGTAAATATATATGAGAAAAGAAAGTGAGTATACGTCTATAAAACCCTCCATACCATTTAAAAAACAATTGTTCTTTTCTAAAATTACCTGAGAGTAAATATATAGGTACTTTTTGTTGAAATAGTGTATATATATAATGGTACCAAAACTCATATTTAACAAAAAATACTTGTGAAGGATTTATTAAATTAATAAGATTCCTGGCATTATTTGCGGTATCAATGGGTAAATATATAACGGCAGAAGCTAGAGGCTCATGTTTGCGGTTTTCGTAGCCTGATGGTGATGAAAAAGAGATTATAATATTTGTGCTGGGCTTGTGGTTTTTTATAAGTTCTATCAAAGGCTTTGCTTGTTCAAACTCTCCTAAACTGGCACAATGAAACCAAACGCTATGTTGACCCATATGCTTAAACAAATCAGCATAGGTTGTTTCCCATTTTTTTCTGCCTTGTAGCCACAGCTTTGCTTTGCTATTGAATGCAGCAGCAATTGCAATAACTAACCAATATATACGAATAGAGAAATTATATATATATATCAAAGCTTTAGAAAATGAGTATGCAATATTAGTTTATACCAGATAAATCAGCAGCAAAAAAAGATGGAATAAACAAACTAAATTCTCCTTTTAAATTATAAAAGCTGAAACATTAGCTCTATAAGAATACAGATCCTATACTTATTTTTGTGACCATTATAGTCGATTGATGAAAAAATATATATACTTGTTGAGGGGATTGCCCGGAAGTGGCAAAACCACCTTGGCCCAAACATTGTCAGAGAATGGGAATTACCCGGTATTTGCCATTGACGACTACTTTACCAACCCAGAAACAGGAGAATATATATTCGACTATAAGCAAAACTATTTGGCTTACCAACAATGTGAGCAAAAAACTCAATCAGCTATGCAAGCGGGAGTAAGCAAAATATTTGTAGACAATACCTTTACCATAGAAGAAGAGCTAAAACCTTATATGAAATTAGCCCAAGAACATGGATATATATTATTTGTGCTTACGGTAGAAAACAGACATGGCGGAACCAATGCCCACCAAGTATCAACTGAACAATTAGCTAAAATGGCAGCTAAGTATAAGGTGGTGCTGATGTAACTTGAAATTTTTGGGCTTAAAGTATAAGTTGTGATCAGGTATATAGCGATGAAAGATTCCCTTCACAAAAGTATTTTACAACAGCATTTAGCCTTTATTTATAGGTATAACGTCCAATTATTTTATTCAAATTGGTGTCTATAACTATTGACGTTCCTTTCTGTCCTACCCATTGGTTTTTGATTTCTACACTATCTCCATGTATATATATATACCCATCTGGGCATCTCACATCTGTTCCATAAACACCATTTTCATATTCAAGCATTTTAACTAGCGACTGATTATATAAATTGTACTTTCTTAAATATTTATATATATCATTGCCTTTATTTGCAAAGGTGGTGTAATATAGTTGCTGCTTAGAAACCACCCAAGAAGAAAAATAAGCATCAAATCCATTAGGCTTTATTTCTGATATTTTTCCGTTGTCATAAATATTCATACTGGCAGGATGCCCGAACAATTCTGAGGTGTTGTTTATAATAGAATCTGGCAATTCTTCTGCTTTAATTTTTACATATATACACTTGTTTTCTCCAAGTATGATTGGAGGATTTACTAAATCTACCGTGTCAATTATTTGATTGTTTATTTTTAAAATACCTACACTATATGAGCTAACAAAAGAGTTGCAAGTAATTGTATCAATTGTGTAAAATACATGATAAATAATGGAGTCTGAAGTATAAGTACTTGTATGGGTTGAATTGGGTGGTTGTTGGTTTGATTCTTCACATGAAAACCATAACACACAAGAACACAAACAAAACGAAATCAACAAATGTTTCATATAGATTTTGTTTAAGTCGTTTGTTTTCACCTGTCAAATATAAAACAATTGCTTATCCAAAATCACTTGTGTATAAATACCTACAGAGTTTAGTGTTTTTAGGGGTAATTTTGCAACTGATAGACCATGGAAGATTTGAGCAAACCGAGTTTTGAAGTAATACTCACCCCAGCACTTATTCCTTTATACGACCTCAAAGGAAAAACAGCCATTATTATTGACATACTAAGGGCCACTAGCAGCATGTGTGTGGCTTTTGAATATGGTGTTAGAAATATAATACCTGTGAGTCATGTGGAAGATGCCATTATTCACCGCAAGTCTGGCTTGAAAGCCGCTGCCGAACGCGATGGCCAAAAAGTAGATGGATTTGATTTTGGTAACAGTCCTTTTGATTTTATGATCGATGACCTTAATGGCCAATCGCTGGTGATGACCACTACCAACGGTACTAAAGCCATACATCTAAGCAGCAAAGCTGAAAAAATGTATATTGGCTCGTTCTTAAACTTACAAGCTGTGGCTGATAAAATTATTACCGAAAACAAACCTGTTGTAGCCATATGTTCAGGCTGGAAAGACCGTTTTAACTTAGAAGATGCTTTGTTTGCTGGTGCACTGGCCAGTCAAGTGTCGCATGTTTTTGATCTTAATGATGACTCGACCATTGCAGCTATTGCTCTTTGGAATACAGCCCAAAGTAATTTAGAAGCTTTTATGAAAAATGCTTCGCATGCTCAACGTTTTGAACGCTTGGGTATAGACAGAGATATACAGTTTTGTTTGCAACAAAGTATCTATCCATTTGTGCCTGAAGTGGCCAACGGAATGATAAAAATAGATGCCGAAACAGGGAATAATATATAAGTAAATCTGCTTCTTTTCTAAATATATTCAAGCTCAACTTAGCTTCCTTAATCAATCGCATTCATTATATATAGCTGGTCTTGATTTCAGAATTCATTTGCAATTTCGTTATTTAATGCCTTGCTTTGCATATAGTTGAATAAACATAGCTTATATAGACCTTTAAGTGTAATGTTTTTTGCCTTGCTTTTGCTTACGCAACCCGCTTGCAGAAAAGAAAAAACTACGGCACAATGGAATACCGACCTATTGGTGCCATTGGCTAAAACAGAGCTTAATATCTCTAAATTTATTCCTGATACCTTGCTTAAAGTTTCAAACACCGGAGCTTTGAGTATCTCTTACCAACAAACCCTTCTCGATACCAGCTTGGCTGGCCTTGCCCAAGTGCCTGATACCACCATCAAACAAGCCATCTCTTTAGGCGACTTAAAGTTGAGCAGTGCTTCGCTGAGCAAGTCGGTGTCGTTAGGACAAATATGTGAAAGCAGTGGTATTACAGGGGCAACCATCATTGCCAATAACGGCGGTTTGCTCTCGGTACCTTCTATGAATACCTCCTCTACCAATACCCAAAACATAGATGCTACCAACGTGTTTGATGCTGCCTATATTCAAGGAGGCGTGATTACAGAAGGATATATGGACATAAAGCTGACCAATAATTTCCCGATAGATATCACCCATTTTGTGTTTAGCATCACCAACCAAAGCGACAACAGTTTGATAGTGAAAGATTCATTTGCTTTGCTGCCTAAAAATGGTGGAAATGTGGTGCACACCCTACCCCTTGCAGGGTTGAAAATAGAAAGCCATATGATAGGCACTATCCTTAATATTTCTTCGCCAGGCAGTGGTGGTGCTTCTGTGATGATTGATACTTCTCAAACCAGTGTGTTTGACATTACCATCAGAGATGTGAAAGTAAAGCAGTTTACAGCCATATTTACTAATAAGCAATTGCTTAACTTTAACTATGAGCTTAAGTTACTTGAAAGCGAGGCACAGTTGCAATATGTAGACCTAGACAAAGGCACCATACATATACACACCGAAAATGCCATTACTGAAAATTTTAATGGATTGATTTCTTCGCCTAAGCTTAGCAAAAACGGTAAACCCTTTAGTGCCAATTGCTATATAAAAAAGAGCCAAACAGCAGGCAGTTATGCCCCTACAGATATAGATATAGACCTTGCAGGGTATAGACTAGACTTGAGGGGTAGCAAACCCAATGGTTATAATACCATACAGTTTACCATTGCCGCTTCTGTAGATTCAACGGGCATACCTTCTACCATTACAGACCAAGACAGTGTGCGTTTTTACTTTACATTTAAAGATTTTGCCCCGGCATGGGCACAAGGGTATTTTGGTAGAAGTAGTTATACCTATGGGCCAACCAATGTGCTAACCAATGTGTTTAAAAAGATTACCTATGGGCATTTTAAACTAGACAAACTAAAACTAGGTTTTACTATAGAAAACGGCATAGGCGTAAATGCACAAGTGTCTATCAATACCTTAGCCGCCTCTAATACCAACAACAAAATAAACTTAGCTGGCCCTGTGGCTAACAAAAAATTTACCATAGCTAGGGCTACAGACAATCCATACCTGCCCCGCAGCAGTAGTTTTGAACTAAACGAGAGCAACTCGAACCTGTTAGAACTGATAGAAATGATGCCCAATGCCCTTGATTATAGTTTGCAACTAGACCTAAACCCGGGAGGAAACGTAGGCCAATACAAAGATTTTTTTTATAAGCAAAGTAGAATAAAAGCCATATTGGATGTAGAGGCTCCCTTGAGTTTTGGTTTTGACCTGCTGACATTGGCTGATACCGTAGACTTTAGCATAGGCACCCTTGACGCTCAAAAACGCATAAACGAAGGATTGATTAAGCTTTTGATAGACAATGGCTACCCTTTTGATGCCTTTGTAACAGTGAAGCTATTGGATGCCAACAACCAAGAAATAGACCAACTGTTTACAAGTAACAATTGGGTAAAGAGTGGGTTGTATAACAGCAGCAACCCGGTAGACTGCCAAAATACCCGCAGCACCGTGATAGAGGTAATGAACAGAGAGCGTATAGACAAGCTAAGTAAAGTAAAAAAAGCTGCCTTTAGCATAAGCTTAGTGACGGACAAAACCCAAGTAAGAACCGTATACGAAAAATGGAAAATAGGCATGAAACTGGTAGCCGATTTTAACTATACTGTAGGTGGCAGTAAGAAATAAGATTCCAAAGCTATTTTAATAATTGGTTTTAGTCATTTAGAAGGTTAAGGAAGTATAAATACAAATGAATGAATGTATGTATATATTGTTCCACCCCAACCCCTTTTTATATATATAAATAACCCTTATGAGTAATTTGTTTCATGGGAGCAGCACTAAAAACAAATTGACTCCTCTATATATGCAGACAACACGTGACCAAAGACCCCAATACTTATAACATACAAAAAGACTTCCTTGGGGGAAGTCTTTAGTAAATGGTATATATATTTTTAGGTGCTTAGCTTTATATAAAATACAAGTAACAATATTACTGTTGAAGAGCGGCTAAGGTTTGGTTTTGGATGTTGGCGGTGGTGGTGCGGGTATCGTATATATACACTTCAGCTCCTGCTTCTATCTGTATTTCTGCACACGCATCAGCGAGGTGTATGATGGCTCCTTTTTCTATATATAATTTGCCGCCTGCTTGTATCACCAGTTTGCTGTGTGGGGCTATAGCCAATAGGCCATTGGGCTTGATGGTGCACACAGACTTATTGCCTATATATACGGTGGCGGGTTGGGTGCTGTCTCCTATATGTAGTTGGCCTTGGTGGTCTACTACAATATAAACCCCTGTGGCCAGGGTATGGGCTTGGGTATTAAACGTATATATACCCGAGGCTGCTATATAGGTATCTGTTATGGCTGCAAAACTGTGTGGGTGGGTGATGGGTTGGGTGATATAAGGAGGAATAGCCTGGTCTATATATGCCAGTTGGGCTGCCAACTCTTGGGCGGTATACACCGTGTGGGTATATATGGTGGGCCATAGTTGGGGTGGTGATGAAAGGGCGTTGGTAGTAGTTTGAAGGCTAAGCACCGCTTTGCATAGTTTGGGTAATTGGTGCTGTTGCCTGTAGGCCATGGTTTGGGAGGCTATATGGGTATGTATTTCTAAAATCACCAACTCTTGGGTGGCAAAGTCTAGGTATGTTGATTGTATGGTAGCGATAATATCTGTGAGGGTTGCCATAGCTGTGGGCAAACAAGTAGGGTTAGAGCGGGTATATATATACAACAGGTCGAAGCCTAGAAGCCTCCAATGGTTTTGGTCTGCTGCCGGCAATACACAGGGTTGGTTTTGGTCTTGCACTACCAACAAGGGTTTTTTGATATGGGTATGCAGGGTGTGGTTGGGGTAAAACCCCAGTTGAACTTGGGCTGAGGCTGCCAGACTCATTGCCATATATACTAAAATGGGGAATATATAATTCATAGGTGTGTTTTGTTTAAGTTGTTTTAGTAATTTATCCTTAATGTAGTACTTTCAAATGCAGGGCAATATATTGAAGTATCTATTTCAAACTTCTTTCCATTGGGTAAGAGTGTTATTAGATAGCTAACATCGATTTGTTTATTACCCTCAACTTCAATTTGAAATAATTGAAATGTTCCTTGTCCTGTCGAACTTGTGGTTTGATTATTTCTTGTGTGCCCAACTCTAAATGATACCCCACTACCTCCTTTCGTATTTCTAATATCAAAAACTAACTCTGCTTTGGGGAAAAGTTTTATTTGTAAATTTTTGTTTCCTATAAAATCTAAACTTTCTTGTTCAGAAGATGGACTAAAAAAGTAATCTTGTTTGCCTGAGTATACCACATAATTCCAACCCCTGCTTCTTCTGTAATCTATAACAAAACTACCATCTTCTTTGGTTAGTGTTTTAGCTTCTGTTTCTATAGTGGTTCTGCCTAAGAATGCTGTCTTTTCTCGGGTTAGTTCTACCCATGCTCCTGCTATGGGTTGGCCTGTGGTGGCATCTATTATATGTCCTTGAGCTCGGCTGTTATATACTGTTTTGCCGCATGAGGTAGATAGAATGAACAAGAATGTAATATATATATAAATATTTTT
>CANHGM010000006.1 GCA_947460345.1 Bacteroidota bacterium | reverse complement strand
CCTGACCAACCTTGAAAGCCAGTTGGATAACTGCTAAAAGCACTGGTGCCAAAGTTTTGTATAAGAGGAAGCGACTGTGCAGTAGGGTTAGTGTTTGATGTTGCACTGGCTGATATACTAAAGTTATCGATACCAATAGCAGGAGCACTTGAAGCAGTTGTACCCGAGGTTACAGAACAACTCCATGCAAAGTAAAATACTGTATTTTGAGCAATACTACTTGCAGGAGTATATGTTTTATTTGAGATGGCAGTGGAGCAACATGGTGCTGGAGTGAAACCATTATTGTTGGCATCAGAAGAAAAACTGGTAGAAAAATCACTTCCACAGGCTGTCCAAGAAGTGCCATTGGTTGAGTAATATAAAGCCATAGTAAAACCAGCTGAATTAGTTCCATTTCTATATTTTTCTACATCATAACTTATAGTGAAGTTAGTGATTGGAGTAGCGGCATTGTTCACCAACCTGCAATATGCATTCACTGTTTTAATTGAGCTACTAGATAATCCTCCAACGGCAGACTCAGTAGTGACATTATTGGCATTAAACCTATAACTGCCTCCTGCTGCGTTGCTGGCAATCGCATTACCACCAGCATTTGCTACGTTTGTAGCAGATGAACTAAAATTATTGATGGTTCTTTCTGTTCCACTGGTTTGTATTGTCCAATCAGTTGGCAAAGCAACACCAGATAACGAATTGAAATTTTGTGTTACAGCAGAGCCACCAGCGGTTATATTAATTTGAGCTGATGCCTTGTTTTGAGTGTTAAACAGTGAAACAAGTATAAATGCAGTAAATATATTAATATATATTCCTTTTTCAATTGAAATTTTAGAAGTTGTTTTGTTTAAACTTGAAAGTAAATAAATCATAGTGCAAATTTAACTTATTTAATATTAAGAACAGGTTATTTAAATCAAAAATTTCCGTGAATTTTTTTTTAAAATGCATTTTTAAAATGCTTTAAAAATATTTTATGTATAAATTTATATAAATAAATTTAAAAATTTTAATTGGTTATTCTGTATATATTTTTATGTAGTATATTATACTGTAAAATTGATATTAATAACTAAAAAGTATTAGTTTTTATTTTTTTCTAACCACCATAATTCCATCTCTGATTGGCAACAATACATGTTCAACCCTAGAATCGTTTGCTATATACTCATTAAACTCATGTATCTTTTGAGTATCTATATCTTTTGAAAGAGATTTTGGGTCAACCACTTTACCACTCCACAATACATTGTCTGCTAATATAAATCCACCAGGTTTTATTTTATCTATTATCTGCTTATAATAGTTCAAATAATTTTCTTTATCTGCATCTATAAATACCATGTCCCAAGCATAGTTATATGTTTCAATTATATCAAGTGCATTTCCTGTTCTCACTTCTATTTGGCTTGCTTTGGGCGACATTGAAACATGCTCTTTTACCAAATCTTCTAACTCTTCATTATTGTCTATGGTGATTAATTTACCATCACCAACCAAACCCTCTGCTAAACACAATGCTGAATAACCTGTATAAGTACCTATCTCTAAAATATACTTTGGATTTATCATTTGGCTAAACATGGCTAATGCCCTGCCTTGTATATGCCCTGAAATCATTCTAGGCATCAGCACATGGCTTTGGGTATACCTATTTATTTTTTTTAAAATCTCATTTTCTGCCGAACTATGTTCCTCGGCATATAGTGCTATTTCAGATGGAATAAACTCCATTGTATATATATTGACTAAATTTTATTTTGCTTTTTTAGCAAACTTACCTTTCGATGTTTTTTTAGGTGCCGCATCTTGCTCTTTAGCTAATGCCAAACATTCGACTAAGGTGATTGCTTTTGCATCCGTATCTTTTGGTAATTTATAATTGTTTTTACCAATCACAAAATAAGGTCCCCAACGTCCGTTTAGCACTTGCACATCTGCATTTTCTTTAAAAGATTTTATCAACCTTTCGCTTTCTACTTTTCTTTTAGCCTCTATCAATTCAATAGCTCTGGCTTCATTTATAACCATTGGGTCTTCTCCCTTTGGTATACTTACAAACTTGCCATCATGTTGAAGATAAGGCCCAAATCTTCCAGTGTTTGCTTTTATTTCTTTGGTTTCAAAGGTTCCTACCAATCTTGGAAGTTTAAATAGTTCAAGAGCATCTTCCAGTGTTAGGCTCTCTATCATTTGTCCAGTTCTAAGGTTTGCAAACTGTGGTTTGTCTTCTTCTGTTTCTCCGCCAATCTGCACCAATGGTCCGTATCTACCTATTCTAGCAATTACTTTTTTGCCCGACTTAGGGTCTATGCCCAACTCACGCTCTCCTTTTTGTCTCTCAGCCGATTCGCTTGTTTTTTCAACAGTTTCATGAAAAGGTTTATAAAAAGTGTCAAGCATTTTGCCCCACTTAAGTTTGCCTGCGGCTATTTCATCAAACTCTGCTTCTACTTTAGCAGTAAACTGATAGTCTAATATTTTATCGAAATGTTTAACTAAGAAATCTGTAACCACACTGCCAATATCACTTGGAAACAACTTAGATTTTTCACTTCCATATGTTTCTTCTTTGATTTCAGAAACTATTTTATCTTTAGCAAGAGTTAAAATTTCGAATTTTCTTTGTTTGCCATCTCTGTCTTCTTTCACCACATATCCTCTTTTCACAATTGTTCCGATAGTAGGTGCATAAGTAGATGGGCGACCAATACCATTTTCTTCAAGTTTTTTTACTAAACTTGCTTCTGTATATCTAGCAGCTGGTCTTTCATATCTTTGAGTGGCTTGCATTTGGTTTAAGGCCAATATTTCACCTATTTTTAGAGGAGGAAGCATTCCAGAGTTTTCTTCATCACCTTCGTCATCTGTACCTTCTAAATATACTTTTAAAAACCCTTCAAACTTAAGCACTTCACCAGTTGCAGTCAATTTATCTTTATTGGTAGAGATAGCAACCGTAGCAGTTGTTTTTTCAAACTGAGCATCACTCATTTGTGAAGCAATTGACCTTTTCCAAATCAAGCTATATAATCTCTTGGCTTGGTTGTCGCCATCTATTTCATGGTTGCTAAAATCAGTAGGTCTTATGGCTTCGTGGGCTTCTTGTGCACTGCTGTTTTTGTTTGCGTATTTTCTGGTTTGAACAAAAGAAGAACCGTAGCTTTTTTCTATTTCTTTTTTAGAAGCATCAATAGCAAAATCACTCAAATTTACTGAGTCAGTTCTCATATAAGTGATATAACCTGCTTCGTATAATTTTTGAGCCACAAGCATAGTCTGCAATACCGAGAAACCTAATTTTCTGGCTGCTTCTTGTTGCAAGGTAGAAGTAGTAAAAGGTGGTGCAGGTGAACGCTTTCCGGGTTTGGTTTCTAAGTTTTCTATAGTGTATTTGGCCCCTTTGCAACTTTCTAAAAATGATTGAGCATCAACACTGGTTGCTTGTTTTTTGCTTAGTTCAGCTGTGAGTATTTTGCCGCCATCCAGGTTAAATTTAGCGGCTATTTTATATGAAAATGCTTGTTGAAAGTTTAAGATTTCTCTTTCTCTTTCCACTATCAACCTAACTGCAACAGATTGCACCCTACCAGCTGATAAAGATGGTTTCACTTTTTTCCATAACACAGGTGATAGTTCAAAACCAACCAAACGGTCTAAGATTCTTCGAGCTTGTTGGGCATCCACCAAGTTCATGTCTATGGTTCGTGGATTTTCTATTGCTTGACTAATAGCTCTTTTGGTTATTTCATGAAAAACAATTCTTTTGGTGGTTTTTATATTTAGCTTCAACTCATCAGCCAAATGCCATGATATGGCTTCTCCTTCGCGGTCCTCGTCCGTTGCTAACCACACTTGCTCTGCTTCTTTGGCTAGCTTCTTCAACGTTTTCACTACTTCTTTCTTATCTGCAGGAACTTCGTATTTGGGAATAAACCCATTTTTTATATCAACTGCATCATCATCTTTACTCAAATCTCTAATATGACCATATGAAGACTTCACCTCAAAATCTTTTCCTAAGTAACCTTCTATCGTTTTTGCTTTTGCCGGAGACTCTACTATTACTAAGTTTTTCGCCATAATTATTTTTAATTGATTTCTAAAAATAGCAACTTTACTATTTTGAACAAACCGCAAATCAAAGCTAAAAAAACTTATCAAAGAAAAAATTTAAATTAATATTAAATTCGTTTTACATTTAACTATCTGTAAATTAGATTGTTTAAAACAAATAACAATTATTAAAGGGGACTAAAACTTTTTCTTTAGTGATATTTAGCCAATGAAACCTAATTGATACTTTTTTTTACCTTTTCTAACCTTAAATTCGCAGCCTTAAATTCAGAATTAATCGAATGAAACTCATTATATTCATTACTATCTCAGCCATTATTGTTTTATTTTCAAGCATTTTTAATGCTCGTAAAGCAGCACTTCCGCTCACACTTATGGCTCTGTTGATAGGTTTAGGTATGGTTTTTCAATACAACTGTCAATGCGATGGTTCTTTCTATCGCTCTATTGTAGATGAAGCCACCTACAGAAATATGATTAGCTTTACTAGGTTCTCAGCTCTCTTTTCTGGTGTTATGTTGGTGGCAAGCATTCTCATCATCACACTCTCAGCCAATTCTATTAAACCTATTTTTGATCATTACCGTAGCGATATATATGGCTTGATGTTATTTAGTTTGTGTGGGGCGTTTATATTGGTAAGCTACCAACACTTAGTGATGTTGTTTTTAGGTATCGAAATTTTGTCAATACCGTTATATATCTTAGCAGGTTCACGCAAAAACGAATTGGCTTCTAATGAAGCAGCGTTTAAATATTTTTTGATGGGCTCTTTCACTACAGGTGTTCTTCTTTTTGGAATTGCACTTATATATGGTGCAACAGGTAGTTTTGACTTAAATGCACTAATGACCTATTGCCATGTAGGGCAAATTAGTACCATGTTTAAAGTGGGAATGATTATGGTTTTAGCGGGCATGTCATTCAAAATTGGTTTAGTACCTTTTCACTTTTGGAGCCCAGATGTATACTCAGGTTCACCTAGTGTTGTAACTGCTTTTATGGCTACAGTGGTAAAAACTTCAGTGTTTGGTGCTACATATATATTGTTTTCTAAAGTGTTTGGAGTTAACTCAGGTTGGACCGATACGCTTGCCGTGATAGCCGCAGCTACCATGTTTGTGGGCAACCTTACCGCTACACAACAATCAGGATTTAAACGCATGATGGCTTATTCTAGTATTGCTCACGCTGGGTATTTACTTATTGCTATGGTTAGCCCTGATTTAGCTTCAGGTAAAGCTGTTATATTGTATATGGCTGCATATAGCTTAGCTACTATTGGTGCTTTTGCGGTGATGATGGCCGTGAGACGCTGCACCGGAAGCGATGACATAAACAACTTTAATGGTCTTGGTAAATCTAATCCAGTATTAGCAACTGCTCTTACCATTGCTATGATGTCATTGGCGGGTATACCTTTAACTGCGGGTTTTATATCTAAATATTATTTATTTACTATTGGTTGGAGCGGCTATTCTACTTTGATTATTTTAGCAATCATTAACTCAGCCATCAGTGTATATTATTATTTCAAACCCGTGATAGCTATGTGGTTTAAACCTAGCACATCTGATATAGAAATAAAAACAGATACTTCATTAAACATTGTACTTTGGGTTTGTGTAATAGGGATAATAGCTGTTGGAGTTTATCCAGATCTGATTTTGGCTTTTGCTGATTAATAAAAAAACCTATATGATAAAGCATTGGATAGATGCCATGCGACTTCGCACCTTACCGCTTGCAGTTTCAGGCATTATATGTGGTTCGGCCGTTGCTAAATGGGAAGGTACTTTCAATGGGCATATTTTAGTTTGGGCCCTCATCACGGCTATTTTACTTCAAATATTATCAAATTTTGCTAACGACTATGGCGACTTTCTAAAAGGAACTGACAACGCTAAACGGTTAGGCGATGCTAGGGCTTTGCAAAAAGGAGCTATTACTCCAAGCCAAATGAAAATAGCCTTATATATCACCTCGTTGTTGTGTTTACTTTCTGGCTGGAATTTACTCCATATCGCTTTTGAACCAGGCCTATATTTTTGGCTGTTTTTTACTGTAGGTATATTAGCCATTGCAGCAGCTATTAAATATACCGTAGGTAAGTCAGCCTATGGATACAAAGCTTTAGGTGATGTGTTTGTGTTTATATTTTTTGGACTCGTAGCTGTGTGCGGAACCTCTTGGCTTCATTCTCAAAATTTTCAAAAACTGAGTGTACTGCCAGCCATCACTATCGGCCTATATTCTGTAGCAGTGTTGCATATAAACAATACCAGAGATATGCACAACGACCATGAATCAGGCAAAAAAACCATTGCCATACTTATGGGAATTACAGGTTCTAGGATCTTTTTAGCTTCAATTCTATTTTTAGGATTTGTTTCTACACTTATATATACCTTAATTATATTCGATAAATGGTATCAACCTATATGGGTTTTTTCTATTACCCCTATCATGTATGTGTGTATAGCCGTTATTAAAACACCACCTAGCCAACAATATAATCAATTGTTGAAGGTGATGTCACTATCCACTCTTTTTCACTCATTGCTGTTTACTGCAGCTCATTGGATGTAGTTAGCTAATTTTATTAAATTTATTAATAGATACAAACTTAAATTTATTTAATTTTGTATATAAATATCAAACCCATGACAATTACACAAGAACAATTACACAAGACAGAAACCACTTCTGATTTTTTACCTTTAAATGGAACTGATTATATAGAATTTTATGTAGGCAATGCCAAGCAAGCAGCACATTATTATAAAACAGCTTTTGGATTTCAAAACCTAGCCTATGCAGGACCTGAAACTGGTGTGAGAGATAGAGCGTCTTATGTATTGATTCAAGGAAAAATTAGATTGGTGCTTACCACGCCGCTTACTAGCGACCACATAATATCAGAGCATATCAAAAAACATGGCGATGGGGTGAAGGTATTGGCCTTGTGGGTTGATGATGCTTATGATGCATACAAACAAACCATGGACCGTGGAGCCAAATCAGCTCAAGAACCTATAACACTAACCGACGGCGATGGCGAGGTAAAAATGAGCGGTATATATACCTATGGCGAAACCATACATATGTTTATCGAAAGAAAAAACTATACTGGTGCTTTTATGCCAGGATTTGTAAAGCTTGAAAACAATTATAATCCTAACGATGCAGGCTTGTTATATGTTGACCACTGCGTAGGTAATGTGGGTTGGAACAGAATGAATGATACCGTAAAATGGTATGAAGAGGTGATGGGTTTTAAAAACATTTTAACCTTTGACGACAAACAAATCTCTACCGAATATTCAGCCCTTATGAGTAAAGTGATGAGCAATGGAAATGGGTATGTTAAGTTCCCTATAAACGAGCCTGCTGAGGGCAAGAAAAAATCGCAAATAGAAGAATATATACAATTCTATGAAGGAGAAGGTGTGCAACATATAGCAGTGGCCACAAATGATATAGTGAAAACTGTAACAGATTTAAAAAATAGAGGAGTAGAGTTTTTAACTATCCCATCAGCATATTATGATGAACTTATAAATAGGGTAGGAAAAATTGATGAAGAGATTGCACCCCTAAGAGAGTTAGGCATTTTGGTTGACAGAGATGAAGAAGGTTACTTGTTACAAATATTTACTAAACCAATAGAAGATCGTCCAACTTTGTTTTTTGAGATTATACAAAGAAAAGGAGCCAAATCATTTGGAGCCGGAAATTTTAAAGCATTATTTGAGTCTATAGAAAGAGAACAAGCTGTTAGAGGAAATTTATAATATATACATGCGTGCAATCATACCTGTTGCTGGCATAGGAAGCCGCTTACGACCACATACCCATACGCAACCCAAGTCTTTGATACCAGTTGCGGGTGAGCCTATATTGGCACATATCATTAGACCACTAATAGCAGTGGGGGTTACTGAATATACTTTTATTATAGGTTATTTGGGAGACAAAATTGAAGAGTATATCACTTCTAAGTTTCCTGATATTAAGGCCAATTATGTAATACAAACCACAGGCAAAGGCATAGGCCATGCCTTGTGGTTAGCCAAAGAGTATATCAAAGAAGATGAAGAAACCATTATAGTGTTAGGAGATACTATTGCTGATATAAACTACCAAGAGCTATTGAGCATGAAAGGTATAGTATTGGCATGCAAAAGAGTAGAAGACCCTCGCTCGTTTGGAGTGGCAGAGGTAAACGATAAAGGAATCATCAGTGTGTTGGTAGAAAAACCAAATATACCTAAAAGCAATATGGCTTTGGTGGGTATATATAAGATAAGTGAGTCAAAAAAATTAATTGAATCATTAAACTATATTATAGAGCATAAGATTAAGACCCGAAACGAGTATTACTTAACAGATGCGTTGATGCATATGATAAGCTTAGGGGTAGAAATGAAACTATTGCCAGTAGACCATTGGTTTGATTGTGGAAAGCCAAGTGTGTTGCTTGAAACAAACAGCACATTACTAAGACGAAACAACCCTCCATATGAGAATAATTTTGAGAACACCATCATTATACCACCAGTGTATATAGCCAAAACAGCTCAGATTAAAAACAGCATTATTGGGCCAGAAGTGTCGATAGGAGAAGAAGCCATCATCAATTTTTCTATTATAAAAAACAGCATTATAGGCCCCAGTGCTCACTTAGAGAACGCCATCTTGCACCATTCGCTCATAGGCAATGATGCTACTTTTCAAGGGATGCAACAAAGTTTAAATATTGGAGATAGTACCGAAATTAATTTTGGTTAATATTTTTTTTTGATTGAGACAAATTTCACTTACATTTGCACTCCTTTTTAAACAGGAATGGAGAGATGCCTGAGTGGCCGAAAGGAACAGTTTGCTAAACTGTCGTACTGGGAAACCGGTACCGAGGGTTCGAATCCCTCTCTCTCCGCCACAGTTTTATAAGGGAACTCGAGATCTTTTCGGGGTGTAGCACAGTCCGGTTAGTGTACCTGGTTTGGGACCAGGGGGTCGCAGGTTCGAATCCTGCCTCCCCGACAGAAAAGAGCAAAGGTTACCTGCTTCAATAGGTAACCTTTTTTTTGCCTCCATAGCTCAGTGGATAGAGCAACGGTTTTCTAAACCGTTGGCCGAAGGTTCGAGTCCTTCTGGGGGTACAAAAAATCAGTGTGAGTGTGAGAGCGAGAGCGACACAATCATACTGATTTTTTTCTTCTGGACTCACTCTGACTCTCACACTTTCTTTATTCTTATATTTATAGTGCGAGAGCGAACACAATCACACTGTTTTTTTTGGTTTTTTGTTATCATGTCGAATTTTCGATATTTTTGTTTAACATATATATTCATAGCCATTTTTAAGTATAACACATTGCGTATTCTAGTTTCTATTAGATATATTTGCTTTTCAATTAACTATCATGAAAAAAATAATTACCCTTGTCACTATTGTTTTGGTTTCGTTAAGTATAAACTCTTTTGCTCAATCTCATAAAAAAAGATTCTCTCCTAGCCATTCAAACTCAAATAATTCAAATAAGGCAGATGCCATGATCACTAGACTTGATAGTACTTATGGCTTTGGTTGGGACAATACTATTGGTTGGAGTGCTTATTTTAAAGGATATCCTACTTATAACAACGACTCAACTGAAAATAACACCATCGAACTGGTATTGAATCAAAATAATGTTTGGGAAAATGGTTATAAAACCTCTTATATATACGATATGCAAAAGAATGTAAGTACAGAATTGAGTCAAGAGTGGGATGCTAATACCAGCTCATGGGTTAATACCAACCAAGTTTTATATACTTATAATGCCAACAACTACAAAACTAGCACTACCAACCAAATTTGGCAATCAGGTGCTTGGGTTAATAACAATAGATATATATATAATTTTGATGCTAATAATAGAGCTTCTTTAGACGTATATCAATCTTGGAATACAGGTACCAATGTTTGGGATAGTATTGTAAGAAACTTGTATACTTATAATGCAAAAAACTTAGCTGATAGTGCCTTGACTCAATATTGGAATGGTACCACTAAAGTTTGGATTTCATATATATTAATAACTAAAACCTATGATGGCAATAATAACCTAATAAGTAACTTATCGCAAAGTTTTGACATCACTACCAATGCTTGGAAAAATTCAACCAGCAATACTTATAATTATGATGCTAACAAAAACAAACTTACCGACTGGCACAAAACATGGAATGCTGGAGGTACTTGGGACAATACTGAATTAGACACATATACTTACGATTCGGATAACAATATTGTTTCTGAATTGTATCAAGATTGGTCATTGCTCAATAAAAATTGGTTAAATACAGATAGTGCACATTATTATTACACCAAAAAGAATGGACCCAATACAGGCATTGCCACTATATATAAGTCAGAAAATAATTTGAATATATATCCAAACCCAGCTTCTCAATTTG
Organism: Bacteroidota bacterium; assembly: GCA_947460345.1. GTDB lineage: Bacteria > Bacteroidota > Bacteroidia > UKL13-3 > UKL13-3 > CANHGM01. Next base: position 107,538 of record CANHGM010000006.1, on the reverse strand, counting down.
TAAACATTAACTTTAATGCTGCTGTTTCTGACCATTTAACTTTAATAAATATATTAGGAGAAGTTGTATATAGTCAAAATTATATAGCTAACCAATCTATTGATTTGACTGGGTTTACCAAAGGTATATATATAGTAAAAGTGGGTAATCAAACCCAAAAACTAATCATTGAATAGTTATTGGTTTTTCTCTCGTTAGAAAAGCTATTTTGAATAGTATATATATTCAAATATAGTTTGCAAGACTCATGTCAAACAAACAATATATATACAACTAATACTTATAAAAACCTCTTCCGCTTTTTCTGCCTAGCAAACCGCCTGACACCAGCTGTTCTTGTATGCGTGAAGGTCTGAACCTTGATTCGTAGTAAAACTGTTCAAACAAACTTTTGGTTACTGAGAAATTTACATCGTTTCCTATCAAGTCCATAAGTTTAAATGGTCCCATTTTAAATCCAGCTGATTCTAACAACAAGTCTAAATCTTCAACTGACGCTACTTGTTCTTCGACCAACTTCTGGCTTTCAGTATAAAATGGTCGGGCAACTCTGTTTACTATAAACCCCGGAGCATCTTTGGCTTTGATAGGACTTTTGCCACATTTCTGTATCATGTTATATACAAGCTGAGCTATTTCGTCTGTTGTTTCAATACCCGAAATAATTTCAACTAACTTCATTATTTGAGCAGGGTTAAAAAAATGCACCCCAATAACCCTTTCAGGATGAGGCAGGCCAAAGGCAATTTGCGTAACAGGAATAGTAGAAGTATTGGTTGCTAATATAGATTCTGGGTTTAAAATAGATAGTTCTTTAAACAGTTCTTGTTTGGCTTTGAGGTTTTCTATAATAGCTTCTATGATAAAATCTGCTTTTACATTTTCAATATCAGATGTAAAGGAAATTTTTCCGAGTATAGAGTCTGCTTCAGCCTCTGTAATTTTTGTTTTTGAAACCAAAATCGCTAAATTACTTTCTATACCACTTTTAGCTTTTTGAAGCATAGCTGGTATTTGATCATATATACTAACTGTATAACCTGCTTGGGCAAATACTTGAGCAATTCCGCTACCCATGGTGCCAGCACCCGCAACACCAATTGTTTTTATTTCTACATTCATTATTTAATGATACTTAACAAATATTGGCCATAGCCACTTTTTAATAATGGTTGTGCAATGTCCTCAAGTTGAGCTGCGTTTATAAAGCCCATTCTGTAGGCTATTTCTTCTATACAGCCAATTTTTAGTCCTTGTCTTTCTTCTATCACTTGCACAAATTGGCCAGCTTGCATAAGGCTTGCAAAGGTACCAGTGTCAAGCCATGCAGTACCTCTATTGAGTATGGCTACTTTTAGTTTATTTTTTTCGAGATATATACGGTTCACATCCGTAATTTCATATTCGCCTCTGGCTGAGGGCTGAAGGTTTTTAGCTATTTCTTTTACTTTGTTATCATAAAAATATAAACCCGGAACAGCATAATTGCTTTTAGGTTTTAAAGGTTTTTCTTCAATAGAAAGGGCTTTGTTGTCTTGGTCAAACTCAACCACACCATAGCGTTCGGGGTCGCTCACGTGGTAGGCAAATACTACACCACCATCAGGGTTTTTGCATCCTTGCAACAGTTGTCCCATGCCTGCTCCATAAAAAATGTTGTCACCTAACACTAAAGCCACGCTATCATTGCCTATAAAATCGGCACCTATAACAAAAGCTTGGGCAAGGCCATTAGGAACGGCTTGTTCAGCATAGTGAAAGCTGCAACCTAATTGCTTTCCATCGCCAAGTAGCTTTTTAAAATGAGGTAAATCGTGAGGTGTAGATATAATTAAAATTTCATTGATACCTGCCATCATCAAGGTGCTTAATGGATAATATATCATGGGCTTATCATATACGGGCATCATTTGTTTGCTCATGGCAAGCGTGAGTGGATGCAAACGAGTACCGCTACCTCCGGCTAAAATTATTCCTTTCATTAAATATATATATATATTGCGTAATTGCTTACTTGTGGCAAATATAATCTAAGAAGGCAAGAAAGTGAACATTTGAGTTAAATCACATGCTGAACTACTTGATGATTTTTGGCCAAAAGCTCTCTAATGATTCCATCTTTTAACCCAGCATTGGGTGCATATATTTTTTTAATAGATGCCCATTTCATTATTTGTAAATGAATTTTTAAAGCAGGTTCTAACACATCAGCCCTATCAGGATTTAGTTTTAATTTATATATACGTTCTTTTAATGTAAGACTTCTAAGCAATTGATATAAGGCCTTTAGCTTATCATAACTCATGGCTTCTTTTTCAGTCATTTCAAGCATTCGCAAAGCTTTGTTTATGTTGCCACCTGTTCCTACAGCCACAATATTCTTTGTAGAAACTATTACCTCACTGACCCATTGTTCCATGCGTTTCCACTCTTTTTCATCAACTGATTCGTATAAGAGCCTAACTGTTCCAATATTAAAAGTTTCGCCAATAATAGGTTTGTGGTTTTTAATCAACGTCATCTCTGTACTTCCACCACCAACATCTATGTTTATAAAATTACCATGGTCAGGAAAAAAACGCATCACTGAATCTAGTATCAGTTGCGATTCTTCCATGCCATCAATAATATCAATTTTAATTCCGGTACTTTTTTGAATATGTTCGGCAATTTGTGCACCATTAACAGCATCTCTCATAGCTGAAGTGGCACAAGCTCTATAATCGTGAACGTGATGCACATCCATTATCAGTGCAAAAGCTTGCATCGTTTTAGACAACAACTCTTCTTTTTCGGCACTGATGGTTTTAGTTTGAAACACATCATCACCTAAACGTAACGGAATTCTAACAAATTCTAATCGTTTGAGTTGCCCACCTCCTTCGCTTAAAACCCTATGTATTACAAGTCTTACCGCATTTGAGCCAATATCTATTGCTGCCAATTTCATATATGTTGCAAATAAGGCAGGATGTATTAATTTAAAATTAATTTTATATTAATTGTGGAATTACTGAAGCAGGGTTTTTAAAGCAGCTGCTAATGATTTTTTAGCATCTGCATTTTTGTCAAGTGCAGTTAAAGAAACACTAGAAACAATATCAATACCTTCAAATTTTTCAGTTACAAATATGGGCAGCATTGGGAAAAGTGTTTCGCCCCATGCAATAATTTTAAGTGGTTGAAAGCTATTCACTATAAATGCTATATTCTTATCAGCCCAATCGTGCGGGGTTATTAGAGCATAGTCTTGCTCTGATAGACCTGCAAATTTCAGAATTCTATTAAGTAAATCTTTAGTGGTAAAAGTCAATTCTTCATTCACTAGTAATAGCACTTTCTTTTCATAATTGCCAGTATAGTTTAAGCCATTAATTTGAACATTTTCTTTAACCATATAAAAATCGCCTTCCATCAAATACTTGATAGCTTGGGCATTGTCTTGTATAATGATGTTATCTTCCATGTTTAACAGCTTCAATTTAGAGATTCTAAAAAAGTCACGCAATTTACCCCAAATAAATTCAATTTTTTAATTAAAAAAATACCCTAATTTCGGCCATCAATTACATGCAAATTCAAATACAAAAAATATCACAAAGTCGCATCTCAGAAGTAGACTTCACCAACTTGCCATTTGGTAAAATATTTACAGACCATATGTTTATATGTGATTATGACAACGGGCAATGGCAAACCCCGCAAATTGTGCCTTTTGGTGATATATCATTTAGCCCCGCTTTATCAGCTATACATTACGGACAAAGTTTGTTTGAAGGGATGAAAGCTCACAAAGACAAAGATGGCAATGCATTTTTGTTTAGACCCATAGACAATTGGGAACGTATGAATCTTTCAGCTTACAGAATGTGTATGCCCGAAGTGCCTCAAGATATATATATGGAAGGTTTAAAAGCTTTGGTTAAAATGGATAAAGATTGGATACCCACTATAGAAGGTTCATCTTTATATATCAGACCATTTTTATTTGCAACTGATGAGTGTGTGGGAGTAAGACCAAGCGATAAATATAGGTTTATGATTATATGTTGCCCGGTAAATGCCTTCTATGCCAAAGCTTTAAAAGTAAAAGTTGAAGATGTATATGTGAGAGCTGTAGAAGGTGGAACAGGAGAGGCTAAATCTGCCGGGAACTATGGCGGTTCTATGTTGCCTACAAAACTTGCCAACCAACTGGGCTTTGATCAGATTATTTGGCTTGACGGTAGAGAAAGAAAATATATAGAAGAATCTGGTACTATGAATTTGTTTTTTGTGTCAGAAGGTAAACTCTTAACGCCATCTCTTAGTGGTTCTATTTTGCATGGATATACCAGGGCTTCTATACTTCAACTGGCTAAAGACAATGGTGTAGAAGTAGAAGAAAGAAGAATAACCATAGACGAAATTATAGACTTACATAAAAATGGAAAGCTACAAGAAGGCTTTGGTGCTGGCACCGCAGCTACCATTGTGCAAATTTTGTCTTTTGATTATCTAGGCAATCATTACGAATTGCTGCCAGTAGAAGAAAGAAAAGTTTCATTAAAACTGGTTAAACTTCTAAACGATATCAAATCATTTCAGAGTGCCGACCCTTATGGTTGGATGTATAAAATATAATTGCCTTTAACGTGAAATTAAAACTCAATCGCCCACTTGTCTTTTTTGATTTAGAAACCACAGGTACCAATGTTTCATCTGATAGAATAGTTGAAATAGGTTTGGTAAAAATGGGTATTGATCAAAGCACTGAAAAGAAAAGATATCTTATAAACCCTACTATTAATATACCTTTTGAAGTATCTAAAATTCATGGTATAACTAATGAGATGGTAAAAGATGCTCCCACGTTTAAGCAGATAGCCCATGAGCTCGAACTCTATTTAAGAAATTGTGATTTTGCTGGATATAATTCTAACAGATTTGATGTGCCATTATTGGTAGAAGAGTTTTTGAGAGCCGAGATTCCATTTGATAGTGAGAACAGAAAGTTTATAGATGTGCAAAGAATTTTCCATCAGATGGAACCTAGAACGCTTTCGGCTGCATATAAATTTTATTGTAATAAAGAATTAGAAAATGCCCACAGTGCTGAAGCTGATACATATGCAACTTTTCAAATATTGCTAGCTCAATTAGAAAAATATACAAACCTTGAAAGCAATATAGATTTTTTAGATAATTATGCGGGAATGGGAAATGTAGTTGACTTTGCTGGAAGAATTGTATATGATGAGAAGAAAAGAGAAACTATAAACTTTGGTAAACATAAAGGAAAATTAGTAACTGATGTGTTAAAGGCTGATCCAGGTTATTATGATTGGATTATGCAAAATGATTTCTCTTTAGATACTAAAAGAAAACTCACACTGATAAAACTTCAGGGCATGATAAAATAAAAAACCCGCCATATATATGACGGGCATTTATATTATGTGTCTAACCTAAACCCAATTTCTATTTAATACTTCAATACTTTTTGGAAACTTGATGTTCCATTTAAAGTGTTGATTTTGATTACATAGACGCCTGATGCTAGATTGTTGGTTGCAATTTCTACTAAACTATTTGTTAAAATCTGATTGTCAGACAAATAAAATTTAACTTGTCCGCTGATATCCATTAACTGAACTGATTGAACTTTTTCAGTCATTGATGTTAAATCTATTGTTAAATAATCACTCATCGGATTTGGATATATATATATGTCTTTGCTTGATTGTGGTTTTACTATACCTAAATTGCCAGCATCAATTTGTTTGGTGGAATCATCACTGCAACCTTGGTTACTTTCAGTAAGTTTAACTAGATATTTTCCGTGAGAAGTATATGAATGGATTATAGTTTTTTGGTTGGTGGTATCAGTTGTGCCATCGCCAAAATCCCACACAGATTTAACTGATACTGATGAAGTTGTTTGGAATTGAAATTTACCCACACTAATGATACTGTCTTTAAATACAGCAACCGGTGTGTTTACTACAGTTCCGCCTGTTGCAGCTATATTTTTAGAGCATCCAAAAGAGTTAAGAACCGTAACATCAACACCAGCAGTTATGATATTCTTGTCTGAAGTATTGTATATATTTGAACTGCTATTTTGAAGCACATTGCCTTGTTTGTCTTTAAATATATATTTTGCAAAACCACCAGTGGCTTGAAATGATTGAGATACACCTTCACATGAACCACTTCCAATATTCGAAGCAGTTATGCCTGACATGATACTTCTTTTTACAGGAATTTGAACTTTGGTGCTGGTACAAGTAAGTTGATTAGAGTCTATCAATTCAAAACTATATATAGAGTCTGTATTGGCGTTAACTATATATTCGGTATTGGTGCTATATATATTATTAAATAAAATAGCGAAAGAATTGGTGCTGGTGATATTAAAGCGTATGGTATCATTCACGCCTTCACATAGCATAGAATCAAAACTAACTTTATATGAAGTTGCATTGCAATTGTTAGTGATACAAGATATACTATCAATTATTCCATCATTACAAGGGGCATTGTCTAGTGCTTTTACCCAAAGTTTATATGATGTATTTGAAGATAAACCTGTTCTGGTATGTGAGTTGTTTCCGCTTGGTTGTATCCAAGTATTTCCACCATTTTCGCTTACTTCATATCCAGTGGCACCATTCACACTTTGCCAAGTATAAGTAATAGAATTTAATGAGGTATTTCCGCAGTTAAGAGTTGGTGCAGAAAGTTTTTGAGAAACATTTACTGCAACTGCACTGCTCGAATCTTTACAACCATTTAATATTGCTTGAGCATAGAAGCTTCCTGAAGTTTTTACTGTGATTGCATTGGTAGTGGCACCATTATTCCATAATATAGAACTTCCAGCAGTGGCATTACTAGTAAGCACAACAGAATCAGTACTACATATATTAGTATTGTTTTTAGATGACGTAATAGATACTGTAGGTTTTTGGTTTACTTTAACTGTAGCAGAGTCTGCTATAGCACCTTTGTTATTACTACCAATTAATTTTATTTTATAAGTACCGGCTGTGTTCATTATAAAATATGGGTTAGAAGCAGTAGCAGAGTCTTTTTTTGTATTTCCATTTAGCACATACCATTGATAGTTTGTTACGTTTGTTGATTGAGAGTTGCAAAATAAAGTGTCGCCTGAACAAATTGTTACACTAGAAACAGATACTTTAGTTTTAGGTAATAAAGAAGAAGGCCTCATCGTAAAAACTTTAACATATATAACATCACCGTTATCGCTTCCATTACTGTTTGTAGCATTTACAGTTACATAAAATTTTATAGCTTTAGGCATAGATGATGGTGCTTTATACTTAAAATCCCAAGTAATTTTATTGGCATTTTGTGCAGCAGTACCTGCAGGTTTGTGCATGATATATTCTCTTGCAGCACCATTTACATTATTAGTAGCTTTGGTAGTGGTAGTAGTATTAGTAACAGTCATAGATCCAATGGCTTTGTTGGTCACACTGTCTAATACAGTTACTTCAAATCCATATTTGGTAATTCCACTTATATCAGCGGTAAGTAACATATTAAAACTAGAGTCTGGAAAATACTCTAAGGCACCACCGTTGGCTGTTAGAGTGATATTGTTCCATTGGTTACCAGATGAAACTAAAGCATTCCCGCCGTGGCATGAAGTACAGTTGCCTTCGCTAGGGGCATTAGTGAGTGATGAAGGAGGTGTGCTGTTGCTATAAGTGTATGATATAAGGTTAATCATACTAAAAGCAAGCGTGAGTAAAATACTTAATTTAATTTTTTTGGTTAGAAATTTTTGTATCATATAGTTTAATTTATAGTTTACAGAGTAATTCTTAATGAATTGAGTTGCAAGTTAAAACAAAATATTCATATAATAATTTGTGAATAAATTACTTTGTTATCAAACATATATTTATCATTTATAAAACTACCTTTGCTTGTATATATTTATTGCGTATGAATAAGAATTTAATTTCTGTATTGTTATTTCTTTTTTTGATGTTCATTACACATCTGTTTTTTAATGGCACCTCTAAGTATCAAGCTGAATATGATGGTAAAATAAAACCCATTACCATACCTGAAAAACTTGACTTTTGTAATGAACCTGTTCCACTAGACGACCCAGAAGTGAGAGAGAGAATAGATAAAGAATTGTTGGGCAATGCATTTTGGCAATCATCTAATTTGATGCACTTAAAAAAAATGACTCGCTATTTTCCTACTATAGAAGAAGCATTAAAAAGAAATGGTTTGCCTGATGACATCAAATATTTAGCTGTAGCTGAAAGTGGTTTGTCTGGAGTGGTATCGCCTGTGGGTGCTGCTGGTTTTTGGCAGTTTATGCCAGCTACAGGTAAACAATATGGGCTAGAAATTAATGACGAAATAGACGAGCGATATGATATAGAAAAATCAACCCAAGCTGCTTGTAATTATTTAAAAGACATGAATGAAATTTTTAATAGTTGGACACTTTCTGCTGCTGCCTATAACTGTGGAGTAGGTGGTGTTCAAAAGAGTTTGTCTTTTCAAAAAGTGAGGAGCTATTACGACTTATATTTAAATACCGAAACGAGTAGATATGTTTTTAGAATTATTGCTTTAAAAGAAATTCTTTCACATCCAGAAAAATACAACTATCAATTTAATAAAAACCAAGGATACTTACCTTACCAAACCAAAAAAATCAATGTAAGTGGTACCGTTTCAAATTGGGCTGATTGGGCAATAAACCATGGAGTAAATTATAAGATTCTGAGAACATATAATCCTTGGATAAAAAAGCATATGTTGAGTAATAAATTGTTTAAAACATATATAGTTGAATTGCCATTAAATGTTAAAAACATAAATATTGACGAACTATATACTAATAATCTAGAAACAGAAGCTGAAGATACTACAAGAAAATTACACAAATTAGAAGAAAATGATGAGTTTAAAGTATACACTGTAAAAGCAGGAGATAAATTAAGTAATATTGCTGTAAAGCTCAATGTGACTATAGCAAACTTAGAGCATTGGAATAAGTTAAAAAACAACAACGTTAAGGTAGGGCAAAAATTAAAATATATAAGTGACATATCAGAATAGTATGCTAATTTGTTGTAAAAATTTATATATATAGGATTTTTAATTACAAACTAAAGTACTTGACTTGTTTTAACAATGAATAGCCGTATGAATATCAAAGAAATCACAGCTCTGGTCAAATTATTGGATGATCCAGACCATGAAATATATACTCAAGTTGAGAATAAGTTACTTAGTCTTGGGCCTTCAGTAATTCCTGTATTAGAAGGAGAATGGGAAATTAGTTTTGATGCTATAGTTCAACAAAGAATTGAGCAAATAATTTCCAGTATACAATTTAACAATGTCAAAGAAGAACTTTCTAAATGGTCAGAAATTGATAATGGTGATTTGTTTGATGGAGTTTTTATTATAGCAAAATATAAGTATCCTGAATTAGATAAAAGCCATGTAAACGATTTGATTGATAAAATTAGGTTGGATGTTTGGCTTGAGTTAAATAATGCTTTAACTGCTTTTGAAAAAGTTAAAGTACTAAATCATATGTTTTATAATTTATATCAATTCTCTCCTAATGTATCTAACTATCATTCCCCTCAAAACTCATATATAAACAATGTTTTAGAGAGCAGAAAAGGGAATCCTGTTTCACTATCTGTTATATATCAAATTGTAGCAAACAGACTTGGAATTCCTATATATGGTGTAAACCTTCCACAACATTTTGTATTAGCCTATAAAGATGAAAAACTTTTAGATGATATAATTAGAGCAGCTTTAAACCAAGACTCAAGGCTTGAAAGTAAAAACGGAATTATATTTTATATAAATGCTTTTAATAGAGGAGCTATATTGTCATTGTCAAACATAGAGCAGTTTTTAAAACAACTAAACTTGCCCATTGATAACAAATATTTGGTTCCATGCAGCAATATAGAAATTATCAAAAGAATACTTAGAAATTTGGCCTTTGCTTATCAACAACAAAGTGAACCCATAAGGGCAAATCAAATTATAGAATTACTAAATATTTTAGGAGATAATATAGATTTATCTGAGAACAAATCTAAAGATGACGAAGAATCAGAATCTGATGATGATGAATTTTAACATATAATATATATTATACAACTACATTTTTTCAAAAAATTACTCATAAAAAAACCACCTTCGTTTGAAGGTGGTTTTTTTATGAAATATGTTTAAGATTATTTAACCATGTTGCTATTAACAACTATTGGTAATCCTGCATTGGTAGCGTCCCAAATTACAGCAATTACTTTCAAGTTTGCTTGATTCCAAGTTGGATCTAAAGTAATAGTGAATTCTTTATCAAATTCTTGGTTGTTAGCAACTGCACCTTTGTTATTGATAGCATCACCTTTATATGAACCAGAAGCACCAGTTCTTAATAAATTACGGTGTTTGTATGCAGGGTCAGAATTTGAACCATTTAAAGGAACAGCTAAAGCTTGAGTTGCAGTAATGTTGTCTTCAACAACATAAACAGCTAAACGATAGTCAGTACCAGCTGGGAAATCAGTAAAGAATTTGCTTTTAGTACGAACAGTCATGGTGTTTCCAGATATTTTTTTATCTAAAGCAACACCAGCATTTACAGCAGCACCAGCAAAATTGTTAGCTTTTGATTTAACAAAATTTACATTTGCATCAATTTGGCTATAAACCCCTCCGCCTTTGTTTAACTCGTCTTGGTTAACAAAGAAAGTAGGAACACCTTTCACGCCATAGTCTGCACCCATAGCTGAAGAATATTTACCATTTAAAGCAGAAGGAGTAGAAGAACCATAAGCTTTCATTAAACATAAAGTGCTTCCTTCTAAATCATCTAAAACTTTATCGAAAGCTGGGCCTCCGTAGCTACCACATGGTGGGCACCAAGTTTCAGAAAAATCAACCATAAAAGCTTTGTTTTCTTGTTTAACTACTAAAGGTGCTGGAGTATTGTCAACAGGTGGCGTAGTTGTGTCTTTTTTCTTACAGCCATAGCCAAAAATAAGGCCTGCTGCAATAAGTGAAGTGAATAATAATTTTTTCATTATGTGATTGTTAAATTTGAATGGCAATGATAATTAATTTTTATAATAATACCAAAAATATATTTAGACGACTCTAAAGAAGTTGATTTAGTTGCAAATCAAACTATTTTTTGCTTTTTAATTGGTTAGGGTCAATACCTCTTTTCTTCGCCATATCTTCTAGTTTTTGTTGAAAACCAGATTTTTTAATAGGTTTCTTTTTGTTTTCTTGAATGGAAGCATGTAAAGCTTTTTCATCAATAAATCTTCTAATTAACAGTTGTTGTAAGATTGTAATTAAATTAGATAAGAAATAATACCATGTCAAACCAGAAGCATAATTGTTAAAGAAACCTAAGAATATAACCGGCATTAACAGACCAATATATTTCATTTGTCCGCTAGCACCAGTCATTTGATTGTTCATCATAGTAAAAATGATTGATGAAACGGTCATTAATAAAGTAAACAAACTTACGTGGTCACCATATATTGTATTTATAATAGGAACATATCCAAAATCCCATATACTATCGAACATTGATAAATCTGAAGCCCATAAGAAAGACTGTTGCCTAAGTTCAAAAGCTGAAGGGAAAAATTGGAACATAGCAAATAAAATAGGAAGTTGTAACAGCATAGGGAAACAACCACCTAAAGGATTAACTCCAGCTTTTCTGTATAAAGCCATAGTTTCAGATTGTTGTTTTTGAAAATCGCTTCCGTATTTTTCTTTTAATTGATCAACTTCAGGTTTGAGTACTCGCATCTTAGCTGTTGATTTAAAAGATTTAAAAACCAATGGGAATAGAACAGTTTTTATAATTAAAGTAAGCAACAGAATAATAATCCCATAACTCAATATATAGTCATCTAAAAAGTTAAATACTGGAATTACAACAAACCTATTAACGTATCCAAAAATACCCCAACCTAAATATATAATTCTTTCTAAACCTATGTTTTCTTTTTCTAGGGTTTGGAAGTGGTTAGGACCAAGAAATAAGTTCATATCAAATCTTTCATCAGGTTTGTAATTGTATGGTATAAACAAAGTAGCCGACAGGTCTTTTATTAATGAATCACTTCCCAATGTTTTAGTTTCTAACACAGAACCATCAGCAAAAGTACTTTTGGCAATGAGAGTCGTATTGAAATATTGTTGTTTAAAAGATACCCATTTCAATGGCGTTTTAATGTCTTCTTTAGCGTCTTTTCTTTCACCTAAATTATCAGCAGGTTCGTCTGCATTTATTTTATAATAAATAGTTGTTTTATCTCTTTCAGCCTGAACTCTTGCTTCTTGTTTTTCAGGCATTACATTCCAATTTAATCTAAGCGAATTGCTATTAGCAGCTACAATTCCTTCAAAACCTACCAACCTTATAGACATACCTACATTAAAACCTTTAGCCGGTAAAGTATATATATGCTGAATAAATTGTTTGTCATTTAAAGAAGAAGTAAGCACAATACTATCTGAGTTTTTTGAAACTACAATATTGTTTTGCTTGGTGTCAAATATTAATTGATTTGATTGAATTGCTTTGGTTTCAGTGGTGTTAAATGAATAATCAAATCTGCTATTATCGTTATTTAATAATGTGACTTGGCTTTTTTTATCAAATTTTTTGTATTTTTTGAGTTGAGCTAAAATAGGCCTTCCCCCTTTGCTACTAATAGAAAGTTTAATTTCTTCATTTTCAATAGTAACAGTTTTTGACTCACCAATACTAAGTTTTGACAAAGATCCTAGAGTAATTGAATCAGCTACATGAATTGAAGCCGAGTCTACAACTGGCGTTACAATTTGTTGTTTAATTTCTTTTTTAGATGCTAACTCTGTAGAATCTTGTATATGTTTTTTTAGTGCAACCTCTTCTTGACTAGGTGGATTCATATAGACAAATCCTAATACTATTAATACAATCAGCACTAAGCCAATAATGGCATTTTTGTCTAAATCTTGCTTTTGTTCCATGAACTATTATTATTGAAAAATTGGCTGCAAAAGTAAGAGAATTTAAGCAAACTAGTGAAGCTAAAAAGCATAAGAGAAATACTATCTATTTCTTATGTGTGTCCATATCTTCAAGTTCGGCTACTCCACCACTCATAATAAAAGGAAGAATAGGATATTTTGATTGAATAGGTTTTAGTTTATCTATTGGTACCATATATAAATCGCCTGATATTGCATATGCATGAGGAAAGTAAACTGCAACATACCCATCAATTGCTATAGCTGATAAATCTTTTTGAGTAACAAAACCCAATTTCGCAATTCCATTAGAACTCATCTCTACCAAAACGGGTTCTTTAAACGTTCTTTTATCGCCAACCATCGCTTCAATCATGTCTTTTACAACATTATAAATTCTATTTATGCCGGGTGTTTTGCTAAGCACATCATCAAACAAATCGAAGATAGGCTTGGAGAGAATTCCACTACCAAAATAACCAACAAGTGTAATAAATGTGATGACAATAACAAAACCTAAACCTTTGATTTTTAGCGGAATTAAACTATCTGTCCAAGATAGCATACTAAAGATGATATAAAAAGTAACAAAGACAGGAACACAAAACAACAATCCTTTCAAAAAATAATTGAGCATTTTGCGAAGTAAAGAACGAGTTCTGTGGTTATTTTTCATAGATGCAAATATACTATTCATATAAAAGCACCAAAAGGAGTTAAAATTATTTTTTTAGTAAAAATGCATGATTAAAAATATATCTAAATATTTTTTTCTTACTTATATTTTAAAATGTGATTGATGCATTAATTAATTTTTGTTATTAATTAATAAATGATTATTTTAGCGCCCTAATATTTGAAATAAACAATTAATTAACACAATGAAAAAATCATTACTAATGGTTAGCCTTTTAGCCGTTTTCGGTTGGGCTCAAGGACAAGGGTACTACTTTCTTAAATCGAAAGGTACTGCTGCTCCCTACGATTTGAATGCTACTGGATCTACTTCAGTAACTGCTGCTCCTGCTACTGCTGCATTATCTGCTGAACAAACATTACCTTTTGCTTGGAATTTTTATGGTACTGCCGTAACAAAATTCAAAGCAAGTACAAGTGGTTATATTACCTTTGATGTAACTCAAACTGCTGACGTAACTGCCAATACTACTTTACCTAATGCATCAGCACCTAAGAATGCAATTTTTGCATTTTGGGATGATTTGAAATTACAAACAGTTACTTCTGGTGCCACCACATTCCCATCTGATATCAAAACTTTTACTTATGGTGCAACTCCTAATAGAGTTCACGTAATCCAATGGCGTTTGGCTCAAGCTTCAGCAACATCTGGAAAAGATATAACTTATTTTGCTATAAGATTATATGAAGCTGGTGATTTTGATATCGTATTAAATTACGGTTTTGGATCTTTCTCTGCTACTACTGGCGTTAATAATTCTGACGGAACACAAGGACTTAATGTTGCTGGTGCTCCTAATATGGGTTTTGGTGGTAAAAATGGTAGCTATGTAGCTGCTGAAAGCGATGTGTACAAATTTATTTATGGAAATGTACCTGCTTATAATGCTACTGTAACCAATATCGATCTTCAAAAATTCTATGGCAAAAACCAAAATATTCCTGTAAAAGGTACTTTAGTGAACATTGGTGCTACTGCTATTACATCTTTTAACTTGAATTACCAAATAGACAATGGTGCTGTAGTAACTCAAAATGTTACTGGAGTTAACATAGCTGGTTATGGTGCAGGTTCTTATGATTTTACACATGGAACTCCATTTAACTCAGCTACTGAAGGCGCTTTTAACTTAGTAGTTTGGGCTTCTGATTTTAATGGTAGCAATGCTGATGGCGATACTTCTAACGATAAAAAATCTGCCACTATTAATGTGATTGCTAAATCTGTTGAAAGAGTAACTTTACATGAAATATTCACTTCAGCTACTTGTGGACCCTGTGTTCCAGGAAATGTAAATCAAAAAAATATAGTTGATGGTAAAACTGCCGGTACTTATGCAACAGTTAAATACCAACAAGACTTCCCTGGTACTGGCGACCCATATGCAACAAACGAAACAGTTGCTCGTCGTGGTACTTTCTATGGTATCAATTCTATTCCACGTATGGAAATTGATGGTGGATGGGATGGCAATGCAAATTCATTAACTAATGCCATTTTTGATCAATACCAACAAATTCCTACTGTTGTAGAACTAAAAGCAACTTACCATGTTTCTGGTCAATCAGTAGGAATTGATGTAAATGCTAAATCATATATTGATCTTCCATCTACTACTAAATTATATATTGCTATCATGGAAAAAATAACTACTCAAAATGTGAAATCTAATGGTGAAACTGAATTTGAACACGTAGTTAAAAAAATGCATCCTAACCAAAATGGTGCAGTGATGACTAGCTTAAAAGCTAACAACCCAGTTGACTATAACGTAGTTTATACGTTCCCAGGTAGCTACAAATTAGCTCCAAATGGTCAAACTCGTATTGATTTAACTAAAGAGCATTCAGTTGAAAACTTTAACAACTTAGAAGTAGTTGTTTGGTTACAAAATACAGCAACTAAAGAAGTTTACCAAGCTGCTAACGCGGTATCTTGGAATACTGGTGTAGCTGAAAATAAAATGGCTACTTCAGTTAATGTATACCCTAACCCTGCTAATGCTTCTACTAATGTAAACTTTAACTTAGTTAGTGAAGGTATCGTTAAAATTGAAGTAGTTAACATGTTAGGTCAAGTTGTTTCAACTCAAGTATCTAAAACATTAGCTCCAGGTGAACAAAATATTGAACTAAATACTAGCAACATTCAAACTGGTGCTTATTTAGTAAATATTATCAGTGGAGATTTCAAAGTAACTAAACCAGTTTTAGTTGCTCACTAATCAATTTAAACTAATCAATTTAAAAACCCGACTCATTTGAGTCGGGTTTTTTATTTATTCATAAATACATTTGCTGCCAATCATGTTAACTTATCTATTCAAAAAAATAATATATAGCCTTTCAGTACTTCTTGGTGTTATCGTGTTAGTTTTTGTTTTGTTTAATATTTCTGCTGATAATGCAGCAAGTATGACCATGGGACAGAGAACTGACACCAAAAGCATTGAAGCAATTAATAAAGAGTTTGGTCTAGATAAACCAATGGCCACTAGATTATTATTATATATAAACGATTTGATGCCCATATCTATTTATGAAGACAATAACGAGAATCAAATTAAATATAAGTATATTCATCTAGTTCAATTTTCGAATAAAGCAGTTGTCATTAAAAAACCATATTTACGTCAATCATATCAAAGTAGGCAAAGTGTTTATGATATAGTGGCTTCATCATTGGTTGGAACGTTTATTTTGGCATTTGCTGCAATGTTTTTTGCAACTTTGGTAGGTATTTTTTTAGGCGTTATCTGCTCTATTTATAAAGACAAATGGCAAGATAAAACCATCTTACTTGTGTCTACAATTGGTATTTCTTTACCATCGTTTTTTGCTGCAATCATTATATCATGGCTTTTCGGTTTCTATCTTTCTAAATATACTGTATTAGATATGACAGGTAGTTTTCTAGATTATGATTTAGAAACTGGAAATTATATACGATGGAGAAATATAATATTACCTGCTTTTACTTTAGGCATTCGACCACTGGCTATCATTATACAGCTTACAAGAAGTTCTATGCTAGAAGTGTTACAACAAGACTATATAAGAACTGCAAAAGCCAAAGGACTTTCATTATTTGAAGTTGTAAAAAGACATGCGTTGCCTAATGCTTTAAATCCTGTAATTACAGCTATTTCAGGATGGTTTGCTTCTCTTATGGCTGGAGCTTTTTTTGTTGAGTATGTATTTAACTGGAAAGGAATTGGAAAAGTAACAGTAGAGGCTCTAGACAAATCTGACTTACCTGTAGTGATGGGTGCCGTGGTAGCTGTAGCTTCTATGTTCGTAATCGTAAATTTATTAGTAGATATCAGCTATAGATGGTTAGACCCTAGAATTAGAGAGTAATTTTAACTTTCTTTTGGGGGCTGTGGCGGCTGAAATCCTTTGATAGGCGGCTTATTACCTTGAGGCGGCTTATTGTTGTTGTTGCGATGTGGTGGTCTATTAGGCTTAGCATTAGGATTTTTGTTAGGGTTGTTTTCTAACTTATCTTGTCCTGAGTTTACTTGGTTGTTAGGATTCCTATTTTGACTGTTCGGCCTGTTGTTGTTTCTAGACTTTTGGTTGTTGTTTCTTCCTCGATTTTCCATCCGAGTTAAACTACCTTCAAACTCTTCAGTAGCGGTTTTCATTTTTTCAGGTTCACCAACTTTATCATACTCACCAAGTCGTTCTGGCTTAATTCCTTGTTTGTTTAATGCTATATATTCATTTACATCTTTTACATGAACAGGAATCCAATCAGTAGAAATTCCACCTTCATATGCAAACCAAATAATTTTTTTAAGTATATCTGTTTTAATAGACCTAGCAGGACCAATTTGTGTTTCTAACCTAATTTTTTCTGTATCTTTAGGGAAGTCGCTCAGTGATTCCATGTATGTATCTAACTCAAAATTTAAACAGCACTTTAGTCTTCCACATTGTCCTTGAAGTTTAAGTGGATTTAATGAAAGATTCTGATACCTAGCAGCCCCAACATTTACAATTTTAAAATCAGTAAGCCAAGTAGAACAACACAATTCGCGGCCACAGCTACCTATGCCGCCAAGTCTTGCTGCTTCTTGTCTGTAACCAATTTGACGCATTTCTATTCTGGTTTTAAATTCATCGGCATACTTTTTTATCAATTCTCTAAAATCTACTCTATCTTCAGCTGTGTAAAAGAAAGTAACTTTTTTTCTATCACCTCTAAACTCTATGTCGCTTAACTTCATTTGTAACTTCATTTGAAGGGCTAAAGTTCTAGCTCTTTGAAGCACTATAGGTTCTTCAGCTTTTACATCTTTATATTTTTGTGTATCAGTATCTTTAGCAATTCTTAAAATTTTTGGTAAATCTACACTGTCTTCTTTTATACCATTCTTTTTGAGTTGCAATTTTACCAATTCGCCTTTGAGTGACACATGGCCTATATCATAACCACTTTCAGCATCTACAACTATTAAGTCACCCGTAAATATTTCTAATTGATTTGAGTTTCTAAAATATTCCTTTCTACTGCCTTTAAACCTAACTTCAACAATATCAAACGGCTTGTAATTTGGCGGCAATGCCATTCCCCCCAACCAATCATATACATTTAATTTATTACAACCACCTGTGCTACAATGACCATTGTCTTTGCAACCTGCCGGCGAACATCCACCGGAACCACAACTTGAACATGACATATTTTTTTCTATATTGATGCCTTTTACAGGCAGTTATCGTTATTTTTAAGTTTAGAAATTGACTATATATTATTTATCCTAAACAATTTCTAACCCACAAATATAAGTTAAATAACACTAACTTAGGATTGCCATTTCTTTCTATATAATAGTGAGACTTATTTAACTCATCCATAAGTATATTTATTTTTTGTGAATCAACCTTTTCAGCTAATTTCACTATAAAAATTCTTTCTGCATCTCCAGGAACAGGAGGTTCTTCGTTGGTATATTTATATACTGTGCTTTTTTCTAGAATCATTAAAAAGTATTCGAAAAACATTTTTAATGGATCTCTGCCCGATTGAGAAAGCTTATCTATTAACTCTAAAAATTCTTTTCTATCTTTGTTTTTTAAACATCCATTTAAAAAATCTTTTAATAATTGAAGTAAATCGTTATCAGCTTGTTCAAATAAGTTTAATGCAATATTCCAATTACCTGAAGAGATAGAACCTATTTGACTAGCTTTAGAGGCATCACAATTTTCTAATTCAATTAATGCATGTGAAATCTCGAAAGCAGTATAGTTTGGAATTTTAATTACTTGTGTTCTAGATAAAATTGTAGGTAAAATTTTATCACTATCTTCAGCTATTAGTATTAATAAAGTATTCTCTGGTGGCTCTTCAAGTAATTTAAGCAAAATATTACCACCAAGACCTAAATATTCAGTTCCCCATATAATCTGAATTTTAAATTTTCCTTCAACCTGCTTTAAGCCAAGCCTTCTAATAATATCTCTTGTTTCATCAGCAGTTATATTTCCTTGTTTATTTTCAGCTTTTATATTTTGTAACCATTGTTTATATCCCATATATGGAATAGAAAGCAGTGCATTTCTCCATTCGCTAATAAACTCTTTACTTTGTTTGGCAGGACTTATAGTTGGAAAAGTAAAATGCAAATCTGAATGAATAAACTGGGCCATTTTTTTACAACTATTGCAAGTACCACAACTATCGGCTTCGATTGGATTTGTACAATTAACCATGGTAGCATAAGCCAATGCCAGTGGCAAAGCACCACAGCCTTCTTTAGCCAAAAACAATTGAGCATGAGCAACTCTCCCTTGAATAATAGATTGAGCTAGATGCTCTTTTAGCGACTTATGGCCTATAACTTGAGAAAATTGCATGGTTTATAAGTGCAAAAATAAGTATGCACTATTTATCTAATTATTTTATTTTAGAATCTTCCCATATTTCAAAAGATTTTTCAGCTTGGAGTTGCAACATTTCTAACCCATTTTTAATTCTTGCTCCTCTTTTTTCTGCTTCGGTAAGTAGCATTGTTTTTTCAGGATTATACACCAAATCATATATAAAATGTTTACTTGTGATACTGTCAAAATCAATGGGTAAGTGCTCATTATCATGAGGAGACATTCCGACGGGTGTGGTATTTATCCATAGTAAATGGTCGTTGTAAATATCTTTACTTAAATCAGTATAAGTAGTTGAATTGTTTTGAGGTTTTCTAGTAACAACTATATAATTTATATTTAATTTTTTTAATATATACACTACAGCTTTTGATGCCCCTCCCGAACCGAAAACCAAAGCCTTAAGTGGACTGCTTCCTATAAATGGTACTAATGAATTTTCAAATCCATATATATCAGTATTGTATCCTTTTACTATTACATCTCCTGCCGTTTGTCTAATTTTTATAGTATTTACAGCACCAACATCTGATGCTTCATGTTCTATCTGATCTAAAAAGTTCATAATATCTTCTTTATAGGGTATTGTTACATTAAGCCCCGCTAGATTTGTATTTCTCATGATTAACTCAGGAAACTGCATGATATGGTCTAATGGGAATAGTTTATAACTATAACCTAAGAGATTTAATTGTTTAAACTTTTCTGTAAAATATTTTTGAGAAAAGGAGTGTTCTAATGGATAACCAATAAGTCCAAATACTTTTTTAGATTGTTTCAAATGAATATGTATTGTAGTATAATAATAAAGCTAACAAATATAATTACCTTTGCACTTACAAATGAAATATATATTAATTGCAAATACAGCATTTTGCGTAATCCTTGGTTTTATTTTAGTACTATTCCCAATAGCTATTATTGACTTTGACCCCAAAGATATTCCTTTAATTACCGTTTCAAGAAGTTTAGGTTTTGTAATTGTAGTCATGTCGTTTTTAAGCTTGTTTATGAATAGACTTAAAGACAATATTCAAATGATTCAAGCAGGGCTATTCCTATTAACTATATTTCATGGCGGCATGATGCTAACCACTATTTTAGGGAGTTATCAAAGAATAATGCCTTCACCTTGGCCATTTATTCACTTTTTATTTATGATTATATTTATACGTTTTGCATACAAGGCAGTCAAACAATAAATGATTCAGTTATTAGCAAATGGCCAACTCACAATTGCGTTGTTAGAGCAAAAAAGCTTAAAAAAAAATGCTTTAGCAGCATATCATTTTTGTAGTGATTGGCTTCAAGGTAAAGAATCTTTTATCATAAAAACTTCAGGAAGCACAGGTGTTGCCAAAGATATTGAACTTAGTAGAGAACAAATGATTGCTTCTGCTCTAAATTCACAAAAAATACTAAAAATAACGCCTTATGACCATATGCACGTTTGCTTGTCTGTTGAGCATATTGGAGGTTTGATGCAACTTGTAAGAGCACTATACTTTAATTTAAATGTATATATTTATGAACCTAAAATAGATGTCTTAGACACCATTGTAACAATGTCTGGTATTAACCATATTTCTTTGGTACCTGCGATGATAGAGACATATATACAAAAGAAACATGTACAAGATATTTTACAAAATTTTGCCACAATACTTATAGGAGGAGCTTATATAAGTTCAACTATCGAAAATTATTTTAGCTCACATATTTCACAAGCATTTCAAACATATGGAATGACTGAAACTTGTTCGAATATAGCCTTAAGAAGTTTAAATAAACGAGAAAAAACATATAAACTTTTAGATGGTTGGCAGTACAAATTGAGTTCAGAAAATTGCTTGTTTTTATATCATCCTACAATTTTAAAAAAATGGATAGAAACAAAAGATATAGTTGACATAAATTCAGACCATAGGTTTACAGTAAAAGGCAGATTAGATTTTATTATCAATAGTGGTGGTTTAAAATATTCACCAGAAGAGCTGGAGTATACATTACACACAAGTGGACTTTTCTTAACTTACAAGTATGTTGTATCATCAATACCTGATAAAGTTTGGGGAGAAAAATTGGTATTGGTATTAGAAACTGACTTTCATCTTTTAGATGAATTCAAGCTTGAAATTTTAAACAAAATCAACTCTTTGTTAACTCAAAATATCATAAAAGAAATTAAAACCATGCCCCAATTTATATATACAAATTCAAATAAAATAGATAGATTAAAAATTAAAGAATATATAGAAAATCTCTAAGGTACAATGGTGTCTTTGGCAATCATACCAGAGGTTCTAAAAAAGCCTAAAGCATCATTACTAATATTTCCTTTATATGGAGCTATGGGAGGTGAAAACAAACCTTGTTGTTGATATTCATTGCTAATAATTTGGTTTAAAAACCCAAAATATTCTTTGGTTATTCCATATGCTTCAAGTCTTATAGTATCTCCACTAAAAACCTCTTCACCAACAAACACATCAGTTATGTGATTACCGTTGATAAATTGGTCATCAGTAAAGTTTAATTTTTTTAAATCCATCTCACCATTTCTAGAGAATCTAGCCATATAACAATTTCCTTTTTCAGGATACTCTTGATAAGCAAAGTTAGTAACAATTTTTGGGGCTTGTCCTGGTTTTCCAAAAGGTAAGGGTCTAAAATATATAGAATCAAACTGAGCAATAGTTTTAGGCATAGTGCTAACCGATGTATATGTTTTGTTTTCATATTGTATGGTTAAAGTATATGTTTTGCCTACAGTACCTTTCATAGCATTAGAAGAGTAAAAACCACTACCAGCTGCACTTTCAGTTAAATTAACATTGTTTGTACCATCATTTAAAGTTACAATAGCACCTGTAGCTTTAGGGTATTCTTTGTTTTCGAAATAAGGTTGAGATATATATAAATATATTTTTGGAACAGAATCGCTATCTATCCAACCATCAACCACCAATTTGCTAGCTTTAGAGGCCACATCAAGCTCTATTACATCTTGACAAGAAGAAAAAACAATAGAAAGAATAAGTATATATATATAATTTTTCATGAGTTTAGAAATTGAAGTTATAAGTTACTGAAGGAATCACAGTACCGAAAACGGAGATTTTTACTGCCTCTGTTTTTGAAGGGTCTACATCATTTTGTCTAAAGTAAATAGAATATGCATTTCTACGAGCATATAAATTATAAGCTGAAACTACCCATTCGCCTTGCCATAGCTTATGTTTTTTGCCTTTATATGTTGCTGAAATATCTGCTCTATTATAATTAGGAATTCTATATGAATTTCTTTCAGATGGATCACCTAAAACAAATCCTTGATGTGGGTACCTGCTTTGATTAACTGTAATAGCAATACCAGTATTATATATAAAGTTTGCCCCAATGCTAAGCCTTTTATTTATTTCATATGAAGCAGTTATGCTTAACACATGTGTTTTATTATAAGGAGCACTGTATGTTTTACTGTTGTTAATACCATCAACCTGTCTTGTGGTATTGCTTAATGTATAGCTTATCCAACCTGTCAGTTTGCCTTCTGTTTTTCTTATATAAAATTCAATACCAGTACTTTGACCTTGACCTCTAAGCATTACCGTATCTAAACGTTCATTGCCTATTAAATTGCTACCATCTTTAAAGTCTATAAGGTTATTATATTTTTTATAATATACTTCTACAGAAGTTTCATACATGTTGTTTTTAAAATTCCTAAAATAACCAAGTGAAACTTGATCGGCAACCTGAGGTTTAAAATGATAGTCGCTTGGTAGGTATATGTCAAAAGGAGTAGCAGCAGATGTGTTTGATATAAGGTGAATATTTTGCCTCATTCTGTTATATCCTCCTTTTAATGAGCTGTTGCTGTCTAAGGTATATTTAAATGCGGCTCTTGGTTCTAAACCTTGATAGTATTTAATTAAATCTCCTGACTGATAATATACTGTGTCAGTTACGTTGTCTAAGCTTCTATTTTCTTCGTTTGAATATTTATATACTTTGCTAGATCCAATATTTGCAAACCCATTATATCTAACGCCAGCTTGAATAGATAGTTTCTTATTTACCGTCCATTCGTCACTTACATAAGCATTGGGTTCGAAAGCATATTTTTTCTCTAATGAAATTTGATTAACAATTACACTTGAGCCTGCTACTGGTTCTGTTTCTCCCGGTCTGAAGGTATAGTATATAATATTTGCACCATATTGAAGCAAATGTTTGTTGTTATAATTTGTTTGATGGTCAGCTTTTAAGTTATAAAATTTAATATTTGAAATCCATTTAAATTGTATAGGACCGAAAGTAGCACCTAAACTATAATCATAATTGCTAAAAATGAGTGAATAATTGGCAAAAGTTTTTGAGTTATAAAGGTGATTCCATCTGGCAGTTACATTTTGGTTCCCCCAACTTACTTTAAATAAATCAGCTAGACCAAATAAATCTCTTCCGTAGTAAGAAGAAAGAAAAACCCGATTGCGTTTGTTAATTATATAATTTATTTTACCATTTAAATCAGTAAAAGAAAGATTGCTTTTTTTGAGTAGGTCATTTGGGAAAAGCGGAAAAAAAACGTCAACATAACTTCTTCTTGCGGCAAACATAAAAGAAGCTTTATCTTTTTTAATAGGGCCTTCAATCATTAGCCTACTGAATATAGTTCCTATGCCACCACTTCCCTGAAATTTTTTCATGTTACCTTCTTTCATTCTCACATCAAGAACAGAGGAAAGTCTTCCACCATACATTGCAGGTATGCCGCCTTTGATTAGTTTTACATCTTTAACAGCATCAGGGTTAAATACAGAAAAAAAGCCTAATGCATGACTTGAGTTATATACTGGAGCTTCATCTTGGATAATCAAATTTTGATCTACCGAACCACCTCTTACGTTAAAACCAGTGGCACCTTCTCCTACAGAAGATACGCCAGGAAGCATTTGAATAGCTTTGATAACATCTACCTCGCCTAGTACAGCAGGAATTTTTTTTATTTGAGTGGCACTAACCTGAATTGTTCCTATCTCCACCTTTTCAACATTTTTGTTTCTCTTAGTTTCTCTAAGCGTGTAGCTTTGTAATTCTTTTTGTGTTGAAATTAACTCAATATTTAAAGTAAGATTAGCTTTTAAATTTATAACCCTTTCTTGACTTTGATAGCCTAGCATACTGAAAACAACAGTATAAGTGCCAGTAGGGAGTGAAAGTGTGTAGTAACCATAATTGTTAGTACTTGCAGTAGCGTTTTTTTCTATTACGGAAATATTTACACTTGTGATTTCTTCCCCATTTTTAGCATCTTTTACATAACCAGAAATATTATATTTTTGAGCATTTGTGCTAGAGAAAATAAAAAACAATAAAAAGAAGAAGTAGGATTTTTTTATAAAATTCATATAAATAGTAAACAGATAAAGTTAAAAATAGTTACAAAGTTTTTTTGATAAATAAAATGTTGCTTATTCATTGATTGGTATTACTTCAGCATGAGCGGTAACCCAATATTCTCTATTAGATTTTATTTCAAGACATTTAAATCTGGTCCTAGCTTTTTCACCTTTTTTAAATACAAACTGTTGTTGGTTTTTTAGTTTGAAAATAGCATGTGTAGGAAGTTCGTCAAGAAAGGTATAATGATGAGCATCTTTGTCGTGTTTTTTAAGAGCTTTAGTAAGCGAAGGACTAGAACAGCTAGATGCAGCAGGATTATTCATATAAGATTTAAGAGCAAAAGCAACTTCTTCAGGAAAAACATTGAGTTTGAAAAAAGGGTCCATTAAAAACTTAAATTGAAATTTCCATTCCATGCCGTGGGGGTCCACTTTATTTTGAAAATCTTTCCAAGTGGTGAGATGGGCAATTTCATGAACCAAAGTAATCAAAAATGCGTAAGGATTAAGGTCATAATTGATTGTTATGGCATGATATTTATCATGTGGTTGAGGTCTAAAATCTCCTAACTTGCTTTGTCTGCTTTTGGTGATGCGGATATTGACAGGATGAGCGTTTAGAAGCTTTTCAATTTCTTCAGAGGCTCCGCCCGGAATAAACCTTTGAAGCACATGAAAGTTTTTCATAAAAAATAATTAGTTTGATTTGCAGCGATTTGACTACTTTTGTTGTCTATTTATAAAGTCGAACAAAAATACTAACAATTAATTTTTTAAAACAATGAAACTTAAAAATTTACTTTTATCAATGTGTGCAGTGGCTTTAATCTCATCTTGCACAAAAGAAGACCTTAAAGTGTCTTTTGATTTACCTACTGGACAAATAGATTTTGTTGTAAAACAAACAACACAAGCTGGAGCAATGCAAATCGATGCTCAAGATTTGCAATACAATTTAGATAGTGTGTGTAAAGCAAACTCAATAAGCAAAGACCAAATTACTTCAATGAAAATAAAAGAAGTATTTCTTGATATCTTAGATAACAATAATACTACATTTGATATAGTTAATTGGGCAGAAGCATATGTAGGAGCTACTGGTAAAGCTGATGTTTTATTGGCTGCTAAGAAACCTATAGGTAAAGATGGTGTAAGAACTATTAGTTTAGATTTAAAAGATGTTGAATTAGTTGACTATATTAAAGCTAATCAAATGTCATTTTATGCAAAAGGTGAAACAAACGGACCAGTTAAAACTGATGTGCCTATGAGAGCAAGAGTTAAATTCACTATTACAGGACAAATAGTTGAATAATATTTTTTACTAAAAAAATTTAAAGCCGAGGTAATTGCTTCGGCTTTTTTTATGAGTATATTCAAAAACAGCAAATAAGTTTTTTGTGTTTGCTTTGTCTTACCTTTGCAACATATCATGTGGAAACAAAATATATTAGAAACAATAGGTCATACGCCGCTAGTCAAATTAAATAAAATTGTAAAAAGTTTGCCATGTACTGTGTTAGCCAAAGTTGAAACTTTTAATCCAGGAAATAGCATTAAAGACCGAATGGCAGTAAGGATGATAGAAGACGCTGAAAAGGCTGGTTTATTAAAGCCAGGGGGTACAATAGTTGAAGGCACAAGTGGCAATACAGGAATGGGATTGGCTATCGCTGCCGTAGTAAAAGGTTATAAATGTATATTTGCTACAACAGATAAACAATCGAAAGAAAAGGTTGATATGCTAAAAGCTGTAGGAGCTGATGTCATTGTTTGTCCTACCAATGTAGAGCCATCAGATCCACGATCATATTATTCAGTATCGGCAAGATTGGCCACAGAGATACCTAATTCATGGTATGTAAATCAGTATGATAATTTAAGTAATTCTGCTGCACATTATGAATCTACAGGTCCTGAGATTTGGGAGCAAACAGAAGGTAAAATTACACATTTGGTGGTAGGGGTTGGTACTGGAGGAACCATTTCAGGTACAGGTAGGTTTCTGAAAGAGAAAAACCCCAATATAAAAATATGGGGCATTGATACCTATGGCTCAGTTTTAAAGAAATATAAAGATACAGGAATATTAGATGAGAATGAAATATATCCTTATATAACTGAAGGAATTGGGGAAGATTTTTTACCTAAAAATATAGATTTTGACATTATAGATCATTTCGAAAAAGTAACAGATAAAGATGGATTGGTCATGACCAGAAAAATTGCCAAAGAAGAAGGAATACTAGTTGGGAATAGTGCTGGTAGTGCCATTGCGGGATTGTTGCAAATGAAAGATGGTTTAAAAAAATCGGATGTGGTGGTAGTTATATTTCATGACCATGCAAGCAGATATATGGGCAAACCATTTAATGATGACTGGATGAGAGAAAGAGGTTTTTTAGAAGAAGACAGCATTACAGCCAAAAGTATTATCGAACAAAAAAACATGAGAGACTTTGTATCAATAGATAATAAAGAAAGTATTCAAACGGCAATAAAGCTGATGAAAGAATATGATATTTCTCAGATACCTGTGAGTGAAAACGGGCAAATAATTGGTTCTGTAAATGAGAGTGATGTATTATCTAAGATTATAGAGAACCCATATAATATAAACAATGCCATCATAGATATAATAGGCAAGCCATTTCCTACCATAGACATTAATACACCAGTAGAAAAAATTTCGACATATATCACCAAGAAAAACACAGCTGTACTAGTAAAAGACACTATAGGACAAACGCATATAATCACAGAATATGATTTGATTAGGGCAATAGCTAAATAAGGATTATATTTTTTAAAAAGATGAAACCTATCACATTTGTTAAAGACCAATATAAAAGGTTTATGACCAATGAACTTAGCCATAGGTTTATTAATTTATTGAGTGTTGATGTGTTGATTAAAGTGAGCGGATTAGCTCTCATGTATGTATATCTAAAAGTGATGAATGAATCACAATATGGTATATATGGTATGGTGGTGAATTTAATTGGTTCTGCTTCACTTTTTATGAACTTTGGTTTGTATGTTGCACAAACTGCTTTCTTTAATGAATATAAAGAGAATTTAGGCAAATTAGTCTTTAATTTAAATGTTGTATTATTTATATTTCTATCAATATTATATATAATATTTTTTTATACATACATAGATTTAGACCTACTTAATTACTTAATTGGTAAAGAAACCCAAGGCTTTTCTATGCCTAGATATCGAATTTGGATTTGGATAGGAATTACAACACAAGTTAGTGCAACTATGATGAGTAGTTATTTTATCATGAGTGTAAAAAAAATTAGAGTAATGCAGTTGTTTAATGCATGCAGAATTTTTATAACAAATGGTGTTACTATATATATTATGTATAATTATAATATTGAAAAGGCGTATGCTAGAATAAAATATAGTATGATTGTAGATGCTATGGTGGCCATTCCCTTTTTTATATACTATATAAGAACAATAAAACCAGAACTAGATCTAAGATTGATTTGGAATTCATTAAAAATTGGCATTCCAGCAATGGCAACGGCAATTATTAGCAGTATATATGGTTTAACTGATAGGAATATTTTATTAAAAAATACTAATGGAATTGTAATAGGAGTATATACATATGCTTATACACTAGCATCTAATTTATGGGTTTTTCTTCATGCTTTTTTAGGAGCATTTTGGCCAACATTTCTTGATGAAAAAAACCCAAAAGAAAGTTATAAAAATACCATAAGAGTTACCAAAAAAGTAATGAAATTTCTAACCTTAGTTTCTGTTGGAATGTTTGTGTTTGCTTGGTCTGTTGATTATTTTAAAATAATAAGTATTAGATACAATGCTGCAATTGCATTTCTACCAGCAATGTTAATTACTCAGTTAATTCTAGCTTGGAGTACAATGATGGCCAACTATTATATATACTTTAAAAAGACATATGTGCAAATATTTGTTTCTCTTATTTCTTTAATATTAAACTGGCAATTATGTGTTTGGCTTATACCAACTTTAGAAACTTGGGGGGCTATATTTGCAACAATGTTAACAACAGCAGCTGTGTGTTTATTTAATTCATGGTTTGCATATAAAAATTGTCAAAAATATTTACTAAGACCATAAAGAACTTATTTTTTCAATTCTATTTTTTCAATAATTTTCTTTCCTAAATTTTGCATAGGATTTTCTATCACTTTGTTTAAAATAGTAGATATTCCTATTGAAATAGAAATCCCAATCAAAAACCTAATTCCATAATTTATAATATTTGTAAGTCCAGAATTTACTTCAATAAAATCAACAAAAGTATATTTTTCCATTAAATGAAAAACTGCGAAATGAACTATATATATACTAAAACTTACTCTTCCAATATAGTTTATAATTGGATTCACTATAATTTTTATGGGGTATTTGCTAAGACCCCAAAACAAAAAGAAAAAACTAAACCCAAAAATTATATGTGTTGGAAATAAAAAATATATTTCAGTTAATGCTTGAATTAAAATTAAACCTGAGAATAAAATCAAATTTATAGGTGAAATTTCTGGTTTTTCTTCTTTTAAAATGATAAAATAAAGTATTAAGCCAAGCATAAAAATGGGTAATTGACTAGGAAAGTAAAAAAATAAAAATTCATCCCAAAGTCTTTCATCTGATATTAAATTGTGTTTTACCAAATACATAGCTAATACTTTTCTTAATACTAAACTTGAGAAGAAAAATGTAATAGCTTTGTTTAGATTTTGTATTTTAAAAAAAATAAAAGGTAAAAACAAATAAAATGTCATTTCGACAGCAATAGACCACCCTCCAGGAACCACACTATTTATCCAATATGGGTTTATGCCATGTGAAAATGAAAAGTTTGATAAAATATTCAATAAACTTATACCAGTAGAGTCTCCTAAAGTTTCTTTTGGACCAAGTCCATCTTGAATTAAATAATAAATAATTCCTATATAATATAATGGAGCAATTCTAAAAAATCGCCTTATAAAGAAATTTTTAATGTAACTCTTTTCTTTATTAATTCTGTTTTCAAATGAATAAAACAAAGTAAAAGCACTTGCTAAAAAAAACAACTGAACACCTCTGGCACCATGGTTAATGATACGAGTAGTCATTTCGCTAGCTTTAAAAATACCATAGTTGGATGCATGAACTGCTACAACTCCTATGATTGCTAATCCTCTTATTGCATCTATAAAATCAAACTTTTTATTCAAGCTATTTATATATTTTGCAAATATACATCATTATATTTTTTTATTGCTCTACACTTTATTACATTTGTTTTGTTTCTAAATAATTTAAAAGGTAATGAAAAAAGGTAATGCAGTAATTTTCTTTCCAAACCACCATTTGGCTTATTCACCAACCACCATTAATCTTTATAATGAACTCGATAAATTATATCATGTCGAAATAGTAGCACCTAACCCCTCAAAATTCAATAATCAAAAATTAGAAGGATATATTGTGAGTTATTACGAAGATGAGCCTCCTACTTTATATACTAAAATTATAGGCATTTTATTATATATATTAGCAAAATTGATTTACTTTATTATATCTAAACCCAATCCATATAGTTATATTACAATTAAAAATTGGTTAAAGCTTAAAAAGGAATTTGTTAAACGAAGTAAAAATAAATATGACGTGGTAGTTGCTGTTGACATTCCATTTTTAAAAATTGCATCATTATATTTTAATAAAATAGTTTTTGTTTCGTTAGAAATAATAGATAATTTAATTCCACTTCTAAAATCAGTTAATAAAGAAAAAATTGAAGCTGTTATAATACAATCAGATGAGAGGTTTAATTATTTATTCGAAAAAGAAAAACCTAGAAAATTTATTATTCAGAACTCTTTAAATAATACTATAGAAGAATTAAATATAAATAAAGTAAATAACGGTATCATATATAGTGGAACTTTTATGCAATCATTTGGTGCATATTATTTTTTAGATTTTTTGAATATTTATAAAAATGTTATTAAAGGGTATATAAAAGGAGCTATTTTAGATAAAGATAAAGAAAGAATAAACACTCAATATATTGATTTAATAAATAATAACACATTAATCATAAACAATGAATATATGAGTAATGATGAATTAATTAAATATGTTTCTCAATTTATGGTAGGTATATGTTTCTATGATATTGAAAACATTAAAGAGAACAGGTTTAATTATTTGTCTGCACCTTCAGGTAAAATGTTTACTTATATAGCTGCAGGAATTCCTATTATAGGTAGTAAAATTAGTGGTTTAAATATTGTCGATGATTATAAGTGTGGTATTTTGATTGAAAATTATAGTCCTGATACCATTTTCAATGCTTATCAAGATATAATTAATAATTATCAAACATATAGCAATAATTGTTTAAAAGCATCTGCTGATTTTAATTTCAGTAAAATGGCAATTGAATTTATGAGATATTTAAATGAAAAGTAATTTTATAACGCAGCTTCTATCATTAAATGTATCATTTCTTCAAAACTAACTTTTGGTTTCCAACCGGTATCAGTAATAAGTTTTGAATTATTTCCGCATAAATTATTATTTAGTTTTTTAGTAATAATGTTACTGTTTTGATAAACATATTGCATTGGATCTAAATCTAAATATTTAAAAGTGATGTCAACAAAACGTTGAACAGTATTTAATTGATTTGTTGCTACTATATAATTCGTAGGTTTAGGTGCTTGTAAAATAGCGTGAAAAGCTTCAACATAGTCAGGTGCATAGCCCCAATCAATTGCAGCAGTTAGGTCACCTAAGACAAGTGAGTTTATTGACCCTTTTTTTATGGCTATTGCATTTTTGATGATTTTCTGAGTAACAAATTTATCTCCCCTTCGCGGAGATTCGTGGTTATATAGTATGCCACATGAAGCAAAAACATTATGCACTTTTGAATAATAAGCAGAAGCATGTATAGAAGATACTTTACTTATTCCATATATATTTGTTGGATTAAGAGGAGTTTCTTCAGTTTGTGGACAATGATCGGGAGAACCGAATACATGTGATGAAGCAGCATAAAATATTTTGGTTTGAGCTTTCTTTTCGGCTATCCATTGAAGAATATTTATATAAGCATGAGTGTTAATCTCAAAGCTTTTATCAAATAACCAGCCATCATCTATTACTTCATCAGAAGATGATTGGTGAAAAGCGGCTAAGTAATAGATTTCATCAGCTTCAATCAAATCAAGAAATGTATATAATACTTTTTTGTTTTGTAAATCAAATTTATCAGGTAATGTAATATCAAAATTAGTATAAATTTCTTTTGAAGAAACTCCAATAACTTGATATGAAAGTGAATTAAGAAACTTAGTTAAATAATAGCCATCTTGACCTGTATGGCCTATTATAAGTGCTTTTTTCATTTACTAACTTCATGAATATAAGGCAAAGGAAAAAGTAATTTACCCCCTGCTTCTAAATATTCTTTTTCCCTACCAATAATATTCTCTTTAAAATGCCAAGGTAAAACCAACATATAATCTGGCTTACTAGATTTTGCTTCAGCTTCAGATACTATTGGGATTAATGTTTGAGGAGTGTATGATCCAAATTTATCTGGATTGACTTCTGCTATACATTTCAAATCTTGTTCTGTAAAATTACAATATTGTAATATAACATTACCTTTTGTTGATGCACCGTAGCCTATGATAGTTTTGCCATTTGATTTTATTTCTTCAATCTTTTTAATCAATTCGTCTTTGTGTTTTTTTATATCCTTAACAAATCTATCAAATGATGATAACTTTTGATAGTTTGCTTGATTTTCATTTGTTTCTGTGACAGAAATTTTATCGGAAAAAGGAGTATATGTTGAATTCTTTTTTGCACAAATGACCTCAAAACTACCTCCATTAGTATCATTCAATGTCACATCAATAATTTTAAAACCAACTCTATCAGCCATCCACTTTATTTGTTTTAAAGAATAATATTCTAAATGTTCATGGCATATGGTGTCATATGCATTTGCTTCTAACATTAAAGGCATATAACTTTGTTCACATACCCATAAACCATCATCGTCTAAAATGTCAAATATGTTTTGCATAAAATCCATTGGGTTTTCAAGGTCATAAAACATAGCTATAGAACTTACAACTTTAGCTTTTTCATTTTGGAATATTTTTCTGAAATTATCTGCCGAAAAAAAATCCGGTACTAAAGAAATTCCTTCTGAATAAAATTCACGAAACTTAGCTGCAGTTGGGTCAATTCCAATTCTTCTATAGTTTGTTGGATATGTTCTAAGGGTAGTGGCGTCGTTACTTCCAATATCAAGAATAATATCATTGTTGTTCAAATGCGTTAATTCTTGCATTTTTCGAACTTTGGCTTGAAGGTGAGCTACCATGCTAGAATTTAAACCAGACCTATAACCATAATTGTCTCCATACATTTCATCATGATTAAAACTATGATTTAATTGAACTAAGCCACATGCATTCTCATTATTCTCGTCATCACATTTTACTAACTCAAGTGGTCCTTTAGTTATTTTAGTTTCTTTGTTTTTAGGGAAAACACCAGTAAGTGTTTGGTCACCTAAATGTATGATAGAACGTAAAGCTGTATTCCCACATATTCTGCAGGCATTTATTTGTTTGTAAGCACTCATAATAATTAATAGAAGTGCAAATTTAAGTGTTGGAAAGTTTAATTTTAGTATGGATTTTTATTTATGTTGTAATACTTTAAATAAAATTATCTAGACTTTTATTTTTTTTTCAAAAATTTAAACACTTACTTTTGTCAAAACAAAGTCAAAAAACTTCATTAACATGCAAAAAAATCTTCCATTATTAATCGCCCTATTTTTTTTAACACTCTCTTCATTTTCTCAAAATAATTGGGTAAAGAAAAAGTCATTTAACGGAACAGGAAGAATGAGACCAGTTTCGTTTACATTAAATGGCATGGGGTATACAGGTACTGGTTATAGTTCAACCTCACTTGATGATTTTTGGAAGTATGACCCTATTAAAGATAAATGGTCACAAGTTGCTTCAATTACTGGAGGAAGACAATTTGCTGTTTCGTTTGTAATAGATGATAAGGCCTATGTTGCTGGAGGATTATATTTAAATAATTGGTATAATCCTATGGGAAGTTTTTATGAATATGATCCAACTAATAATTCATGGACATCAAAATCTAGTATGTTGGTTCCGTCATATGGTGGGGTTGGTTTTACTTCAGGTGGTAAAGGTTATGTTTGTATGGGCTATGATGGAAGTGGTCATTCTTATAAATTATCAGAATATGACCCTGCAAATAATTCATGGATGGCTAAATCAGACTTCCCTGCAACACCTAGAGGGACAGCATGTTGTTTTACAATTGGAAATAATACTTATATTGGAGCAGGATTAGTTGGTTCAAACACTTACTATAACGACTTTTATTGTTATAATTCTGATAGTGATGCATGGCATCAAATTTCTTCATTTCCTGGTCCTGCTTTTGAAGGTGGTAGAGGATTGTCTATTGATGGAAAAGGATATGTTATAGGAGGCCATAATGCATCTGGTGATATAAATACTATATATGAGTATGATCCTAGTAATGATACTTGGACCAAACTTAAAAATTATCCAGGAGGAAGTATAACTTATTTATCTGCTTTTGCAATTGGAAGTAGGGCATATGCAGGAGTTGGTTGGCAAGGTTCAAGCGGGTTTAATGATTTATATATGTTTGAAACAAAAAATAGACAAGTAACGGCAGACAATATCAAAAAATATGCTCATTGCTCTGGAACTAATGATTCAGTTTACTTTACTGCAGTAAATATATTTGATACATCAAATACTTTCACTATTCAAATGAGTAGCAATAATTTTGTTACTAGTTATAATATAGGTTCAGTTAAAAATTCTAATGAGGGAAAATATTCAGCATTAGTAACTTTTCCTACAAATGTGGTTGCATCAGATAGCTTTAAATTTAGAGTAGTTTCTTCAAGTCCTGCAATTACAAGTAATCCTAGTTCTTCTTATTTTAGTATACTAAACAACATATCGTCACAAATTTCTTCTTTAAAAGATACAATTTGTTATGGTGATTCTACATATTTATATATTATTCAAAGAGACCCTGGAACAAATTTAAATTGGTATAAAGACAATGCCGCAATTGGAGATACATCAGCAACTATTGTTGTAAAAAGTGCAGGTACATATAGATTAGAAGTTTCTAACTTACTATGTAAATCTAATAGCAACAATATAAATGTAGTTGTGAGTCAATTGCCTAATGCTGGTATTTTTGTGGTCAAGAATAATGCATGTGAAGGAGATTCTTTGATATTAGCATCGGTTACAAAAAATTCAAGTGATCTTTATACATGGTATAAAGATGGAAATGTTATGCAAGGGCTAACTGATAAGATTATTTATGTGAAACAATCAGGAAGTTATAAACTACAATTGAAAAACATTGTGGGTTGTACTAATATTAGTTCAATAGCTTCTATTACAATAAACCCAAAACCAACAGCTGAATTATTCACTTTTAAAGACACAGCTTGTTTTGGAGACTCAATATTGATAAGCTCTGTAAATAATAATGTAGGTGATTTATATACTTGGTATTTAAACGGAAACAAGATATCAGCTGCAACTACAAGCAATTTGTATGGTAGACAATCTGGTTTGTTTTCATTAAATATCACAAATAGTTTCGGTTGTAGCGATAATAGTCCATCTAAAGCATTGTTTTTTAGTTCTATTACCAAACCTTCAATATCTCTTATAGGTAAAACATTATTAGCAAGTTCATCTCCAAATTACCAATGGTATTTAAATGGAGCTATAATTAATAATGAGACTTTACAATTAATCACACCTAAAACTAATGGACTATATACTGTTCTTGTTAAAAATCAATTTAATTGTACTGCAGAATCTGATCCTTATGATGTGAAATTTACAAATGGTTTAAACACAATTCCACAACAATTCACATTCGAATTATACCCAAATCCAACTGAAAATATTATCCATGTGAAGCTAGACAATTTTAAATCTACTAATCTAAATATAAGAATAATAAATTCTTTAGGACAATATATATATATTAAACAACTTGAAAATAACCAATCTTTATTTGATTTATCTAGTTTGTCAGAAGGTATATATATAGTTCAATTGTGCGAAGGAAACAAATTCATAAGTCAAAGAAAATTGATAAAATTATAATTTATTTTTTAAGAAACAGAGACCTTCATGTATTATATATATGGAGGTCTTTTTTTACTAAGTTTTAAACATAATATGTATTGTTTTTAAATTGTCAATTTATATTCAACTAAACCTTTTCTAATTTAACAAGTCTATCTTGCATAAGATTTGTTTTTTACTACGATATATCGATTTATACAATCTAAAAAACATCGTTTAATAGCTGTACTTTTTTTATATAGCTTTTTTATAGATGTTTCTAATGCTCAATCTACCTCTAATAAAGGTACTGATTTTTGGGTAGGTTATATGGGTCATATTGATGGAACCTCTAGTAATATGAGTTTATATATTACTAGTGATGTAAGCACTTCAGGTAGCGTTTCTATTCCTGGCAAAAATTGGAGCACAACTTTTAATGTTTCAGCTAATAGTGTTACTGTTGTTAATATTCCTCAGAGTTTGGCTTATATGGGTTGTAGTGATTGTGTTTTGAAACAAGGAATTAATATAACCAGTATAGAACCGATTGTTGTTTATGCGCATATATATGCTAACTCACGAAGTGATGCCACATTGGTATTGCCAACTGAAACTGCTGGGAGAGATTACTATGCAATGAGTTATACTCAAAAAGTCACAGGAAACAACAGACAAAATGAATTTATGATTGTAGGGCTTGAAGACAGTACCTATGTTGATATAACCCCATCTGCCGGTACTTTAAGTGGTAGCCATATAAAGAATGTAACGTATTCAAAACTGTTGATGAAAGGTGAGGTTTATCAAGTACAAAGCGATAGCGACCTTACGGCTTCTCATATTACAAGTTACGGCTCTTCTTCCTCTGCTTGTAAAAGAATTGCTGTTTTTTCGGGAAGTTCATTCACTCCGCTGGGATGTAGTTCTGCCGGTACGGGTGATAATTTATTTCAACAAATGTATCCAGTAAGTGCTTGGGGACAAGAATTTGTTACAGCACCTATGAAAACAAGAATAGGTGGAGATTATTTTAGAATACTTGCTTCTAAAAATAATACTAAAATTACTATTAATAATTGGAATATTCAGACTCTTGCTCCAGGACAATACTATGAATGGACTAGTGACTCTGCTCAATATATTTATGCCTCTGAAGGAGTATGTTTGGCTCAATACCAACGAACACAAGGTTGTGATAATGTTACAGGTGACCCTTCTATGATTATTCTTAACGCAACTGAACAACAGTTAAATGACATCACTCTTTACTCATCTCCCTATCAAAATATTACAGGAAATTATATAAATATATATATGCAGAGTGATGATACTGCTAATTTTTATTTAGACAATTCTAAGCCAACATGGAAAACTATTCCTTCTAACAACTTATTTGCATACAGCCAACAAACCATTTCAAGTGGCAATCACAGACTATATGCTGATAGCGGTTTTAATGCTGTAGCCTATGGGTTTGGGAATGTTGAAAGCTATGGATATTCAGCTGGTGCTAATATTAAAAATTTAACTCAGAGTATCGCTTTAAAATATGGTACAGCCACAGCTACCTGTAAAGGTGAACCCGTTTATTTCAAAGGAAGTTGTGTATATACTCCCATTAAATGGCAGTGGAACTTTGGCGATGGCGGTTACGATTCTGTTCAAAATCCATCTCATATATATAGTGATACAGGGGTGTATATTGTTTCGCTTGTAACTACCAAGAGTAATGGCAACGACTGTGATTCTAAAGACTCAACTATATACAAAGTAAAAATATATTCATTACCAATTCCAAAAATTAGATTTAGTAATAATTGTAGCAACGATAATGTAAAATTTTATGATTCAAGTACTGTTGTTTCATATAGTGTTGTAGGCAGGTCTTGGAATTTTGGCGATGGAAGTACATCTTCAGCTGTAAATCCAACACATAAATATAATGCTGCTGGAACATATACCGTAAAACTTACGACTTTTTCTACAGGAAATTGTTATTCAACTGACAGTATTTCTTTGACTATAAAACAAAGCCCTACTATTAATTTTTCCATACTCGATTCATGCATACAAGATTCAATTTTATTATACGATTCCTCAACACTCAATGGATTATTTAAAACCAATTACAGTTGTTATAAAACAATCATAAAATGGGGCGATAATAATATTGATACTTTATATAATAATATAGGAAATATTACGGCCAAACATCAATATTCTTCAGGTTCAAATTATAAAATTGGAATTGTTGGGGTAGATTGCTCAACGGGATGTTCAGATTCTCTTTTTAAACAATTTAGCATTGAATCATCACCTGTTTCAAAGTTTTCAATTATAGATGGTTGCGAAAAAGATTCAATATCCATAATTGATTCTTCATATATCCCTTATGGTACTATAAAAAACTGGAATTGGAGTTTTGGTGATGCTAGTAGCAAATCATATTCAACAGCTATAAGTAGTTTTAATAAATTATATGTTTCTAATGGTAACTATTCTGTTAAATTAATCACTCAAAACAATGATGGATGTTATGATACAAGCATTAAAAATATAACTATTACTCCAAAACCTAAAACTGGATTTACATACAATACGGTATGTTTAGGTGATACGTCATACTTAGATGATACTTCTACAATTTTAAGCGGTTCTATAACATCATATCATTGGTATTTTGGTGACGGAAAAGATACAATTTTAGCTCACTCAAACTTATTTAAAAAAGTATATGCAAACGCTGGTACTTATACAGTAAAATTAGTTACAACAAGTAATTTAGGATGTTTAGATTCTTTAACACAAAGTGTTTTAGTTCATGCAGTTCCAGCGGCAAATTTTACTTTTAATAATGGCTGTGAGCAAGACTCAATATTAATCAAAGATATCAGCACTGGCAGTGGAATAAACACTAGATTCTGGGATTGGGGAAATGGCGATACTCTTACTAGTAATTTAAGTACATTCAAATATAGATATCAAACTAGTGGTAATTATAGAGTCAAACTATATATATCATCGGGTACAGGTTGTGAAGATACTTTGTCCAAAAATATAACTATATATGAAAAGCCAAAAGCTAGCTTTTTTTACACAAATAAATGTTTAGGAGATTCTTTATATGTTATAGATTCTTCTGTTATAACAAGTACCTCAATAAGTAAATGGAAATGGTATTGGGGTGATGCTGATTCAACTATATATATATCAAAAAAGTCTAATATTTCACATCTTTATATTTCATCAAACGCTTATCAGTTAAAACTTATTGTTGAGTCTACACAAGGTTGTAAAGATACATTAGTGCAAAATGTTTCTATATACGATACGCCTTCAGCTCTCTTATCTATTTCAAGATTATGTGTAAACGACTCTACTCTTTTTGAAGATAAAAGTATAGCATCTAGTTTTCCTATTATTGATTGGCATTTGAATTTTGGAGATGGAGTAACAGACTCTTTTAATAATACTTTTCAATTAAAGCACAAATTTGGAATCAATAAATCTTATAATATCTCCCTTGCAGTTGAAGACTCCTTTGGGTGTAAAGACACATTATATCAAAGTATTCAAATTGATACGTTCCCAATTGCACAATTTATAGGTTTTTCTGCCTGTGCTTCTGACAGTATTCTATTTACAAATCAATCATATATATATAGCACACAAATATCCAATATTTATACAGATTGGGGAGACAGCAGTACAAGTATTTATGCAAACAATCCTTTTAATATTAAGCATTTTTATACTGATGGTGGCTGGAAAAAAGTAATGTTTAAAGCTATCTCTAACAAAGGTTGTGTAGATAGTATTATCAAAAACATATATATAAAACCAATTCCTAATTCAAATTTTACACTCCCCAATATTTGTTATAAAGACAGTGTTAACTTTATTGATTTAAGTACAGTAGATAGTGGAAGTATCGTTTCTTGGGAATTTAATTTTGGTGATGGTGACTCTGTGAGCTATAATTCCAAAAACAATTTTAAGCATAAATATGATTCAGTCGGTACGTATCAAATTAGCCTTAAAACTATCAGTAGTATGGGTTGTATGGATACTATTAATATAGCATATACAGTGAACTCAAACCCAATAGCTGCTATAGGCCTTGAAAATCCATGTATTAATGATTCTGTAAAATTAATCGATAGTTCGTATATGAGCTTTGGCCATATCTATTTATGGAAGTGGGAATTTGGAGATAATAATTCTGATACTTTACAAAACCCTAAACATATGTATTCAGATACGGGAAATTTTTTGGTAAAATTATATGTTCAATCAGGCAATTTGTGTAAAGATTCAACCACAAGAAATATTCATATATATCCTGCACCTAAGGCACAGTTTTCATTTAACAATTCATGTACTGATGACTCAGTGTTATTTACTCCTAACTCAACTATAAGTAGTGGTTATATTGATAGTTCATATATATATAGCAGCAATGGTGATACAATTTTTTCTATAGGAAATACTAAACTTAGAAATCAATATAATATTTCAGGCACCTATACAATTCAATTAAAAACTGTTTCAAATATTGGATGTAAAGATACTGTCTCAAAAACTTTGATTATATACGAAAAACCCAATGCTTTGTTTTCTACTGATAACAAATGTTTATACGATTCTATCCTATTAAATAATCAATCAACTGTTCTAC
Source organism: Bacteroidota bacterium (assembly GCA_947460345.1). Classification (GTDB taxonomy): domain Bacteria; phylum Bacteroidota; class Bacteroidia; order UKL13-3; family UKL13-3; genus CANHGM01. The sequence continues at coordinate 66,586 of CANHGM010000006.1, read as the reverse complement.
ATGATACTATTGTTTCATGTAAATACTATTGGGGAAACAATGACAGTACTATAGATAAAAATAATAAAAATGTATTATATAAAAAATATAATAATCCAGGTTTTTACACCCTTAGTCAAATAGTTACCAGTAATTTTCTTTGTAAAGATACTTTTAGTAAACAAATATATATAGCCCCTATACCTCAAACAGGCTTTGTTGTCGACAAGTATAATCAATGCTTTAATGGTCATCTGTTTACTGTCACTGATACTTCTACTATTCCAACCGGACTCTATTTGCGTAAGTGGAATCTAGGTGATAATTCTTTTGATACTTCTAGTCAACTACAAAAAACATATACTCAATGGGGTAATTATAGAATTACTTTAACTAATATATCTGATAGTGGATGTATAGATTCTTTACAAAAAAACATTCAGTTATTTCCTTCTCCCAAATCAATTTTCTCAATCAATCAAAAGCAATATTGTTTGTCAGGCAATTTATTTCAAACCATAGATAGTTCGACACTTGCAGGTGGAACCTATAAAAGAAAGTGGTTTTGGGGTGATGGAACTATTGATACTTCAATTAATCCAATTCACTCTTATAGTAGTGCTGGCAAATATTATATATCATTAGTTGTTGTTTCTAACAATAATTGCTCAGACTCAATTGTCGATTCGGTTGAGGTTTTACCAATGCCCTCAGCTCGTTTTTCTGTTATCGAAAAATGTTTGTTTGATTCTACTTTATTTATTGATAGCTCATACATCACTAATGGAAACATTATAAAGTGGGATTGGTTTTGGGGTGATTCAACTACAAGTTCATATTCAGGTACTAAAAACAGTTTATCACATTTGTATTCTTATCCTAATACATTTCAAGTAAAACTTATACTTACTAGTGATAAAGGCTGTATCGACTCATCTAGTAGTCTTGCACAAGTGTATACTATTCCTAAACCTTCATTTATAGTTCAAAATAATTGTATTTATGATTCGCTATTATTTGAAGATAGATCAACAATTGTGAATGGAAATATATTACAATGGAAATGGAACTGGGGCGATTCTACTGAGTTTGTTTCTAATCAATTCAATAAATTCACAAGCCATTTATATAACAAAGAAGGTTTATATCAAGTAATGTTACATACTCTCTCTGGCAAAGGTTGTATTGATTCATTCGAATATGCGGTTACAGTATACGCAAAACCTACAGCTCATATTTTTGTAAATGATGTTTGTATTTATGATTCAATTGAAGCGATTGATTCAAGTGCCATTTCATCAGGAAATATATATAAACGTTTTTGGTTTTGGGGTGATTCAAAAATGGATTCAAGTATAGATAAATCCATTAGTCATTTATATTCAAACCCGGGTAAATACAATTTAACTCTAATTACTGAATCAAATTTTGGATGTAAAGACACACTGTCAAAAATTGTAAGTATACATTCACAACCTATTATGGACTTTAGTTTTGTAGCAGCATGTAGTAATGATTCATCTTTAATAGAAGATCATTCGTATATGCTTACTGATACTATAATACAACAGCAGTGGTTATGGGGTGATCAAACACAAAGTATATATACACGGCCTTTTATGTCAGTTAAACATTTGTTTGTAAAATGGGGTATACACACCATTACACTTTTTAATACTACAAATTTTGGATGCATAGATACTCTTTCTCAAGATATATATATTAATCCATCTCCTAAAACGTTCTTTAGGACAAACGATGTATGCATAGGTGATAGTACTTTATTTGAAAATTTGTCTTCAATAGATTCTGGTCAAATTGTTGAATACTTCTGGAATTATGGTGATGGTAAATCTAAAATAGAATATATATATAATCCAGCACATAAGTATATATATACACATGATAGTGATTTTATACCAATATTAATTTGTAGGTCAGATTTGGGTTGTGTTTCTGCATTCAATGGATCAGCGATAGTGCATCCTTTACCTAAGTCTCAATATATAGTAAATAAGCATGTGGGTTGTGAACCTTTTTTATTAAATACAGTTGACAAATCTTTATGCAAACGAGATACTATCATTGACTGGCAATGGTCTTGGGGCGATGGATACACTAGCTATAACCAAAATGGAAGTCACACGTATGTTCTTAGTGGTTTATATCAACCTAAACTTACCGTAAAAAGCAATGCTGGTTGTACTCATACTTGGGAAGATAGCATTCCTATAATTGTTAATGAAAAACCAATCGCTGATTTTGAACCTTCATTTTACACCATATCTACATTAAATTTAGAAGCCCATTTTGTAAACACATCAGTATCATCAAATAGATGGTTTTGGAATTTTGGGGATGGTAATTTTTCGCAATCTAAGAATCCGAATCACACATATACTGATACTGGCAATTTTAATGTAATGCTTGTTAGCTATAATCCATACAATTGTGCAGATACAATATATAAAAGCATTCAAGTAATTCCTAGTCATACATTCTTTTTGTCAAATGCATTCACACCCAATACTGATGATTTAAACGAAACTTGGGGACCTGATGGTTTGTTTGATGGAGTTAGAAGCTATAAGTTAGCTGTTTATAACCGATGGGGTGAGGTTGTTTTTACAACAAGCAATATATATGAAAGATGGAATGGTTTATTTGATAATAATGGTAAAACATGCCAACAAGATGTATATTTTTATAGAATAGAGTTTGTTGATTTTAGTTATAAAAAACATGTTAGAAATGGTGAAATTCACCTGTTAAGATAGAACTAATAAGTATATTCTTCGCTTTCACCAATGGTGAATTTTAATGAAAATATATGTGAATATTGTGCAGCTGAAACGTTACCAATATCAGTAAATGCATAATCTATGACCAATGCTTTTAGTTTTATTCCTGCACCAATGGTAGGTTGCAAGGTTAATATACTTTTTTGGTCAATTGTTTTTTGGTGTTGGAAGTTTGTAGCACCCAATCTTAAGAAAGCAAGCTTTTTATAACCACACTCAAATCCTAATTGAGGTGCAGCACTAAATGCATTGGTTTTAATTAATGTATTTCTTTTACCGTCAACAGTAATATGCATATCTATACTTCCTCGTAAAGTCATATTCTCATTTAAGTCAAATTTTCTAGATACACCTCCAATGATTCTGGGTGAAGTAACTTCTAAAGAAGAAACTGGTATTTGATTCCCTGCTTTCAATAAATTGTTTTTATCTGCTTCACTCAAGGTCATTTTCCATCCAGTGAATGTAAAAGTAATATCTCTACCTACAAGGCCAAACTCCCAATCTTGTATCTTTTTTTGATAACCAAAGTCAATTCCAAACCCCCAGGCACTGGCAAAACTTCCAATAGTTCTTCTTATTATTTTTGCACTTCCACCTAACGAACTGTTTTCACTTATCTGTCTAGCATATGAAAGTAAAACTGCATAATCGGCAACAGAAAAAGTTTTAATTCTGTTGTAATTAATTTGCCCGCTTGCATCTTTTAAATCTAAAGTATTGGGTATGTTGTCAATTCCAAATCTAATGACTGAAAGTCCAATGGCATTATTTTCATCAATTTTTTTAGCAATTGAGCCATAATCAAAGTTGGCAATTCCTGAAAAATAGGGTGAATGCATAAGCGATAATTGAAACTTACCTTTCATTTTTATCAAACCTGCAGGGTTCCAATATCCAGCACTTGCATCATCTATATGACCAACGCCTGCATTTCCCATACCTGCAAAAGCTGCCCCAGCACCTAAGTTCAAAAACTCATTGCTATATTTTCTTAATTGTGCATTTGAAATGTATGTTATTAAAACAAAAATTGAAGTACTAAATATATATTTTCTCATATGTTTGTTGCGTTATATATGAAACGCAAAATATTTAATTTAATTATCTATTAATTTATATTATCTCATAATTACAATTTTACCTAAGCCTCTTTTGAAATATTGTTCATTATCATCAGCAACTAATTCAATATCTTTACCATTGAGCTTTGCAGTTACTTTATATAAATAAACGCCATTGGCAAGCTTGTCTCCGTATTGATCTGTTCCATCCCAAGCGTAATCAGTAGTGTTATTGCCTATATGTATTAATCCTAAATCTTCTTTAAATATTTCTTTAACCACAATACCGCTTATTGTCATTATTTGAATTCGAATATCTTGAGGTGGTTGTTCGCCTGTAATAGTAAACACAAATCTTGCTTTGCTAGTAAATGGATTTGGATAAGGGAAAAATCTAGTAATGGATGGTTTGTTGTTTACTCTAAACTTAATCATATAAGGCTGATTTCCTGCCTTGTTTCCCGCAGCGTCTATAGCTTGTGCATATAATGTATATTCGCCATCTGCTAGTTTTTCAGGTGAAAATTCAACAGTTGCTTTCTTTTGTTGAGATTCGGCTGGTGTAAATTTAACTTGAGCACTTGAATAGTTTATCTTTTCTTCTTTGCCATCAGGATATTTAAGCTTAACATTTAATTGAGATGTGTCAGATATCAATTTGTTTTTATTTTCATCTATAGCAGTTATTACTATTTTAGGTGAACAAGAAACTAAATCTCCATCAAATATTCTAACACCATCAAAAGTAACATCAAGCAAAGGGTTTTCTAAATCTCGTCTGACATAAAAATTTAAATTATATGTGTTGTTATATAAATATTGTTCAGGTTGTGCATTATTTGGATTAAAAGTTATAGTGATTTTATTTGTTTTAAACAAACCACTAGTACTTATAGATTGCTTATAAAAAAGGGTGTCTCCAGTTTTTATTCCACCTACTTTTTCATTATATAATACAGTTTGGTTATTCATAAAATCTGTAAGTGTAACGTTTACCATAACACTATCAAAATCAAACTGTGAAATGTTTTTAAATGGCATCGCAAATTTTATGCTATCGCCTTCGTTTACGGTGTCTTTTGGTAACCATTTTTTATCTAAATTTATGAGTACTGTTCCTTCAGGCACGCCTTTATAGTTGATAATCCAATACTTTAAACTCTCAGGTGTTCTTAATGAATCATCACTATATATAGCCATGACTTTTAAATTTGGATATATATTAGCATCTAGTATTGTCAAGTCAAAACTATCACTTGATAGATTTTGTAAATTTGTCACATATACATCATTACCATATTTATCTACCGGAATAATTTGATACGTAAATTTATCTTTTGGATTATCGTTATTAACTGATTTTATATATAGTTTTTCCCAAGTTTTAGAAGGACCTATTTTTTCAGATGTTAAGTTGCCACCAGTGAATTTTACCCCAAGTTGGTCTGATATAATAACTATTTGTTTGTCAGGTGGAATGCTTTTGTCAAGTGTATCAGCAGTAACATGATAAGCAGATCCAGACTTCCCTTTAAACCCTTTTATGTTTAATGGCCATTCGTCTTTTATTTTTTTAAGATATGCTAAATTACTTCCAATTTTAACAAACATTTGAAGGTCTAAAGTACTAAAGCTATTGAGTCCTGTATTTTCACCTTTTAAAACAAAAACCCGATAACCTGTTGGAATACTATCTATAAACCTACTCATTTCATCTATATATTTTTGTCCGAAAGCTGTAGAATCAAATAAATATACTGGTGTAGGTGTTTTAACGCTATTTCCATTTACATCTGATGGCGATATATATTGTTTGCGATGTGAAGGCATATATGGTATTTCTGTAGTTGGATCAATAGCTACTATACCCCAACCTGTTTTAACTTGGCCATTCACAATAGCCATATTTTCTCCATTGTTTTTTCTGAAAACCCTTGCTGAGAAATTTCTTCCGGGATCTCTGTTTACTCCTACACTATAAAAATAATAAGTGTTAGACGACATGCTTGCAAATGAATAACTTCTTTCAGCATCGTTCATATAAATTTGATCAGGTAATGCTTTTGAGTATTGCGGATAATCAACTTGTGCCCAGCCTGGCAAAGAGTTTTTGATATAAGAGAATGTATGGTAATCCCAAACTTTATATATAGTGTCATTTAATTTAACTCTTACATAATAAGCCAATGAATCACGGTCAAGCAACGTAAAGTTTATATTGGTAACACTTGATCCTGTTACAATTTTAGATTGTAATGCAGGGCTATTAAATTTATAGCTGGTGTCAACTTCACATTTAAATGCATAATTATTTACCCCGCTTGCTGCAGCTTGAACCATAATTGTTACATTTTTATTGGATACGGTAGAATATTGATACGGGAATATTATAGAAGCATTATTATCAGCAATGGTATAATCTATACTCATTTTGTTGTTAGAATACGCTCCATTTTCATTTACTTTTCTATCAGGATTTACTTCTACTGTAAAGGTGTTTAAACCCTTAGTGGTTATGTCTTTTGATTTAATCCAGAAATATACATCTGTACTAAATTTAGGCGACAATACGGTTATATCATCATATGTTTTTATAGGTCTTCCATCAGGAAATTTACGAGTTACTCTTACTTTAATACTATCGCTGGTAGATTTACCTTGATTATATATAGTGACTTTAACTGCAAATGAATCAGATAAAGCAGTAATATCTGCAGGGTACATACTTAAACTCGCTGGTATTCCTGCAGCTGTAAATTTATTGGCAAGTAAATATTCTGGATATTTAGGACTATATATTTTTAATGCAGGGTCACCCATCAAAACTACTTGTTTGCAATGACTTTCTATCAACACAGAACTTGTGTCTTGGTTATCTATTACAGCACTTTTCATTATATTGCCTAAAGTGTTACCATAGTTTTTATTAAATGCATTTGAATAAAAATTATGAAAATAATCGCCAAGCTGACTTATATATCCATACCACGAATTACCTATCCAAGCTACTGCTCCATAAGCATCAATTGTATTGTTTTTTTCTTTATTGGCAAACAGCCACTTTTCTCCCATTTGAGGTGATGAGGCAAAGTATGAATTCCCTAATAAACATCCAGCTGTCATCATCACGGGTAATTTATTTAGATTTTGAGCATTTTGAGGATCGCCCATATCTATTTCCATTCTATCTGATGCACCATGACCAAAATAGAATGTCATAGATTTACCGTTTTTAAGTTCTACTCTTATGGCCTCTTCAAGTGAATTGGTTACGGGTATCGTTTGAAACTTATAATATTCAGAAGTTACTGCTCCAAACGAGTCACTTTCAGCAATACTTTGCAAGCTCTGTAACTGTGATTTAAGCCCAGAGGTTTGAAACTGGTCTAACCCACCACCTGTATGCAATATACTTTTTTTCCATAAGGCTGGTGTATTTATATCTTTCTCGTATATTTTTACTTTTGTTAAGTATATAAGCACTTGTGAGTCTATTACAGCAGGGATGCGACCCGTTGGAATAGCTGATTCATATGTTGTTCCATCTAAACCTGCGGTTAATAACGCATCAGTACCAGGAACCCCCCAAGTTGGCACAAAGTTTATATTGCTTAATGCTCGTGCAAAATCTGTTTGGATACCTTTGCCTATCAACAATAAATAATTAGGTTTTACATCATTGTTTTGAAGCATATAATTTGAATAGTTTCTTATAGCTAATGGGCTGTTATATCCGTAACAAAATTGATCGTAAAGTTCATCTATCCATGTAATTTGAGTTTTGAAAGAAGTAGAGTCACGATACTTTGCATATTTTATAGTAGAAGAAGCAAAGTTTTTATGTGAAACTATTAAGTAGTTTGTTCCACTTGATATATCTATTTTATTAAATGTAGTTACTGACATTGATGCAATTGAAATTCTATCAGTACTATCTGCTATATATACTTTTCTTTCTTGGTTATTGCCTGGTATGATTACTTTTAAGTCACTTCCTACAACAGTACAAGCTACTTTGTATCCATTGTCAAAATCATATATATAAGCATTGTTTTTTGATCCGTTTCCATAATCGGGAAAGTTTATATATGAATCTGTTAAACCAACGCTTGGAAGGAACATGGCAAACTGGCTTGCTTTTCTGGCTTTAAACAATTTTGGATATTCTATTTCTATTTTATGCAAAAAGTTCTTATCGCTCAATATTCCTAAATCATTTACAATATTGAAATAAGCAGTCATTGAATTAATGCCTGTATCAAGTAAATTTGGAGACAAATTAAATTCAATATTTGGATGCTCGTATTCTAAATAATATAAGAAAATTGAATCTAGAGTAGTATTAATTTTATTAACTGTTTTATATACTCTTGCTTTTACGTGATGGCTATATCCATTTTGAGAACGGTATGAATCTCTAACCCCAAAGATTTCTGTTTTAAAATTCACATCCGAACCGTTCTTATATAAATCAATAATAGAGAATGGAATTTTTACATCAGCTTTGTTCCATATAGTAGCTGATATATAACCTTCTCCTTCAGTAAAATCAGATGGTTGATGGTAAAGCAGTTGTTGGGTATAATTCATGCCATCATAGTAGGTATTAAAAGTAATAGCATCTTTTTGTATAAAATGACTAAGAGGGCTATAATTGTTATAGTCTGTCTTCGAATAATAAACCAATCTTTTTCCAGGTGTTGAGGTTGTCCATGTCAAAAAATACACAGATGTATCGTTATAAAATGACTTATAGTCTTGTGGTTGCCAATCTGGTTTTTTAAATAAAGGTTTATCTAATTTGCCATCATTTTTTAAACCATAAAACTCTATCCAATCATTACTACCAAAAGAATTATTGCCTTGTGCAGAAACATATATAGGTATTTCTATACCTCTATAAAACATTTGAATATTATTTGGTTTAATGGCTGATAATTCAGCAGCTGTAATACCTGATGTTGAAAGATTGTTATAGTTTATTACATATATACCATCTTTAGCTACTTTTATTTTTAAATACTTTTGAGTGAAATTTATCCACTCATTTCCAAATGTTCCATTCATTTGACCTTGGAGCCCAAAGTTTAATAGAACAAATAAAATTAGTAATTTGCTTTTGATCATATGATAGATAGATGATTTGCAAAAATAAAGCAATAAACTCCAAAAACACAAAGAATTATTGATTTTACTTACAGATTATCAGACTTATTAACTAAAGTTTACCAATTATTTACCGAAGTGAAGAAACTAAAAGTTGAAATGTTGAATAATTGAAGATAAATCTATGGTGTAAAATACTTATCTTCGCTTAACTAAAATAGATTAGGATGAAAGAAGATTTTGAAGATGAAAAAGAAATTGCACAATGGGCAAACGATTTTGAAAAAATGCTTCAAGAAAAAGACCAGAAGTTTTTTGAAGAAGACCAGTTAGAAAGTATCATTGATTATTATATAAACAACAACCAACTAAAATTGGCTAAAAAAGCTATTGAATATGCTGATACTATTTATCCATATTCTACTTCATTTTACATGAAAAAAGCTACCTATGCTTTGGTTTGTGGAGAATTAAATATTGCCGAACAATGGATTGAACAATTAGCTAATATTGAACCCAATAACCCAGATATATATTTATTAAAAGCAGAATTTGCCTCACAACAAGGTCGATTTGATGACATGGAAAAGCTTTGTGAAAAGGCTATATCATTAGCATCTGATGAAAATGATATATATTTTGGTATAGCAGTAATTTATATCAATTCGATGAGGTTTGAGAAAGCTGCTCAAATTTTCGAAAAAATAATAAAATCTGAGCCAGAAAACGAACAGGCTATTTATGAATTGTCTAATTGCTATCAGGAGTGTGGCAGATATAATGATGCCATCAGATGGTTTAATAGATATCTTGACTTAGACCCATTTTCACATTTTGCATGGTTTAATTTGGGTTTGGCTTATACTTCTAAAAACAATTTAAACAAAGCCCTTGAAGCTTTTGACTTTGCCATTGCCTTAGATGACACATTTTCATCTGCGTATTTTAATAGAGCAACTACGTATTTTGAATCTGAAAACTATGAAAAATCTCTTTCAGATTTTATAAAAGTTTTGGATTTAGAAGGAGAAGATGTTAATACTTTATGTAGAATTGGCGATTGCTATTATTCTCTCGATTTATTTGATAAAGCTGCTGAAGAATATAGAAAAGCAGAAAATATTAATTTACACAAAAGTGGCGAACCATGGTTTGGACTTGGCTTAATAGCTGAAGCATATGACACATTTGAAGAAGCCGAATTTTGCTATGCTAAAGCACTTCAAAATGAACCTGAAAATGCTGAGTTTTTATATTCATTAGGCAATTTAAAAGTTGAGCTATTAAAATTTGAAGAGTCAATAAGTTACTTAAAAAAAGCCATACATTTCGATCCCGACTTTGCAGGAAGTAGATTGGCCTTGGCATCTTCTTATTTTAATTTAAACAAACATCAATTAGCTTTAGACTTATTAATTGAAGGTTTTAAAAACAATCCTGACGAGGTTGATTTTATTTACAAATCAGCAATTTATAGCTTTTTAAAAAACCAAATGACTCAAGCTCAAGAATTTTTTATTCAAGCATATAACACCGAGCCCATGAATATAGAATTACTCTCTTCAACACATGAAGAAGTTATTGAAGAACCTAAATTAGAAAAATGGCTGATAAAAATGATTAAAGAAACAAATGAAGGTTCGATATAAAATGAACCTTTTCTTTATGACTTAAAAGTGTATTTTTGCAACTCAAAAAAAAGACAAACATGGCATTCGATTTTGAAAAACCGATTACTGAGATACAAGAACAAATAGAAAATGCGAGAAAAATTGCTGAAAAAGGCAAAGTTGATATGACAGCAGCTATTGCTGAATTAGAAACCAAACTAGAGCAAACTCGCCACCAAGTATATGAAAACTTAAATGGATGGCAAAGAGTTCAAATGAGCAGACATCCTGAAAGACCTTATTCTTTAGATTATATCGAAAATATAACTCAAGGTTTTATTGAACAACACGGCGATAGAAATGTAAAAGATGATAAAGCTATTATAGGTGGTTTTGCATCTATCGATGGACAAACTGTTATGGTTATTGGCCAACAAAAAGGCAGAAATACCAAAATGCGTCAATACAGAAATTTTGGTATGCCTAATCCTGAAGGGTATAGAAAAGCACTAAGGTTGATGAAGCTTGCTGAAAAATTCAATATTCCTATTATTACTTTAATTGACACTCCAGGTGCTTCACCCGGATTAGAAGCTGAAGAAAGAGGACAAGGAGAAGCTATTGCTAAGAATTTACTCGAAATGGCTGTGCTTACAGTTCCTGTTATTTGTGTTATTATAGGTGAAGGTGCTTCAGGTGGTGCACTGGGTATAGGCATAGGTGATAAAGTTTTAATGCTTGAAAATACTTGGTACTCTGTTATTTCTCCAGAGTCTTGCTCTTCTATTTTATGGAGAAGTTGGGATTTTAAAGAAAAAGCTGCAGAATGCTTAAAACTCACAGCTAATGATATGCTTGAGAATAAACTTATTGATGGTATAGTTAAAGAACCATTAGGCGGTGCTCATACTAACCCTAATCAAATGTATGAAACTTTGAAATCAGTGCTATTAAAAAATCTAGCCGAACTAAAAAAACTTCCATCTGATAAATTGATTGAAAAGAGGATAGAGAAATTTTCGGCAATGGGTGCTTATACTGAAGCTTAAAAAAGTATACAATATAGTTTATATATTTTATGCAATCTAAAGAAGCAGACATACCTACAAACGGCCTTGATTGGCCTTTGTTAATTACTTATTTAATTTTTTGTGCTGCTGGTTTAACCTGTATTTATTCGGCTATTTATAGTCCAGAACATAGCAAATTGCTTGATTTTAAAGTGAGCCATGGTAAACAACTCATGTATATATGTGTTGCTGTAGCTATAGGTTTAATTATTCTTCTTAGTGATTATGAACTTTGGCCAGCTTTTGCTTATATAATATATGGAATTACACTAGCTCTTTGTGTATTAGTGATTTTTGTAAGTCCTGAGGTTAAAGGAGCACACTCCTGGTTTCAGTTAGGTAGTTTTAGGTTTCAACCTTCAGAGTTTGGGAAATTTGCTACAGCACTCACGTTAGCTAAGTTTTTAAGTGGATATGATGTAAAGTTTAGCGAACGCAGAACACAAATTATAAGTGGGGCTATTGTTGGTGTTCCTTTTTTAATTACTTTGTTACAAAACGATACAGGCTCGGCATTGGTGTATTTATCATTTATTTTAGTTTTGTTTAGAGAAGGTCTTCCTGGATATTTATTAGTTTTTGGTATAGTGGCAATTTTTTCAGCAATTATGGGTTTATTGGCCCCTTTAGTATGGGTGTTGACTATAGCAAGTATAATAGCTACTATTATTATAGTCATGTTTTTTATTATATTTAGAAGGCAATACACCATTATATATTTTACTCTCATTACCTGGGGAATTGTTTGTGCTTCATCATCGTTAGCAAATATTGCATTTGATCATTTACAATCGCACCAACAAGAGCGTATTATGGTGCTTTTTGGACGAAAAGTAGATTTAAAAGGAGCTGGTTATAATGTACATCAAAGTAAAATTGCCATTGGTTCAGGAGGGTTTTCGGGTAAAGGTTTTTTACAAGGCACACAAACCAAATTTAACTTTGTACCTGAGCAAAGCACAGACTTTATTTTTTGTACAGTAGGCGAAGAGTGGGGCTTTTTAGGGTCGTTGTTTGTAGTGGGTGGTTTTATGTGGTTTTTGATGCGTATGGTAGCAGTAGCAGAGCGGCAGCGAAACAAATTCAATAGAATATATGCTTACTCTATAGCCTCTATTTTCTTTTTTCATTTTACCATAAATATTGGAATGACCATCGGGCTTTTACCCGTTATTGGAATTCCACTTCCTTTTTTTAGTTATGGTGGTTCATCCATGATAAGCTTTTCAATCATGCTATTTATCTTATTAAAACTAGATAGCAATAGGGTGAACGAGCTGGTGAATATGATTGATTAATTTTTCTTTTCTTTTAAAAAGGGATATAATGAAACAGATATCAAGGTGATAGCTGATCCAATATAAAATCGTGTAGACATATACTCTGAATTTTTAAATATAAGTATCGCTAATATTATAGTATATATAGGCTCTAGATTTACAGTTAAACTTACTACAAAAGGCTTAAAATGTCTCATCAATCCTATACTAGCTACAAATGGATATACTGTGCAAACAATACTTAACAATAATAGCCATAGCCAATCATGAGCACTTATATCAAAGTTTGGAAACAGTGCATTCGGACTTAATAAAATAAAAAAAGTTAAGCCAATAAGAGCACCTAATAATTCAAAAAAAGTTATTTCAATACTTGGTGTGCGTTTAGCCCAAAGTCCGTTAAAAGTACTAAAAAAACTAGCGGTAAAAGCGGCTAACATACCCAAAACAACTCCCCATATATTTTTAATATCTGCATTAAAAATTATATACATACCAATAATCACTAAGATGCCTGGTAATATTTCTCTCCAGCTAATTTTTCTTTTAAAAATAATGGGTTCTAAAAATGCAGTAAAAAAAGCAGTACAAGAAAAAGCACTCAGAGCCACTGACACATTAGACACTTTGATAGCCCCATAAAAACAAAGCCAATGAGCAGCAACCACTAACCCCATCAGCATATATGATTTTGTATATATTCTTTGAAGATTTATTTTCTTAATAGATACAATAAAAAAAAGTACAACAGAAGCTATAAGCAATCTATACCAAACTAATTGAAGTGTATCAAGTGAAATTAGTTTGCCTAAAATGCCCGTAAATCCCCAAATTAATACAATAAAATGTAAGTGGATATAGTGCCAAAAATTTGTGTTTTTATTCAAAAGCGGTGCAAGATATTATAAATATGACCATTTTTTTCATCCCATATAAAACTTAGTATCTTTATCTTTGCCATTCATTTAACTTTTAGAAATATGAATAAATATGACGTGGCAATTATAGGTAGTGGCCCAGGTGGATATGTATCAGCTATACGCTGTGCCCAATTAGGAATGAAAGTAGCTATTATTGAAAAATATAGCACATTGGGAGGAACATGTTTAAATGTAGGTTGTATTCCTTCAAAAGCATTGTTAGACTCAAGTGAGCATTATAGCAACGCAACACATACATTTATTACTCATGGTATTGAATTGGGCAGTATAAAGTTAAACTTAGCTCAAATGATTGCTAGAAAAGGTGAAGTAGTAAAAGCCAATGTTGATGGGATTCAGTATTTAATGAAAAAAAACAAAGTGGATGTATATACTGGATTAGGCTCATTTATAGATGCAACCCACATCAATATTAAAGCTGAAAAAGAAGAGAAACAAATTGAAGCAACATATACCATTATTGCTACTGGTTCAAAACCATCAAGCATACCAGGTATTGAGATAGATAAAAAAAGAGTAATTACCAGCACCGAAGCATTAAATATGAAAGAAGTTCCCAAGAATTTAATAATTATTGGGGGTGGTGTTATTGGTTTAGAATTAGGTTCGGTATATGCTAGACTAGGTGCTAAAGTTCAAGTAATTGAATATACAGATGCATTGATTCCTACTATGGATAGAGCATTAGGAAAAGAACTTCAAAAAGTATTGACTAAACAAGGTTTTGAATTTTTCTTTGATCATAAAGTTAAAACAGCTGTAACCAAAGGTAAGGAAACCATTGTAACTGTTGAAAATACTGAAGGTAAGATGATTGAATTTAAAGGTGACTATTGTCTGGTATCTGTTGGAAGAAAACCTTTTACTGACGGGCTGGGTTTAGATAAAGTAGGATTGTCTTTAGATGAAAGAGGAAGAGTGGCAGTAAATGATCATTTACAAACTTCAGTTAAAAATATATATGCTATAGGTGATGTAGTGAGAGGTGCTATGTTAGCTCATAAAGCTGAAGAAGAAGGCGTATATGTTGCTGAAACTTTAGCAGGTCAAAAACCACATATCAATTATAAACTTATACCAGGTGTTGTATATACTTGGCCTGAAGTTGCAGGTGTGGGTTATACTGAAGAAGAATTGAAAACAGAAGGCAAAAAATACAAAGTGGGTTCCTTCCCATATAAAGCAAATGGAAGGGCTAGAGCCTCAATGGATACCGATGGCTTTGTAAAAGTATTGGCTGATGCCCAAACAGATGAAATTTTAGGTGTACATATGATAGGTGCAAGAGCTGCTGACATGATTGCTGAAGCTGTTGTAGCAATGGAATTTAGAGCCAGTGCCGAAGATATTGCCAGAATGAGCCATGCACATCCAACATTTACTGAAGTGATGAAAGAAGCTTGTTTAGCGGCAACTTCTAACAGGGCATTACATATATAATTATATATAACTTTTGAACGGTTATCAAACTTTTTTTAGAATTTTATCTTTTGGAAAGCAAACCAGAAAATATATTCCTTGGTATATAATTTTTATACTGTTGTCTATAATTTTCGGATTGATGAATGTGACATTGTTGGTCCCTTTGTTAAATGTTATTTTCAGTCAAACTAAACCTGTAGTAATGGCTGATCCCTTATTTAACAAGGGTTTGTTAAACTATATCATTGATAACTTTAACTATTTTTTCAATAAAATTTTATTGGAATATGGAAGTTTAGGTACTTTATATTTTGTGTGTGGTTTGGTTCTTTGTGCTGTGTTGTTATCTAATATTTTTAGATACTTATCTCAAAGAATGATGATAATGATTAGAACCAGTATTGTCAAAAATTTACGTCAAAATATATATAATAAAATCACTGAATTAGACTTAGGATATTTTACAGGTCAAAGAAAAGGTGATTTGATGTCTGTAATATCTAATGACCTTCAATCTATTGAAGACAGTGTGGTAGCTTCTTTACAAACACTTTTCAAAGATCCCGTTATCATTATATTCTACTTTGGAATTTTGTTTTATTATTCAGTAAGTTTAACATTATTTAGCTTGATTATTCTTCCTATAACGGGGTTATTAATTGCACAAATTTCTAAACGACTTAAAAAGGATTCAACCAATAGTCAGCAAATTTTAGGTAATATGCTTTCTATAGCAGAGGAAACCATTTCAGGCGTTAGAGTTATCAAAGCATTTAATGCTCAAAATTATATACAAGGAAAATTTGATGAACAAAACAATTCATACAATAAAGTTTTTAAAAGTATGATATATAAACGTGACACTGCAAGTCCTCTTACTGAGTTTATAGCATATACAGTGATTGTTTTGATTATTTTATATGTAGGTCCAATGTTGCTTGAAGACAAAAGCGATTTAAAACCTGCCATGTTTATCACTTATATAGTATGCTTTGTGAATATTTTAACTCCCGCAAAAAATATAAGTAATGCATTTGCTGCTATACAAAGAGGTTTGGTATCAGGCAACAGGGTTTTTAATATACTAGATGAAGCCGAGGTAATAGTTGAACAAAAAAATGCGGTACCTATTTATGATTTTACTCATGAGATTAGATTTAATCAAGTATCATTTGCATATACAAAAGGCGACGATGGCCATGTATTAAAAAACATAGACCTTATGATACCTAAAGGAAAAATGATTGCTCTGGTTGGGCATTCTGGTTCAGGTAAAACTACGTTAGCAGATATGTTGCCTCGATACTACGACCCAAGTTCAGGAAATATAACTATAGATGGAATTGACATTAAGGAAGCTAAAATTGCTGATGTAAGAAAGCTGATGGGAGTAGTATCGCAAGAGTCTATATTGTTTAATGACAGTGTATTTAATAATATAGCTTTTGGTATGCAAAACGCCACGTTAGCTCAAGTTGAAGAAGCTGCAAAAATTGCAAATGCCCATCAATTTATTATGGAGTTAGAAAATGGATATAATACCAATATTGGCGATAGAGGTAGCAAGTTAAGTGGGGGACAAAGACAGAGATTGTCAATTGCCCGAGCTGTATTCAAAAATCCTCCAATTCTAATATTAGATGAAGCTACAAGTGCATTAGATACCGAAAGTGAAAAGGTAGTACAAGAAGCCTTATATAACTTAATGAAAAACAGAACTTCATTAGTTATTGCTCATAGGTTAAGTACAGTTCAAAATGCAGATATGATAATAGTATTAGATAAAGGAAGAATCTCTCAAACAGGCACCCATGATGAGCTTATAAATGTTCAAGGGATTTATAAACAGTTAAACGAACTTCAGAAATTAGCATAAAATAAATGCATCCTTTTTCTAAAAAATTGATTTCGTGGTATCATACAAATAAACGAACATTACCATGGAGAGACACAGTTGACCCATACAAAATATGGCTAAGTGAAGTAATTTTACAACAAACTAGAGTTGAACAAGGCTTGCCTTATTATAATAAATTTATTGAAAAATATCCTACAGTAAAAAGTATGGCCATCGCTTCCCAAGATGAAATATTAAAACTTTGGCAAGGGCTAGGCTATTATAGCAGAGCAAGAAACATGCATGAATCTGCTAAACAAATTTTAGATGTTTATGACGGTCAATTTCCGAACAATTACGAAAAGCTTTTAAAACTAAAAGGAGTAGGAACATATACAGCTGCTGCTATTGCATCTTTTGCTTTTAACTTGCCACATGCAGTATTAGATGGTAATGTATATAGAGTGCTTTCTAGGCTATTTAATATACATGAACCTATTAATTCGCACCAAGCAAAATCAATTTTTACTCAGATTGCTTCTGACCTGTTACCCAGTAAACATGCTTCAGACTTTAATCAAGCTATTATGGAATTTGGTGCTTTACACTGTAAGCCTACTTCTCCATTGTGTGCAACTTGTCCACTTAATAAAGAGTGCCTAGCTCTTATACAAAATACGGTATCTGTGTTGCCTTTTAAAACAGCAAAAAAGCCAGTACAGAAAAGATATATAAATTATTTATATATTTCAGATGAACAACGGATTTGGCTTCACCAACGTGTCAATCAAGATATATGGAAAAATTTATATGATTTACCTTATATTGAAACTGAATCTAAAATCGAACTACATGAACTTCAAAACAGATTAGATTTTATAGAATTATTCAAAAAAAAATCATACAATATTGTTTCCCAAAAAACTATGGTTCATAAACTTACACATAGAGAAATACATGCAACTTTTTGGCAAATAGATGTGAAAAAAGATTTTATTTTAAACAAAAATGGTATATTTGAAACTTCATTTCATTTACTTAATAACTTTGCAGTGTCAAGATTATTAGATAAATATTTTGAAGGAATAGCAAAAAAAGATAAAAATGAATAGAGTAATACTTATAGGAAATTTAGGCAAAGACCCTGAAACAAGAAACTTAGAAGGCGGAAGCAAGGTGGTAAAATTCACCTTGGCAACTAATGAACAAGGAACAAGAAACGGCGAAAAAATTAAAATTACGGAGTGGCATGATATAGAACTTTGGGACAAGCAAGCTGATGTGGCTGAGAAATATCTTAGAAAAGGAAGTAAAGTGATGATTGAAGGTAAAATTAAAACAGATAGTTGGAAGGATCAACAAGGAGTAGAGAAGCAAAGAAAAGTAATCCGTGGTCAAAGCATAGAATTACTAGATAAATCAGAATTAGGTTCTAACAATTCTACTTATGAAAAATATCAGGAATCAGAATCAAGTTCTGTATCAGAATCACTTTCTCAACCCACAGTTAACGAAGATTTACCATTCTAAATATAGTTTAACCTAATCATATAAATTTTGGATAACCCCGGGCCTTCGGGCTACTTTATAAAACCTCTCGAAATCTTTAATCCAGGTGTAGTTGATAACATTACAACACTAGTTATTATATCAACAATCATTTTAATTTTGCTTTTTTGCAGTGCATTGGTTGCAGGAAGTGAAAATGCTTTTTTTTCTCTTAAAAGCGAAGAGTTAGATAAATATAGACTAGACAATAGTACTACTGCAAAAGCTATTACTCAGCTTATAAATAAACCTAAAGCACTTCTTGGTACTATACTTATTACTAATAATTTTATAAACATTGCATTTGTAATTGTAAGTGAATGGATGTTTACACTCATATTTTCTGAACATATACTTCATACTACTTATTTCTTTATTTTTCAAGTAGTTTTCGTTACTTTTATTATCGTTTTTTTAGCAGAAGTGACACCTAAAATATATGCAACCCAGAACTATATATTTTTCTCAGAATTAGTGGCAGTTCCGATGCTTTATCTTTCAAGAGTTTGGAAACCTTTTGTTTGGATTCTAGTTAAAAGCACTTCTGTTATAGATAAAAGAATAACTAAAAGAGGTCATGAATTAACCGTAGATGACCTAGAACACGCCATTGAACTTACAACAGATTCAGACAGTCCAGAAGACGAAAAAGAAGTACTTAAAAATATAGTTAAATTTGGCAATATAGAAGTAAAGCAAATTATGCGTAGCAGATTAGATGTCAAAGCTGTTGATATTCATATAAGTTTTACTGATTTGCTAAAACATATAAACGAATGGGAATATAGCAGAATTCCCGTATATCAAGGAACGTTTGACCATGTGAAAGGTATTTTAAACATCAAAGACTTAATACCCAATATATATACTTCAGATAGCTTTGAATGGCAATCATTAATCAGAGAACCATTTTATGTACCAACCGCCAAAAAAATAGATGATTTATTAAAAGAATTTCAACAGAAAAGAGTCCATATGGCTGTAGTTGTAGATGAGTATGGTGGTAGTAGTGGCATTGTAACAATGGAAGATATTTTAGAGGAAATTTTTGGAGAAATAAATGACGAATTTGATGATGATGAAATTACATACTCTCAACTTGATGATAATACTTTTATATTTGAAGGTAAGATGCTAATCAATGATGTATGTAGGCTAATGGATATTAAAGGAGATGTGTTTGAAGAAATAAGAGGCGAAGCAGATACCTTAGGCGGACTTATCCTTGAAATTTCAGGTAGAATTCCTTCAGTGAAAGAAAAAATTGTATATGAGAATTTTGTGTTTACAATTGAGGCTGCAGATAAAAGAAAAGTTAAAAGAATAAAGGTCGAAAACCCTCAAATTATACTAGGATAATGACTTTTGTTTGTATATATTTAACTTTACTTTCGGTATGGTTTTATATATATGTATATAGAAATAGTATAATTGAAAAAAGAAAATATATACTTGGAACCTATGCATTTCTTTTACTTATATATTCATTTATAACGTACTATTTATCTAAGGGTTGGTATACATCAAATAGTGTTGGATTTCATTGGTTTGACGATTCTGGAGAATGGCTATGGATGGATAAGTTAGGCCATTTTTACACCGCAGCTATATGGAGCAGATTTGCCATTATAATCTTTAGTTTTGCAGGCGTAGATATTAAAACCAGTAGAGAGAAAGTAGTGTGGATTGGTTTTTTTCTTCTCTCATCAGTTGAATGGTTCGATGGTATCTCTCCTGCTTACGGAGCATCTTTTTATGATATTTTAGCAAATTTTCTGGGTTGTGCATTTATATATATTCAATTCAAATATCTATCAAAACTGAACTTTTGGCCTAAGTGGAGTTATTGGCCCAATATGCTTGCTAGTTTTCGCCCCAATATATTAGGTAGCAATATGCCAGAACAAATTTTAAAAAACTACAATGGTCAAATTTATTGGTTGTCTTTTCCAGTGAGTAGTTTTTGGAAAAGTAAATATATTCCTTCATGGTTGTGTGTTTCTGTTGGCTATGGAGCTGAAGGTATGGTTGGAGGAGATGACAATATATGGTCTGACTCTAATGGGAACACACATAATCTGTCATCAATTCAAAGATATCAACAAGTATATATTTCTTTAGATATGTTAATAGCAAACAAAGAACATTATAAATGGTGGAAAAAAGTGCTTATAAGAATATTGTCCGCTGTGAAGTTTCCGTTCCCAGCTATAGAAATCAATATATATAATGGAATCACCTTTCATTGGATTGCTATTTAAAATGAATATATAATGGATAAAAATAGAATTTGTGAATTATTCAAGATTAAGTACCCAATTGTCCAAGCAGGTATGGTATGGGTTAGTGGTCAAAAATTAGCTACTGCAGTTAGTTTGGCTGGTGGTTTGGGTGTAATTGGTGCAGGTTCTATGCATCCTGAAACCCTACAATTACATATACAAAAATTAAAACAAAAAACTAACTTACCTTTTGCAGTAAATATCCCACTACTATATCCTGAAATTGATAAAATCATTGAAATTGTTATCACTGAAAATGTGCCTATAGTCATAACCTCTGCAGGTAACCCCAATATATATACAAGTAAATTAAAAGCACACGATATAAAAGTAGTACATGTGGTATCAAGTGTAAAATTTGCGATAAAGGCCGCGAATGCAGGCGTAGACGCTATTGTAGCTGAAGGTTTTGAAGCAGGTGGTCACAATGGAAGAGATGAAACTACCACATTGGTGTTGACTCCTATGGTTGTTAGTGCTGTTAACATTCCAGTGATAGCTGCTGGAGGTATTGCCAGTGGAAATGCCATGGCTGCGTGTTTTGCTTTAGGGGCTGAGGGGGTTCAGGTAGGAACTCGTTTTGCGTTAAGCAAAGAATCATCGGCTCATATTTCTTATATCAATGCTTGTATAAATGCTGGTGAGGGTGACACAATTCTAACATTAAAAAACACGACTCCTGTACGTATGCTCAAAAATGAATTATATAATCAAATATCAATACTTGATCAAAATAATGCCGATAAAGAAGCCTATTTGCAATTAATGGGCAAGGGCAGGGCTAAAAAAGGGATTTTTGAAGGTGATTTAAAAGAAGGTGAACTAGAGATAGGACAAGTAACAGCAGCTATTAATCAAGTAAAAACAGCTAAAGAAATTATAGATGAAATGACAGTAGAGTTTAAAAAAACAGTTTCATATATACATACAATCAATTTTTAATTCTAAATTTTTATATCACACACTTTAAACATAAATTTGAGACCTAATCTATATTAATAAATGAACATTAGAAACGACTGGAAACTTGATGAAATAAAAGATATTTATCACAAGCCGCTATTAGATCTTATATATGAATCTGCAACTATACATCGCCAAAATAAATCATATGCCGAAGTACAAATTAGCAGTTTGATTTCTATTAAAACTGGAGGTTGTAAAGAAGATTGTGCCTATTGCCCTCAAGCTGCTCGTTACCAAACGGATATTGAGGTAGAACCACTAATGACAGTTGAAAAAGTGAAAGCTAGAGCAGAGGTTGCAAAAGCCAATGGAGCTTCACGTTTATGTATGGGTGCTGCTTGGAGAGAAGTTAGAGACAATAAAGACTTTGACAGGGTTTTAGAAATGGTTTCTGAAGTAAATGATATGGGACTAGAAGTATGCTGTACATTAGGGATGCTAACATATGAACAAGCTGAGAAATTGAAAGAAGCTGGTTGTTTTGCCTATAACCATAATATTGATACTTCAAGTGAAAACTACGAAAATATAATATCTACTCGCACTTTTGATGATAGAATTAATACACTAAGCAATGTGAGAAAAGCAAAACTCAGTGTGTGTTGTGGAGGTATTGTAGGCCTAGGTGAAACGGATGAAGACAGGGTTAAAATGCTACATACATTATCAACCATGGAAATGCATCCTGATTCAGTTCCAATTAATGCTTTGGTTCCGGTTGAAGGCACTCCTCTAGAAAACAATAAAAAAGTATCTATAGATGAAATGCTTAGAATGATTGCTACTGCAAGAATTTTAATGCCAAAAAGTATAGTTAGACTTTCTGCTGGTAGAAATGAAATGAGTATAGCTGAACAAGCATTGTGTTTTATGGCTGGTGCAAATTCTATTTTTGCTGGAGAAAAACTTTTAACTACTCCTAATCCTGATTTTGGTGTAGACATGCAAATGTTTAAAACATTAGGACTTACTGCTAGAAAACCTTTTAAAGACAGCGAAGAAGAAGTATTACAAACGAGTGAACACCATTCATAATAATCTGTTGTTAGATCAAGCATTACAAGAAAAATTAAACGATAGAATTCAACATGGATTATATCGAAAATTGAATGTTTATGAAGATAAAATAGATTTTTGTTCAAATGATTATCTTGGATTTTCAAAAATATTGTCTTCTGAGAATGCCCAACATATATATATACAAAATGGGGCAACAGGTTCTAGACTGATTAGTGGAAACTCTTTTCTTGCCGAACAAACAGAGCAGCTTATAGCTGATTTTCATGGTAAAGAATCAGCATTAATATTTAATAGTGGATATTCAGCCAATCTTGGTTTGTTATCATGTTTAGCTCAAAAAGGAGATACATATATTGTTGATGAGTATATACATGCAAGTATTATGGATGGAGCAAAACTTAGTTATGCAAATAAATATAAATTTAAGCATAACAATGTAGTAGATTTAGAAAAAAAACTAGCAACAGCACAAGGCAAAAAATTTGTAGTAGTTGAATCTATATACTCAATGGATGGAGATGAAGCACCATTAGAAGCTATAGTAAATGTATGTGAAAAATATCAAGCTTATTTGATAGTAGATGAAGCACATGCCACTGGATTATATGGCCCTAAAGGTGAAGGAATTGTAGCAGCAAATAATCTTCAAGATAAAGTGTATGCAATTATATATACTTTTGGAAAAGCACTTGGGCTGCATGGTGCCGCTATAGTTTGCAACCAAACGTTAAAAGAATATTTAATTAATTTTTCAAGACCATTTATATATACTACTGCATTGCCACCTAGCATATATATACAACTACAGAAAGCATATCAATTATTGCCTCAAGTCGATAGAATAATATTGTTCGATTTAATATATTATTTTAAACAACAATTGTCTCAAACAACGTTTAAATTTATTGAAAGTCAATCACAAATTCAAGGATTGATAGTAGGTAATAGCAAACAAGCACATGAGCTTTCAAATTACTTATTGCAAAAAGGTATATATGCAAAAGCTATTGTGAGTCCTACTGTGGCAATTGGGTCAGAACGTCTTCGTATTTGTTTACATATGTTTAACACAAAAACCGATATTGATTTGTTAGTACAAGAGATAAATAATTTTACAAAATGAATATAGGCATAGTTGGTATACATACTGGTATAGGAAAAACAATTTGCTCAGCCATTATATGCGAGTGCTTAGGTTATGATTATTGGAAACCTGTTCAAGCTGGAGATTTAGATCAAACTGACAGCATGGTAGTGAAAAATTTAGTGAGTAACAAAAATTGCCATATACATGCTGAAAGATATATATTAAAAACAGCCGCATCACCTCATTACGCGGCTGAACTTGACAATATAACAATTAGTTTAAATGATTTTGAAATACCCCAAACTACACAACCTGTATTAGTTGAAACAGCGGGTGGTATTATGAGTCCTTTGTCTGATGAAGCAATGAATATTGATTTAATTACTTATTTACAACTTCCAGTAATACTTGTATCTAATAACTATTTAGGTAGCATAAATCACACACTTTTAACTTATGAATTACTTCGTCAAAAAAAAATTAATATACTAGGAATTGTGTTTGTTGGCGAAACCAATGAAGCAAGTGA
Source organism: Bacteroidota bacterium (assembly GCA_947460345.1). GTDB lineage: Bacteria > Bacteroidota > Bacteroidia > UKL13-3 > UKL13-3 > CANHGM01. The sequence continues at coordinate 42,044 of CANHGM010000006.1, read as the reverse complement.
AAAATATATATTAACATATACAGGACTAAAGACTTTATTTATCGTTCCCCAATTTGAATTAATAAATAAAGAAACAATTAAGAATTTCTGTGATCAAATACATTTAAATATATAAGTTTTGACAAAAGAAATAAACCAAACTATTTGGCATCCGTTTACCCAAATGAAAACGGCTGCCCCACCTATACATATAGAAAGAGCAAAGGATTGCACACTTTATGATGAAGATGGCAAAGAATATATAGATGCAATTTCATCATGGTGGGTAAATATACATGGGCATTGTAATTCAACCATTGCTGAAGCTATTTCAGATCAAGCCAAAAAACTTGAGCAAGTAATTTTTGCCGGATTTACGCATACACCAGCAAAAGTTTTGGCAAATAGTTTAATAGATATATTGCCAGCAACATTTAGCAAAGTATTCTATTCTGATAATGGTTCTACCTCAGTTGAAGTAGCGTTGAAAATGGCTTTGCAATTTTGGCATAATCAAGACATATATCAAAAAACCAAGATTATTGCATTTGAGAATGCTTATCATGGCGATACATTTGGGGCTATGAGTGTTGGGGCAAAAAATGCATTTAATGCTGCATTTAGCAAACATATGTTTCATGTTGAATTTTTGAAAGTACCTAATAGTGAGAATATAGATCAAGTAACAAAAGAGTTTCAAGAACTAATAGAGCAAAATGATGTTGCTGCTTTTATTTTCGAGCCATTAATACAAGGTTCAAATGGTATGTTGATGCACGAGCCTGAATATTTAGACCAATTGATATCTATAGCTCAACAAAAAAATGTGATATGTATAGCAGATGAAGTTATGACCGGATTTGGAAGAACAGGCAGAAATTTTGCTATTAATTATCTTGAAAATACACCAGAAATTATATGTTTATCTAAAGGAATTACAGGTGGTTTTATGCCTTTAGGAGTAACGGTTTGTGCTCAATATATATATGATGCTTTTTACTCAGATGAAAGAAGTAAAACTTTTTTTCATGGCCATTCTTATACAGCAAACCCTTTGGCTTGTGCAGCTGCAAATGCCAGTTTAAAATTGCTATTAGACAAGAGTTGTCAAGCTCAAATTAAAGAAATAGAAAAAAGTCATTTAGCGTTTATTAATCAAATCAAAAACCTTTCAAATATTAAAGAAATTAGACACAGAGGAACTATTGTTGCTATAGAAGTTGATACCACAGAAGGTTCGTCGTATTTTAACACTATTGGAAAAGACATATATAATTTTTGTTTGAATGAAGGGGTGCTCATAAGACCATTAGGAAATGTTATATATATAATGCCACCATATTGTATAAATAAATTAGAATTAGAAAAAGTTTATAGTGTTCTGATTATATGTTTAAACCAATTAAAAAAAGAGAAATAAGTATCTATGCAAAAGATTATTGACAAAATAGTAAACAACACCCAGACGCATGCCAAATGGCTCAATACCCTTTCTATGATGGAAAATGTAGGAGCTAAAAAAATTAAGAATTGTGAGGACCCAGTGTTTGTTAGTGAAATTATTCTAAAACATGCAGCTGAAGAGTCGAGACATGCTTATTATTTGAAAAAACAAATTGCTAAGGTTGATGACAAAGCTTGTCCTACATACGAAAAACAATATTTGTTGGCACCTAATACCAGTTATGAGTATTTACATTCTTTAGATCTTAAAATTTCTAGATATTTAAAAAATACTTTCCATTATACAGGGCATCGGTTAAAATATGCAGCTTATTTGCTTGTAACATATGCTATTGAAGTTAGAGCTGAAGAGTTATATCCTATTTATCAAAATGCTTTAACTAAAACAGGTAGCCAAGTAACTGTTAAAAGTATTATAGCTGAAGAAAAAAATCACTTAGCTGAAATGTTATCGCAGCTTAAAGATTTTTCTAAAGATTGGGAAACATTAGCTTCATATGCTTGTGAAATAGAAAAAGAGTTGTTTGATGTGTGGGAAAAAGACTTAGATAGAATTACATCTTAAATATATTTATAAGAGCAGAATTTAAGTTACCTAGATACAAAAAGTATATATATAAAACTAATTTAAGACCTATATGTTAAGTATATATGAAAAATTACTTAATCGTAGGAGCTTCATCTGGCATAGGAAAGCAAATTGCTACTCAATTGGCCAACGCACAGAACAAAGTATATGCAACATATTGTAAAAATGAAGTTGATAATATACATGATCATATTTCATATCACTTTTTAGATACAACCATACCAGACCTAGATTTTTCATATTTACCTGAAAGTATAGATGGAGTAGTATATAGCCCTGGGAGTATATCATTAAAGCCATTTGAACGTATTAAACCAGAAGACTATATAAAAGATTATGAATTAAATGTGTTAGGTGCTATTAAAACCTTGCAGCTTCTGATACCTAGGTTAAAAAAATCAGAAAGTGCTAGTATTATTTTGATCTCGAGTATTGCAGTTCAATTAGGGCTGAGTTACCATACAGTTGTTGCATCATCAAAAGGAGCCATAGAGGGATTAACTAGGGCTTTAGCTGCTGAGTATGCTCCTAAAATTAGAGTAAATTGTATTGCACCCTCGCTTACTAACACCCCTTTGGCAGATTCATTTTTAAATACTGAACAAAAAATTGAAGCCAATGCTCAAAGACATCCGATGAAAAGAATTGGAACACCTGAAGATATGGCTAACTTAGTTGAATTTTTGTTGAGCGACAAAGCCAATTGGATTACTGGGCAGATTATACATATAGATGGTGGGCTTTCGTCACTGAAAGTTTGAGTTTAGCCTTTAAGCATTATATATATATAAACTATAAATCCATTTGCAAATTTGATAAATGTTTATATTTACCTTTTTCCATATTCATTAACTCATCATGGTTGCCTTGTTCAGCAACTACTCCTTTATCAAGTACAATTATTTTATCAGCATTTCTGATGGTGCTTAATCTGTGTGCAATTACAAACGATGTTCTGCCTTTCATTAATTCTTCTAACGCTTGTTGAACCAATGTTTCACTTTCGCTATCTAAACTACTTGTTGCTTCATCTAGTATAAGAATAGATGGGTTTTTTAGAATAGCTCTGGCTATGGCAATACGCTGTCTTTGACCACCTGAAAGCTGTATACCACGTTCACCCACAATGGTTTTAAATCCTTCTGGAAAACTCGTGATAAAATTATATGCATTGGCTCTTTTGGCTGCCATTTCTACATCTTCGTTTGTAGCACTTGGGTTACCATATAATATATTGTCATATATAGTACCGCCAAATAATATAACATCTTGTGGTACTAGAGCCATCTGACTTCTAAGGTATGTAAGATCATATTCGTTGCTGTCTTTTCCGTCAAAATATATATTGCCTGATTGTGGTTGGTAAAATTTTAAGAGCAATGCTGCAATGGTTGATTTACCTGCTCCACTACTACCAACAATGGCTATTTGTTGCCCGGGTTTTGCTTCTATATTAAAATCTTTTAATACTACAATTTCACTTCTGGTAGGATATGAAAAAGCAATGTTTTTAAACTGTACTTCACCTTTCATTCTTGGTGTTTTAACCACTTCGCCTTCACTTATATCTTCTGCTTGTTCTCTTAAAATTTCTCTCACTCTTTGTGTAGCACCAATTGTTTTTTGGAGTTGACTAAACATATCTGCAAATCCAGCCATGGTACCTCCTACAAAGGCAGTATATATAACAAATGTGGTTAGTTTACCCGCATCAAATTCACCGCTTTTAATCAACCCAGCACCATACCATATAACCACTGCTATGGCACCAAAAACAGAGAATATAAGCAACGATACAAAAGCACCTCTAAACCTGGCATTGGCTATAGCAGTTGATACAACAGAATTGATGCTGTTGCTATATCTATTGATTTCAAAATGCTCGTTGGTGAATGCTTTTACATTGTTTATGCCCATAAGGGCTTCATTTATGATATTACCCGAATCAGCTAATTGGTCTTGACCCTTCCTGGCCATTTTTCTAATTCTACCACCAAACACTACTGCCAATATAGCTATCACAGGTACTATTGATAACATAACCAAAGCTAATTTGGTAGATATAAAAAAGATCAGAAACATGCCCACAACCAGTGTTACAAGTCCCCTTAGAAATTCGGCCAAGGTAAATGATATAGTGTCTTGTATCTGACTTAAATCACTGCTAATTCTACTGGAGAGTTCACCTACTCTTCGTTCGCTAAAGAAACGCATGGGCATGGAAACTATTTTTTTGAACACATCTTTTCTAAGATCAGCTAAAGATTTTTCGCCTACTTCTGTGAGCGTATATATACGCATAAAAGAAAAAAACATTTGCACAGCCAATTGTATAAAAAGCAAAAGCAATATAAAATCTACGCTCCACCTGCTGTTGCTTAACCAATCTTGTATATCTGATGTCATTTGAGATGTACTTGCTGTAGTTGGCAATGAAGCTTTTCCATCAGATACAACGCTTATCATTTTTCCCACTAAAAACGGAAAAATCATGGTAGACAAAGCAGATAAAACAATAAATACCATACCCATCAAAAACTTAAACCTATAAGGCTTTAAATAAGCTAAAATACTTAATGCCTCTTTTAACGACTCTTTTGTAATTTTTACTTTTGGTAATTCTTCTACATTTTCTGATTTCTCACCTCTTCTGCTTGCCATTGTTTCTTTTGTCTTTTTATAAATATAATCTTACAAAAATCGGTTTGTTTTGGGTAAAAGAAAAAAGTATTTACAAATGGTTATTATTTAAGCGATTGAGAGGGTTCAGTAGTTCCTTTTGAAATGTAATTTCATAAAAACACTCATAATAAAAAAATCAATTTTCTATGGCAGTTTTTACTAAAATGAATTTTATTTTTAGTAGAATTCAATTATATATATAAGTTTAGCTTCTCAATTTTTGTAGTCTAATATTTTAAGTGATGAAAAAATTATATATAGTATGCATTTTATCTATTTACTTTTTAGCATCTAAAGCACAAGAAGACAATAATAACATTTTTGAATTTTCGATGAATAGAGGTATACCTAATAATCATGCTATTGGGTTCGGTATTGGTTGGAAATATATAAACAATTTTAACCAAGAAAATAGGATGAACGACCAAGGTCAAATATATAGTCCTACCATATCTTGCGGTTTTGTTACATCTTTAAATAAACGTCAAAATAGTTTTTTAGCAGGATCATCAGGTGGGGGTGGTGCTGGTTTTTTTCCTGTGATGGTGGGTATTAGAAAATATGTATCTGAACAACATATATCCCTTGAAGCAGGATGGACTAAAGCATATATAGACAATGCACCTAGCAAACATACCTTTTGCTTCGCTGTTGAAGGTGCCTTTATCAGTAAAAAAAGATATAATTTAAGCTTGAAATATCAAGGGTTTAAAAGCAATGAAAAATTTTATGAAGGAATTATCTCATTTCAAACTGCTTTTAAATTTGGTATGGTGAAATAAGCTTTTAAACGAGACTATATATAATTGAAGCGAATGATTTAATATTTATATGCCTCAGATAACAAAGTTTTTATGAATTGAGCATTTTTATTTTTTATCAAATTTAACTCACACATTTATAGTTAATTAAAAAATATACAATATTTTTACCAACGTTTTAGAAAGGCATCAACGTCTAACCAATCAAAAACCACAGATATATGAATCTTAGTTTACATACAAGTATTTCAAACACAGTCGACTTAAATGAGCAACATGCCCAGAAAGAAGATAAAGATTTGATCATTGCTTGTATCAAAAACGACAGATTAGCTCAAGCAAGTTTATATAAAAAGCATTATGGGGTTATGATGTCTATATGTATGCGTTATACTAAAAATAGAGATGAAGCTTTAGAAATAGTAAACAACGGATTTTTAAAAGTATTCCTAAATCTAAATAAATGGCAAGGAGGCTCGCTTCAAGGATGGATTAGACGTATTATCACAAATACTGCCATAGACCAACTTAGAGCTCAAGTTAAATATAAAGAACAATCTTTGCCTGATGATTATGATGTATATATAGCTGATGACTATACTTCAAAGCTCGAAACCAATGACCTGATGAATTTAGTAAATGCTTTGCCTGACGAACAACGAATGGTATTTAACTTATTTGCCATTGAAGGGTATAAACATAAAGAAATAGCAGACCTACTCCATATATCTGAAGGCACTAGCAAGTGGTATGTGAGCGAAGCTAGAAAAACACTTAAACTAAGAATTGAAAAACACTATAAACTTTAAACTATTTATATAAGAATATTCATGAATAATATAAATAACCATATCGATGATGTATTTAGCGAAGGGCTCAACAACCTGGAGCAACCATTCGATCCTAAGGCCTGGGAAAAAATGCTTGCTAAAATAGAAGAGAACGACCATAAAATAGCAGCACCGATAGCATTTTCTAAAAAGTATCACCTTAAAAAAATCACCATCATGACAACCACCGGAATTATTCTTGCCGCATTACTATATACTGCTATGCCAAGTAAACAAAATACACAAGTTAAAGATATCAAAGTATCTAACCCATCTAATCAATCTTTCAATAATAATAGTGCCTCATCTAATAACAATATATATACAGATGAAAGGAATACTCAAAAATCAACTAACAATTATATTAAACAAGCAAAGCAATGGAAGGCAGCCAATAACTCACCTTTAACAGCCAAAACATTTAATATTACAAACAATTCAATAAGCAATCCTATATATAATTCTTATCAAGAAAATCTAATAGAAAACTTGAAGCCAAAAAGTGTATATAGTTTCGATCAATCAATTCTCAAACTAAATGACAGCCTACCTGATTTTATTGAACAAATATTTGGCAAACCTAAGAAAAAATACAGGTATAACGGCCCTTGGATTGGATTACATTTGGCATATGCGGCTCCTATTGGTAGCTTACGTAAAGATGGCTACAGACATGGATGGGGAGGCAATCTAGAACTGATGAGTGGAGATATTGTAAAGAGCAAACAACTAGGTATATTTTTAGGTGGCTCTTTGGGTATATTACAACATGGCAGTGGTAACGATTACAATGTATTGTTGCAAACACCAAACAACGATAGTGGTTATACTTATCTATATAATATGAATTTCAATTTTGATTTTATTGCACGTTTTGAACTTGGTAACTATAGACTTAAACCATATGCTGATTTGGTTGTAGGTTTCAGAGGAATGAACACATACCAAAGAATAGATAGCAAAAAAACAATAGAAGGTTTTGAATCTTCAGATATTTCAAGTTTATCATCATGGGGAACCCACTGGGGTGGCAGCCTAGGTCTTAGATATCATTTAGTACCCGGATTATCCCTTGATGGTAGAGTTACTTATTATGCTGGCGATAAGTATAATTGGGCCAATGTTAAATTATCAAATTATAGTCCTGGCACAGGTTCTTTTAACTTAAACCAACACAGTAGCAACTTGGAGATGCTTCATTTTAGATTGGGTTTCTTATTTGAAATAAATGAGTTAGGTGAAAATTCAAATAACAGTGTATACCATGGCAAAGGCTACCAAAACAGAAGAGGAGGCAACATCAATATAGGTGGCGGAAATGGTGGCGGAAATAGACCAAGCAAAGGAATGAAAATTCAAGTGCCAAGAAATTAATCTAAATATTAAATTAAAAAAGTCGTTTAGTGAATTGCTAAACGACTTTTTTGTTAATTGTTTTTTCTATATATGTTATCTTGTTATCCAATCAAATTCATACTCAAGTGTAGGAGCTTTCATTCGTTCGGTTACTCTTTTTAATCTGTTAGGTAAGGCCATTAAATAATCTCTAGCTTTTTCAGCTGAAGCGTTTAAGTTCGACATACTTTCAATTTTCCAATCAACCAATAAATCTTCAAGTATAGTAATATAATCTTCAGCAGTATATATTCCTACCCTTTGGGCAGCATCAGAAAAATGTGAAAAAGTTTGACTTATATTCATCCCTGTTTCACGCAGAAAATGTGCAGGCATTACAATTTTCTTTTTCATCATGTCTTCAAAAGCCAACATCATTTCAGATGGGTCTACTTCAAAAATTCTTTTGATAAAGTCACTATAGGCTTTGGCATGTCTCATTTCGTCTGCTGCTATCAAACCACAAATTTTTGATAAATGGTTGTTACCAAAACTTTTTGAAATAGTGGCTGTTCGTCTGTGAGACACATTGGTAGCTAATTCTTGAAATGATGTATATACAAAATTTCTATAAGGATCAGAACCTGTTGATATATCAAATCCATCAGCAATAAGATATTGAGTAGATGTTTCCATTTCTCTCATATTTACTCTTCCTGATAGGTATAAATACTTATTTAGCAAGTCACCATGTCTATTTTCCTCAGCTGTCCACCATCTTACCCATTTACTCCAAGTTTTTACAGGTGCATGTTGGTTTATACCTTCTACACTCATTAACCAAGACTCATACGTAGGCAATGCCTCTTCAGTTATTGTATTACCTACCAAAATAGCTATATAATCGTATGGTAATTCTTTACATGACTCTTTAATTATTTTTATTTCGTCAATAAAGTTTTCTGACTTTGAATCTGGTAACAAATCAGAAGGTTGCCAATTGGTATCAATTGGTTTTAAATATTCATCCATCAATTGGTCTACATCTTTGCCAATATGGTTCATTACTTCTACTCTTGTTGCAGGTAAGTTCATCGTTATTCTTTAAATATAATAAATAGACTGCAAAGTTACCTAAAAACTGAGCACAACACTAATGATATCTTTTTTAGATTGTTTATAGATAGTATCTAACTGAAATTTTGTGTTGCGATGTTGAATATGTTGCAAAATCAGAGTAGTTTCTACCTTTTATATCGTTTACTTTTGCATCTATATTTATAACTATCAAATTGAATGAAAAAAGCAGCAGAAAATTACCAAGTTCAAAAAAAACTAACTGCTATTGTTACCATTCTGTTTGCAATAAAAATAGTTGCTTGGTATCTTACTAATTCTGTTGCTATTCTTACGGATGCTCTCGAATATACCATAAATGTAGTGAGTGGTTTTATAGGCTTATATAGCTTATATCTATCTTCACAACCCAAAGACCAAAATCACCCTTATGGACATGGAAAAGTTGAGTTTTTATCTGCTGCTGTAGAAGGGACACTAATGATAGTTTCAAGTTTTTTAATAGTCTACGAAGCTATCAATAACTTAAAGCATCCTCATAATATTTCAAAATTAGATTTTGGTATATATTTAATAGCTTTCACAGCCATTATCAACTATCTTATAGGTTTTTACTCTATTAAAAAAGGTAAGTTGAACAACTCGTTGGCTCTAACAGCAGCAGGCAAACACATGCAATCTGATACCTATGCAACTGTTGGTATTGTTGTAGGTTTAGTGTTAATGTATATAACCAATCTCTCATGGATAGATAGTATAGTTGCTTTGGTTTTTGCTTTTATCATTCTCATTGCAGGATACAAGATTTTACGTTCGTCTATTGCTGGTATAATGGATGAGGCTGATGATGAATTGCTTAAAAAGTTGGTTGCTTTATTCCAAAAATCAAGAGAAGAAAATTGGATTGACTTACACAACCTTCGCATCATCAAATATGGCGGCACTTTACATCTCGACTGTCACTTAACTGTACCTTGGTACCTAAATGTACACCAAGCCCATCTTGAAATTGATACATTAGATAAACTAGTTAAAGATAATTTTGGTGAAAGTGTGGAACTGTTTGTTCACACTGATGGTTGCTTAGATTTTTCTTGTAAAATTTGTAGCAAATCTGATTGCTCTGTTCGTAAACATGACTATATAAAAACCATTGACTGGACAGTTGAAAATATATCCAGCAACAACAAACATAAAGCTGAATAGCTTTTTATCTTTTTCTTAAAGAGTTTAAATATTTGTGAAACAAAGAAGCATTTTTGTTATGCTCTTGTAAATTGATAGCAAAGCTGTGATAGCCTGTATTGCCAGGTTGTGCGCAAAAATATATATACTCATGTTCTTCTGGGTTTAGCACTGCATCTATAGCAGCAGCAGGCGGGTTGCATATAGGCCCAGGTGGTAAACCTTTGTTTTTATATGTATTAAACGGAGATTCAGCTTCTAAATGTACTTGTAGTATACGTCTGAGGTCAAATTCTTTTAAAGCATATTTTACTGTTGGGTCAGCTTGTAACAACATGTCTTTTCTCAATCGGTTTAAATACACACCAGCCACTCTCGGCATCTCATCTGCATGCATAATTTCTCTCCATACAATTGATGCCAATATAACGGCCTGACCTTTGGTTAAACCCTGTAAAGCTGCTTGATGCTCTCTTTCTGGTGTCCAAAATTTAATATATTCTCTATATAGTTTATTGATGATGGTGTCAGGATTACTGTTCCAATTCAAATAATAAGTATTGGGTAAAATAAATGACATAGCTGATTGATCGTCTACCCCTCTGCTACTCAACTTGGCTCTATCAGTCAATTTTTGTAAAAATGCCACACTATCTGTTTCTAAATTTTTGCTCACTACATGGGCTATATCTTCTATAAGTGAGTAGGTTCTGATCACTAATTTTACGGGCTCTTGCTTTCCTGATCTAAGTAGAGAAACCAACTGCTTATTGGTCATTTCATCAGCTAAAGTATATCTACCCGGCTTAACTTTATTTGGATAACCCATATACGCTGAAACCCACTTAAATGTCTGCATCGACTTTAATAATGGCTTCAAACTTTCTTCTACATCTTCATAAGTATCTGTAGAATATATATATATAAATTGTTTGTGTTTGCTAAGCTTTACATTGGGCTTAAAAACAACATACCAAACCGAAGAGCCTGCAATGATGGCTGAGAATATGAAAGTAAAAACTATATATACAAACGCTTTGCTGCTTTTAGTTTTTTTCTTTGGAGTAGAGGCTTTTTTAGTTTTAGCCATTAAAATTAAGAAGGATTTCTTTTGTTTAATTCATCTCGTAACAAAGCAGCTCTTGAATAATCTTCGTCTCTGATGGCTTCATCTAGCATGGTATTAATTTCTTCTGATGTATAACCAGAAAATTCATCTGCTTCTGCTTCGTTTTCTTTAATTGTTTCTGGCTCTTCAATTTTTTCTATTTCATCCTCTTCTTCCATACTAAATTCATAACCTGCTTCATTTAAAATAGAATCATAAGTATATACTGGGCACTTATATCTTACAGCAAGTGAAATGGCGTCGCTTGTGCGACAATCAATTTCCTCTAATTGTCCTTCTCTTTCGCATACCAGTTTGGCATAAAAAACGCCTTCTTTTAAATCATAAATAACTATTTCAGTCACCTTTATATCAAATGCGTTTGTGACATTCAAAAACAAATCATGTGTCATAGGTCTGAAAGGAATTATTTTTTCAATTTCTATGGCTATGGCTTGTGCCTCAAATGCTCCAATTATAATAGCTAGCTTGCGTTTCCCTTTTACTTCGCCAAGTATAAGCGAGTACGATCCTTGTGTTTGTCCTGAGGTAAGACCAACTACTTCTAGGTTTATTTTACTTTGATTTGTCACTGGTGATGAGCTACTCTGAATCTATTTCAAAAATAGCCATTAAAATGGTTAATTGATAATTTAATTTGCTTGCGATTTGAATTTTTTTGCCGCTTCTATAAGTTGAGGCAGAACTTCAAAAGCATCGCCTACAATTCCGTAATCTGCAATTTTAAAGAATGGTGCTTCAGGATCTTTGTTTATAGCAACTATAACTTTAGATGATGATACACCAGCCAAATGTTGAATAGCTCCTGAAATCCCAGTAGCAATATATAAGTTAGGTTTAATAGTAATTCCTGTTTGACCAACATGCTCTTCATGTGTTCTCCAATGCATATCAGATACAGGCTTAGAGCAAGCTGTAGCCGCTCCCAATACTTGAGCTAGTTCTTCTATCATTCCCCAATTCTCTGGGCCTTTCATACCTCTACCACCTGATACTACTAGTTCAGCTTCAGTTAAAGGAATTTTTCCTGTCACTCTTTTTATTTCTACTGATGTGGTTTTGTTCTCAACACTAGCTGGGTTTAAAGCAACAATTTCACCTGCACCCGCAGCTTCTGTTAAACTAAATGAATTGGGTGTTAATGCTAATACCCTAACGTCACTGTTTAATGAAATATTGGCAAATCCTTTTCCTGAGAAACAACTTTTTCTTACTACCCAATTACTGCCTGAAGCTTCTGGTATTGATACTACTCCACTGGCAATAGCAGCTTTCAATCGCACAGCCACTCTTGGTGCCACCGACTTTCCGGTGTATGTATTTGAAATGATAACCCATTTTGCACCACAAGCATTTGCTGCTTCAGCAATGGCTGCGGCATAGGTAGTAGAATCAAAAGTGGTGAATGCAGCTGAGTGGTGTATTTGGTTTGCACCATATTTAGCCAATTCAGCCAAGGCACTGTTATCTGCATTTCCTAAAGCTACTGCATGTATGGTTCCTGCATTCATTTGTTTAGCATATGAAACAGCTTCTAATGAAGATTTTTTAACTTTTCCGTCTTGAATTTCAGCAAATACTAATATTGACATGATTCTTAATTTTTTTTTAAATTTGATTATATTACCTTAGCCTCGTTGTGAAGTAAATCTATCAAATGACCTGCATTAGCAGCATCTATATATTTACAATCGCCTTTAGGTTTAGGCATTTCAAAAGCACTTATATTACTTAGAGCATTACTTCCTGAAGGCTCTACTACTTTTAATGGTTTGGTTCTAGCAGCCATGATGCCTCTCATATTAGGAATTCGAGGTTCGGTCAATTCTTTTTGAGCACTGATGACACATGGAGTAGCTACTTTTACTGTTTCTTTTCCACCGTCTATATCACGGTCAGCGGTTACTATGCCGCCTTCAATCTCTAGTTTAGACACCACATTAATTAATGGCAAGTTTAATATTTCAGCTAACAAACCTCCTACTATTCCGCTGTTATAGTCAATCGACTCTCTACCTGTAAAAATCACATCATATCCTTCTGATTTAACAGCTGCAGCAATTTGCTCAGCTACAAAATATCCATCTTCAGGGTTGGCATTTATTCTAATGGCATCGTTTGCTCCAATGGCCAATGCTTTTCTGATATTGGCTTCAGTGTCAACTAATCCAACATTGATAACGGTCACTTCACCACCATTTTTTTCGGTGAGTTCTAAGGCTCTAGTCAAAGCCAATTCATCATAAGGGTTGATGATGTATTGAACGCCAGCTGTATTAAATTTCGTATTGTTATCAGTGAACGATACTTTTGTAGTGGTATCTGGCACGTTGCTGATGCAAACTAATATTTTCATTCGTAATTTTATTATTTGTAAAAAGGACTGCAAAACTATCAATAAAACGCTTTACCCCAAAATGCAAAACACACGTATTGATAAATTATTAGAATTTTATAACCAAAACCCCAAAGATTCTTTTGTGGTATATGCCTTAGCTACTGAATTTGTGGCTGTTGGCGATGATGAAAAAGCTTTAACTTTTTATTTAGATTTATTAACCAACGACCCCAACTATGTTGCTACTTACTACCATTTAGGCAAATTGTATGCGAGAAAGGGATTAGAAGCAGAAGCATTGGTTACTTATAAAACGGGCATGCAAAAAGCATTAGCCAGAAAAGACAACCACAGTTTTGCTGAGCTTCAAAACGCCCATACCAATTTAGAATTGGGGTTGGATGAGGAGTGATATTTAATTTATTAAAGAATTGTGACTTAAATGAATTTAGAATTAGTAACCCGACTTGTAAGCGACAAATTACTATTTACTTCCATGTTTTATTTTTAGGTAACGGCAATGGTAATTCACTTACCTATAACAACCGTTGGCAATGGCCTCATAATGATACAGACTGTATGGCCATGGAAAAACGATGGTTATTAACCCAAGAAGACAACCCTATTTACCAGCACGGTACTTACTTAACGATATTGGCTACCGAGTATGCATTGTTGAAGCATAATAAGCAAGCACTATGGAACATATATATTATTTAGAACAAATTAAAATTGCAAAAATGTATATATACTATTTTGATAATAATAAATGAATATATATATTGCACTTAGTTTGTAGTAGTTGAATGAATAAGTTAAGTATATATACTTAGAACCAAAAAATAAAAAACCTCCCATGAAAAAAAACTTATATAAAATTCTTGCCTCTGTTGTGCTTTTAGCAGCCATGCTTACCATAAGCAGTTGCAAAAAAGAAAGCGGAGGAAACCCAGAAAGCAACAGATCTACTTATAAGATACCTCAGGATTTTAAAGACTATTTTTATTTTGCCCCTGGCTCCTATTGGATATACCAAAACCAACGCACCCAAGAGCTAGACAGTGTTTACGTTGTGGATCGTAGTAGCCGTATGGTTCATTATACCAATGAACCTATAGACGAAGAACTTTGCTTTGTGCATTATTACGATGAACATTATGGGGTTCTATTTGAAACTTATACTCATATATCATGGGGTGCAGTTGATACATTAGCTAGAAGTAGATATGCTTTAGCTATAGCAGCCAAATCAGGCTTTCCTACTGGGGGAGGCTATTATACTTGTCTTTACCCACTGTTAAAAGGAAATAAAGTATATCAAACATATTATACACTTGATGTAATAAATACAAACGATACCTTTAAAATTGATAGCTTTATAACTTACAATGTTATTAAACTCTATTCAAAAAGAAACATTTTGTTTAACAATCACGAAATGAATGTCTATTACTTAAAAGATTTTGGTATTGTAAGAAAAACTGACCTTACTAAAAATGATGATTGGGTCTTGATAAGATGCAATATTATAAAATAACCTTAACTTAAAAAATAAATATAAAAATGAAAAAATCAATATTAGCTTTATTGTTTTTTATAACTATAACTGCTTATGGTCAAAATCAATTTGCACTCAACCAACAAAAATATTGGGATTATCGCAACCGTCTCAAAAAAATGTTTATGGTGGTTGGTACTCAACCAGGCAATTCTCTTACCTACAACAACCGTTGGCAATGGCCTCATAATGATACTGATTGTATGGCCATGGAAAAGCGGTGGTTATTAACCCAAGAAGACAACCCTATATATCAGCATGGTACTTATTTAACGATATTGGCTACTGAGTATGCATTGCTGAAGCATAATAAGCAAGATGTAACCGAATATATATATATTATTTAAAACCAATAAAAATAAAGAAAAGTAAGTGCTCTATTTTGAAAATATACTTTAAATATATATATTGCATTTAGATTTAATAAAGTTGAACAAATTAGTTAAGTATATATACTTAGAACCCAAAAAATAAAAAACCTTTAATGAAAACAAACTTAAATAAAACACTTGCCTTCCTTGTAAATATAGCAACCATACTTACCATTAGCAGTTGCAAAAGAGAAAGCGGAGGAAACCCTGAAAGCAATATATCTATCTACAACATACCACAAGATTTTAAAGACTATTTTTACTTTGCCCCAGGATCGTATTGGATATATGAAAACCAACGCAATCATTCGATAGATAGTGTATATATAGTAAGCCGAAACAGCACAAATACGTTAGATCCTAGTAGAAAAATAAAGCAAGAGACTATATTTATTCAATATTATGACTCTTACTATGGAGTTCTATTTGAAAATTATACAAAAATTTGTCCAACATGCGTAGATGACTTGACAAATTTTAGATATAGCTTAACACTAGCATCTAAATCTGGGTTTCCTACTGGAGGGGGGGGGTATTCATTAATGTACAAAGCAAGGGTTGGTTTAAAAATAGATCAAGTTTTGAATCCAATTGAAATCAAAAGCATTAGCGATTCAATTATATATGATGGAAAAACATACACAGATGTTATTAGATTATATACAAAATCAAGTATACTTTTTAATGACCGTGAAACACAGATTTACTATTTAAAAAACTTTGGAATTGTTCGTAAAACTGACCTTACAAAAAATGATGATTGGGTTTTGATAAGATGCAATATTATAAAATAACCTTAACTTTAAAATATATATTCAAATGAAAAAATCAATATTAGCTTTATTGTTTTTTATAACCATAACTTCTTATGGTCAAAATCAATTTGCACTCAACCAACAAAAATATTGGGACTATCGCAACAGATTAAAAAAGATGTTTATGGTTATTGGTAAAAATAATGGACAATCACTTACCTATAACAACCGCTGGCAATGGCCTCATAATGATACTGATTGTATGGCCATGGAAAAGCGGTGGTTATTAACCCAAGAAGACAACCCTATATATCAGCATGGTACTTATTTAACGATATTGGCTACCGAGTATGCCTTGCTGAAGCATAATAAACAAGACGTAACCGAACTATTAAATGAACTTTATTTTGCACTATTTGCTTTAGAAAGATTGGATAAAAAGTCTGATCAATATTTACTACAAAATGATACAATTTCATCTAAATTTGATGGTAACCTTCTTCGAACTGATATAGATTTTCAGACCGACGATGATTGGGAACTACATGATTCTATATCGCTCACCAAGAGTAAATCTTTTAAAAGAACAAACTCAAGTAACTATGGTGAAATATTTGACCAAACTAAAGACAAATGTGATAGTATAACCTATATAAACTCTAATATTTTAAGTGTTGATGAAGTAGCAGGCTTGCTTATAGGTTTTAAATATATACTTAAATATGTTGACAATGTAGAAGTGCAACCCGACCCAACCTTAGACCCACACAAAATACTTGATTGGGTAAAAACAATGACTGAGAAAATGGGAGATTATTTAGTAAATATTAAAGTTTGGAATGTTGGTTCAAAAAGTTATTACGCAAATTGGATTATTAGAAACCCTTCGTCAGATTTTTTTTATTATGATGACCAACTTCAAACATTACTAGATCCATCATTGAAAATTCCGATTGGAGGCAGCGGTTGGACAGGTCCAGCAGCTCCTTTGGCTCATATATTTTCAGACATTACAGGAAAACAATACACTTCAAAATGTGTAAGTAACAGTACTTTTGAATTAGGAGATTGGAAAGATTGGACAAATAATATATACACATCATTAACTTATGATACCAGCTATTATATGGCAGATACCATCATGGGTTTTTTAACCAATTGGGGAGCTGGTGAATCAGGGTGGCAAAAACAAAAATACTATCAGCAAAAATATGTAAACAAATTTCAAGACTCTATAGATTACCTAAATGGGACTTTATTCTGCACTGATACTTTTATAGCACCTAAACCAGTCGTTCAGGGTATGTTTAGTTATGTAATTTTAATGATGCTAATGGATCGACCATTTAATAAAATAAAGCAAGATGCTATTCATTTTTATAGCAGTGCAACAGGTTTCAAAATTACTGAGCTCATGTTTAAAACACTATATCCTGAGCTTGCAAATGACTTAAACCACAGGCCACGTTTTTGGTACGATTCACTTTTAAATGATGCCCCTGCTACACACAACCCACAATGGGATTTTGACCCTAATAACAATTTTGAAAAAGGTTTTATAGATTCTAAAGTTTGGGGCCTTGATGATATTTTTACCAATGCAGCTAAACCAGGTGAATTTAGAGGAGGCCAACTAGTTGGTTTCAAAAACGGTATGGATTATATGCATTTATATAATCTGTATCACTTGGCTTTTTTAAAAGATAGTATACCCTATGCTGAAAATTCTTGCGATTGTTGGCAATACCGCAACTATATACATGACCTAAGTAATGTAAACACAAATAAAACCATTACAGGTATGCACCCAAGCTATCATGCCATTGGGGTAGAAGACCGCAGTTATATAAACCAACCAGCTACTATACAAAATGGTGCTAATGTTACATCATATACAAGCATAGACGTATGTAGCAGAACAAATGCAGGTAATGGTTTTATGCATATATATGGTGGCTTTGTGCAAGGCCATCCAACTGATATAATGAAAGCTGGAACACTTACTATAAAACCCAATAACGAATTAGTAATAGGCAATGGCAATACGCGTGGATTTATGGAAGTAAATTCTAATAATTGTATATTTATTAAAAAAGGTGCAACTTGTTATATAAACAACCTAAGTGAGATAACAGTTTTAGGTAAGTTAATAATAGAAGGAAAATTGGTGATAATGCCTGGTGCCAAACTGTTTTGTAATGGAGGTAAAATAGAACTAAGACCAGGTGCTGAGTTAATCATAAACAGTGGCGGTATTTTAGATTTAGACAATGAAGGTAAACTTATATCAGATAGCAGCTATATTCACTCAGAAGCAGGCTCACTTATACACTTAGCACATGCAAGCGTAGCACATTTTGGCCCTAATGGTATATACCAATATGCTAAAAATGCTGTGATAACCATAGATCACTTATTAAGCAATTTTAAAATAGATTGTATATTTTTATTAGAGCATAATTCTTTATTCACTTTTAACACATCTCCAGGCCTAAAACATGGTTTTATAACGCTAGGACCCAATATACTTATACAAACTATAGGAGAAAACCAAAAAATAGAGTTACATGGAAATGGTTTAGATACATATTTAAGACTAGAGGGCAATCCTATTTTTAGACATATAAGTGATATAACTGGTAATATTGAGTTTGAATCTGTTGTACTTGGCGATGGTAGAATTGAATCTATAGGCTATGGAGGGATGCAAGTATATGCACCTTTTGAATTTAAAAAGAATTTTGCCAATGGTGCTGGGAAAATTATGGTATTTGGACAGCAAAGTTGTGTTATAAGTCAGAATGTTTTTGAAGGTATGAGCCTAGAAGCAAACCTTAGTGTTTTGGTCAATACTTTAGAATTAGAAAGATGCACTTTTGCCAATGGTGCTGGTTTAATTATTAAAAATGGAACTGCAAACATCCATCACAATGAGTTTTCTACCAGTGGTGGCCTTACACTTCAAACCATGTCAATGGCTGTAGTGCATGATTGTATATTTAACAATGCCAATGTGTCTATTACGGGTAATAGTGCAGCTGGTATGATGCAACGTAATATAAATTACTACTTTGAGAAATGTGATTTTGTAAGCAATGTATATACTGCTTTTACAACAGTACATGCTTCTATATCAATTAAATGTTGCATGTTTAAAGAAAACAACAAAGCAATAGATGCACAAGAATCTTATATCAATATGAGTAGACACATACTTACTAATAATATATATACAGGTGGTGACAATTTGTTTATGAACAATATAGAGGGCATTACATCAAATATGGGTGGTATATATATAAATAATGGAGGAAATAGTTTTATATTATCTAAAAAGGTATCAAACCAAACGGGAAATACAAATTACACCCACCTTTATGTATATGCTGACTATGATTTTAAACATGATACATCTGCAGTAGATTTAATAAATTGTGTATATAAAAGTGATAATAATTTTTGGTATCCTAGAGAAGTGAGTTGGAGAAATATGGAAGTTAAAAAAGTGGAATCTGTTTGTTATACTGGAATGGGTCCTCATCCAACTATTTTTGACTTGTTTCCAACTGACACAATGATTAATGAAGTAAACAATACATGTATATTAGCATCTAGTTTTAGATATCAAATATTGAATGACACAGGTTTAGTAAAAATAGGCAATAGTAATGGGAATGTATGGTCAAGCTCTGACTGGAACCCAACCATTATGCCTAATCCGATAGGTGGAATTGCTGTTATTTCATTTGACAATTTTGGAAATGAAACAAAAGT
The DNA here is from genome assembly GCA_947460345.1 of Bacteroidota bacterium. Lineage (GTDB taxonomy): Bacteria > Bacteroidota > Bacteroidia > UKL13-3 > UKL13-3 > CANHGM01. Next base: position 22,217 of record CANHGM010000006.1, on the reverse strand, counting down.
AATCTGGCTTCAAGTGATAAGAGTTGATGGAACCATTGCTCGAGACAATATATATATTACTATTGGGCTAGGTCAAACTGTTGCTACTTTGCAACTAAATGAGCTTAATAATGGTATATATAAATTTCTATTTGTAAACACAAATAATACTGAAGAAGTTGTGAGTAGAATTGTAATCAAAAATGAATAATTATATATGAGAAAAATATTGTTTTTAATAGCATTTGGTTTTATGCTTAAAATTAATGCCTCCCCTTCAGATTCGGTTTCACGGTGTTTGGTAAAAGTATATCCATTAAATCTTTTTTTAAATCAAGCCAAAATTGGTGTAGATTACAAGGTATATAAAAATTTATATATAGGTGCCACAGGAGCGTATTTTTATGGGTCAGAACAATCTGGTTATATGAGTTCTGTAGGGTTAAGATATGCACTATATAATAAAAGGAAACAACAACTTTCTATTTATGGTAATTTTTGTATAGCCAAACTACAAACTACATTTAACTATAGTATCGAACGTTTTGATTACGAACCTCAAGGTAATTTGGTTTCATATATTGCCACAAACTCATGGGTTGGCAGACATTATGTTGATTTAAAAAGAAATAATGAGATAAGTGGATATGAGTTTGGTGTATCTTACAAATATGGTATGTCACCTCGTATTTATGTAGAACTTTCAGCAGCTATTCGTGTGTTACCACTAAATTCAGATAATTTATATTTTGAAACCACAGACAATGACCCATATACAACGAATCATCTTATATATCATTATCGTTTCTCTGATAAAAATGATGATTGGTATTCTCCAGGTCCAGGGCCAGGTTTAAAAGCAAGTTTAGCTTGGGTATATAAATTGTTTTAAACCCAAAAACACTTTTTTATTAGTATAAATTGCAGACTGATTTCAAGTAAAAAATAAATTTAAACTCAATTATCTAAATTACTTATTTTTGTTTTTCATTTTCTTTCCTAGAACTGCCATGCAAATGCAGTTGATAAGAACGAAAAATTTTATATTAAATACAAAACTATGTCTAAAAATATAAGTGAGTTATCTGGTAGAAAAGGATTGAAAACCAATCTGTTTGAAGAGTTAGGGCTATTAGCCAAAGAAGAAGGTACACCTAAGAAAGAAGATTTAGAAAGATTGGCCGATGAGTTTTTGATAGGCAAAGCCAATGTATATGGCTCTGCTTCTTTTTACGATTTTACCAGAGAAGAAAACAAAGGCAAAAAAGTATATATATGCAACGGAAGTTCATGCATGACCGCTGGAACACAATCTAAAGTGCATGACCAATTAAGTAAACATTTTGCTGCCGAAGAAATTGGAGAAATGTGTTGTTTGGGTCGTTGTCACGAGAACAGTTCATTTAATTTTGATGGAAGAAATTACTCGGGCAATGCCATCGAAAAAATTGAAGATATAAAAGCTGGGAAAGACAAACCGCTTGACCACTATCATGTAGAGAGCGTGGGCAGCGGAATGCTCACAGAAGTATTCTCAGACATCGATACTTTTTATCAAATATTGAAAGACAGTTTGGCTAAATCGCCTGATGAGTTGTTGAGTGAATTAAAAAAATCAGGTTTGAGAGGTAGAGGCGGAGCAGGGTTTCCGTCGGCATTTAAATTTGAAAGTTGTAAGAATACCCCAGGCAAAACTAAGTTTGTGGTTTGCAATGCCGATGAAGGTGACCCAGGAGCTTACAGCGATAGATATTTATTAGAACAAAGACCCCATACTGTATTGCTTGGAATGATTCTTACCGGATATATCATTGGAGCTTCTACAGGAGTATTATATATACGTGGCGAATACCCTGAAAGCATAGATGTGGTGACTGAAGAGTTAGAAAAACTCAGACAAAAAAACTTGATTGGTGAACATATATATGGAACCAATTTTAGTTTCGATTTTAAAGTAATCAGAGCTCAAGGAGCTTATATATGTGGCGAAGAAACCGCGTTACTTTCTTCAATTGAAGGACAACGACCTGAGGTGAGAATCAGACCGCCATACCCTGCTCAGCAAGGGCTGTTCAATAAACCTACCGTCGTAAATAATGTAGAGACTTTGGCTTGTATTCCTTGGATATTGAGAGAAGGAGGTGATAGTTTTGCAGCCATTGGCAGAGGTAAATCAACAGGAACTAAACTGGTTTCTCTAGATGGATTTTTTAACCGACCGGGTATATATGAAGTAGACATGGGAACCCCTCTTTCGGTGGTGGTAGAAGAACTTGGGAAAGGATTTAAATCTCCAGTAAAAGCATTGCATATAGGTGGACCATTGGGTGGCTTGGTGCCCATGGATAAAATCAAAGACTTGTCTATCGACTTTGAAAGTTTTAATCAAGAAGGATTTTTGTTGGGACACGCCTCTGTGGTTTGTTTGCCAGAATCATACCCAGTGATAGAATATATAGAACACTTATTTCAATTCACGGCTCATGAAAGTTGCGGAAAATGTTTCCCTTGTCGCATAGGTTCTACTAGAGGATATGAGATGATTCACAAAGCCCGCACTTCTGATTATAAAATAGAAAAAACATTGCTCACCGATTTGATAGAAACCATGGAGATTGGCTCTCTGTGTGCGTTAGGCGGCGGGGTGCCATTGCCTGTGCGTAATGCTTTAAAATATTTCCATGCTGAACTTCAACCATTTTTTAATGCTTAATTCCAAATGAAATCTACACTAGTTGATAATAAAATAAATATGAACGGCTCATCACTCAATGGTCAGAAAACCGAGGTGAAAATAGCATATATAGACAATGTAGCATATGAGATCAAAGATGGAGAAACCATACTCTCGTTTGTAAAAAGAAATTTTGGAAAAGACTTGGTTCCAACTCTCTGCGATGCACCCAATTTAGATCCGTTTGGCTCTTGTCGTGTGTGCAGTGTGGATGTGGCTTTGCAAGAGAATGGACCAGCGAAGGCACAAGCCTCTTGTCATACACCAGTGATGGCCGGAAGTTATATATATCCTTCGTCAGATCGTATACAAAAGTTAAGAAAAAATATAGTGGAACTGGTGTTGACCGATCATCCGCTCGACTGCTTAACTTGCGAGGTAAATAACAATTGCGAATTGCAAGAAGTAGCCGCAAAAGTGGGTATCAGAGATGTGCGTTATCCCGAAGGAAAAAATCATTTAGATAGGAAAAAAGATTTAAGTCACCCATATATGACCTCTGACATGAGTAAGTGCATCAACTGTTTCAGGTGTGTGCGTGCTTGCGATGAAGTGCAAGGTCAGTTTGTGTTGAGTATGGCTGGCAGAGGTTTCGATAGTCATATAGTGAAGGGTTCTGAAGTATCATTTAAAGAGAGCGATTGTGTGAGCTGTGGTGCCTGTGCTCAGGCTTGTCCTACGTCGGCAATCAGTGATGTGTTCGAATCTAAATCGATAGCCAAAGCAGAAACCACCAGAACTATATGTACTTATTGCGGTGTGGGTTGCAACTTAGAAGTAGCCACTGTTAATGGTAAAGTAAAAAGCATTCAAGCACCTATAGATGCTGAGGTGAACAAAGGACATACTTGTTTGAAAGGAAGATTTGCTTTCTCATTCTACAACCATCCTGAACGTTTGAAAACGCCATTAATTCGCAAGAATGGTGAACTGGTTCCAGCTTCTTGGGATGAAGCTTACGAATATATAGCCAAAGAATTAACCAGAATTAAAACAGATTTTGGTCCCGATTATATAGCGGGTATTTCATCTGCTCGTTGCACCAATGAAGAGAATTACTTGATGCAAAAGTTTATCAGGGTGGTGATTGGAACCAACAATATAGACAGTTGTGCAAGGGTTTGTCACTCGCCTACAGCCTTGGGTATGCAAAGAGCTTTTGGTACAGGAGCTGCTACCAATTCTATCATCGATTTAAAATATACAGATTGCATTATGGTGATAGGAGCCAACCCAACCGATGGACACCCAGTAACAGGAGCTAAGTTGAAACAATTTGCTATGAAGGGAACTTCCATAGTGATAGATCCTCGTAGAACCGAAATGGCTAAATATGCCACATATCATTTGCAGTTGAAACCAGGAACCAACGTGGCCATGATGAATATGTTGTTATATTATATCATCAGCGAAGGACTAGCAGACAAAGGATTTATAGAGGAAAGAACAGAAGGATACGAAGATTTCAAAAATCAAATTTTGGCTAATGATATAGACGAACTTTCAAGAATTACGGGTGTTGACAAAGAACTAGCCCGCAAAGCTGCGATGGCGTATGCGTCGGCTAAAAATGCGATGTCTTTCCACGGATTGGGAGTAACAGAGCATTCACAAGGAACATATACTGTGATGTTGATAGCAGACTTGGCTATGATCACTGGAAACATTGGCAGACGTGGGGTAGGAGTGAATCCACTTCGCGGACAAAACAATGTGCAAGGAGCAGCTGATATGGGTTGTCAACCACATCAAGGAGCAGGATATTACGATTTGACTAATCCTGATTACCAAAAAATGTATGACGATTTTTATCAAACTGATATGCCTAAACATATAGGTTATAAAATACCTCAGATGTATGATGCCAGTTTGAATAATAAATTGAAAGCTTTGTGGCTAATGGGTGAAGACAATGTGCAAACCGACCCCAATACCAACCATGTAAAAGCAGCGTTGGGTAATTTAGATCTGTTGGTGGTGCAAGAAATATTTATGACCGAAACAGCTAAGATGGCTCATGTAGTTTTACCTGCTGCTTCATTCTTAGAGAAGAGCGGAACATTCACCAATGGCGAACGCAGAATTCAACGAGTAAACAAAGTAGTTGAACCAATTGAAGGTACTAAGCCTGATGGCCAAATTGTGGTGGAGATTATGAATAAAATGGGCTACCCTCAAGCACCTTATGCACCTGATACTATGCTAGAAGAAATTTCTAAAATTGTTCCATTCTTTGCAGGTGTTAAGTGGGACGAGTTGGGTGAGAACGGCAAGCAATGGCCTGTATTGCCTGATGGTTCTGATACAGAAATTTTACATATAGATAGTTTCAAACGCGGTAAAGGTAAATTCCACAATGCCGATTGGAAAGAGAGTCAGGAGTTGGTAACCAACGGAAAAGAGTTTCCATATATAATCACTACCAATAGAGAATTGGAACATTACAACTGTGGAACTATGACCCGCAGAACCAAGAATGCGGAGATACTCACCGAGGACGTATTGCTTATAAACCCAATAGATGCGGCGAAACATCTAATCAACGAAGGCGATATGGTTTGTGTAGAAAGTGCCAGAGGTAAAATAGATGTGAAAGCAAGAATCACCGATGAAGTATTGCCAGGTATATTGTCTTCAACTTTCCACTTCCCAGAGATTAGAATGAATGATATCACCAGTAGTGTGACCGATAGCGATGCCTTATGCCCAGAGTATAAAGTGGTGGCGGTAAATATCAGAAAAAGTAAAGGAAAATATAAGTTGGAGAAAGTTTAGTAAAAAAGATTATGCTCATGAAATTAAATACATCAAACAATCTTTGGATGGGAATTACATGTTAAAAGTGCTAGCAAGATCATATACCTATACCCTAGAATTTTACTATACAAAAAATGATTATTATAAATTTACTGGTAATGTATATGTTTTGTATTAGTTAAAAAAATAAATATATTGGTACCTTTTTCTCACGAAATTTGCACCTTTATGATTCCTAAAAAAGAAACGCAAATTATTGCCTTATTAGCAGCTATTAATTTTGTAAACATTGTCGACTTTATGGTTTTGATGCCATTGGCTGCTCAAATCAAAAGTACATTTTCATTAGTTACCAATCAATGGGGAGCTTTGGTATCAGCCTATACCATCTCGGCTTTTATTGCAGGAGTTTTGGCTATTTTTATGATTGACCGATTCAACCGCAAGACTTATTTGCAATGGAATATGGTGGGCTTTCTGATAGGTACATTGTTGTGCGGATTTGCTTCCTCTTATGAGTTTCTCATTTTTGCACGTATTGTCGCAGGTTTTTTTGGCGGAGTTATTGGTTCGGTCAGTATCGCTATCATCACTGATTTAGTTCCTGTGGAGCGAAGAGGCAGAGCCATGGGTATATTCATGGGAGGTTTTTCAGCTGCAGCAGCTCTAGGTGTTCCGTTTGGAACCATCTTAGGTGCTAAAGATACCTTTGGTTGGAATTTTCCTTTCATGGCTTTAGCGGTTGTAGGTTTGGTGTTTATGGTGATTGCTCATTTAGTGTTACCATCAGTTGAGCCTGTGCACAAGAAACCTGTTAAAGAAAAAGACAGTCATGCTAATCAAGCTCAAGTAGATAGTTATTTCAAACAAAGCTGGGCAGTTATAACAGAGATACTTAGCGATAAAAACCAACTCACAGGTTTTTTGTTGATGGGTTTTTTGTCATTTGCTCAGTTCATTATCGTTCCATTTTTTAGTCCGTATTTAGTAACCAATCTTGGTTTGAACGAATACGAATTGGCGGGTGTATATTGTGTGGGAGGCGTTACCTCAATTATATTTAGCCCATGGATTGGTAAAATGAGTGATAAATATGGTCATATAAAAATGTTTACCATCATGGCATTGTTGGCAGTAATACCATTGTGGTTGTGCACCAATATGCATGATGTTTCATATATAATGATATTGCTGTCTACGGCATTCTTTTTTGCCATTGTTGGCGGCCGATTTACACCAGCAGTTGCTTTGTTAATTTCTACTACCAAACCTCACCAACGCGGGGTGTTTAATACCTTGAGAAATTCATTTCAAAATGGAGTGGCAGGTATAGCAGCTTTTGCGGCAGGTATGGTCATTACGCAAGTTTCGCCCAATGCCCCTTACGAACATTATGCTACGGCAGGATATATATCTATAGCAGTAAATCTGTTGAGTATATTGGTGATTAGAAGGATAAAGGTGGTGAGTTAAAAAAATAGATAGTTTCATATAGTATTATAGGGAAAATGACGTTTTATTTTATATTTTTGCAAATAAGCTGAATTGAAATAATAAATTAAGTCAATTAAGTCAATTTAACGTTAATTTGTATATAAATGAATGCTAATAAAGATTATATTGATGATGTTTTATCATTAATACAAATATCGCTGTCAAGCGGTTTGTTTCGACATTTCGAGGACGAAAAACTTGAATTGAAAGATTTATCTACTGGTAATGAATGGACATCATTAAAGGAAACTATTTGTGCATATTTAAATACTAATGGAGGATATGTTATTTGCGGTATAAAAGAAAGAAATAATTTATATAATCTTACTGGATTTGACAGAAATAATGAAGGAAGAATTATTGAATTACGATCTAGATTTTTTCAGAATGATAATAACTTACTAATGGATTTAAGTGATAATATATCTTTTGAATACAAGGAAGTTTTAGGGAAGACCATAGCGGTCATTAAGGTGTTGCCTTTGAGTGAAGACTTAAAATTTGTTAAGTTTAATGATATTTATTTTGAAAGAATACTTACCCAAGATAAACAAATTCCTAATTCGAAAATTAGCCATCACAGAGAATATAAAAATGAATTAGAATATTCAAAGGAAATTAGCTCTTTAAACGGGACTTCAATTGAAGATTTGGACATAGATAAAATTAATCAATTTATTATTAAAATTAACGCAACTGGGAAAAAAGAAACTGTTAAAAAAGACCTTGATGATGCAACAGATTTTTTAAAAAGGAGGTATTGCATTAAATCTGTTGATGAAATAACTGTTTTAGGCCTACTACTTTTTGGCAAAGAACCGTTTAGATACTTAGAGTATAGAGCTGAAGTTGATTGTTATTTTGAAACTGGTAATGAAATTGGAAGAGATAAAAGATTTTTTCAAGATGATGTATTAAATCTAATGGATGATGCATTTTCATTTGTTTGGGGTCATATAAAAGTAGGAAGAAGTTATGTTGGAGGTGGAAGAAGTGAACCTGAGTTTCCAGAGAAATTAGTCAGAGAAGTAGTTAATAATGCCTTGGCACACAGGGATTATACAATAAATAAATTTATAACTATAAAAGTAAACCCTGGAGAAAGTATTGAAATTAAAAATCCTGGAAGTTTTAAGCATAAAATGTTAATTGTAGACACTACTACTAAAGATGAAGTTAGAAGAATCATCCCAGGCGTTCCAGAAACTAAGAATCCTAAATTAGCTAATGTTCTCAAAGCTTTTGATAAAATAGAAAGTCAGGGAATTGGAATGGCTACACTTGTGAGTGTGTGTCTTGAAAATACAATAGATGTCCCTTATTATGATTTAGCAACACCAGATTCGATTTCTTTAGTAATTCCTTCTGGGAAACTGATGGATGAAGAAATGGAAAGATGGATTAATTCTTTCTTAGGTTATATAAAGGAAAAGCTTAACACTGAAGTTAGATTAGAGCATAAATTAGTTTTGGCTTACTTTTTAAAATCGGAAAGATTAAATAAAAAGGGTTTATATACCATTCAGTACAGTAGAAATAATAATCACTCAGAGGTATTCTCAGAACTAAAAGATTCAGGACTTATTGTTGAGCATCCTACTGCAACTATAGCAGATGCTCCTTTGTATATTTTGTCTCACGAACTTACAATGGTTGATTTTATAAGTCAAATAGAGACCTTAACCCAACAAGAAATTAACAAATATGATGAAGTTGTTAAAAAAGTATTAAATATCGTTTATCGATACAATAAATATAATAAACAATCAATTAAACCTAGCCTTATTACTCCAGAATTATATGCACTTGAATTTGGTAAGAATATAGAACCAACAAAATATGAAAGTCTAGGTAGAAGAGTAAGGAAAATTTGCGGAGATTTGTTCAAAATTGGTATATTGGTTAAACAAAATGATAAGTCATATTCAATAAGTAATCTTTCTTGATAACTCGTAATAAATACTTATAAATCCGGAACTAGATTGCAATAATCTATCAATAAGGAATGTATTTTCAGATTTTTCTAATTTTCAGAATATTATCAATAGGATATAAAATTCGCCCCACTTATAATATATAATAATGGTTTCTGAAAATTAATTTGATTCTTTATTAAAATACTGAACTTATCAGAAGGATAAAGGTGGTGAGTTAAAAAAAGAAACATATATTTGTTTGATGAATATGAAGTATATATTTTCACTTTTACTAATTGTTATTCTAGGTGCTATAAATCAATATACAGTAGCACAAGATCAAGTATATGGTTTGATTAATATGTCATCGGGTATGACAAATCCTGCATATACTGGTTGGAATAATAAATGGACAGCTGGTATTCACTATCAGAATTATGATATAGGCAATAAACCAAATAATGCAACTTCATTATATGGAGAGTATAACAAAGGAGTGCATGCAGGTGGGTTAAATATTCTTATTGATTCGTATGGAATAATTACGACAAGAAAAATAATGGCCAACTATGCCTATCATTATTGTAAAGAGAAATATGGCGTGCGATTGGGTGCTGGTTTGGGTTTCGCTCAAAAAGAAATTGATTTCACAGGACTTAGATTTGGTGATCAAATAGAGCCGAGAGTTGGTTTCTCTAAAGATTCATTACTTCTTTCTCAATCTGGCGTAAGATCTTTTGGTTTGGTGAATTTAGGAGCAGTTGGGTATTATAAGAATATATATCTGTCTTTGGCTGCCCATAATGTTAACAATCCCAATCAGTCATTTTATCACAGCACTGCTCCCGGTAGTTATTTGCCAGTGAGATACCATGTGCAATTGGGAGGATATATACCCGTTTTTAAAAATTTTGTTATATATCCCAATATCAGATATAACCAACAAAAGCAGTTTAATATGTTGATGCCAGAAGTGCAATTGGCCTATAAGAACTTTGTGGTTGGAGGCTCTAAAACATTTAGCATCAATGCTGAAAATATCAATAAATTCAATTTTAATGCTGGGTTTACCTTTAAACAAAAATTTAAAATGGGGTATATGTTTAGTTATTATAAATATGCACTAATAATTTTAAAAACACATGAGATTTCATTTGTGTATATGATGAATACTAAGAATTCTGCTTGTGGTGAAAATGCTTTAAATAAATATATGAGGAGGTTTTTGTAGAGAATTTATTACCTCAAATTCACCAATTCCACTTCAAATTGTATCACAGTATTGGGACCTATTTGTCCTGAGCCCATGGTATTATAAGCCAAACGAGAGGGGATAAAAAGACGGGCTGTTTCACCTTTATGTAGCAAAGCTAATCCCTCGTCCCAGCCTTGTATCACTTGGCCTTTGCCAATGATGAATTCAAAAGGAGAGCCACTTTTGGTATTGCTATCAAACACACGTTCATCCATAAATTTTCCGGTATAAAACACTGAAGCTATATCATTATTCTTTGCTTGTGCATTGGTAGTAGCTTTGGTAATGATATAATACAAACCCGAAGCTGTTTTGATGGCAGTTAAACTATTTCTGTTTAAGTAATCAGTGATGATTTCATCGTCTATAGTTGCCTGACTTTTGCGGTTGCATTGGCTGGTAGTGATAATAACTGCTAGTAAAAACAATAATATATATATTCGTTTCATTAGAGCAAAAATAAGAGATTATTGTATAACAAAAAAGTCACCCCGAAGGATGACTTTTTAATATAAGAATTCTTTAAAAATTACTTACCCAATTTCGCTTTTAAGTTGCTATCAATAGCATCTAAAAACTCTTCGGTATATAAGTAGTGCTCGCCATGAGATACTTTATTTCCGTGAATACATACAGCTAAGTCTTTGGTCATTTTGCCGCTTTCAACGGTCTCAACACATACTTGCTCTAATGCTTGACAGAAGTTGATTAACTCGGCATTGCCGTCTAATTTACCTCTGAATTCCAATCCTCTGGTCCAAGCAAATATACTGGCTATTGGGTTGGTACTGGTTGGCTTGCCTGCTTGGTGGTCGCGGTAGTGACGAGTCACAGTTCCGTGGGCGGCTTCTGCTTCCATTACAGTTCCGTCTGGAGTTACCAATACTGAGGTCATTAATCCTAATGAACCAAAACCTTGAGCTACTGTATCGCTTTGCACATCGCCATCGTAGTTTTTACAAGCCCATACAAAGTTGCCATTCCATTTCAAGGCACTAGCTACCATGTCGTCTATTAAACGGTGCTCGTATGTGATGCCAGTTGCTTCAAACTTGGCTTTAAATTCAGTTTGATATATATCTTCGAAGATGTCTTTAAAACGACCATCGTATTTTTTCAAAATGGTGTTTTTAGTTGATAAATATAAAGGCCATTTTTTGGTTAAGGCTTGGTTGAAACAAGAGCGAGCAAAACCCATGATACTCTCATCGGTATTGTACATGGCTAATGCAACTCCATCGCCTTTAAAATTATATACTTCGTGAGAAATTTTCTCTCCGTTTTCACCTTCAAATGTGATGGTTAATTTTCCTTTTCCTTTGGTAACAAAATCAGTAGCACGGTATTGATCCCCAAAAGCGTGACGACCAATGCAGATAGGAGCAGTCCAGTTTGGCACCAAACGAGGTACATTAGCACACACAATTGGCTCTCTGAATACAGTACCATCCAAAATGTTTCTGATTGTTCCGTTAGGGCTCTTCCACATTTGTTTTAGGTTAAACTCTTTCACACGGGCTTCATCAGGAGTGATGGTAGCACATTTAATACCTACACCATATTTCTTAATAGCCTCAGCTGAATCTATAGTAACTTGGTCGTTTGTTTCGTCGCGATATTCCATGCCTAAGTCATAGTATTTTATATCTAAATCTAGGTAAGGCAAAATCAATTTATCTTTGATGAATCTCCAAATTATACGGGTCATTTCATCGCCGTCTAATTCTACCACTGGGTTAGCTACTTTTATTTTTGTCATTTGAATATATATATATGTTTTTATTTTGGAGCGAAATTATACCAAAGGTTTTAAATCGCCAATATTTATAGAAAGGTTTTTTATAAAAGAGGAATCAAAGTCTCTTAGAATTTTATTTTTTATCGGCTATATATATACCTTCAGGAGCAATTTTAATCAGTCTTTGTTTATATAACATACCTATGGTTTTCTTAAATGTTTTCTTACTCATATGCAGTTTCTTCAAAATTTCTTCAGGGGTGCTTACATCGCTTAAAGGTAAAAATCCTTTATTTTCTTCTAGTTTTTTCAAGATGATATCGTGTAATGACAGCACATTTTCGAATCCGTTTTTTTGCAAACTAATATCTATTTCATTGTTACCTCTTACCTTCTTTACATATCCAACTAAAGTATCACCTATATGTATATCTTGAAAAATTTCATTGTGGTAAATAAGTCCACGGTAGCCATTGTTTACCACTACTTCATATCCAAGTTTGGTGTCAGCGACTATCAATACACCCACTTCTTCGTTTATATGGAAATTAGGCATAGCTGAAAAATAATATTTTGAAAGTTTTGAGGATGCGGCTAGTCTTTCAGTTTTTACATCAATATATAAAAATACAACATGTTTTTCGCCCACATTCATTTTTACTTTTTGCTCTTTGAAAGGCACCAACAAATCTTTATCTAATCCCCAATCCATAAAGGCTCCAATATTATTGACTGCTTTTACTTCAAGGCAAGCAAAACTATCTAATTTGATTAAAGGTGTTTGAGTAGTTGCTACTAATCTATCCTCAGAATCTTTATATATAAATACTTCTAAAATATCATCAAGATTTAGACCATCGGGTATAAATTTACCCGGAAGTAAAACCACATCGCCACTAATAGGGTCACCTAAAAACATACCTGCACTGGTATCTCTTACTACTGTTAAAGCATTTATCTCTCCTATTCTAATCATGTATATATATATTATAAATTCACTGCAATACTACAACGTAAAATTTATATATGACTTAGAAGGTAAATTCTATCTTGAATATTTATTCAATAAAATCGATTAAAAAAATGTAAATTTGCATACTTTAAAAAATTGAAGATACATGAACGAAAATCAACCTGCAGGATTTTCAGAACTAGCGACCAGTTCTTTGTTGCAAACACAAGAAATGTTGGCTCCTGTAAAACAAAGCCAACAACAACTACTTATTTCTGTTCCAAATGAAATAACTTTACAAGAGAGAAGAGTAGCCTTAACACCTTCATCTGTGGAGCTACTGGTAAATAATGGTCATGAAGTAATTGTAGAAACCCAAGCTGGAAAAGAAGCTAATTTTGGCGACAGAGAATACAGTGAAGCTGGAGCCAGAATAGTATACGATAGTCAAGAAATATATAAAAGTGCAGATGTGGTAGTAAAGGTAGATCCACCAACGCTTGAAGAAATTGAGTGGATGAAGCCTGATCAGTTGTTAATTTCAGCTATTCAGTTAGCCAACTTAAATGAAACTTATTTAAAGGCATTACAAAGAAAAAAAGTAAATGCCATTGCTTATGAATTTTATAGAGATGCATCAGGTAGCATTCCCATTATACGTTCGTTAAGTGAGATTGCTGGTAGCACTTCTATATTGATAGCCGCTGAATATTTAGCCAGTAGTAATGGCGGAAAAGGTGAAATGTTAGGAGGTATTGCTGGAATACCCCCAACAGAAGTAATTATAATTGGAGCGGGTACCGTGGGTGAGTATGCAGTTAGAGCTGCTTTAGGTTTAGGAGCTTCAGTAAAAGTATTTGACAATTCATTATATAAACTTCGCAGATTACAAAACAATATTGGAGAACGCATTTTTACTTCAGTTATCCAACCCAATATATTAGCTAAAGCACTTAAAAATTGTGATGTAGCTGTGGGTGCTATGCGAGGCGAAAGTGGTATGAGCCCCAATGTGGTGTCAGAAAACATGGTGATGCAAATGAAGCCAGGCTCAGTTATAGTGGATGTGAGTATAGATAGAGGCGGATGTTTTGAAACATCAGAAGTGACCAGTCATACCAGTCCTGTTTTTAGAAAACATGATGTCATACATTATTGCGTTCCTAATATTTCTTCAAGAGTAGCCAGAACTGCAAGCTATGCACTTAGCAATGTGCTCACACCTTTCATATTACAAATAGGCGAAGCAGGCGGTTTTAATAAACTGATGTGGGATAGACAAGTATACAGATCTGGTGTATATATATATAAAGGTTTTTTAACCAACAAACACATTGCTTCTCGTTTTAGTATGACTTCGAAATCTTTAGATTTATTATTAGGAAGCCATTTATAATATATATATGTTCAAAAAATTATTTATTTGTTTTAGTATATATATATTGAGTATGAATATATATGCTCAAGGTGGAAATACGTTTAAAGATATCAAAAAATACTTAAAAGAAAAACCTAAATTTACAGGATATCTAGATGGTAGAAACTCCTTTGCAGAAGCCACCCGTAACAATATATTTGGAGCTTTTATTGGGGCTAGTTTTGCCAATAGAATAGACCTAGGGCTAGCATATTATCAAACTGTAAACGAACCACCAGTATTGAATTTAAGAAATGAAGGAACCCCGTCTCAAGATTCATTTGTAAGTTTTACCAAATACAATTATTTTGCTTTGAGATTTTCTTATATGTTTCATAAATCTAAAAAGTGGGAAATTAGTGTTCCATATGCTTTTGGTATAGGTACAGGAAATATTAATAATTACTATATTAAATCTATGAATAAAGGAGCATTTGTTTTAGATTCGTTACCTTACCAGTCATATTCGATGAAGTTAGCACCTTTTGAATTAGGAATAGATGCCACCTATCTTATTACTCCTTGGTTTGTATTTTCAGCAGGTATGGGATATCGCCTCAATATGCGTCATTTTGAATATAACAGAAATTTTAGTGCAGTATACTACAGGTATGGATTTGGGATAAGATTTGGATATATATATAAGAAAATAAAGAAAACTTGGGTAGGAAGAAAGTGTTGTTGTTTTTTTTAGTAAAATACTTATTTCTCATATAGTTAGTGCAGCATTCAAACATTACCTTTGCTGCCCTTTAAAAAAATAGTAGTTATTATATCATGATATCAGTTTCAAATCTGTCGTTAAAGTATGGCAAAAGAGTTTTATTCGAAGACGTAAATGTAATGTTTTCTCATGGCAATTGCTATGGTGTGATTGGTGCCAATGGTGCAGGCAAATCAACGTTTTTAAAGATTTTATCAGGTGAGGTAGAAGCCAATACTGGCCGAGTAGACATTACTCCTGGAGAGCGTATGGCTGTTCTTAGCCAAAATCACTTTGAGTTTGATGAATATGAAGTTTTAAAAACAGTTTTGATTGGTCATAAAACCCTTTGGAAAGTAATGGCTGAAAAAGATGCTATTTATGAAAAGGCTGATTTTACTGAAGAAGATGGATTAAAAGCATCAGAACTTGAAGGTATTTTTGCTGATATGGATGGCTGGAATGCTGAAAGCAATGCCGCTGATTTGTTGAGTAATTTGGGTATTAAAGAATCTCTTCATTATAAGTTGATGAAAGAACTTAGCGGAAGTGAAAAAGTGCGTGTTTTACTTGCCCAAGCGTTGTTTGGCAATCCTGATATATTGATTCTAGATGAGCCTACCAATGACTTAGATGTTGAAACCATTGGGTGGCTAGAAAACTTCCTTGCCGATTTTGAAAATATAGTTATAGTGGTATCGCATGATAGGCACTTTTTAGATGCTGTGTGTACTCATGTAGCGGATATTGATTTTAGTAAAATTCAATTATATACAGGTAACTATTCTTTCTGGTATGAGTCGAGCCAGCTTGCTTTAAGACAAAGAAGTGACCAAAACAAAAAAGCCAATGAAAAGAAAAAAGAATTAGAAGATTTTATTGCACGTTTTAGTGCCAATGCTTCTAAATCTAGACAAGCTACTAGTAGAAAAAAATTATTAGAAAAGTTGAATATAGAAGACATTAAACCTTCTAGCAGAAAATATCCAGCCATTATATTCAAACCTGAACGCGAGCCTGGAGATCAAATTTTAGGTATTGATAATTTAACATATACTGAAGCAGGTAACTTATTGTTTAAAGATATACATTTAACTATAGGTAAAGGTGATAAAATTGCAGTAATTTCTAAAGACCATTTAGCCGTAAGTAGGTTTTTTGATGTATTGATAGGCGATGTTAAAGCTGACTCAGGAATATATAATTGGGGTGTAACCATTACGCCAGCTTATTTGCCAGTAGACAATACGTTGTTTTTTCAAGACCAAGACTTAAATTTGGTTGATTGGCTTAGACAATTCAGTGTAGAGAAAGATGAAACTTTTATCAGAGGATTTTTAGGCAAGATGCTTTTTTCTGGTGAAGAAACTTTGAAAAGCTGTAAAGTGCTTTCAGGAGGTGAGAAAGTTCGTTGTATGATTTCTAGAATGATGTTGCAAAATGGTAACTTCTTAGTATTAGACGAACCTACCAATCACTTAGATTTGGAGTCTATACAGTCGTTTAACAATTCTCTTAAAGATTTTAAAGGCAATGTATTGTTCTCGAGTCATGACCATGAGTTTATGCAAACTGTGGCAAACCGTGTGATAGAACTTACACCAAATGGTATTATAGATAAGCTTTGCACTTTTGATGAGTATTTGACTAACGAAGATGTAAAAGCCTTGAGGGCTAAAATGTATAAGCAATAAAAAAGTCTTATATAAAAATAAAAAAATCCTTCATATGTGTTTTGCAATTACATTTGTATTTATTTTAAAAAATACAAAATGAAATTAACAAACAAACTTTTAGCTTTATTGGTGGTATTTTCCTTATTTGGAACACAAAAATTAAAAGCACAAGCAGCCTTTGAATAAGGTAAGTCATATGCCTCAATAGGTTATGGATACCAACTGTTTAGTGTAAAGTCACTATTTAAAGCTGTAGCTACAGGAACAAATGAAATTAAAACTACTGGCTTTGGTCCAATAGTTTACAAATACGAATATGCAGTTAATGAAAAAATAGGAATTGGCATTAGCGGTGCATATACATCTTCTAATATAAGTTGGACTAATAACACAACAGACGCATTGGGTAAGAATGTAACATATAATTACAAATACAAATATTCTAAGTTTACATTTACACCTCGTCTTAATATACACTTAACAGAAAATGAAAAAATTGACCCTTATGTTGGGTTTGGTTTAGGCTTTAAAAAGGCTGCATTTAATTTAGACACTAATGACCCTACTTATACAGATGAGATAGATTTCCCTACAGGAAAAGTATCATTAGAAGCTTCTTTTGGTTGTAGATTTTTGTTTACTGAACAAATTGGTGCTTTTGTTGAATTAGGTGTAGGACATGGATTTTTCCAAGGAGGTGTAGTAGCTAAATTCTAGTTTAAAATATATATATTTAAAGAGTCGTTGTTAAATACAACGGCTCTTTTTTGTTTCTATATATATGCCTTTTTGACTTATTCTTTTATATATAGTTTTTTATACAAGCTTAATGTTATCAAGGGGTTGAAAAAACAGTCATGATAAATTTATATTTTTTCAAAATAAATATATAGGTAAAAGTAGCCAACTAGTCTATAAATCAGACTATTTTGCACACCAAACTTAGTTGGAAATTGATTTGATAGTGTTACAGCACAACCATGAATTTAAACAACTATACCATCAAAAGTCAAGAAGCTGTGCAAGAAGCACAACAATTGGCAGTGAACAATGGCAACCAAGCTATTGAAACTGGGCATATACTCAAAGGATTATTAAAAGCAGATGAAAATGCCCTACCATTTTTATTAAAAAAGATGAACGTAAATGTTCAACGAATACAACAAGCTACTGATGCTGTGATTGCCTCATATCCTAAGGTTCAAAGCGATACCAATGGTCAATCTTTGTCATCAGCTGCTAATCAAGCCCTCATCAAATCTCAAAGTATAGCCACTGAAATGAAAGATGAATTTGTTTCAGTAGAACATATATTGATGGGCTTGCTCAAAAATAGTGATAGCATAGCAAACCTGTTAAAAGATGCTGGAGTAAACGAAAAAGATTTGAAGAAAGCAGTGGTTGAATTGAGAGGTGGAGAAACCATCAAAGACCAAAACGCTGAAGGGAATTATAAGTCGTTAGAAAAATATGCCAGAAACTTAAATAGTTTAGCCAAAGCTGGGAAGTTAGATCCTGTGATAGGCAGAGATGAAGAAATAAGAAGAGTGCTTCAAATATTATCACGTAGAACCAAAAACAATCCCATACTTATAGGCGAACCTGGAGTAGGAAAAACAGCCATTGCCGAAGGTTTAGCTCATAGAATTGTAAGTGGTGATGTGCCTGAAAATTTAAAATCTAAAATTGTATTTAGCCTAGATATGGGAGCCCTTATAGCAGGTGCAAAATATAAAGGTGAATTCGAAGAACGATTGAAATCAGTAATCAAAGAAGTGATGAATAGTGATGGTGAGATAGTGATGTTTATTGATGAAATTCACACACTGGTTGGTGCAGGCGGTGGTGGAGAAGGAGCTATGGATGCAGCCAATATATTGAAGCCAGCATTGGCACGTGGAGAGCTTAGAGCTATAGGAGCAACTACACTTAATGAATATCAAAAATATATAGAAAAAGACAAAGCTCTTGAACGCAGATTTCAAAAAGTATTTGTAGACGAACCAAGTGACGAAGATGCAATTTCTATACTTAGAGGATTGAAAGAAAAATATGAAGTTCACCACAAAGTACGTATAAAAGACGAAGCCATTATAGCAGCTGTAGAGCTTTCTCAACGATATATAAACGATCGTTTTTTGCCTGACAAAGCAATTGATTTGATAGATGAAGCTGCAGCAAAACTGAGAATTGAAATTGATTCTGTTCCTGAAGAATTAGATGAGATTGAAAGAAGAATTATGCAGCTTGAGATAGAACGCGAAGCCCTAAAACGTGAGGGTGATGATGCTCGATTAAAAGGCATTGCACAAGAACTTGCCAATTTGGGTGAAGACCGAGATAGCATCAGAGCCAAGTGGCAAGCTGAAAAACAAGTGGTTGAGAACATTCAACAACTAAAGGGCACTATAGAAAGTTTAAGACTAGAAGCAGAGAATGCCGAACGTGCTGGTGATTATGGCAAAGTAGCTGAAATTAGATATGGTAAAATTAAAGAAACAGAAAAAGAACTAGAAGAAGCCAATACCAAACTGCAAGAAATGCAAGCCAATTCAGCCCTTATAAAAGAAGAAGTGGATGCAGATGATATAGCGGGAGTTGTAAGTAGGTGGACGGGAATTCCTGTTACTCGTATGATGCAAAGTGAACGCGAAAAACTATTGCATTTAGAAGATGAATTACATAAAAGAGTGGTAGGTCAAGAAGACGCCATTGAAGCTATCAGCGATGCCATCAGAAGAAGCAGAGCAGGATTGTCTGACGCTAAAAAACCAATAGGTAGTTTTATATTTTTAGGAACTACAGGTGTAGGTAAAACAGAGTTAGCAAAAGCCTTAGCCGACTTCCTCTTTAACCAAGAAAACTCAATGGTGAGAATAGATATGAGTGAGTATCAAGAAAAGCATACGGTGAGTAGATTGATTGGTGCCCCTCCAGGATACGTTGGTTATGACGAAGGAGGTCAACTAACAGAAGCTGTAAGAAGAAGACCATACTCTGTTATATTGCTCGACGAAATTGAAAAAGCCCATCCTGATGTGTTTAATATATTGCTACAAGTTTTAGACGATGGAAGGCTTACTGATAACAAAGGAAGAACGGCCAATTTTAAAAACACCATCATCATCATGACCAGTAATATTGGCAGCCATATCATACAAGAAAATTACGAGAAACTTACAGCTGATAATGGAGAAGAAACCGAAGCCAAAACCAAAGTGCAATTGATGGACTTGTTGCGTAAAACCATCAGACCAGAATTTTTGAATAGAATAGATGATATTATTATGTTTGAACCTTTGACAAGAGATAATCTTGAAGAGATAGTTCAACTTCAATTCAAACAAATTCAAAAACAATTGGCAGAAAACGATATCAAACTAGATGGAACTTTAGAAGCTTTAAATTGGTTAGCTGAGCTTGGTTATGATCCAACATTAGGTGCTAGACCTCTAAAACGTGTACTACAAAAAAGACTTATGAATGAGTTATCAAAACAAATATTGTCTGGTACGGTTAAAAAAGACAGCCATATCATGATGAGTTTAGATGAGTCAAAAAACTTAGTTTTTAAAGAAGTATAATTCAAAAAATATATATAATAGCCTCTATTGTTAAACGATAGTGGCTATTATATATAAATATGTTTGTCATAATAATCTCATAAGAAAAATGAATTTAATTTTAATATTTTTGCGGTATAAAAATTGAGATAACCACAACCAATGAATCAAAAAAAATCACCTATTTCTATTTGCTTTTTTTTGGTGGTTTTTATTTCCTTTTTTTTAGCAGAGAATATAAGTGTATTGGTTTCACTAAATGCACAAACAGTGCAAACACCATCCAAGATTGGTACTACTAAGTTTGATAAAACCAATGACAGTGTTAAAATTTTCAACAGCGACTTATATGAAAATGAAACCGAAGAAGATAGCGAATGTGTTGATTTTGTTGCTATAAATTTTTTCAAAGTTTTCGATTTTAATTTAAAACCTAAGGCTGCCCTTTATAATAAAAACGATTATGGCAGCATATATACACCTTTGTATAAATTGGTCTGTAATTACAGAATTTGATTAATAAATTATATAGTATGTAACATTGGGTTACATATATTTTTTAGGTATATCTATATATACTTTTTTCTTCATTAATTTATTAATAAATTTTAAACAATGAATCAAAAAAATTCAAATTTCGATGAGCATCATGTTTTACATGAACTAAAACACTACTTGCCAGCTCAAGCACCACTTAAAGACTTTATACATCACAACACGCTTCATGCATTTCAACAATATAAATTTTACGATGGACTCAGAAATGCCTCTGAAATGCTTGGATACAAAGTTTCTCTTTCATTAAAAGAATATAGAGATTTATATATTTCAAATCGAATCAAAAATAATATCATAGAAAGGACTATTATTCAACATAAGGGAAAAGAGAATTTAGAGCTTTGGAAAGACAAATTATTAAACAAAGAATATCACCGGGCTGAACTTCCTCGTATTGGCTCAGTTAGGTCTAATTGGAAAAAACAATATAAAATAGATTTAGATTCTCTGGTACATCCTATATTGTTTAGGATTTTATGCAGTTATTTAGATCAAGGTATTTCTATATGGAGCTTTCCTTCAAGCAACCTTGATTTTTTTGACCACATAAAAGAAATGGAAAAAAATAGTATGTCAAGCTTTTTTAGATCTAAGAAAGCAAGACAACTATTTCAACATTCAGCTTGTACAATCACAGAATTGCTAGATATTCTTGTAGGTGACGAGTCTTTATATAACCAGTATTTATTCGATCAACAGTTTGCACATCAAGGCTGGTCAGGTATGGTTTCAGCAGTTGAAGATTTTCCAGAAACATTATTAGATGCAAAAAAGATATCACTACAAAGCTTAATTAGGTTAGAACTACTTTTAGAAATAGATTCACTCGATTCTTATTTTGGCAATAAATGGAGACCACTAGGCAACCTATTATTTGATAAGCCATTGGCTCTATTTGAATATATACCCAGCTCTGAGATTAGCGATGTAATGACTATATGGCAAGATGCGTTTGAATGGAGCTATTACGACGAAGTGTTGGCAGGTATACAAATGAGTCATGCTGAAACTGCAGTTAGTCAACATAAGAGTTTTCAAGGATTGTTTTGTATAGATGATAGAGAATGCTCGTTTAGAAGATATATAGAGAGATTTGATCCCAACTGCGAAACCTATGGCACACCTGGATTCTTTGGAGTAGAGTTTTTCTTTCAACCTGAAAATGGTAAATATTATACTAAAGTTTGTCCTGCACCTGTTACTCCTAAGTACTTAATTAAAGAATTTGAAAGTACCTTTAAGCTTGAAAAGGATATACATTTTACTAAGCATTCTCACTCGTTACACAGCGGTTGGCTTATATCACAATCGATTGGCTTTTGGTCGGCTTTTAGACTCATGTTAAATGTGTTTAAACCTTCCACCACTCCAGCAGGTGCTTCGTCTTTTAAACATATGGACAAACACTCCATTCTGACTATTGAAAACAAGAATTTAGAAGACAAAGAGAATCATTTGCAAATTGGTTTTACTAT
>CANHGM010000005.1 GCA_947460345.1 Bacteroidota bacterium | reverse complement strand
GATATGAACCAACCTTTAACCAATTTGATATTTTACTTATTAGAACCTGAGTCAGACGATGGACTATTATATTGGAATTTTTTTGATGAATATATACAAACAGCCAAGAAAGTAGATTCTAAAATAGAAATTCCTGTTTTTAAATATATGAATAAGTAACCTTTAATTAATTTTTACTTTCCCTGGGGTGATATTATTAAATTTATTGCTGACTTCAAGCAACTGAATCCATTGGGTGCTATCTGTACTTCCATTAATTCTATTGTTGATGCCACCATTCTTGAATGTATGAATTCCTACTGCATAATTAGTGGAATTAGCAAAACTGCAATTGTTGATACTGAAATTTCCAGGGTTGTCTTTAGTGTTTCTGATGATACCAAAATCAGTGGTCCAACTCCAATAAGGAGAGCCAGCATCTGAAAAATCAACATATGAAAATGTGCTGGTAGCTGTATCAATTTGCATGGTTATACCATACCAATATGAGGCTTGTGATTTTTCACCTCTAATGGTTATATGTTCATCCTTTGTTCCTAAAAATTCAAAAGAGCCTTTATTCATTTTGTCAGACCGGCCAAGTCCTGAACCAAAACCCATAATTAGTTCAACACCAGGTTCTATTGATAGTTTATAGCCATTAAGGTCTACTATATATTTACAAAAATAAGGAACCATTTGTTTAATCAATTTAGCATTTTGTTGTTGCAAACTAATGAGTTCTATATAGTTTTTGGTATTGCGTATAAAACTATTGTTTTTGCCTATATATTGTGCGTTTTCAAATTGTATTTTTAGTGGTTGTTCGTTATCTATAAATTTACAGTTGTCAATCTTGTCAATGGTACTTCCACTAAAATTAAGATTCAATGCTACATGGTCGCAATTACTAAAAGTACAGTTGTTAAAATGCACGTAACTATATCGAGTGTTCACCATACAATCATATACACCTAAATACCCACCTCCATACTCAAAAGTGCAATATTCAAATTTGTTTGCTGTGTTTGAACCTTGTATTTCAAGTGTTCCCCAATATCCATTGTCTTTTAACTCCCCACTAAATTTAATAGGGCAAGTTGGAGTGCCTATAGCGTTAAGTGCCGAACCGTTGTCAACATATATACCTACTCCATGGCCCATTAATAAAGTAACGCCAGGCATGAGCGTAAGTATAGAATTGCTTCCAATATATATATCGTCATTTACATGGTAGATACCCGCTTCTATGGTTTGATTTTTTCGAAATTCTCCACTTAAATTACCTTTATCTTTTAGAGATTCTAAGCATCCTACTCCAACAGCTGTAAAGTTTAATTCATCGCCATATGAAATCCCTCTTTTGTTTATAGCATATGTTTTAAAATAATAGGTATTGAACTGTTTAATTGGTTTGGATAATTTTACAGAAAAATCACCATTCCCAGCTTTGCTATCAGTATATGCAGTTCCTTCTGTGAAATTTGGTATTGTGTCTATAACTACACCTCTTTCAAATACATCTGAACCGCCATTGTCAGTTATGTTTCCAAAAACTTCTATGGTAGAATCTGATGTATATTTAAATCCAGCATTTGACACTTGTGCAAGCTCACTTTTCTTTTTACAACTGAATTGAAAAAGTATAGTTATTAATAGGAAACCTAAATATATATATATATGTTTTTGTCTTGAAAAAGTAGCTGTTAAAAAATTCATAATATTTTTTTAAGCAATAATACTTAACAAAAGTAAGATTCTAAAATTTTCAAAAATAATAGGTTACTCTACTTCAAATTTTCAATAGCTTTATCTTGGTATTTTGAAACAAAAATTATCATGCTTATAGCTCCTATCATTGCATATAGCATATCAGATTGAGTATCCCATACATATCCTTGCGTGCCTAAGAAAGAATCTGCATCTTCACCAGTCATAATAGACACAAACCATTCTAAAAATTCATACCAAACACTGATGGTAATACAAACCGTTACTGTTAAAAAAGACAACCATTTCTTTCCATTTATAACAGACTTTCTGATAAACAATTCTCTAACAATTATTGCTGGTACAAATCCTTGTGTAAAATGACCTACTTTATCATAGTTGTTTCTGGTTTGATGAAATGTCTCTTTAATCCAATTAAAAAATGGGACTTCAGCATAAGTATAATGTCCTCCAATAAACAATATATAGCAATGTATTAAAATAAATATATAGGTAAAATGCGTAAAAGAAAACTTCTTATAGGTAAGTATTAAAATAATAAACCCTAGTATCGCAGGAAAAACTTCAAGAAACCAAGTAAAATAGTCGTGAGGGGATATGCCTGAAATAAATAGACCTAATATATAAAATAAAATTAAAATAGTTTGTTTTTTCATCAACTTTAAAAATATATAAAAAAAAGGTCGACTATTTAAAGTCGACCTTTTGAATTTTTCATTTGAATAAATGAATTAAAGTTTAGAAATCTTTTTTAGCAACTCCGTTTTTTATAGCTAATAATGCATTTGCTTCACCTAAGATAGCAGCCATTTTATTGCCTTTGCCGTCGTTACCTTTTGCAATGTATCCACCTTTAGCTGTTTTAGAAACAACTGCATCATGCATTGGAACATTTTTTTCTTTAGTTTTTAGGCAATAAGCCTTAATCATTTTTGAAGTATCCATTTTTATTTTTTATTTAATATTGTTCAGCAAACATAATGTAAAAAGCAATACAAGCACAAGGTGTGTATTTTTATTTAATAACTTTAAATTAAGAATTACTAGGTGCACTCCTAAAATCAAGTTTATCTTTGCCTTAATATTATATTTATAAATTTTTATGTGTTTTTCAGCATCAGCTAGTTTTATTGCAGGTATTGGTTTGACGGGGGTTGGCGTTATGAGTTTGAAAAAAACATCAAATAAAAATCAAACTATGTTCGCATCCATTCCTTTGATTTTTGGTATACAACAATTGACTGAAGGCATGGTTTGGTTATCTTTCTCTAATGTGGATATCATGGTTTATAGAGAAATGTTTACCTATGGGTTTCTCTTTTTTGCTGAAACTTTGTGGCCATTTTGGGTGCCTGTGTCTGTTTTACTCATTGAAAAGAACCCTTTCAGAAAAAAAATATTAACATATATAACAATTGCAGGTTCTGCACTGTCAGCATACCTTTTATACTGTTTATGTTTATTTAAAGTAGAAGCTCAAGTATGTAGCCATCATATTTTCTATGATTTAGATTTTCCAAAAGGGGTGAGCATATATGGGGCAATTATATATTATTTAACAACAGTTCTAGCCCCTATAATATCTAGCAACCGCAAAGTACAATGGTTCGGTTTTGGAGTACTTATAGCCTATATATTAGCACGTGTGTTTTTTGAGTATTCAAGAATTTCTGTTTGGTGCTTTTTTGCAGCAATTGTAAGTGTTTGGATTTTATATCTTTTGAATGATGAAAAAAACAAACAGTTAGCCTTAATCAATAAGTAATGTTTTATAGCTATATTCAATACAACCTTTTATTTAAGAAGCCTGTAAAGACAAGCAGAAATGAATTGTCAAGTCATCAAGTATTTTATATTCTTGCGTTTAATAACAAAACTGAATTTGATAAGATTGAGCCAACAAATGACGATATATATGTTCAAAAATTAATTTTACAAGCACAAGCTGTTGGAGAAGCTGCTCCGCTTAAGGGCCTTAGTTTAGATGAAAGTGTAGTTGAATCATCTATTATACAATTATGCTCTTACCTTAATAATCTAGAACCATTACCAGAAGATTTTTTTGAGTCAATTCCTGCTGTTGATTTTGCATTTCAAACACTTCAATTTGAACTAGCTTCAGATAAAGCCAAGAAAATATTTGATACACAATTTTATAATAGCAATAGCCCTATAGAAATAAACGGTCTTGTATGGATGAGTAACTCATTTGAAATGGAAAAAGAAGCTTATGATAAAATTGATAAAGGTTTCACTACCATTAAGTTTAAAGTTGGAGCACTAGATTTTGATGAAGAATGTAGACTTATTGAACGTATCAGAAAAAAGTATAATTCGTGGAAAGTTACCATTAGGCTAGATGCGAATGGGGGCTTTGGCAATGACGATGCTTTGAGTATGCTTAAAGATCTATCTCGATTTGATATACACAGTATTGAACAGCCTGTGAAGCAAGGCCAAATTGATATTATCGAAAAAATTTGTAGAGATTCAAAAATACCCATTGCATTAGACGAAGAATTAATAGGGATAGACGTCTATCATTCAGGAGATATTCTTCTCAAAAATATTAAACCACAGTATATAATTATTAAGCCTACCCTGCTTGGTAGTTTCGATAAATGTAATCTATGGATCAGGTTGTGTAAAAAACATCAAATTGGCTGGTGGGCTACTTCAGCTTTAGAAAGCAATATTGGTTTAAATGCTATTGCCCAGTGGACTTCAACACATATAAACAATTTGCCACAAGGACTTGGAACAGGTATGTTGTATACTAACAATATTCCATCTGATTTATATATAAAAAAAGGGAAATTGTTCTTTAAATCTAAATCAATTATTTAAATATATATATACCTGATTCATAACTTATATGTAACAGTTGGGATGTATCAGTTTTTTCAAAAATTTCATGATTGAGTTTGTGCCTTTCATACTCAGGATACAAAAAATGATATTTGTAACCTAAGGCTGCACACCCAAAAGCTATTTCATCACATTTTTTGAAAATTAAAGCCTTGTCTTGACGCCTTTCCTTCATAATAACATCAATAGAATCGCAAGCTTTACATAGTTTTTTAATTGAAACAACTCTCACAAATTCATCTGTTTTGGTATATTTTATTTGATGTAATGGGAATAAAAATAATTGAATCCCTATTGCTAATAACAATAGGTAAATGGCTTTTTTTCTATGAATCTGAAACCACTTATTATATTGGTTTAAAAAAAAGTAATAGAATAATATAGGTATAGCTAAATAAAATCTTATATATGGAAAAAAGGGATTTCCTTGACCATTGTTTGACTTCCTAGTAAAAAGTGTAATCAATACCAAAACTATCAATACCAACATCGGCCAGAAAAAGAGAAAGTTTTTCTTTTTAAATAAATGCCAAGTAAATATAAAAATTGATATAAAAATGATGATTCCTAGATATGAATACAAAGGAAACAAACCGTTGAACAGTAAATAAATACTTTTTAAATTATGAACAAAGTATTCAAAACTTAATGAAAAGGGAGAGTTCCAATGTTTGATGTAAGAATGATATGGAAAGTTTGAACATAACTTAGAAGTAACAATTACACCAGCTATATAACAAGCACCTAAGATTGTTCCAATGATTATTTTTTTTTCGCCTACTAGTATCCACCAATAAACTACAAATGGAATAAAATATAATACTACATTGGGGCATATATATGTTCCAGCTCCACCTAGCAAACCGGCAACAATCAATTTTGAAATGTTGATGAATGTGTAGTTTGCTTTTGTATTAAATAATAAAAACAATCCTACAGTGGCAACAAACAATCCATGCACCCAACCCCTTGAAATGGCATTTACAATATGGAATTCGTAGGGCAATGCTGCTAATATCAACATTAAAATAGAAGCTGAAAACAAATGGTTGTTTTTATATAATATATAAACAGTAAATATCCAAGGGGTCAATCCCATGATAGTGGTAATAGTGGGCAATGCAAAATAAACAGGGAAACCAATATAAACCAATGGAGAAGCAAAGAGAGCTTCAATCATGGGGTTATAATCTTGTCCATAAAAGAAAAGTGTATTAAATGTTCCTAAAGCATATTCAGAAGCTGCAAGCCATTGCATTGTTTGGTCGCTATCCGTATATATATAACAGAAAAACACCAAATACATTGATTTTATTAGCAATGCCAATAAAATAGAAAATTTTAAAAGTCTATTATTGTTTTCAACTATTGAAGCAAATGGATTCATTTTTTACAATATTAATTGGCAATACATGAATAAAAAAACATATTCAAACTAAAAGCATTTAGTTTCTTAAACTTAGACAAGATTTTTAAGTAAAATTACCCTTAATTTTGCACTACATTTATAAATACATCTGTGAGCGATCCTATAAAACACGAATGCGGAATTGCCCTTATCCGCTTATTAAAACCTTTAGATTATTATCAACAAAAATATGGTTCTGCTCTTTATGGGCTAAAAAAATTGTATTTGTTAATGGAAAAACAACATAATAGAGGTCAGGATGGTGCAGGTGTAGCTACTATAAAACTTGACCCACAACCGGGAGGGCATTATATCAATAGAGAAAGAAGCGAAAAAACAAATGCAGTTAGTAAAATTTTCTCAAAAATATATAAGAATATCCCTGATAATAAAGAAAAACTTGCTGATACTGATTGGTTAAAAGCAAATGCTCCTTACGTTGGTGAATTATTGCTAGGCCATCTAAGATATGGCACTCATGGGGTAAATAGTATTGATAAGTGTCACCCTTTTATTCGTGATAATAATTGGATGAGTAGAACTTTAGTGGTTGCTGGTAATTTTAATTTAACTAATGTTGACGAACTGTTCGATACATTAGTAGATTTAGGTCAACACCCAATTGAGAAAGCAGATACAGTTACGGTTCTTGAAAAAATAGGACATTTTTTAGATGAAGAAGTTCAAGCTGAATTTGAAGGGTATAAATCAAAGCAATTTGACAACCTTCAGATTACACAAATGATAGCTGAAAGCTTAAACATTAGCAATATTCTTAAAAGAGCCACTAAGAAATTTGATGGTGGATATACAATAGCTGGTATGATTGGTCATGGTGATGCTTTTGTACTGAGAGATCCTAATGGTATTAGACCAGCTTTTTATTATTGTGATGATGAAATAGCTGTAGTTACTTCTGAAAGGCCTGCTATTCAAACGGCTTTTGATGTTCCTTTGGAATCTATAAAAGAACTTACACCTGGCCATGCTCTAATCATTAAGAAAAACGGTGTAGTTTTCGAAACTGAAATTAATGCCCCTCTCGAACGTACCTCTTGCTCTTTTGAGAGAATATATTTTAGTCGTGGCAATGATGCATCCATTTATAATGAAAGAAAAACGCTTGGCAAATTACTTTCTCCAATAGTTTTAAATGCAGTAGACCACGATATCAGAAATACAGTTTTTAGTTATATACCCAACACAGCAGCTACATCTTTTTACGGTATGATAGATGGTATTTTGAATTGGCTTGATGTATATAAGAAAGAAAAAATATTAGAAGCTGGCGAAAATTTAACCCCTGAACTTCTTGAAAATATTTTATCATTGAAACCAAGAAGAGAAAAGATAGCTGTAAAAGACGCAAAACTCAGAACTTTTATCACAGATGATTCAAACAGAGAAGATTTAGTAGCTCATGTATATGATGTAACCTATGGTGTGATAAAAGCGGGTAAAGATAATTTAGTTGTTATAGATGATAGTATTGTTAGAGGTACCACTTTAAAAAATTCTATAATTCGTATTCTAGATAGGTTAAAACCCAAAAGCATTGTTGTGGTATCTTCTGCTCCTCAAATTCGTTATCCTGATTGTTATGGTATAGACATGAGTAGGTTAGGTGAGTTTGTTGCATTCCAAGCGATGGTAGCATTGTTAAAAGAAACAAATAGATTTCATTTAATGGACGAAACCTACCAAAAATGTTTAGCTGTTGAAAATCATCCTAAAGAAGAACAAACTAATTTGCTTAAACCTCTTTACGACTTGTTTACAGATGACGAACTTACTTCAAAAATATCTGAAATACTCACACCAGAAGGAATAAATGCGAAGGTTCAAGTGATATATCAAACAATAGAAAATCTTCATATAGCTTGTCCTGACCATAAAGGTGATTGGTATTTTAGTGGTAATTATCCAACACCTGGTGGAAATAGAGTAGTAAATAAATCTTTTATAAACTATATGGAAGGGAAGAAAGAGCGTGCGTATTAATAGATAGCTGTTATTTTTTATTCTCCCAGTACGTATAGCCTTCTTTTAGCTTATCTAAATACACGCCATCAAAACCTGCTTTGGTTATTTTTCTTGTATATGAATCGTCTGTTCCATACATAAAATGTTGCCAATCACTGTCCCAATATTTAATATTAAAGTATCCTTTATGTTTTTTATCTTCATCAAATAGCCACAATGGTGGAACATCAGTAAATCTTTTTTCCCAATAGAAACGGTTGTTTTGAGCTTGTCCAATACTCATATATGACAATACCATTCTTTTGGCCCCATTTGCTTTTATTTTCAATGAATCAAGTTCTAACTTACTCCATGTTGAGGTTGCGTTAAAATTCCAATCTATAATTATCATATCATAGTTTTTGTTTTTCATCACTTCAATAAAGTCATGTTTGCTTGCATAGTTAGACAAATTAGGAATCAATATAAAATTTCTACAAATCAAAGTTGTAAATACAGAATCAATATTTGAGTTTACAACCGTATCAGGATAATTAGGTATTTCAGTATTGTTGGTATTTACAGATACATAAGGAATATATGCCTTCAATAAATTGTTGGTGTAAGACTCAAGCATTTTAGCTGGCTCGTTTGAATAGTCTGTAACAAATGTTGGGATCATATTTGCTTTAGAAATTTTGAGCCAATCATTTATGGAATTTCTGTCGCCATCTGTTACTGCTTTATTTAAAGAGTCAGGTCCATAATTCAAACCATTTATATGCATCCCATTTATTCTCGATACATACTCTAAATCAACTACCCCATTTTTTTGAGCATCTTTAGTTAACAGCTCATACCCATCATTTACTATTACAACAAATCTTTTGTTATACAAATGCGAATAGTCTGAAATATTTTCAACTAAATATTTTATATCGCGTTTGTAGTCTAATAATGGAGGAGTAACTTTTTTGCATGAATATAAACCAACCATTATTGCCACAATTAGGAGCACGGGTATATAATTCTTTATTAACTTCATGGGTGGTTTTCTGAAAGACAAAAATAAGGAACTAAGGTTGCTTTGGTAAATTTTAAACATAATTTTTTATAAATTCATGGCTTTTGGCTATCAATGGCTGCATCATACAATCTTCTTCAATAAAATTTATTTGTTTTCTGAACTGTATATACAATTCTTTACTTTTGGAACTTAAACTTTCTTTTGCTTTAAAGTCAACTGCTTGAGCGGCCGCCATCAATTCAATCCCTAATATATAAGCAATATTATCTATAATTTTTAAGGTTTTGATTGCAGCATTTGCACCCATTGATACATGGTCTTCTTGTCCATTTGATGAAACTATACTATCAGCCGAAGATGGAGTGCAATATTGTTTGTTTATACTTACCATAGATGCAGCAGTATACTGAGTAATCATAAAACCTGAGTTTAATCCTGCCTCTTTTATTAAAAATGCGGGTAATCCACGTTGGCCTGATATCAATAAATATAATCTCCTTTCTGAAATATTACCTAATTCATGCATGCACAATGCCAAATGATCTAATGCCAATGCAAGGGTTTGACCATGAAAATTCCCTCCTGATATCACTAAATCTTCTGCTGGGAATATTAATGGATTATCTGTCACTGCATTTATTTCTGTCTCGAATATTTTTGTTATATATGCTAATGCATCATAAGTAGCTCCATGAACTTGTGGTATACATCTAAAAGAATATGGGTCTTGTACATGTTCTTTTTTTGATTTCATACATTCACTATCTGATAAATTGTTAGACATATATTTTGCCGTAAATACTTGACCATTATGTGGTCTGATGTCTGACACCAAATGATGAAATGGTTCTATTCGTCCATCAAATGCTTGTAAAGATAAGGCTGCAATATCATTAGCTGCTTTAAACAATTTGTGTGCTTGTATTAACATATAACACCCATATGCAGCCATAAATTGTGTGCCATTAATAAGTGCCAATCCTTCTTTTGCTTTTAGTTTCAATGGAGCTAACCCTAAAGTTTTCAATACATCTTTTGAAGGTGTTTTTTTATCTTGATAATTTACTTCTCCCATTCCTATCAAAGGCAAAACCAAATGTGCTAATGGCGACAAATCTCCGCTTGCTCCCAAACTGCCTTGCTCATATACTACAGGTAAAATGTCATTTTCATAAAAGTATATAAGTCTGTTTATAGTTTCTAGTTGTACACCTGAATGTCCATAGCTTAATGATTGAATTTTAAGCAATAACATCAACTTTACAATTTCTGGTTTTACTTCATTTCCTGTTCCGCAGGCATGACTCATCAATAAATTATATTGAAGCTGTTCTAATTGATCTGCTGGAATAATGGTATTACACAAGGAACCAAATCCAGTGTTGACACCATATATAATTTTTTTTCCATCAGATACTATATTGTCTAAATATTTCCTGCAATTTTCAATTTTCTCTTTGTTTTTTTCAGGTATTACTAATGATGTTTTTTCTGAAACAATTGATTGTAATCTTTCAATTGTTAGAATAGTTCCAATTTCAAAATGTGCCATGTATAAAAATTTATCCTGCAATATTAACTAAGATAGATAAAAACTGAAAGGTGTAACTGATATTTGCCTCAATATATGAGTAGTATTATTAAAAAACTTGCCTCGCAAACTGCTGTATACGGGCTTACAAGCTTGGCTAGGTTGATATATACTCTTATTTTAGTTCCTCTTCAGTCTAGGGCTATGAGTGAAGTTGAAAATGGAACTATTTCATTTTACTTTGGATTGATCTCTTTTGCAAACGTGCTTTTAATCTATGGAATGGACACTACTTTCTTTAGATTTTCATCTAAAAACAACAATCCTGAAAAAGTTTTTAGTACGGCTTTCAAATCTATAATTGGAACCTCACTGTTTTTTTTACTTCTAATTCTTGTATTTCAAAGTCAAATAGCAAATGCCTTTAATTTCCCTGGGAATGACCAATTGGTCATATATTTAGGTCTTATATTAGTTATTGATGCTTTATGTTCAATTCCTTTTGCAAGGCTTCGTCAACTCAATAAACCTTTAAACTTTGCTGTTTCCCGTATTGCAAATATTTTGGTTAATATTATCATTAATGTCTTTTTCTTATGGTATTGTCCCAACCATTTAAATGAACAATGGGTCAAAAATATATATCAACCAGAAAATAAGGTTTTATATGTTTTTATAGCTAATGTTGTCGGAAGTCTCACCTCTTTAATTTTGGTTTCTAATCAATTTAAAGCCTTGATAAAAGGTTTTGATACTCAACTATGGAAAGAGATGATGCGTTATGGTTTACCTATGTTGCTAATAGGTTTAGCGGGTATGGTAAACGAAACACTTGACCGTGTCATGCTCAATTATTTGTTGCCTAAAGATATTGCTATGTTTCAAACAGGCATTTATGGCACTTGCTACAAATTATCTATTTTTATGACTATTTTTATTCAAGCGTTTAGGTTTGCAGCCGAGCCATTTTTCTTTGCTCGTTCTCAAGACAAAGATGCAAAAAAACAATACGCATTAGTGATGGATTGGTTTGTGATAGCTTGCGCCATTATATTTTTAGGTATCACATTAGGTATTGATATTGTTAAACATTTTATTGCCGAAAAGTTTTGGGTTGGCTTACACATAGTACCTATTCTTCTTTTGGCCAATTGGTTTTTAGGTATATATATAAATATTAGTATTTGGTATAAAGTAACTGATAACACCAAAATAGGTTCATATATATCCATTGGAGGTGCTGTTTTAACATTGTTGGGTTTGTTTGTGTTTGTGCCTAAATATGGTTATACAGCTGCTGCTTGGATTACTCTAACTTGTTATGCCTCTATGATGGTTACTGGGTATTTACTTGGACAAAAATATTATCCTGTACCATACCGTCTCAAACGTAATTTAACAATTATATTGTCAACTTTAGCTATATATATTGTT
Source organism: Bacteroidota bacterium (assembly GCA_947460345.1). Lineage (GTDB taxonomy): Bacteria > Bacteroidota > Bacteroidia > UKL13-3 > UKL13-3 > CANHGM01. The sequence continues at coordinate 108,571 of CANHGM010000005.1, read as the reverse complement.
AGCGTATTAATTAAATAATTACTTCTAAATATATATGAAAAGAATAATATTTTCTCTAATCATTATAATAGTTCAACTACCAGTTTTTGCTCAACACTATGCCCAATCATCAGAAGATGTAAAACCATATCCCGTGGGTTTTAGAATAGATATACTTGCCAAAGAAATTAACCCAGGTATCAGATTTGGTATAGAATATCCTTTAAACAACACTATGTATAGAACGCTTAGAGACAATAACAATAAAAAAGAGATAAATAAACAGTTGCTATTTGTTCCAACATTTAGTTGGTTTACTAAACGAGGCAAACAAAATGGATTTTTGCTTGAAGCTGAATGGATATCAAGAAAAAAGAATGAAAGAGGTTTCTTTACTGAGATGGGAATTGGAATTGGAGCAGCCTATATAAATGGAACTTATACTCAAAAAAACTTTATAACTGAGGCTGTTCCTGCTGGATTGTTTGCCAGTCCTTCTGTGTCTATAGGTTTGGGTAGCGATTTGTTTCAAGTAACTGATGGCAAGTATAAATATTTGTGGAATATAAGAATTCATGTTCCTGTGCTCTATCCTGTGAACAAGCAGTTTTTCCCTTTATATATGTTGCAAGGTGGTATTGCTTTTTATCTCCCTAAAAAATGGACTGTTGATCAAGGTTACCAAGTACATAGTAGAAGTGGGTTTTAGCAATAATAAGATAATCATTCGTTGGCAAAACACAGAAGATTATATAGAAATATTGAAATTTACTCATGATGAAATTACATTATATACCAATTTTAGTAGCGACATAAAAGTACATATGGTTTATAATTAAAAGGTTTGAGTTAAATCCCGCATCGAACAAATTTGATGTTCGTTCGTTATGCTAATATAGTAGTTTGTTACACTCGTCAAATCGCAGTGCCTTATATTAGCTTTATCTCTTTTGTATGATGATTGAAGCAAGAGCCCAATTCGTTTAAAACTATATTAAAATTATTTATATGAATAGAAATGAAATTCTAATACAACTTCGACCGAATATTGTAATAGATGAAACAAAGCAAAGTGGTGAGTACGAAAACTTCCAAAATAGTACCATCAGACCCATACTCAAATTTCAAAACGTGGCATTACTAACAGTGATGAAGAAGTATTTGGATGAGACAAAGTTCCCAAAAATAAAGAACGAGCAAGAAAGGTTTATCACTGGGTTTATTCAAAAAAATCAATATATAAAACAGCAGCTAATAGGCATGGTAGCCGGATTTTTTACATCAGAGGAGCTTAAATATTATTTGCTCAATTCCTCTATTCTAAATAAAAGAATTATACAATTGGTCATTAAGAGGGTATGTGATGGTATGATTAATTAAACCACCATCGGGCGAATTTATAATTAGTTCGTTAAACTATTATATATCAATTCACTTTTCTTATTCCATCAATCTCCACCTTCATTCCTCTAAGCATATTCATAATACTATCTAAGTTTAGTTCTTCTTCTTTGGTGTCTGAGATGTTTAGATTACAAACAAATTCCCAAACTTCTAAAACATCTGCGGCATTTACTTTATATGGGCTGTAGCTCTTATTGTCTGACTGTAAAGTTAACTCATTGTCTTCTTTATATACCCTTTTATATACCACACCATCTTCTTTGGTTATAAGCACATAAGTATTTCCATTCCTGATGTCGTTTAGTGATTCCATATACTTTCCAATTACGTAACATCCATCTTTAAGTGGTGGCATTGATAAGCCTTTAATAGGGAAGGCACGATGCTTACCCAAAATACGAAAAGGAAGATTCATCACAGGCAAATTCTCTATGTACTCTGGGTCTGAATAACCATTTAAATATCCTGCTGATGCCTTTACAGTGACCACTTCTATTAAATCTTCGTTTTGTCTGTCTACCATAATTGGGAACAGCAATCGGTTTTCTCCAATCTTCATTAATGATATATCATCACATGAAGTCAAGTCACATTTAATTAATGCATCAATGGCAATATGAAACAAATTGGAAATTTTTAAAAGCGTATCAATGGGTGGATCACAACGCTCTTCTTCATATGAGCCAATTCTTGCCCGGTTGATTTCAAGTTTTTCTGCCAACTGTTCTTGTGACCATTTTTTTAATAGTCTCAAATGTTTAATGTTTTTTGAAATTTTACTCATGCTAAAATATTTAGCACAAAAATACTAAAAAATTTGGTATATGCAAATTCGATTATAAATTTATTTGAATTAATATATATTTATTCTCTTACTTTGATTTTGTTATATATTCGCATCAATATATATATATATCAATGAAGTTAATTGCAGATTCAGGATCAACCAAAACTGATTGGGTTTTAATAATTGAAAACCAAGAACAAAGAAAATTTCACACCGTTGGTTATAATCCGTATTTTATAGATACAGAACAAATATTTATTTCCTTAACTGAAAATTTAACTCCCAATTTTAATGCTTTAAGTGTAGATGAAATTTGGTTCTATGGTGCAGGCTGTTCTACAAAAGAAAAAAGAGAAATAGTTGAAAGGGCATTGTTTAGAGCATTCCCACAAACAAGTAAAATCTATGTTGACCACGATTTGTTGGCTTCAGCAAGAGCACTTTTAGGTGATGAAAAAGGATTTGCTGCAATTTTAGGAACAGGTGCCAATACTTGTATGTACGATGGAACAAAAGTTGATTTAAATATCGATTCTTTAGGATATCTATTAGGTGATGAAGGAAGCGGTAGTTATATAGGTAGAAAATTGGTTAGAGACTATATGAGAAAACTAATGCCATCAGATTTATATGAAGATTTTAAATTGACCTTTCAAATGAATAACGAACAGATTTTTGAAATATTATTTAATACTCCTTCTCCAAACAGATTTTTAGCCAGTTTTGCTAAGTTTGCTGACAAACACAAACACTCTGAATATATAAGAAGTAAGGTTAGAGACTCATTTAACGATTTTTTTAAAAACTTAGTTAGTCGTTATCCCGATTATAAAAACTATAAGTTAAATTGTGTAGGCTCTATAGGTTTTATTTTTAAAGATATACTGGCTGATACAGCAGAACTTTGGGGCATGTGCATAGGTAAAGTAATTCAAAGCCCTATAGATAGTTTAGTAGATTATCATATATGTAAATAGAACTTATTTTTGAATCACTATTTTTTGGTTCCATTCACCCTGGGATAGTTTTATTTTTAATATGTATATACCATTTGCATAACCTGAAACATCTAAGGTAAAATTATTTGAATTAACTGAACCCTCATATATTAGACAGCCATCAATTCTATATAATTCATACAAACAATTCTCGTTGTTGTAATTGTTTATAGTTATTTGGATATTGTTTAAAGCAGGATTCGGGTAAACATAAAACTTTTTGTTATTAGATAAATTGTTTGTTATACTATTATTAAGAGCACAAAGCATAGAATTATATATATTTAATCGGCCACTTCCTGTTTTACCTTTATATTTTATATCATTGATGTTTTCAATATTATCAGCTCCTGTTTTCAGACATTGATAAACTTGTTTATTACTTAGATTAGGAGAAACTGATAGTAACAATGCACATGAACTTGCAACTATAGGGCATGACATACTGGTGCCACTTTCATAGTCGTAAAGTGAACCAAAAATGGTAGTACTATATATATTATTTCCTGGAGCCATTAAATCAACGAATGAGCCATACTGAGAAAAACTTGAAACTTTGTCATTGTTAGTAGTAGCACCAACTGCAAAAACAAAAGGGAATGCTGCTGGATAAACTAAATTTTCAGTTCCATCATTTCCGGCTGCTGCTATTAAAATCATGTTTTTTTGATCAGCTAAGTTTAAAATATTACTAATTGTTTTAATATTAGTAGTATCAGATGTTCCAAAAGACATATTAATGATTTTTGATTGGATGTTTATTGCATAATCTAAAGCTTCTTCAGTATTAGTTAAAAATACAGGCATGTTAGAAGCTTTGATTGGAATTATTTTTGAACTATTATAGCTAACAGAAGCTATCCCAATTCCATTGTTAGTCACAGCTGATGCTGCACCTGAAACTAAAGTTCCATGGTACATATTTATTGCATGATCTGGATTAGCATCTGAGTCATTATTTGCAACATCCCAACCTTGGTAGTCATCTATATATCCATTTGAATCATCATCAATATTATTTCCTCTTATTTCTTTGATATTAGTATATATATTGCTTTTTAAATCAGGATGATTAGTCATTATTGCATCATCTATAATGGCAATAGTTGATTGGTTGTTTCCTACTAAATCCCAAGTTTTATTTCCTTGTATGATATTAAAATACAAAAGTTTGTTATTGGTGTCGTTTGGTGATATATATGTTTGATATATATTGCATTTTTCAGCATGCGAGACCCACGCTATTTTTTTTAAATCCATTATCAATGAATCTATATCTCCTTTATTAAATTCTAATTTATATATATATTTAAGTTCGATACACTTAAATGGACAAAAATGTTTTACAATTTGATACCTGTTTTTTAATTCTTTAAAATTTGAATCGTTAAATATTTCATTATGGTTAAGTAATGAAGTATGCACACTTGTAATATGCAACCATAATGTATTTGGTATATATACTTTTTTTGTTTGGCAGTTAGTATACTGACTATATAATATGTTTAAAATGAAACAAAGTATAAAATTATTGTATATATATATGGCTTTTTTCAATGTTACAAATATAAGTTTTTTGTTTAAAAAATGATATTTGTTTTCAAATTAAAAGACTTTTTTAAAAGTAAATGATCTTATTTTTTATCTAAAATAATTTTTATTTATCAGATATTCAAATATTTAGGCATTTATAAATAAAAAACATGAAATATATTTTATTTATAAATAAAAATAACTACCTTTGCGGCTTATTTAAGAATTGTCATTTTAAATTGAAATAACAAAAGCAGGTTTTTATAACTCTGCTTAAAAAGTGTAAATAATTGATTTAATTGATTAGTTTTTCATAATAGTGGAAAAAAAGACCTAATTATTTAGGTCTTTTTTTTATTCTATCGTGTCATAAAATAATGTCGAACAATTGTTTTCTTTAAATATAGCATTAGAAACTCTTTTAATATCCTCCACTTTTACTTTATTATATAATTCGACTTCTTCATTTATCCATTCTATTTTTCCAATCATTTCAGCAAAAGCTAAACTCATTGCTTTATTTAGTGTATTGGTTTCAGCGAATGCCATCAGTGTAAGGGCTTTGTTCTTCACTTTTTCTAGTTCTTTCTCTTCAATTAATAGCTCAGTAATAGTTTTCAAAATATCATTGATTTCTTTTTCAGCTATTTCAAAAGTAATGTTTTGATTTAATTTTCCTTCAATAACAAATAGACCAGGATCAACGTCTCCTGTTATATATGCATTTAGGTCTACAAATATTTGTTTTTCTTTCACCAATGTTTGAAACAACCTTCCAGATTGACCACCAGATAAAATATCACTAATGAGGTCTGTCGTTTGATAATCTGGGTGAATTCTTGAACACATATGCCAAGCTTTATATATAGCTTTCATAGGAACATCTGATTTTACAGTAAGTTTTCTTGCTTCAATTTGTGGAGGTTCTGTTGGTAATGAAATGTGATGAACATCTCTATTTGGAATATCACCAAAATATTTTTCAGTTAAATCAATTGTCTTTTCAAGAGTAATATTACCAGCCACAACCATTATAGCATTGTCAGGAGCGTAAAATTTATAGAAAAATTCTTTTACATCTTTCAGATTTGCTTGTTCTATATGACTTAGTTCCATACCAATGGTAGGCCATCTATATGGATGTGTAGTATAGGCAAGTTTTCTTAATTTCAAAAAAGCATCACCATAAGGTTGTGTCAAATATCTTTGTTTAAACTCTTCACAAACTACTTTTTTTTGAACGTCTAAGCTATTTTCATTAAAATCTAATTCAAGCATTCTGTCGCTTTCAAGCCAAAAACCTGTTTCAATATTATTAGCAGGTACCGTTAAATAATAGTTGGTGATATCATTATTTGTAAATGCATTGTTTTCGCCTCCTACAATTTGTAAAGGGGCATCATACGAAGGTATATTTTTTGAACCACCAAACATCAGATGTTCAAATAGATGTGCAAATCCTGTTTTGTTTGGGTTTTCATTTCTTGCCCCAACCTTATACAATATATTAATGACAGCTAAAGTAGTGTCTTCATCAAAATGATGAATTAATGTTAGCCCATTGGGCAATATTTTTTTAGTAAAATGTATCAATGGTATTAATTTTAATAAACACAATCAGTGCTTAGTTTTTCTGAAATGGCTAAAGAAATGAGTTCATTTAAAAATGAAAGCTCAGTTGGTTTTAAAGATTTTATGGCTTCATTAAATGGTAACCAATACATCGCATCTAAAAACAAAGATTCTCCACCTGTATTTGAAGCATCATACAAGGGAGCAATAGCCATGGGTTTTAAAATTTGTGAATTTAAATTCGTATCTAGTATGTTTTCTATCACAAAAGCAAAACCCATAATAGAATCAGGTGTAAATGGCACAAGCTCTGCTTTTTGATAATCATATTCTCTATGTAGTGAGTCTTGAACAACTGTAATCATTTGAGTTGATTGATAAGAAGCTTTTAAGTCTTCAATTTTATATTCTGTTTTAAAATTAGGCAATTGATAAGCTTTAACCTTAGCAGTCATGGCGTCATTCCATAAATTAGATTTAAAATCACAGTATTGTTTCCAAAAATTTTGAACCAAATGTTGTTTGTCAACTATAATATACTTTAGTGTTTGAGTGTTTATAAATTTATACTCATTGGCTGTAAGTGCCTTTTTTAATTCATTAGAACTAATATATGCCACAATTTCTCCTTGTTGGGTGCTTATATCTTTTGGTTTTTGCATATATATAGCAAAATTTCCAGAAGTTAGTTTTTTATAACCCCAAATCCATTCCCAATTATTTTTATGAAGTATAAAAGTATCCTTTAAAATTATTTTTCCAGCTTTGTTAATTTCTAAAGTTATTTTTTCTTTGTATAAAGCAAGCATTCCAAATTCATCTTTTAAAATCGTTTTTTGAAATGTTTCATCTTTAAAAGTTTTTAAATTTCCTTTAACTGCTTCTTCATATACTTTTCTTGAAATAGTATTAAAAATGTTTATATAAATTCTATTAAATGCTCTTTTTCCAAAATATATAGGAAGGTTGTCTTGGGCATTAGCACTTGATATGCTTATATAACTGATAAAAAAAGTCAAAACAAAGTAATTTTTCATGTCTTTAAAAAATAAGTGCAAATATATAAATAAACTAATCCCAAGTAATTAAGTAATGTATAAATTAAAAATACTAAAAAATTATGACTAATCATTTTTTTTTAAGTATAAAACCTATTAACTTTACATCACAATAAGTAAAAACATATTTATTTGATTATCAGACATGACAGACGCAGAAACAACTTCACCAATAGAAGCATTAAAGTATTATTTTGGATTTGATAGTTTTAAGGGAAACCAAGAAACTATAATAAACAACTTATTAGATAAAAAAGACGGATTTGTGATTATGCCTACAGGGGCAGGAAAATCACTTTGTTACCAACTTCCAGCACTAATGTTGCCAGGCACAGCAATCATTATATCTCCATTAATTGCTTTAATGAAAAACCAAGTTGATCAAATAAGAGGTTTTAATGACGATGAATCAATTGCTCACTTTTTAAATTCTTCTTTATCTAAAGGAGATATTCTAAAAGTAAAAGATGATATCATGAGCAAAAAAACTAAAATGTTATATATTGCTCCTGAAACACTTAAAAAAGAAGAAACAATCGATTTTTTAAAACAAATAAATGTGTCTTTTATTGCTGTTGATGAAGCACATTGTATTTCAGAATGGGGTCATGACTTTAGACCAGAATATAGAAGAATAAAACATATAGTAAAAGAATTAGGAAATATTCCTATGTTAGCTCTTACGGCGACTGCTACACCTAAGGTGCAAGCTGATATTCAAAAGAATTTACATATGATGGATGCTCAATTGTTTAAGTCTTCATTCAATAGACATAATTTATATTATGAAGTTAGACCTAAAAGCAATAAAGACAATACAATCAAAAATATTGTTTCATATATAAAATCTAAACCTAACCGTTCAGGGATTATATATTGTTTAAGTAGAAAAAAAGTTGAAGAAATTGCAGAAATACTAAACGTAAATGGTGTAAAAGCGTTGCCATATCATGCGGGTTTAGATGCTAAAACTAGAGCTAAACATCAAGATGCTTTTTTGATGGAGGATGTTAAAGTAATTGTGGCAACTATTGCTTTTGGAATGGGTATCGACAAACCTGATGTTCGTTTTGTTATTCATTACGATATTCCTAAGTCACTTGAAGGTTATTATCAAGAAACTGGTAGGGCAGGTAGAGATGGTATTGAAAGCGATTGTTTGTTATACTATAATCCAGCTGATATCGAAAAACTTGAAAGCTTTATGAAAGACAAACCAATTAACGAACAAGAAATTGGTGGTTTGTTAATATATGAAACACAAAGTTTTGCTGAGTCATCTGGTTGTAGAAGAAAAATGCTTTTACATTATTTTGGTGAACAATATAATGCTGAGAATTGTGGAAAGATGTGTGACAACTGTAGACATCCAAAACCTACTCAAGATGTTACTACTGAAGTAGAAATGATGCTAGGTTTGGCCGAAGATTTACAAGGTAAATTTAATATACAACATATAGTTGAAGTATTTATGGGTGAAAGAACTCAAAGTACTACAACATATAGTCATGATTTATTGCCTGAGTTTGGAAGTGGAAAGCATAAAGATGATCATTTTTGGAAAGCCATACTTAGAATGAGCATGCTCAATGGCTATCTACACAAAGACATAGAAAACTATGGCACCATTAAACTCACAGAGAAAGGAGCTGCTTGGCTTAAAAATCCACAAAGAGAAGAAATGGCTATCGACCAACATTTTGAAAGAGTAGTTGACGAAGATCAACATTTTGAAGTGGAAGCAGTATATGACGAAGAACTTTTTTCTATGCTAAAAGACATGGTTAAAAAAGTAGCTAAAGAGAAGAAACTTCCTCCTTATGTTATTTTTACTGAACCTAGTTTAGAGGATATGGCCATGAAGTATCCAATTACTAATGATGAGTTATTAAATATTCAAGGGGTAAGTACTGGAAAAGCTCAAAAATATGGCAAACCTTTTTTAGAACTCATTGAAAAATATGTAGATGATAATGGTATTGAAAGACCACAAGATATGGTGGTTAAAAGTGTTGTAAACAAATCAGGATCTAAAGTAGCATTAATTCAAAATATAGATAAAAAAATTAGTATTGCTGATATTGCTAGAGGCAGAGGAAGTTCAGTTGAAGAGCTTATGTTGGAATTAGAACAACTGGTTTTTGGAGGAACTAAATTAAATTTAAGATATGCAGCTGATGCCATTTTAGATAAGGACCAACAATCAGAAATTTTTGAATATTATAAGCAGTCGCAAACAGATGATTTAGAAGATGCGGTGAAGTATTTTGATTTAGATTATACTCACGATGAAATGCGTTTAATGCGTTTGATATTTATTGCTGAAGTAGCAAATTAAATATATATATATTCAAGTAATTAGTATGCTGTTGTTTTAAGTTTGGTAGTATCTATTGATTCATAGATTATATCTTGAATACTGGTTCTAACGCTTAGTTGAGAAAGTTTGGTGTTACTAGCAGATGGGTTTACCCTGTTTGATAAAAAAACATATATTATTCCTGTGCTAGGATCAGCCCAAGTACATGTTCCAGTAAAACCTTGATGACCAAATGTATTGTTACCCACTTTTTTAGAACATGGAGATGATTTTTCTTTTTCTACCTCTGTTTTATCAAAACCTAAACCTCTTCTAACATCCCATTGTTTTTGAATAAAGGTATCAACTACTGCAGGACTAAAAAGAGATAGCATATTATATGTACCCTTGTTTAATAAAAACTGCATGAGTTGTGCAACATCAAATGCATTCGAGAATAAACCTGCATGCCCACCTATACCTCCCATCATGGCAGCTGCTGGGTCGTGTACGTAACCTTGTATTAATTGTTTTCTAAATATTGTATCATTCTCAGTAGGAACTATCTTGCTTTTAGTATAACCATTTTTAAGAGGGTTCCATGTTATGTAATTAAGCGAAAGTGGCTTATATATATTGTCTTTTACATAATCATCAAATTTGTCCCCACTTACTTTCTCCACAACTTTTTTCAATAATATAAAACCTATATCACTATAAGCATATTGCCCTTGGTTTTTTAAAGGCGAACGATATATAATTGCATACATACTGTCTATATAGTTTTTATTCATATACATACTATCTGCAACTTGTATTATATACTCGTTATGACTAAAAGTACTATATATAGTTGTATCGTCTTTCTTTGTATTTGTATAAAAAGGAATCCACTCTTGAAGTCCTGCGGTGTGAGTTAATGCTTCTCTAATGGTAATATCTTTTTTGTTTGTTTTTCGTAATTCTTTTATATACTTAGATAATTTTGCATTTAAATCAATTTTATGTTGACTATATAGCTTCATAACAGCTAAAGTAGTTGATAATATTTTACTTACAGATGCAATATCGTATATACTTTCATTACTTACCTTCACTGTGTCATTATATGAAAAGGTACCAAATGATTTATAATAAAAAACTTTTCCATCTTTTGCCGCTAAAACTTGACAACCAGGCATAGCTTTTTGTAAAATTGCTTCATTACAAATGCTGTCAATTTTATATAATTTTTTTTCGTTTATGCCTACGGCATAGCCTGTTGCAAAACTTAAATGATTGTTGATAGATTGGCTATTGTAGTCAGATTGATTTAATTTATATTCATCACTAGCTGTTATTGGCATAGAAGCTTTATGGTTAATTCCATATCCTGTAAATAAAATTTCAGCAGCGGCATGATGCCAATATTCCCAATCTTCATGTGCCAATATAATATTTTTGAAGTTCGGGAATGAATCTATTGCATATAAATTTCCAAAATGTATATATATTGTTTTTTTCTTTGGTAATTGATTAACAAAGCTAACTGCCTGTGTCGTAAATCCATATTTTTTAGTTATAAACCTACTAGTGCTGTGTAATGATGCAATAATGATATCAAAATCTTGTTCATCAATCCATTGATATATAGAATCAAAATACGATTTAGATTCGTTTTTGTCAATATTTACAATTTTACAAGAAAGATATAAATTTGCTCTTTTTTCAAATGTTGTTGGTTGGTTATATCCTACATTCAGTAAAAGCGTTTTTTTGTTTTTCTTGAATTGAAAAGGAATCAGATTGTTTTCGTTTTTAAGAACTATAACACTTTTAATAGCAACGTCATTCCTGTGATATACATATTCTGGTTTGTTCAAATCTTCGTATAAGTTGGTGGTATCAATGGCTAAAAAATGATTCAAACCACACCAATATTTAGCAGCTAAAATTCTTTTAACTTTGTTATCAATTTCTTCTTGTGTAATACTTCCATTTCGAACAGATGAGAGTATATATGAAATAGACTGAGGAATATCTTCAGCATATAAGAGCACATCATTATCAGCTTTTAAGGCTTTTAGGTTAAGTTCGTGTGGTAAATAATATTTGCTTACACCTTTCATATTTAAAGCATCTGTATATACTAAACCATCATACTTAAGTTCTTTACGCAATAATTCTTTAATAGCAATTTGACTTATAGATGTTGCTAACAGCGGAGTACTGTCAATAGCAGGTATATATAAATGCCCCGCCATAATGCTTTTAATATTATGCTTAAACAAGTATTTAAAGGGATATAATTCTACACTGTCAATTTCAGCACGGGGCTGGTTAATTAATGGAAGATCTAAATGTGAATCACTGATGGTATTCCCATGTCCAGGAAAATGCTTTGCACAAGCCATTACATGGTTGTCTTCCAATCCTTTCATATAGGCATATGTATATAAAGCAACTTTATTTTTATCTTCACCAAAACTTCTATCGCCAATAACAGGGTTTAATCTATTGTTATTGACATCTGCAACTGGTGAGAAACTTACGTGTACACCAAGTCTTTTACATTGCTTAGCTACATCATCAGCAAAATGATAAATAGCATTAGTATCATTTGAAGAACCCAAAGCCATTTGTTTAGGATAACTTACAACACTGTCTAATCTCATAGCTAATCCAAATTCTGCATCCATAGAAATCAACATAGGAACTTTTGAAATACTTTGAAGATAATTTGTAAGCAAAGCTTGCTTTAAGGGAGTGCCTTTAAAAAAACAAATCCCACCTAAACCATATTCTTTAATTAGGCAGGTGGTTTCATCTTTAGTTGTCTTCTCTAAATCACTAAACTCAGCAATCATAAATAATTGGCCAAGTTTTCTTTCAGGTGTTAATGTATTAAAAACTGAATCCACCCATTTTAATCCATCAATTCCTATTTCAAAATTAGCTATTTTTTGTGCATATATATTATTTGTAAATACACAAACAATGATGATGGTTTTTATGATTTTATTAAACATATATTAATTTAGAATTGCATAATACAAGCTAATGAAACACCAACACCAATAGCTAAAAGTTTAATTTTATTATATAAATGATTCTCGCTGTTTTCAAACAATATTGTTGTAGAAATATGTAAGAAGAATCCTACCACTACAGCCATTAAAACACTCATATATGATGCAGGGAAAGCCATTTGTTTAAAATTAAAAGCCAGTAAAGCACCAGCAGGAGCCATAATACTATATAAAAATAACCATATAAGGGTTTTTTTAGGGTTGCCAATTTGGTGTCTAAATACGGTCATTAAGGCAAAAGAAGCAGGTATTTCGTGCAATGAGATTCCTCCTAATAAAGTAAAAAAAGTTTTAGGGTCTGAGAAAACTATCCCACCTAAGGGCATCCCTTCTAAAAAAGAATGAAAAGATAAACTTATAAAAATACCAAGAGGTAAAGAGTGGTCATGTTGATGTAAATGATTGTTTTTGCCTTCGTGAATATGGCCATGCTCAACCCCGTGTGAAAATTGCTCGATAACAAGTTGAATTAAAAAACCAGCTAGAATGCCTATGCCTGCAATCTTACCGGGTATTTTTTCATAAATTTCTGGAATTAGGCTAATAACAGAAACTGAAAACAAATATGCACCACTAAAGGCCATAAAAATTTTAAGCAAACTTCTGTCTCCTTTAGACATATATATTCCCCCAAGACCACCTATTAATGGAGCTAGCATCATTACAAAGTAATATATTGGATTCATATATTTAATTTTCGAATAAAAATAGGAGATAAAATAGATGTAGTAAACCAACCAACTGTAGCACCCAATATACCACCACATATAACGTCAAAAGGAAAGTGTACACCTACATATACTTGTGCAAAACTAATGATTGCAGCCCAAATATACACTAAAAAATATGTGTGTTTAAAGCGTAAGTGTAAAATGTTGTTTATTATAAAAGCTATAGCAAAATGATTACATGCATGTGCTGAAACAAAACTAAATCCACTGCCGCACCTTTCTATTAGTAAATGTACATTCATCGATTCATCATTACATGGTCTAAGCCTTTCAAAGTAATGTTTTAAATTATTTGCAATAATGAAATCACATAAAAATATAGTAAACCCAGCTAGCAACATTATATACGTTGTGTATTTAAGACCTTTTGATTTGAATGCTAAGAAAACAATAATCAAATAAAGAAATATCCAGTTTTTACTATTTCTTATAGGAGGTAAAATCAAGTCAAAAAAAGGATTTGAAAGGGAGGAGTTTATAAAATAAAAAAAACTTTTGTCTATTTCTATTAGCCATTGCCACATAGTGCAATAATAAATCAAAACTATTTATATTTTTATGAAAAGTAATTGAATATTTTGTAATTCAATAGATTTTTTATTTTGGCAAGGTAATTGAAATTAAATTTGCACATCATTAAATTAGTCATCATGAAAAAATTATTCATATTTACAACGCTCCTATTCTTAAGTTTAACTTTTTTACAAGCTCAAAATTCCAATATGGTATTTTTTACTGAAAAAGGAGAAAAATTCACACTTTTTATTAATGGCAATCAACAAAATCAAATGCCATTAAGTAATGTTAAAGTTGAACAAATGCCTTCAAATATATATCAAGTTAGAGTTGAATTTGAAGATAAAACAAATGGTTCAATTAATGATAAAATATCTATCAACCCAGGATCTGAGAAAACTTGGAAAATTAGACTTAAAGACCTTGATACTAGAAACAAAGTTAATAATGGTTTAAACAGTGTAGGTTTACCTAATGCTACAAACACTGAAACTAAATTTGTAATCAAAGCCTTATCAGAGATTCCTATTACAACTAATATGGCAAACAATTATCCCAATCAACAACAAACTATTACTTACCAACCTAATGGTTATGGATATACAAACAATACCAATATGCCTGGTACAGGAATGGACACCAATGTTGGAATCAATACCGATCCTAATGGAAATGTATCAATGAATGTGAATGTAAACGGATTAGGAACCAATGTTAACAGCAATGGCATGAACACTCAAACCAGCACTTCGTATAATAATACTAGCACAAATACAACGTATAGTTCGAACTCTGGATATCAAATAAATAATACCGGACATGTTGGGTGCAATGCTCCACTTCCTTCGAATTTATTTTTATTACAAAAAAATAAAGTACGTGCTCAAAAAACAGAAGCAGGAAGACTTATTACATGCAAAAAAATAATTAATACTCAATGTTTAACATCTCAACAAGTATATGAATTAATTAGTGTATTGACATTTAGCAATAACAGACTTGAGGCCGCAAAATTAGCCTATTCAAGAACTTTTGATCCTGATAATTATGAAGTAGTATTTAATGCATTTACTATTAGCTCAGCAGTTGAAGACTTAAATAATTATATACAAACAGTAAATGCAAGTTGGGGAACTACTGTAACTACAACCACTACTACCAATCCAAACAATAACAATTGGAACAATAATCAGAATAATAATCAGAATAACAATTGGAACAACAATAACCAAAACAACAATAATAGTTATGTTCCTGATTATACAGGTCCTATTGGTTGCCCAAGACCTATGGCTACTTCAGCATTTGAAACTGCCAAAAAATCTATAAGCTCTAACTCATTTGAAAACACTAAATTGGAAGTAGCTAAACAAATCATGGGTCAAAATTGCCTAACGAGTGAGCAGGTTTTACAAGTTACAAAGCTATTTGGATTTGAAAACACAAAATTAGAATTTGCTAAATTTGCATACAGTCATACTTATGATAAAGGCAATTACTTTAAAGTAAATGATGCATTCACTTTTGAGTCATCTAAAAGTGAATTAATAGAATTTATTAAAGGCGAATAATAATAAAAAAGATAAAGTAAAAGCATTGTTAATATTCCATCATTAGCAATGCTTTTGTATTTAAATATATATATAACATGAATAAAAAATTACTTTGGTTTGCTAGGATTTTTGTCGGCATACTTTTTATCTTTTCTGGACTTATAAAAGCAAATGACCCATATGGCTTTGCATATAAGTTAGATGAATATTTTCAGATTTTTCATATGTCATGGTTAGAACCATATACAGTTGGACTTTCAATATTTATATGTATTTTAGAAGTGATGATGGGAGTTTGGTTATTAATAGGTTTTAAGCCAGTGTGGAATGCCTGGGCTCTTTTATTGCTTATTATTTTCTTTGATTTTTTAACAGGATATACAGCTTTAGCCAATTTAGCCAAATCAAATCCATCATGGGGATTCTCTAAAGTTATGGCTACTATTATGGGTGTAAAAGACCAAAACCCTGAAATGATAAACGCCTTGAGCGATTGTGGGTGTTTTGGTGATTTTTTAAAGTTACAACCTTGGCAATCTTTTTTAAAGGATGTAATTCTTACAATACTTATCATAGTGGTATTTAAAAAACGTAGAGAGATGGAGTCGATTTTCAACCCAGTCATTAATGCCATTGCAAGCTTTGTATCGGCTTTTGTATCAATTTCATTTCCACTTATATGCTTTTATACTTTACCATCTAAAGATTTTTTACCTTATAAAGTAGGAAATGATATAGTAGAACAAATGACTATTCCGGTTGGGGCCCCAACAGATTCTTTTGAATATAATTTTATATATAAAAATAAAGTTTCAGGTGAAGAAAAAATATTTGGAATGACAAATTTACCAGATAGTACATGGGAGTTTAAAGATACGAAGCATAAACTTATCAGGGAAGGGTATCATCCACCCATCCATGATTTTAAAATGTTTGATAAAGATGGTAATGAATTTACTGATATAATAACAGAACAAGAAGGATACAAATTGATGATAGTTACAACATCTATTGTAAAAGCCAATGTTGACAATATGAAACGCATCTCAAATATTATAAACAAGGTAAAGTTAAATCATCCTGAAATCCAAGCATTTTTACTCACAAGTACTAACTTGCCCGAGGCTGAAGCTTATAAGAAAACATATAATTTGAATATCCCTTTTTATGGTATGGATGGAACTGTTCTTAAAACTATGATGCGTTCTAATCCTGGTTTGTTTTTATTAAAGAAATCTAAGATACTTAAAAAATGGTCAGGGTATACAGTGCCGGTTGATACTGCTAAGGTATTTAAATATATGAGATAGTTTTGAAGATGAGAAATATTATATATATATATATGTTGCTTTTGGTGTCTTCAGTTCAAGCTCAGAACAAAAGTAAAACTAGCAATCAAAGTGATTTTGACCCATACAATATAAAATTAGAACCCAAGCTTAAACTTGTGTCAAATAGCGACACATCAAGCTACAGAGGGTTATCAGTTGTGAATGATAGAATAGCGTGGGTTTCTGGTACCCATGGCAAAGTAGGTATTACATATGATGGTGGTGAAACATGGAAATTTAACACAGTAAAAAACCATGAGAAATTTGATTTCAGAGATATTGAAGCATTTGATTCGTTAAATGCAGTTATTATGGGTGCAGGTTCTCCAGCTCATTTCCTCAAAACTACTGATGGTGGTAAAACTTGGAAGGTTACTTATACAAACGAACGAAGTGAAATATTTTTTGATGGAATGGATTTCTGGGATCAAAATCATGGCATTGCATTTAGCGACCCTGTAGATTCAAAAATATTTATTATTGAAACAAATAATGGTGGGCAAACATGGATACCACTTCCCAATTATATATTACCCACTGTGTTAGATAGTGAAGCTGGATTTGCAGCAAGTGGCAGCAGTATACAATGCTTACCTAAAGGTTATGTTGTAATTGGTACTGGCGGAAAAAAAGCACATTTATATATAGGCTCTAATTATGGTAAGAATTGGACCAGAAAATCAACACCCATTTCTCAAGGGAAACCCTCAGCTGGAATTTTCTCATTATATTTTTCTAATAATGAATCAGGGATAATTGTGGGAGGGGATTATTTAGAAGATAAGAATTCTACTGACAATTGTTTTATCACAACAAACTCAGGAACTTTTTGGAAAAAAACAAATGCCAATCCTTATGGATATAAATCTTCTATTGAACAATTAGATGTTAAAACATATATAGCTACTGGTACAAAAGGTACAGATATAAGCATAGATAAAGGTTTAACTTGGAAAGTTTTCAGCAACGAAGGATTTAATGTTGTTTCAAAAGCAAAATTTGGTGATAAAATAATTTTAGTGGGTAGTAAAGGCAAAATTGGCATTTTAGTTTTGGAATAAAACTCAATTCATTTTTACTTACTTTTGCATTAAATATGAAGTCTTTATATTTCTTTTCATTTATTTTAGTTTTTTCTCACTTTTCAATAGGCCAATCAGTTGGTATTAAAGGATTTGGTTTTACATTAGGTCCTGAGTATGGTAATAGATTTACTAAAAATAAAAACGATAATCAAGTTTCACCATTCCCTGGTTATAAAGTAGGTTATCAAAAAATGAATGATTCATTAGATAAACTTGATGGATTTAGGGCTGGATTTGATATTGGTATTAATGCTTTTTTTACTACTTATTCAAAGGTGTATTTTTCTGTTGGCTTTGGCTATAGAAATACGGGTTACAGACGTCATTTTGAAGCTTTGAAATATAAGGATTCGATTCAGTATATGGGAAAAATAGATGTATTTAGCGATAATGGACCCAAAGATATAACGTTTAATTATAGATACCATTACTTAGAATTACCAGTAATGGTTCATTTTAGTTTGAACAGCAGAGAAGACCAATACGATGAAACAAATAAATTTATTACAATAGGCCTATCACCTAATTGGCTAATTAAAAACGATTTTAATGCCCGTTTATTTGGTTTTAGTATTGAAGAGCAAGTAAATTTTAAAGGCAAAGAAATATTTTATACTAACAGAGCTTTTAATTGTAACGTATTGCTAGGTGGAAGATTTCAAACAACATTAAATGAAGATTTTAGGTTTAACATCACACCTGTAATTTCTTTCCCTTTAATGTCTCAAACTGTAAATGAAGATGCCACATTTGTAAGACCTTATTCTATCATGGTTAACGCTGGGTTAAGCTACAAAATAGAATAATATATATGAGACCAAACTATATGAATACCGTTGTAAATGTGTATTCAGGACTTTCAAAAAACGAAAGAAAAACTTTCATACTTCATATTCTATACAGCATAATAGATGGGTTGATTCTAGGTGTTTTTTCTTTAAATGAATTCGTATATAAGAAAAATTTTGATCCCGGTAATTTGAAATTAAGTATGCTATTTCAATTATCAGTTATAGTACTTCCATTCAGTATATTTTTTACTAATTTTTTTGAAAAAGTTAAAAACAAAAAAAAGTTGTTATATCAAATCGGAATCTCAACTAGAGCTCCACTTCTGTTATTTTTATTTTTCCCATTATTATTTGATTCAGGAGTAAATATTGGATTTTTACAGGATATTTTTTTGGTTATATTCCTTTTGTTTTATTTTGCAACACCTTTTACACTACCACTTATAAATCAACTGCTTAAGGCTAACTATGGCATTGAAAAACTAGGAAAATTATATAGTTATTCATGGACAATAAATATGTTTACACAACTGGTAACCATTTTAGTCTTCGGGATGCTACTTGATGTGTTTCCAAATGCATATATATATATATATCCAGTCTTGGGCATTTTAGCCATGATTTCAATATGGTTAATTTCTAAAATAAAATCTGATAAGGTAGAGAGAGAATATGAGAAGATATCTTTGTTAAAATCTTGGAAAAGTACCTTTGATGAAACGTATGAAATTTTAAAAGAAAACAAACCATTTAGAGATTTTCAAATTGGTTTAATGATATATGGACTAGCTTTTTTAATGAATCTTAGTATTGTAACACTTTTTTTGAACGATGTATTAAATTTAACATATAGTGAAGTAGCCGGATATAAAAGTATTTCTTTAACTCTATCTATTGTAACCTTACCATTGTTTGGTGTTTTATTAGATAGATTAGATCCTCGAAGGTTTGCAAATATTAGTTATGCATTAGCAGCGAGTTATTTTCTTTTTTTAATTTTCAATTTAATATTCCCATTCAATTTTACATTCTCAGGTATTCATATTTTTGCATTTACCACTATTGCTTATATAGTGTATGGTTTTTTCCAATCTAGTATGACTATTTTGTGGGGAATTGGGAGTAGTTATTTTACTACTTCTGAAAAAGCTGGAATTTACCAAAGTATCCATTGTACACTCACTGGCATTAGAGGCTTAGCAGCTCCATTTGTTGGAACAGCTATATATACATTTGGCACTTATTTCAACACTAAAACTGGTTATATAGTTTCATTTGGCACCTCTATTTTTCTATTGATATTAGCAATGATATATATGAAAAAATCTTTGAAGAAAAATCCACAAAGAATTATTCAGACATAGTTTTTTCGTAAAACGATATAAATTCTTTTATCATTCTGTCTCTAGTAAATTTTTGCTCAACCAATTCTCTAGCATTTTTTCGCATATGATTAATGCTGTTTTCATCAAGCTCTATATATCTTAGAATGGCTTTTTCAATCGCATGAATATCTCTAATAGGTACAATTATCCCATTCATTTCATTTACAATAACTTCAGCCATGCCTCCGCAATCAGTAGTTACAACAAAAGTACCTAGACTCATGGCCTCAATTACAACATTAGCTATGCCTTCTTCTAAACTTGGCAATAAAAATATATCTGCATTTTTTATTTTTTGAACAACTTCATTATGTGGTAAACCCTTTATAATTTCTACATAATTATTTAGTTTTAGTTGATGAATTTGAAATAAGAGTTCTTCAATGTCGTTCCCTTGAGCAATTATGGTATATTTTATTTGTATATTTTTATTAACTAATAAAGCAATAGCATCTAAAGCATAATTATATCCTTTTTTCCAATGAAATCTCCCAACTGAAACAATATTTATAGTGTTCTTTGCTTTTGGCTTTTCAAATTCAAATTTGTTTTCAGCCAGAAACAAAGGGTCAATAGATGTATATATAGTTGTGATTTTATTTTTATCTGCTCCATATTGAATACTTTCGATGGCTATTGCATTTGAAACCGCATGAAATGCATTAGTTTTCGGGAAAAATTCTTTATAGCTATCTCTCAAATCTTTTCTAAATAATGGTGCATAGTTAATATGTGCACCTCTAAAACTTAATATAATTTTACTATCTAAAATTGTATATAATTCCTTGAAATGTAAAATATCAGCACCCCATTGATAATGGAAAATGTCTATTGAGTTTAAAAGTATTGGTGCATAATTAGAAATTTTATAGAATGAATTGCTTAAATCTCTCACATCAAAACAGGTAGCATATAACTTTTTTAATTTTTTTGGATCTTTTATTAATAATTTGAAAGAAGATACAAATGCATGAATTACACGTGAAAATGGTTTGTTTTTAAAATATATAATTTTTATATTTTTATTCTTGTAATCAATATCTTTTCTTTTGAAACCATATAAATATATCTCAATATTATTCTCTGCTAATCCTTTAATTAAATTTTCTACAAATGTTGTAGAAGGTATTTCATGAGAGAAAATGGCTACCTTAAGCATATTATTTTTTAGTAAAAATAGCTATAATATTTGAACTGTAATATTTAGAAGGGTGTTTTTCTAAAAAAGGGTTAAGTTTTTTAAATACTTTAATAATTAGTTCAGCAGATCTAAGTTTAAGTTTATTAGATATGACGCTATGGTATCTATAAGCAAAACCTCCTTGGTAGTTTAAATATTGAATTTTTAAATTGTTTCTTTCAGCAAATTTTTTGAAAACATCTAAATGCATACAATTTAAATTATGTACACTTAGATTTTCTTTGTCATATAGCAAGCCATAATATTTTCTTAAGTAATTTTTATTAGGTATTATCATTAGTAAACTACCATTGTCATTTAAATATTTTATATGCAAATCCATAACTTGATTAAAATCATCAAAATGTTCTATAAATCCATTTGAAAAAACCAAGTCATACTTTTGAGTTGGTAAATGATTAAAAAAGTCAGCTTGTATATAATGGTAGTTAGAAACTCCCATTATTTTCATTGTTTCTACTATTTTGTCTTTATCAGAGTTGTAGTCTAGACCTGTAACTTCAATACCAAATAAATTTGATAAATAGGCAATATATCTTCCTGGATAGGCACCAATTTCTATCATACTTTGTGGTTTGCTGATATTAGCACTTCCATACCATTTTTTCCAAATCTCGTCGTATTCTCCACATATTCTTTCTATAGTTTCTCTTTGAGTTGATGCCTTGTTATAGTATTTTTCCCAATATTTCTGATCAGTTAATTTTTCATTCATTGTTTTAATTTTTAAATATTTTTTTAAATATCACACTTATTTTTTTATTTGACCTTTCTAAAAACAAATATATTTCATTTATGTCTTTTTTAAACAAAATTCTCACAATCAAAATATAGAACACAAAAGAACACATAAATAATAAAGTTGCATAAATTATAGCATTTCCTTTTTCGAAATGAAGCCCAATTAGTTGATTTATAAAATCATCGAAGATTTCGAAAGGTAAAATATACATTAGTAATATACTAGGTATACATGTTAATGAAATTATTTTCAAGGGTAATACTAAAGTGAGCAAAAATTCTTTTAAGTTTCCACCTAATGCATTCATTGTTTCTTTCATTCCTATAAAACCAAATACAATTCTTAAAAAAACAACACTTATTGATAGCCCAATAATTCCTGTATAATAGCTAAAGAAAACACTAAATAAAACATGTAATGGGGTATAAATCAAGTTTAATTTAAAACTTATTTTGTTTAGATGTAAAGCATTTAAAACAGAACCTCTACTCGAAGTTATAGATCTTACAAGTGCATATATACTTAATATTTGAAAAGGAATAACTACTTCTAACCATTTCTCTCCATTAGTAGCCAAAATTATTGGTTTAGCAAAAATAGCCATAAGTATTATGACTGGAAAAGTAAAAAATGAAAGTACTTTAGTGAAGGATAAGAAATGCTCTTTCATTTTAGGTAAATCTTCAGTGTATTTTGGTAAAACAGATGCCAAAACTGTTTGAGATATAGACACAAAATTTAGACCTACAAAGCTTGATAGTTGGTAAGCCATATTATAAATACCTAAATATTTAATACCTAAAAAACTAGTTAAAATAAACTTGTCTCCATCTTCCATTATTCTAGTTAACAATGAGTTTCCAATTAAGTGTTTTGTATAATGATAGATTTCTTTCCATCTATGAGTATATAGATTCCAATCAAATTTCCATCCAACAGCCCTATAATATAAATATGTTTGAATTGGAATAAACATCAACGTAGGTATTGTCAAACTATATACACCTAAACCCATTAATGCGGCGATGATTTTTGCAATTGGAATAATGATAATAAATGGATTTTGAATTTTAACTGTAGTTTTAAAATCTAAATTTCTTGATAATATAGATTGTGGTACTACTTGCATTTGACCAATAAAAAAAGTTATGCCACTAATAAAGGCTAGGTTAATAATTCTATCATCATGTTTAGATGCTGCCCAAAATGGTGTTAATGCAAAAAATAAAATTATGATACCTAAACTTAAAATAATATTAAACCAAAATGATGCTTTTAATATCTCATTGATGTCATCTTTTTTGTATGCTATTAAAAATTGATTTAGACCTGTGCTTCCAAAAACAGCTATGAACATCAATAAAATATCTGTAAATGAAACCAATCCAAAATCGTACGGGCTTAATTTTCTAGCCAATATAAAAAGAGATATCAAACCCATAAATCTCGAAATAATATTTCGGGTTAGAAAACTAAAAAATCCTTGACTAGCTTTCTCTCCAATACTCATTTATAGACTTCATATTTACTGCGAACATTTAACGGCAAAGCTAATATACATAATGTTTTGTTTCAATTAAATTTATAATTTACTATATCTGAGTTTGGAAGCAAATTGTTTTAAATTAAACTGTCCTTTTACATCTATTCTTTGAATAAAGAAAGGATTGAACATAAACAGGTTATTAATTCTGTTCCCAATTCTAAAACTTATTTGTATTTTATTTTCAATTAAAAGCTCTTCAATTTGTTTTTTTAATTTGCTAGTTTTAGGATATGCTCCATAAGGGTAAGCCAGTGCTTTTATATATGGAATTTGATGGTTAACTAAAGTTTCGATACTTAATTGAAGGTCATTTTTTATTTCATTTATATTCTTAGTTTTAAAATTCAGATGAGCGTGTGAATGCAAACCAATCTCTATATTTACTGGTAACTTTTTTAAACTTTCTACTGACATTATCTTCTCACCATTTTTATCCCATTCGTTTTCTCCGCCTATATACTTGGACGGCACAAAAACAATTGCTTTAGCTTGGTATTTAGTTAAAATAGGGAGTGCGTATATTTCAAAATCAATATATGCATCGTCAAAAGTTAGGAGAATAGGGTTAGATGGTAAATCTTTGTCATTATATATATATTGAATTAACTCATTACAACTTATAAAATGATAACCTTTTTCTATAATCAATTGTATCTGTTTTTCAAACTGTTCAATTGTAACAACTATGTCGTTATCAGATTTTGGTTTTATATGATGGTACATTAAGACCCATACATTTTTATGAAAAGGCCATAATGTGAATCGTTTTAGTACCAATAAAATAATTATTAGAATAATGAAACAATATATAATATATAAACTCATTTTTTTGAATCCATTGTATACATATCATACAATTTAAATTGCTTCACCACAGAATAAAATGATGACAAAAACGCCCAAATCAATCCTTCTTTACCATCTAAAACCAGTCCTTTAATAAAGTATAATTTTACAAAATTTATACAAAATTTAAATGGACTTAGTAAAATAGCAGCTTTCTTCTTTTCTTTATACAATTGATTGGCTGCCCGTGTTGTATATATATTAAATTTGTCAAAATATTGATGTAGGTTTTCGTAGCTATCATGCAATAAATGATTATCTATTTTGTCTACTTTGGTTGTTTTCATCACTACATCTTCATGCACTTCGTCTAAATTATATTGACCATGAATTTTATTAAATAACCTTAAATGTAGCTTTTTATATTCGCCTCCGTGTTTCAATATTTTACCCAAAAAGATCAATGAAATGGGTATTTTATATGCTTCTATATCTTCTAATCCAACTTTTTTACAAACGTCATCTATAAATGCGGGTGTACATACCTCATCTGCATCAATCACTAATACCCAATTGTTTATGGCTAGTGATACGGCGTGGTGTTTTTGCTTTCCAAATCCTTCAAAAGTTTGGTGATGGATTTTACAGTTATATTTTTTACATATATCAAGTGTTGCATCTTTACTGCCTGAATCTACAACAACAATTTCATTCACCCAATGAAGAGACTTCAATGTGTTTTCAATTGTTCTTTCATTATTAAATGTTATAATGACAGCTGATATTGGTTCCAAAGTTTATCTAAAAATTATAAAGTTTTAACAAGTCAGCTTCAAATCTATCTTTTGGTAAAAATTGCCATTCTAAATTATTAGCCAATGGAACTGGTGTATCTAAAGATGCTGTTCTCATAACGGGTGCATCTAAATATTCGAAACAATCAGCTGCAATACATGCAGCTATCTCAGCACCTATACCGCCTGTTAAAGTATCTTCGTGATATATAATTGCTTTGCCTGTTTTCTTTACTGATGTATATACCGCTTCTTTATCCCAAGGCATTAACGAACGAAGATCTATAATTTCAGCATCTATATTGTTTTTTGCTACTGTTTCTTTTGCCCAATGAACGCTTGCTCCATATGCTATGATAGTTAAATCGTTTCCTTCTTTAACAATTCTAGCTTTTCCTATTGGCAATGTGTAATACTCATCAAACACTTCTTCTTCTATTTCTGTCATCCTATATAAGTGTTTATGTTCAAAAAACATCACTGGGTTTGGATCATTTATAGCAGCACATAATAGCCCTTTAGCTTCTGCGGGTGAAGAAGGATATATAATTTTTAGACCCGGAACATGAAAAAACCAAGCTTCATTGCTTTGTGAATGAAATGGTCCGGCACCTACGCCAGCACCTGTAGGCATTCTAACTACAACATCTGCTTGTTGTTCCCAACGATAATGACTTTTAGCTAAATTGTTTACTAT
This sequence comes from Bacteroidota bacterium, assembly GCA_947460345.1. GTDB lineage: Bacteria > Bacteroidota > Bacteroidia > UKL13-3 > UKL13-3 > CANHGM01. The sequence goes on along the minus strand of CANHGM010000005.1, from coordinate 82,715 downwards.
CTGGTTAAAGCCACAAGTAACAAAATCGGCAAACTGCATTTCAACCACAGCCTTCATCCCTTTTATACTCAAACCATAACTAGCACCTACAATAGCACTCTCACATAAAGGAGTATTTCTAACTCTTTCTTTTCCAAATTGTTCTACAAAACCTTGTGTTATTTTAAAAACACCACCATATTCGGCTACATCTTGCCCCATAATGATTAGATTGGGATGCTTTTCCATACTTTGTTTTAGTCCATCACTAATTGCATCCACCAATCTTTTAATTGAAAAACTTGATGTATTTTTGTTTAAAAGTGAAATATCATTTTTGTTAACATCCACATCAATTTTCTTATATATATCAGCAATTTCATGTTCTATAGATGAGTCAACTTCGGGTTCAGAGAATACATGTTCTATTGCTTCATCCAACTCTTTTTTAAATGCTACTTTAAAGTTTTCTATATCTGTAGTTGAAATAATTTTCTCTTCTAACAACCAATTTTCATAATTCATCAAAGGGTCTTTTTTACCCCATTCATCAAATAAATGTTGCGGCACATATTTAGTTCCACTGGCTTCTTCATGCCCTCTCATTCTAAAAGTAATACATTCTAATATGATAGGCCGTGGTCTGTTTCTCATACTTATGGCTAAGTTTCTTACCGTATCATATACTTCTAAAATATTGTTTCCATCAATTCTCCAAGATTCTATTCCATAGCCTGGACCTTTATCGGTAAAGTGTCTAAATTTAAATTGTTCGTTTGAGGGAGTTGACAATCCATATCCATTGTTTTCTATTAAGAAAATAACTGGGAGTTCCCATACTGCTGCTGTGTTTAGCGATTCATGAAAATCTCCTTCGCTTGATCCACCATCTCCACTAAAAACCAATGAAACCTTTTTCTCATTTTTAAGTTTGTGAGCCAAGGCAATACCATCAGCAACACCTAGCATAGCACCTAAATGAGAAATCATTCCAACTATATGATATTCATTTGTTCCAAAATGAAAAGAACGGTCTCTACCTTTTGTAAAGCCAGAATATTTGCCTTGCCACTGTGCTATCAGTTTTTTTAATGGAATTTGTCTTGAAGTAAATACACCTAAATTTCTATGCAAAGGCAAAATATACTCATCTTGATCAAGTGCCATAGTAGCACCAACTGAAATAGCTTCTTGGCCAATTCCGGAGAACCATTTACTTACTTTACTTTGTCTAAGTAAAATGAGCATTTTTTCTTCGATAAGTCTTGGTTTTAAAAGACCTTTATATAAATCTATTAATTGATTATTGTCGTATGATTTGCGTTGATAATTCATTTTATAAGTATGTGCGAAATTAGGTATTTATTTTTTTTATTTATCAGATTATTACAATTGAAAAAATAAAAATATAAGGGTTTAAATCATATATTTGCCCATATTATATGATTACAATTAAAGACTCTGTTAAATTTTTATTGTTGTTTGTATTGGTTATAATATACCAAGAATACGCTATAGCTCAAGATTTTGAAAATTATGTGCCTTTAAAATGTTCTGGAAAAGTTCCTGATGATTTTAAAAAAAATGCCACTGATAAATACTTAGCCGAACTAAAAAAAATAGAAAAAAGTAAAGAAAATAATTCTCAAAAAGTTAGTCAAAAGCAATTTTCATTGAATACCAATTTTCAAGTGAATGAGTTATTGTTTTCAGGTCGTGTTTTATTTGGAGATCCTACGGCTGAGTATGTAAATAAAGTTGCAGATGTATTATTAGAAAATGATAAAGAATTACGAAAGAAACTTAGATTCTATATAATAAAGTCTGATGTTGTTAACGCTTTTACAACTCACCAAGGTATTATATTTATTAATTTAGGATTATTGGCTCAAGTGAATAGTGAAGCTGAGCTAGCTTTTGTCTTGTCTCATGAAATTGGCCATTATGTAAAAAATCATGTACTAGAAGGATATTTAGAAAAGGAAAAAATTAAAAAAGGACAAGGAAGCTATAAGTCTATGGGTATAGATGAAAGAGTAGAAGAATTGTTTAAATATTCTAAAGAAAACGAAAGTGATGCAGATGCTTGGGGTTTTGAATTATATAAGAAATCAGCTTATTCTCTTAAAGCTATTAATCCATTATTTGATGTGTTATTGTATTCATATCTTCCGTTTGACGAAATTGAATTTAACTTTAATTTTATAGAAGATAAATATTTTAAATTACCCAAAAAATATATATTGGCTAAAGATAAAATAAAAGATATAACAGCAAAAGAAGATGCCAACGACAAAGAAAGTACACATCCTAATATTAGAAAAAGGAAAGAAAATATAGAAGATTTAATTAAGGATGAGAAAGACAATAAAAATGAAAAACTATACATAGTAGGTGAAAGTGATTTTTTGAATGTGCAAAAGTTAGCCAGATTTGAAGTTTGTCATATATATCTTACCGTGGGTAAATATGCTAAAGCACTATACTCTGGATGGTTATTACAGCAATTATATCCTGAGAGAAAATATTCAGACAAAGTGATATTAATGGCACTTTATGGATTGTGTAAGACAGACAAGGAAGATGAGAGTTTAAATGATAATAATGTTGGTTCAAAAAGTGATGATGATGAAAATGAAGATGAATCAGAAGAAGGAACTTGGAAAAGTATTGAAGGGAATTCTCAACCTGTGTATTATTTTTTACATAAACTTACTGATAGAGATTTAACTGTTTTAGCAACCGGAATGGCTTATAAAGTTAAAAGCAAATATCCTGATGATGAATTTGTAATAAGTTTGACCAAAGATTTAATAAATGATTTAGTGTCGAATGACGATCTTACTGTGAAGTCATTTGATTTTGAAAGCATAGAAATACCTAAAGTAGATTCAATAGATTCTAGTTCTTCTGATAAACTCACCAAAGCAGATAAAATAAAGAAGAAGAAGAAAAAGAAAAAAACGGATGAAGAAGAAGAGGAAAATAAAAAATTCTGGAAAAATGTTTTTATGTCTTTATCTGATAAAGAAAAAAGTGATATAAAAAAAGAGTTTAAAGCTTGTATTGAAAATAAGGAAGAAAGAGGAAAAATAACTTTTGAAGAGAGAGAATTAAAAAAGAAACTGGATAAAAAAGAATATGAAAAAGTTCAGAAATATGGAGCTGCTTTAGGTATAGATAAAATAATAATGATGAATCCTGAATATATATTCTTAGATAAAAAAGGATATAAGTATAATCAGAATTTACTTAAATCAGAACGTGGTATTGTGGATACAGAAAAAATGATTAAAGAGATAGGGAAAATGACAGGACTTAAACTAGTGATGTTAGATAAAAAAGGAGAAGATTCACACATTTTAAATAATATAAACATTAATAATCAAATCATCAGTTGGATTACTGAGAAATTGAAATACGACGATACATCAGCTATTTTGTTTGATAATCAATATACCAATAGTTTGATAGAAAATGCTGGCACTGAATATTTGGGTATAACTGTTGTCAGAAATGTACCTTCTTATATCAATGAAAAAAGAAATTTAAATGCTTGTTTAATGGGAGCCGGAGCTGTCTTTAATCCATTGTGTTGTGCTTGGGGCTTGTATGGTACTTTCTTTGGAGGTAGAGGATATTCACAATATACCTTTGTGTTGTTCAACATCAGAACTAATAAAATTGAATATATAGATTATCATGAAATATATGCTAAAGCCAATCAAGAGACTATTAATCAATTATTGTATAACAGTATTAATGGTATAAAAAGAAAAAAATAATTTTTATGATGAGAAAAACGCTTTTTATTTTAATTGTTCAATTGTTTATTTCTAAAATTAATGCTCAATCTTATATGGGCTATATGGGTAAATGTAATTTAGTTAATCTAAACTTTAATTTAGGGATGTCTCCTCAACCTCAGTTTAATAATAATAACGGACTAACTTATACATATTTTAATTCAAAAATTGAAGGTGAGTATGAAAAAAGTATCAATTCTGTTAACTCTGTTGGAGGTAGTTTGAGGTATATGAAATCTACTTTTAATACCAGTACTTTTAAATCTGACTTTTTTGATATTACAGAATATTTCTATGGAGATAATTCATTCTATTCAGGTGAAGCTAAATTAAAACAAATAACATTTGGTGCATATATAAAACACTTCATTAATAAAAATGGCGGCTTTTCTCCACAAGGGAAATATATTCAATTTGGTATCAATTATCATTTAATAAACTCTACAGATTATCATTTGTATTATATTAAAGGAACTTCTTCTTGGCCAAATAATTATAATCCAATAAAAATAAATCAAATTGATCAATCAAAGTATGCTTCGTTTTTATTAGGGTTTGGTAATAACAAAGTGATAAAATATAACAATCATCATTTTGTACTCAATACCTCCATTTGTGCAAATATTTCTGGGTATTATTCTTCACTATTGTTCAAAGGCATTATGGCAGGTTCAAGTGAAAGAGTTACATCTAACCCCAATTCGTTTATAAAAATATATGTGAGCGAACTTGATTTTTTTACTTTCAAATTAGGAGCAGGATATCTATTTTAAAAAAAGAATGAAAATTATAATCAAATATATACTTTTTATAGCCATCATTACTATGTTTAATGGGTGTTATTATTCAGCAAAAGATAACCAATATTCTAGAGAACTAAATAAAATAATGGTAGGCAAATGGAATATAACAGAACTTACACTTTTTGGTAATGCTTATAATCCAAGTCAGATGACTACTTTTACCAATAAAAATGTAGGGACATTAGATATTAGAAACAATATAGATGAAGGTTTCTTTATGTATAATTTTATTTATTCAGAAGGTAAGAATATTAAAACGCCTCTTAGTGTTCAGCCAATTAGCTACCCTGTTTCATATTATTTAGTTGAAGTCGAATATAAAGGACCAGGCGACTATTATTCATCTAGCGTATCAAATCCATATCAAATGAAAATAAATGATATTTTGCAAATAAATAACAATGAAATATCTATTAACTTTTATACTCAAAATGAAAAAGGAGTAATGAAACTCATAAGGTTTTAACTATATGTCAGGTGCAGCTTTGTTTTTAGATAGAGATGGGGTTATAAATCTCGAGATTGGGGATTATATTTCTGATGAAAAATATTTTGAAGTTAACAGTCAAGTTTATCCAATTATAAAAGAAGCCAATAAAAGAGGATATAAAGTTATTGTTATTACCAATCAAGGTGGTATTGCTAAAAACTTATATAGTCATGAAAAACTTTCTCAAATTCATCATAAAATGTATGAATGTATGATTGAAAATAATTGCTTCATTGATGATTTGTTTTACTGTCCTCATCATCCTGATTTTAACGGAAAATGTATCTGCAGAAAACCTGATTCTTTGATGTTAGAAAAAGCGATACATGTTTATAATCTTGATAAAGAAAAATGCTTGTTTATAGGTGACAACCCTCGTGATATCGCTGCTGCTGAAAATGCTGGTATCAAAGGATTGCATATAAAATCTAATCATCTTCCAGAAATTAACGATGTTTTTTTATAAAACAGAGATGCTGTATTCTGTTTCAAACTCTTGATTTGGTTTTAAATGTATCATACCTGTTTTGCTTTCTATATTCCCCATATTTTCAACATGGTCTGCTATACCGTGCCAAGGTTCTATACAAACAAATGGTGCATCAGCTTTTTTCCAAAAGGCTAAATAAGGCATTTGATTAAATGTAAACCTTAAAGTATAATTATTGTTATTGCTAAAATCTACATAGCTAGACTTTAAATGGGTATATATTAGGGCATCATCTTTAAATAATTCTTCGGTTAATTGAATAGTTTGAAATGGCTTTTCTTGGTATTGGTTAGCTATTAATCCGTCAGACAAATTAAATCTTGTTGGTTCTTCAGTCAATTCAAACGTAAGTTTATAATCATCTAGTTTTTCATTTTCGAATAGTGGACAATTAAATCCTGGATGACCACCTATGGAGCATAACATTGTTTTTTGATCTTGATTAATAATCTTATATTTAATTTTTATAGTATTCTTATCGATTGTATAAGTGATTATTAAGACGAATTTAAAGGGAAATATCTTAAAAGTATTCTCATCTGCTGTTAATATGTAAGATACAGAATGTTCGTTATTGTCAAACAAAATAAAAGTACAATCTCTAGCAAAACCATGTTGAGAAAGATTATATATGTTGTTGTCGTATAGGTATGAATTATTTAATAGCTTGCCAACTATAGGAAAAAGTACCGGAGCTCTTCTAGGCCAATAATTTTGATCTCCTTGCCAAAGTATTTCTTTATTTAGCTTGTGATGAAAAATACTTTGTAGTTCAGCACCCTTTTCTGAAATTTCAATGGTGTAAAAATCATTGTTTAATTTAAAATATGTAGAAATCATACAGATTGTAAAATATTATGCATTCAAAAATAAAGGCTAATACTATATTTGTAGCATAAATTGAAGAAAATCTATTTATTTATATCGAGTTTGTTTTTTGCAGTGGCCTCAATGGCTATGATTTCGCCTAATCCTAAATCATCAGATGATGACTTTTGCAAGGTGTTTTTTAAAATTATAAAATCTGCAGTTGAAAACAATTTTGAAGATTTAAAATCAACACCTCTAGGTGCTACTTTAAAAAGATATAATAAAGTAGAGAAATGGAAATCTATAGAGAATTTTGAAGGATATGATGAAGGGGTAATTACAAAAAGTTTTGGTACATCTTATACTTGTAATTTATATACATGTGTCGACATGGGTGATGCCATGGTGAGAATGTACGAGCAAATTTCATTTACTATTGATGATTGTCTATCTCCTGCTTGGCAAATTTATGAAACACCTAAAGAAGGTTTTCACAAAAAATTATCTATAAGTAGAAGAGATGCTAGTGAAGTTTTAAATTTCCCCAATATAAACCTCGAAATACTTCAATTTGATGGGAAGTATGTTTTGCAATTAAGAATTGTAAAATAAACCTTATTTTATTATTTTTATTCCAACCCAAACTGATAGAATAGCTATTGTTATTGTAGTTAAAACATACACCATACTTAAAAACAATTCTCCATTTTTTAATAGTTGAAAGCTTTCAATACTAAATGCAGAAAAAGTAGTAAAGCCTCCTAAAACCCCAGTTACTATCAATATATATTGAGGTGAAGTTAATTGATTTTTTTGAAATAAAGCATATATAATGCCTATGAATAATGACCCTAAGATATTGACAACTAAAGTTGGCCATGGAAAGCTTTTACCTATCTGGAATGGCAATAATATATATATAATATACCTACAAATAGAACCTATGCCACCTCCCAATCCAACATATATAAGCGATTTAATCTCCATTAATTATCTGTTACTTGCTCTTCTTTTTTAGCTTCAGCTTTTTTTTTGTTTTTCAGGTTTTTAAGCTTTATTTTTTTTATGTTATCTAAAGAGTCTTTTTGTGCTTTTTGCTTTTCTAAAACTTCTTTAGATGCAGGCATTAAATTACCTTTAATCATATTTTCATATACATATTGTCTTTTAAAAGTATCTGTTAAATATTTTTCCATAATGAGTGAAGCCATAGGTGCTGCCCAAGTAGCTCCAAATCCAGCATTTTCAACTACTACAGCTATAGCTATTTTAGGATTATCTTTAGGAGCAAATGCAATAAATACTGAGTGGTCTTTACCATGAGGATTTTGTGCTGTACCTGTTTTGCCACACACTTCAATGCCAGGAATTTGAGCTATAATACCTGTTCCTCCTTTTACCACATCTAACATTCCTTGTATCACTACATCATAATAAGATGGGTCTACAGTAGTATAGTGTTTTTGGGTAAATTTTGTGATAGGCTTTTTGCTTTTGCCTATATATTTGGCAATATGAGGGTCTATATAATAACCTCTGTTAGCTAATATAGCCGATACATTGGCCATTTGTAATGGAGTTATCCCTAACTCTCCTTGCCCTATAGCTAATGAAATAACGGTTGATGCTTTCCAATGATGTCTGCCATATACCTTGTCATACATGGTTACTTTAGGCACTAAGCCTGGGAAAACATTGGGCAATTCTATACCCAATCTGATACCTATTCCAAAACTATTTATATGTTTTGTCCATTGTATGAATGCATCTTCTACATATCTATATTTTTTATTGTCTATAACTGTTTTAAATACATGACAGAAGTAGGCATTACAAGAAATTTGTACAGCCCCTCTTAAATCTAGTGGCGAACCATGAGGGTGGCAGCCAACTTTGTTACTTCCATTGTTATATCCACCGAAGCATGAGTACATTGTTTCAGGGGTAAGCACACCTTCTTGTTGGCCTACCAAACTCATCACAATTTTAAATATACTCCCTGGTGGGTAAGGTGCTGCAATTGGTCTGTTAAACAAAGGTTTTGTTGGGTTCTTTAATAACTTCATATAGTTATTGCCTCTTTCTCTACCTATAAATAAGTTGGGATCATAGGTAGGGCTGCTAACCATACAAAGAACATCGCCAGTTGCTGGTTCTATGGCAACTATACTTCCTATTTTATTAACCATCAATTCTTCGCCAAGTTTTTGAAGTCTAAAGTCTAAAGTAGTTGTTAAATCTTCACCTGCTATAGGTAATGAGTCAAAAGCACCATTTTTGTATCTACCTTGCTCTCTATTTAAATTATCTACTAATATATATTTTACCCCTTTGCGTCCTCTCAATTCTTTTTCGTAGGCTCTTTCTATTCCACTGATGCCTATTAAATCTCCTTGTTTATAGTACCTTTCAGAGTTGTCAATGTCTTTATCTACAACCTCTCCTATATATCCCAGTACATGGGCACCGTTTAAAAATTTATATCTTCTATCTATTCTTGTTTCAACAAAAAAGCCAGGGAAATCAAAAAGTTTTTCTTGAAAGGCCGCATAGGTTTGAGCACTCAACTGTTTCTCAAAAACCTGTGTTTTATATTTGGCATAGCCTTTTGTGTTTTGCATTTTTCTGAAACGTGCAAAAAACTCAGCTCTATTTATCTCTAATAGGTTACAAAACTCAACAGTATCTAGTCCATCAATTTTAGAAGGGATGCACATCAAATCATATATAGCATCATTAAATACTAAAAGCTCTCCTCTTCTGTCTCTGATTAAACCTCTAGATGGGTGCAGGGTAACTTCGTGTAATGCATTATTCCTTGCATATAATTCGTAGCTTTGGTCAAAAACTTGTAAATATAAAAGCCTGATCAAATAAGCCAATCCAATAAATACGAATACAAAATAATATACGTATTTTTTGTTGCTTGAATTGTTGCTCATGGTCTAATATAAATTTTATGCAAAGTTATCTATGATTGATACTATTCTAAAATCAAGTTATAAATATTTTATTGATTATTTACTTTTTTCTAATACAATAATATCATGTGCAAAAGCATTTTTTTCATCTGCCACAAACGACTGCTTACTCAACTCTCTCCATGTATTATCAATAGCCGGGAAAAAAGTGTCTGCTTCAAACGTTGCATGAATTCTAGTTAAATATATTTTGGTTGCTATTGGTAAAAGCATTTGATATAATTGCCCACCACCTATAACAAATAATTCTTCTTCCTTTTTTTGATTTGCAATCTCTAAGGCTTGATCAATGGTATGGCATATATATACACCCTCTATTTCTAAATCTTTGTTTTGTGAGAGCACTATATTGGTTCTATTTGGAAGTGGTTTTCCAATACTCTCAAATGTTTTTCTTCCCATCAACACACAATGGTTGAGGGTAGTTTGTTTAAAAAATTTTAAATCGTTAGGGAGGTGACATAGCAATTGGTTTTTGTAACCGATAGCGTTATTTTGGTCGCAAGCAAGTATAAGTGAGATATCCATTTATTCTTCAAAATTAAGAACGAAAATGATATTAGAGAGAGAATTGTTTTATTTATATTTTTTTGGAACAATATTAGATTAGTGTTCGTTACACATAAAATTTATTCATATGAAAAATTTAATTGTTATTTTGTTTACTGTTCAATTTTTAGTAGTTCAAGGTCAATCTAAAAAAGTAGTTAATAATAATCCCGAAAAAAATAATACTAAAACACAAGCATTTACTTTTGGCGAAGAGCTTGAATATAGAGTTCACTATGGCCCTTTTAATGCTGCTAAAGTAAGCATGAAGATAGACAAAGAACCTAAAATAATTGACGGAATTAAAACTTGGCAAATTATTGGAGAAGGCAATACACACAGTGGATATGATTGGTTTTTTAAAGTTAGAGATAGATATGAAAGTTTTTTAGCATTAGATAGCCTAAGACCCATTAAGTATATTAGAAAAGTGGAAGAAGGCGGATACAAAGATTATGAAGTAGCTAAGTTTGACCATGCTAAGGGCAAAGTATATAGCAGCAAAGGTGTTTTTGAGTTAAAAGACCATATGTTTCAAGATGTATTATCATCAGTGTATTATATGAGAAATCTTGATTTTTCTAAAATGAAGAAAGGTGATGCTATATATATAAAATTTTATTTAGATAAAGTGTTGTACTCTTCAAAAGTAACCTTTGCTGGTCGTGAAAAAATTACCACTGATATTGGAACTTTTAACACCATAGTTTTGAAACCACAAGTAGTTGTAGATAGGGTTTTTCCTAATGAAGATGCCATGACTATATGGGCTACTGATGATGGTAACTTAATTCCATTAAGAGTAAAAACAGATTTGATAGTAGGCTCAATTAAAGCTGATATCACTAAAATAAGTGGTAACAAAAATCCGTTAGACTCAAAGATAAAAAAGAAGTAAATTTTTAGAATTTTATATATTTAAAAATTAGATGCGGTTTAGTGAAAATAAAACCTCTATTTTGCAGTCTATTTTATGAAAATTTTATTTAACTATTTAAAAGGCTATAAAAACCTTGTAGCATTGGCTTTGGTCCTTGCAGCAATTAATCAGGTGTTCTCATTGTTAGATCCTTTGATTCTTGGTAAAATTACAGATAGGTTTATTAAACACAAAAGCGATTACACAGAAATAGAGTTTATAAAAGGAGTAGCACAGTTTATTGGTTTGGCTATTGGGGTTGCCATGATATCTAGAATTGCTAAAAATTTCCAAGACTATTTTGTTAATACGATTACACAAAAACTTGGTGCTCAAATATATTCTGATGGTCTAAAACACTCGTTGCAACTGCCTTTTCAAGTGTTTGAAGACCAAAGAAGTGGCGAGACTCTTGGGGTACTTCAAAAAGTGAGAACAGATATTGAAAAACTAATCTCTGCTTCAGTAAATATACTTTTTACCAGTTTAGTAGGTATCACTTGGGTTGTTATATATTCTGCTAGTGTGTGTTGGGTAATAGGTCCAGTTTATTTTTTAACTATTCCTATTTTAGCTATTGTCAGTTCTGTTCTGAGCAAAAAAATTAAAAACATACAAAAAAGAATTGTAGTTGAAACTACTGCTTTAGCTGGATCAACTACCGAATCGTTGAGGAATATTGAATTGGTTAAAAGTTTAGGCCTAGCCAAGCAAGAAATCAAACGACTAAACGATACCACAACAAAAATTTTAGATTTAGAACTTACCAAAGTAAAATATATCAGAAGCATTAGTTTTGTTCAAGGTACCATTGTAAATTTACTTAGAAACTCCATCTTGTTTTTGATGGTATGGTTAATATTTAAAAACAGTTTAACAGAAGGGGAGTTTATCACATTTTTTATATATTCTTTTTTTGTGTTTGGACCATTGCAAGAGCTAGGGAATATCATATTGATTTATAGAGAGACAGAAGTTTCGCTTCAAAATTTTCAAAACATTATCAATACTCCCATAGAACCAGTTGCAGAGAATCCTAAAATTATTGGCCCTCTTCAAAACATTACTTTTGAAGATGTGGTTTTTAAACATGATAGTGCAAAAAATGATGCAGTACATCACATTTCATTTCAAGTAAAAACCGGTGAGACTATTGCTTTTGTTGGACCATCTGGTGCCGGCAAAACTTCATTAGTTAAACTATTGGTGGGCTTATATAGACCCAATAAAGGAAATATAAAGCTTAACGGGATTGATGCAAATGAGATAGACTTAAACAATTTTAGAAACAATATCGGTTTTGTGACTCAAGATACTCAACTATTCTCTGGGTCTATAAAAGAAAATATGTTGTTTGTGAAACCAGATGCTACTGATGCCGAAATTGAATTAGCATTGAAACAAGCCAGTTGTCAAAAACTACTTGAGAGAGCTGAAAAAGGGATTGAAACATTGATAGGAGAAAATGGAATTAAAGTATCAGGTGGCGAAAAACAAAGACTTTCAATAGCACGTTCATTATTAAGAAAACCTTCGCTTTTGGTTTTTGACGAAGCCACATCAGCACTTGATTCATTAACTGAAGAAGAAATAAGTGCCACCATCAGAGAAATATCTAAATCTTCGCAACATATTACAGTAATGATAGCTCACAGACTTTCAACTATTATGCATGCTGATAAAATATATGTATTAGAAAAAGGAGAAATAATAGAAACTGGCAAACATGAGCAGCTAATTGATGAAAAAGGTTTGTATTATGCCATGTGGAGGCAACAAGCCGGAGAAAGACGCACAAGAGATTAACAACGATATTTCTTAAATAGAACAATACATTTAATCTTTAGTCGTTTTTAAATTATATTTGCCATGGTATCTTTTAATAATTTTTTAATTAGTTATAGTCAAAGTTGAAATTAAGATTCTTTTTTGAAGTCTTAGATAGAAAGACTTTTAATAAATTTCCATTAAAACACATCTCTATAGTGGTGTTGTGTTTAGCTTTTTTTTTAAATATTTCAAGTTGTAAATTGTCTGACCAAAGCAAGTTAAAAATAGCTTGGCATAACCTTATAGCTAGAGACAATATATGGTTTAATGCAAGCGAGAAAATCAAAGAAACCAAAATTACTCTCAGAAAACAACAAGAAGATAAGTATTCAAAAATATTAGATGTGTTTGCCTATGGCAGCGAAATACAAAAGAAAGCTACGACAGCTGATATGGATGAATCTATAAAGCGAGCTCAAAAAATAATTGCAAAACATTATATAAGTAAGTGGATGGATGATTCATATATGATCATTGGTGAAGCTCAATATTTAAAAGGAGATTTCGCATCAAGTATAGAAACATTTCAATATTTAATTACAAAATATAATAAAAGCACTTTAAGATTTGAAGCAACACTTTGGATTTGTAAAAATTATTTAGCATTAAATAGAGTAGACGATGCAGAATCTTTAGCTGGTTTGATTAAGAGCGATAAAAATTGGCCAAAAAATTTATATGCAGAAAGAGAAGCCTTAGCTGCAGAAGTTGAATTGAAACAAGAGAAATACAAACCTGCTGCACATAGACTAAGAGCAGCATTAGGTTATCTATCTAACAACAGAAGGTATGAAAAAGCTAGGTTAAGTTATATATTAGCTCAAGCTTATCAAAAACTAGAACAATATGACTCGGCCAACTACTTTTTTAAAAAATCTATATCATACAATCCACCTTATGAAATGGCATTTTATGCCAAAATGAATTTAGCAAAAGCTTATAATGCTAACAAACCAGGTGAAGCACGTTCAATCAAGAGATATTTGAGAAACATGCTTAGAGACGATAAAAATATTCAGTATTTTGATCAAATATATTTTGAATTGGGATTAATTGCTTTGAGAGAAAAAAACGAACCTGAAGCAATCAAAAATTTTTTATTATCAGCTCAAAGTAGCAAAGGAAATAAAGATCAAAAAGCAAAAACATATCTAGCATTAGCAGATTATTTCTTTAATAAAAAGCCTAAACCTGATTATAAAAATGCACAATCTTATTACGATAGTACAGCTCAATTTGTGACCAAAGAAAATCCTGACTATGATAAGATATTAGAAAAAAAATCTGTTTTAAATGATTTAATAAAAAATCTTTTGGTTATAGAAGAGCAAGATAGTTTGCTAAAACTTGCAACATATTCTAATGCCAAGCTTGATTTGTTAATTGATAAAATTATAGAAGATAACAAATTAAAAAAAGAACAAACTAACAACCAACCAAGCAACATCAATTTAAACCAACCCAGTCCGGCCACTACATTTACTTCTTCAGGTTTTTATTTCAGCAACCCAGGACTTATAGCCAGTGGACAAGCAGATTTTATAAGGAAATGGGGAGATAGAAAAAATACTGACTTTTGGAGGATTGCATCTAAAGCTTCAGAATATCTGTCATCACAAACGAATAATAGTCAGAATCCTGAAGATACAGCAAGTGGGGAAGAAAATTCGAAGTCAGAATCAAATAATCCATTATATAAAAATGCTGGAGCTGAGAAAAAGAAAATCTTAAACAAAATTCCTTTTACTGATAAAGATAAGAAAGAGGCTGAGTTGAAAATAGCAGAAGCTATGGCAAATGTTGGCTATATATATAACGAAAATTTAAGCGATTATATAGAAGCTGAAGATATACTTAAGAATTTGATGATAAAATATCCAAAGTATAACAAAATGGATAAAGTAATTTTTCAGTTATATAAAATTAATAAAGAATTAAAAAATGAAGATGAAGCAGAACGCTATAAGAAAATGTTGATTGAAAAGTATCCCAATAGTGATTATGCCAAAATATTAAATAAACAAGGAATTAAAGATAAATATTCTGAAACCAATAAAGAAGTAGTCAAGTATTATGAAGATATATATGCAGCTTGGGTAAAACAAGATTATGCATATGTAAAATCAAGAAAACTTGAAGCCGACAAAAATTATCCTAACAATGGATTACAACCCAAATTTGAATATATATATGCTCTTGCTGTAGGCAAAACAGACAGTCTTAGTAAGTTCGAAAATCAACTCAGCTTTGTAGAAAAAAAATTTAATGGAACCGAGGAAAGTGAAAAAGCCCATAGAATGATTGAAGCCATTCAAAAATATAAAAAAGGAATAAATAAAATAGATACTGTAATTGAAGAAAAGAAAACAGAAGAAGTAAAAGTTAAAAAACAAAAAGCAGATTATAAAAGTCAATATTCAAGCAGGTACTTTTTTGTTTTGCTAATACCCGCTAAAGGAGTTAAAATTGAACCCATCAAAAATATGCTTTCTGATTTAAATCAAACAGGTTATGTGTTTGATAATTTAGAGACTAAATCAATGTTTTTTGATGATGATTATCAAATGTTAAGAGTCGTGGAGTTTAAAGATAAGCAAACAGTTCAAAAATATGTTGAAGATATACGTCAGAAAAAAAATGTTTTTGAGGAAATGGGTATTTTAGATTTTAAACAGTTTGGAATTAGTGAAGATAATTTTTTGTTATTATATAATACTAAAGATTGGGAAAGTTATATAGAATTTTACTCGAAAAAGTTTTGAAAAATTATATTATATATTTAACATTGTCTTTAGTTATATTTAACTCTTGCAATGACTCAAGTCAAGAAGAAAAAGTATTAGCACAAGTATTTCAAAGCAAGTTGTTTGAGAAAGATTTAGTCAATCACATTCCTCAAAATTTAGTTAAAGCTGATAGTGTTTTTTGGGTCCATAAATTTATTGAAAAATGGATTAAAGAACAAGTGATATTGCATGAAGCAAATAAAGTATTGAATGAGAATCAAAAGAATAAAGAAAAACAATTAGAAGAATATAAAAAGGAACTTTTAATATATGAATTTGAAAAAGATATAGTCAAGAAAAACGCTGATACTTTGGTTTCTATTGAGGATATTAAAAAATATTATAATGCGAATAGGAAAGAGTTTGAATTAAGAAAAAATATTACAAGACTTCATTACATAAAACTTAGAAAAGATGTTCCAGGAATAGATAAAGTTAAAGAATGGTTTATGATAGGTGATAGCATTAACCTGAAAAAACTCGAAAGCTATTGTGCCATGTATGCTGAGAATTATTTTTTTAATGATAAGGTTTGGCTTGCTTTTGATGATATTTTAAAAGAAATACCACTGAGTAAATATAACGAAGAGGAATTTCTTAAAAACAATAAAAAAACTATTTTGCAAGATGGAGGTTTTGCATATTTAATAGATATTATAGATTTTAGAATTAAAAACGATGTGTCTCCTATTGAGTTTGAATTAGACAATATCAAAAGTATTTTGAGTAACAAAAAGAAACTTAAGATCGTTGAAGACACTGAGTTGTCTTTATTAAGAAAAGCTGAATCAAATGGTTATATAAAAAAAACAAAGTAAATGAAAAATATATATATACTTATAACATTATTATTGGTATTTAAAATAGATTTAAAAGCACAAACATCAATAGATGGTGTTATTGCAGTAGTTGGAGAGAATATCATATTGAGAAGTGACTTAGAAGTTGAGTATCAACAATTGAAGGATAACTTTATTGGTATAAAAAAAGATTCAGCTTTGTGTGTAATTTTAAACAAAATTTTAACTGAAAAACTCATGCTTCACAAAGCACAAACAGATAGTATTACATTACCTGATGAAAGAGTTGAAGCTGAATTAGACAAAAGAATTAGATTTTATTTACAAAAATTTGGGAACGAAAAAACCATGGAAGAATATTTAGGTAAAAGTATTCCTCAATTAAAAATGGAATATCGTGATAAAGTAAAAAATCAGATGAAAGTTCAAGAAATACAGCAAACAATTATTAGAGATGTTAAAGTTTCTCCTACTGATGTACAACATTTTTTTGCCACACTTCCTAAAGATAGTTTACCCAATTATAGTGCAGAGGTTGAGGTTTCTACGATTATCAGATTACCTAAAGTTACAACAGATGAAGAAGTATACGCATTACAAACTATAAATGAATTGAGAGAAAGAATTGTAAGCAAAGAGAAAAGCTTTGAGTCGATGGCAATATTATATTCTCAAGACCCTGGTAGCTCAGTTAAAGGTGGAGAATTGGGTTATTTTGGAAGAAATGAAATGGTTCCTGAGTTTGAGGCTATGGCATTTAAACTAAAACCAGATAGTGTATCAAGAGTAATTAAATCAAAATATGGATATCATATTTTAAAACTCATTGACAGAAAAGGCGAGAGAATCAATGTCAGACACATTTTAATTAAACCTCAAACAGTTTCAGAAGATTTAGAACTTGCATATAAATATATAGACAGTTTAAGAAACTATATTACAAAAGACAGCATGTCATTTGAATACGCTGCTAAAAAATATAACGATGATGAAGATGCAATGAAAGCCAATGGTGGATTTTTTACTGATCCTGTTACTGGGTCTACAAAAGTTCCTATGGAAGAACTAGAAAAAGATATATATTTTGCAATAGAAAAGTTAAAACCACATCAAATTTCAGAACCTTTTCTTTATACAACAGCCGAAAGAACTCAAGGCTATAAAATGGTATATTTAAAAAGCTATAGCCCACCGCATGTAGCTAATCTTAAAGATGACTATCAAAAAATTCAACAAGCCGCAACAGAAAACAAAAAACAGCAAGCTTTAGATAAGTGGATAGAAAGCTACAAAAAAGAATCATATATAAGAATTTCAGAAGAATGGAAATCTTGTAATATGTTGTCAAAATGGTATAAATAGTTTACTTCATGTCAGAATGGTTTTATTATCATAATAAAGTATATACAACTAATGAGTCAGTCATAAGTCTGAGTAATAGAGCAATTAATTATGGAGATGGTTTTTTTGAATCCATTAGGGTTGAAAATAATATACCTCAATATTGGAGTAATCATATTCTTAGAATATTTGAAGCATGTAGTGTTTTGCAAATAACCCCTCCTAATGAAGTAGATTTGTTAAAATCATTTGAAGAGCTATTAAAAAGTACACAAAACATAAATCTAGGAAGACTTAAAATAGTAATATTTAGAAAGCCTGGAGGTTTATATACACCAATTGATTCAAACTCAGATTTTATGCTTTCAATTAGAATGATAGATGAATTAAAAAAGCAAAGTAAAACAGCCGGAATTTGTCCTATACCACTTAAAATGTTCACACCTTTTTCCAAATTCAAAACATTAAATTCTATGCCTTATATATATGCAGGATTATATATGAAACAAAAAAAATGGGATGAAGTAGTGATTTTAAATGCATCAAATAGAGTTTGTGAAACCCTTTCGAGCAATATATTTTGGATAGAAAATAAAACTATTTTTACAACACCAATCACTGAAGGTTGCATATCAGGTGTGATGAGAAACTTGTATATAAAACAGCATAAAGTTGAAGAAAAACCTTGCACTGTAGATAATTTATTGTTAGCTGATAAGATATTTGTAACCAATGCAATTGATGGAATAACTGAGATAAATTTATTAAAAAATGTATAAAAGAATATTTTTTGTTTTACTATTATTTGTAATAAATAACAGTCTCATCGCTCAAGAGAGTATATATAAAATTAATGTATTGCAAATTGATTCGATTTTAGAACAAAAGAATTCTACATATAGTAAAGTTAATTTTACAGAAATCAACACTAAAGAAAAAAACAAAAGAATGCCCCATGCACAAATTTTATATTTTTTTAACAGACAACAATGGAATTGCTTAACTGACTGTTGCTTTAATGGATTTATTAGGTGTGTTTTTTAATATGAAAACTAAACTAACTATACTTTTATTTTTGATTTTTTCTTATGTATTCAAGCTAAATGCTCAGCATTATAGAATTAGTATGGATTTAACTATTAAAGAAAAAAGTGATAGCATAAATGCATTATATAAAGGAAAAGTTTTCTATGATATTAATTATAAACAACTGATATATAAAATCAAATTTCCTGTTATTGAGGATTGGGTTTTTACTGACTCATCAATGAGTATTGTAAGAAATAATAAAATTGTATTTACAAATAATACATATAAAATTGAATCAACAAACATTTTTAAATTAATTCTTTTACAACAGCTAAATAATTTCGGATTAAACAAATCTCCATATATACTTTATCAAACAAAAAAAGTTTCAGGTTTAACAATTCAATCTTTTAAGCCTAAAACAAAAGATTTGGGTATGATTGACCTAGCTTATGAAAACAAAATTTTATCATCAGTTATTTTCTTTAAACCTAAAAGTAATCAATTTTATATGAAATTGTTTTTTAAAGATTATATAACTGTTAAAAACATACAAGTTCCTACTATTTATTATCAATTTATATATTTTGATAAAAATGAAGTGATTAAAAAATATCAATTTAAAGAAATTAAAATAGATGATAATTCACATGAACAAGATTATTTTATAGATTTAAGTAAACTAAATAAGTAACTAAATTTAAGTTGTTTTTTTTTATGAAATTCAAAAAATAAGTATCATATTTGAATCTTTAAAAAATATAAATTTAATGAAATACTTAATTATTCTATTTTTTCTTTCTAAATCTCTATTTGTGAATTCTCAGAGCGTTTATGATTTAGACATTAATAGTGTAGAAGCTAGACTGTCTAATATTAATAAAGCTGAACAAATAATTCAATTTGATCCAACATCAATTGAAGTTAATAAATTACTAAAATATCAAATTCAAAATGACAGTATTAAATCATTTACTTTTGATGATATAAATTTTAAATACTTTGTTTTAGGTGCATGTTGTTGGCAATATGGAGCGATATATTTAATTGCTAAAAAGAATGTAACTAGAGAAGATAAAGTATCTTTTTGTATGGGTGCTTCAACCAATGTTATTGTTTTCATTGCAGGTGTTATTATTGATAGTGGTTTATTAGACAATCTTAATAATCTTAGTATATTTTAGTATGAATAAGTATCTAATGATTTTATTATTACTTATAACTTCAAATGTATATTCACAACAAAAAAAAGACATAGCTTTTGTAGAAAATATTTGTATAACATCAGAGAATCACACACATTGGCTAGTTGCAAAAAATAATAAAAACGGAGTTCAATCAGTATTTTCATTTTTATTTCTTGGATATAAATCGTTTATATCATCACAAGACAATAACCATTGTGGGTTTGAACCAAGTTGTAGTGAGTATGCCATTACATCATTAAAAAAACATGGGTTTATCATCGGAGTTATAGATGCTTGTGACAGACTGTTGCGTTGCAATGGGTTAAGTCCTGAAAAATACGAGTATAACGAAGAAACAGAGCAATTAATTGACAAACCTTAATATATGAAATTTAAAATATTTATAGTTATTTTTTTTATAGCGTTCAGATTTAATGCTATTTCACAATCTATAGAAGCAGGACAAGCAATGGCTTCTGTTGGTTATGGATTAGGAAGCTATAGAGCATTGTTTTTTGATGCATTTAATACTTCTGCATCTTCATCTATGCTTTCAAACGAAACTACTAGCTCCTCACTGCTAGGTCCAGTATATTTAAGAATTGAATACATGGTTAATGATGATGTTTCATTTGGTGGAAATTTTGCATTGGTAAAATATAATTTAAATAGTACTTATTCAACAAATAGAAATGGGAATGATACAACAGTTACTGATAAATATAGTTTTTTATCTTATAGTATACTAGGAAGGATTAACTATCATTTTAATCCAGAAGATAATTTTGATTTCTATACAGGTTTAGCATTTGGTTATAGATATGCTGATAATAAAGTAACAGATGGGTTTACAGGTAAAACAACCAAACAGAATGAGTTTAATATACCATTAGGATTTGAGGCAGTAATTGGAGCAAGGTATTTAATCACAGAAAATTTTGGTTTGTATTCAGAAGTTGGTATTGCTAAATCAGTATTGCAATTTGGAGCTACTTATAAATTTTAGAAATTTATGCAGAAGTGGCTGTTAATTCTTGTGTTATTTACTTTACAAAAAATGAGTTATTCACAAAATCTTTTTGATTTTGACAAAACCACTCAATATGCTCAATATCTATTCAAAACCAAACAATATAAATTAGTAATTGAAGAACTTGAAAGAGCAGTATATCTTTCGCCTGACAACGATTCTATTAAGTCGGTACTTATCAAAACATATTTAATAGACGAACAATATAGTGAAGGGTATAATAGATGTAAAATTTTCTATCCAGAAACTAGTAATTTACCTAATTCTATTTCAAATACTTATTTGACTTTGCTTATTAAACTTAATAAATGGGAAGAAGCAAGATACCTAATTGCTAGCTGTAATAGTTTAAGTGATGAAATGAAAAAGAACTATGAAATAAGTTTAGCATTCCACATATATGATGTAAAATATATAGAAAATATATACCTAAAAAACGATACTTTGAAATATCCTTCCATACTAAGTTTTGACCCTTTAGTAAAAATTGTAGAGAATGAAAAGCTAAAACGACCAGGATTAGCAGCTGGGCTTTCTACAATTGTTCCAGGATTAGGGAAAATATATGCCAAAGACTATAAAGATGGAATTGTTTCATTTGTATTTGTAAGTCTATCAGCTTGGCAATCATACAGAGGATTTGAAAAAAGAGGAACAAAAAGCGTTTATGGTTATATATATGGTGGTCTAACTTTAGCTTTTTATTCTGGTAATATTTTTGGAGCATATAAAAGTGCTAAAAAGTATAATAGAGAATTAAAAGCAGAAGTTTCAAGTAGGGCTTCGAAAATTGTATCTGAAAATCTTAAGTAAAAATTTGGGTTTCAGTAAAATAAAAAATGTAACATTGTGTTTATCACAAGCGTTAAAAGTATGCTACCAAAATAATTAATGACATCGGCCGAATACAATACATGTGTTGACCTTTTTTCAGATGGACTATATCGTTTTATATTGAAAAATATAAAGGATGAAGACAAGGCACAAGATATTGTACAAGATACTTTTGAAAAAGTATGGTTAAAAGTGGTAGAAGTTGATTTTGAAAAAGCTAAGAGCTATATATTTACGACAGGGTACAGAACAATGATTGACTTGATAAGAAAAGATAAAAAACAAGCCAATTGGGATGAGGTTAATGAATATGAACATATACATCAAAGACATTATACTGATTTGAAATCTATTGTAAATAAAGCTTTAAATACGTTGAATGAGATTCAAAAATCAGTCATTATGTTAAGAGACTATGAGGGTTATAGTTATGAAGAAATCAGTCAAATAACAGGATTGTCTCCTTCTCAAGTAAAGGTCTATATATTTAGAGGTAGACAGAATTTAAAAGAATATATTGGCAAATTAGAAAATGTAATTTAATGAGTATAAACGAAGAAAATATAGAAATCATTATACTTGATTATTTTGAAGGAAATCTATTACCAAATCAAATAGATGAACTTTTTGCATTTCTTAACCTAAACCTAAATTGGAAGAAAGTTTTTGATGAGTTTGTGTTAATCACACTAGATGAAGAAGCTATAATTTTAAAACAAGATTTTAAATTAAATCTTAAAAAATCTGAATTTGATTCTAATCTAATAAATGAAGTAAACATTGATGATTATTTTGCAAGGTCTATAGAGGATGATTTAAATGAAAATGAAAAATATGCGTTATATGAATTCTTAGAAAAGAACCCTCAATATATAGCCGATTATAAATTATATAAGCTAACAAAATTAGACATCGACAAAAGTATTAACTTTAAATATAAAAGTTTTTTAAGATTTGATGTAAACCAAGAAGTAAATATTGGAAATATAGATCTGTTTTTAATAAAACAACTTGAAAATGATTTAACACCCAGTGAAGAAAAAGCAGTTAATATTTTTTTATATCAATATCCTCAATATCTTAAAGATAAAAAATTATATTCTTATACAAAACTATTAATTGAAGAACAAGTACTTTATCCATTTAAAAACAGAATAAAGAAAGAGTTAAAAACACCTATATTTACTTTGTTTGTAAAGTACTCATCAGTTGCTGCTGTGATACTTTTAGCTACTTTTTATGTTAATATTAACAATATAGTAAATTCAGATTTTAACCAATTTATGTCCATTAATGATACTAAAGATATTATAAAAAATATATCGATTGATTTAGATAATCGCTCTGAATATATAGAACCTAGTCAAACAAATTCATTAAAGAGTTTTGCGTCAAATTCGCCATATAATTCGAAAGAGGATAATTATAAAAATGATTTTGAAGAGTATATTCAAGTACAAAATGTTACCCAAGCTGTATTGAATAATAAAAAAAGTATAGATGCATCAGAGCCTAATATTAATGATTATTATTATACACAAAAGCCTGGCATTTCTAACAAAAAAATATATAAAAACATTCAAGAATCAAATAAGAGTATATCAAATTTAGAGACCAATGATCATTTCGAAAAAACCACTATTAGTGATATTTCAAATTTAAAGCCTGAAGAAAAGATTTATATTAATAATTATTATACATCATCTATAAAGGCTACAACACATTTGCCAGATTTATCAAATTTTATAATTGAAAAAATCAATGAAAAAGCAGGAACAGATTTAGTTGAAAAAACGGAAGGAAATAAGAATACCTTGAATTGGAGAAATGTACTATATGCCACAGTAAAACTTATAAAAGAGAAAACTCAAAACTCAAGTATAATAAAAAGAAAAGATCAAGAAACTAGTGAAATTATTGCTATTAAAATTGGAGATATTGAAATTGGCAGATCATTTTCGAAATAATTGTAACATATACTTTTTATCAATCGTAATATATACATGAAAATTAGAATCACACTTACTATAGCATTATCTGTTTTTATTTCTCATGTTCTTTTTGCACAAAATCCTAGAATTAAAAAAGAGAAAAATGATACAACTGTTTTTCTTTGGAGTGGGTTAAAAATATTGGTTTTTAATGATCCTGATACTGATAAAAAACAAGATACTATATACAAACCAGTACCTATAAAAAAACCTTTAGCTACCTTTTATGAAGGTATTGATATAGGGGTGAATGGTTTAATGGAACAAGGTAATTTTTCTACAAATTTAAATGGCTCTAGTAATAATTTAGATTTAGACTTCGGTGGTTCATGGAATCTTCATTTAAATCTAGTCGAAAAACAATTAAATTTATATAAGAAAAAACTCAGTTTGGTTACAGGCTTTGGTTTAGATTATAATGGATATAAATTTTCTTCAAAAAATGTTAAATTATATAATGATATAGTAAATAATAAAATAAGTTTTGATACTTCTACAGTTAAAGAATACACTAAAAATAAACTTAGGGTCTCATCTATAGAAGTTCCATTATTGATAGGTTTTAGTGGAAATAAAAAGAACCCAGATAAAGGAGTTAAAGTAGCAATTGGCGTTGTTGGCAGTTATATATATAATAGCAAGTATAAACTTAGCTTTTTACAAAATAAAGAATCAATAGAACTAGTAGCTAAAGATAATTATCATTTACGTCCATTTAATTTAAAAGCAACTGCAAGAGTAGGGTATAAAAATTTCATGCTTTTTGCAAATTATTCATTGTTCTCATTATTTAAAGATGGACAAGGCCCTGATATTAGACCATTCGAAATTGGAATAAGTTTATAGAATTTAAATAGAGAATCTTTCTTAAAAGTGTTTTGGTTAACTTAAAGAGATGGTCAATTGGCCATCTATTTAATATATATTAACCTTTGTTTGCAAGTTGACCGCAAGCAGCGTCAATGTCTTTACCTCTACTTCTTCTTACGTTAACTATAAGTTTATTATACTCTAAAATCTGAATAAACTTTTTTAAATTGTTGTCTTTTACATTTTGAAATTCACCACCATCTATTGGGTTATATTCAATTAAGTTTATTTTAGTCGGAAGTTTTCTTGCAAATGTTACAAGCTCTTTTGCATCCTGTTCACTATCGTTAAAATTATCGAAAACAATATATTCTAATGTTGGCCTATTACCGGTTTTTTTATAAAAATATAACAAAGCTTCATGAAGTGACTCTAGTTTGTTGCTTTCATTTATGGGCATTATCTGATCTCTCTTATCATCATTTGCAGCATGCAGTGAGAGTGCAAGGTTAAATTTTGCTCCATCATCAGCAAGTTTATGTATCATCTTTGCTATACCAGCAGTAGATACAGTTATACGCTGAGGTGACATACCCATTCCCTCAGGTGAAGTAACCATCTCAATACTTTTCCATACATTGCTGTAATTTAACAAAGGTTCTCCCATTCCCATATATACAATATTTGATAGTGGAATTTTATAATTTTCTATTGCTTGTTGGTTTATGATGTTTACTTGGTCATAAATTTCAAAAAAGTCAAGATTTCTGATACGCTCTAATTTGCCAGTTGCACAGAATTTGCAAGAAAGACTACACCCAACCTGACTTGAAACACATGCTGTCATTCTGGTTTCGGTTGGAATTAAAACACCTTCTATTAATGCACCATCATGCAATTTAAATGCATTTTTAATAGTTCTATCTCTACTTTTTTGAAAATGGTCTACTATTACTTTTCCTATAAAATAATTTTCTTTTAAAAAGTCCCTAAATTCTTTAGGAATATTAGTCATGTGGTCAAAACCAGGTACTGATTTTTTCCAAAGCCATTCATATACTTGTCTACCTCTAAAAGATGAATGTCCTTTAGAAACAGCTAAGTCTTCTAGCTCTTTTTTTTGTATACTTCTTATATTGTTCAATGAATGCACAAAGATAGGCTCAACATATAATGTTTGTTTATTTTAAAAGCTTGATTAAAAGTATTTCAAGAAACACAAAAAATATAGCAAGTAATATACAATACCGCCATAAGTATTTATTCCCATCAAATGCTAAAATTCTTTTGTCTACCTTGTCTATATTGCTTACTTGTATATTTGAACCCGCCATTTTACTCAATTCGTTTTCGCTTATATATGTTGTATTGCTTTCATCAGAATCGTAGTTAAAAGAAATAATAGGATGGTTGTTGTCTTTTGTTAATAGTTCATAATTACCTGACTCTTTAATTGCATCTGATAAAAACAACCTACTGTTGCCGTTTGCAACATTTATTTCCGGAATCATTTCGAAATTTGTCTTAACTAACTTTATTCCTTGCTCTGTTTTATTTATTTCTTTGTATAAATATATATATTTATCTGTATTAATTCTGTAAAACAATGGCTGCATTTCAGACGATGCCATTGCAGATTTAAGCATAAATGGGACAAAAGTTGCATGGTTTTGAAAGTTACTAAAATCAGGTTGTAAAGGAACAGCACTTATATATAGTTTACCTTTTCCAAACTTTATCATGCTTATCAATAGCTTGTTGTTTTTTAATGTTAATAAGGGTTCAGTGATATATTTTTTTGAAAAAGAATATGAAACATATTTATAAACTTTGGGTAAATCTAAACTAGTTTTTGTGTTTTCAAATGCATCTTTATATATGAGAGATTGAAGGTTTAACTTGTCACACACTGTTTCTTTTTGGTTATATACTTCTGTTGCAGTTATATCAAAAATGTTTAGAAATTGGTTTAGGTTATCTAAGTTTTCAACTTTAGAAGAAGGGAAAAATATTGCATCACCTCCGTTTGTTATATATTCTTTGAGTTCATTACTAAGCCCAGTTTGATAAGTCTCTATTTCATTTAGTATTATTAATCCTGATTTTTTTAGTTGGGAATAATCTATTTGATTTATAGAGGTATTCGATACATTAAAATACGGATCTGTGGCATATACATTGTTAATAAAACTATTGTTTGAAATACCATTAATCACATAAACTTTCGCTTCTGCATTGGCTTGAAATGAAAAATACAGTTTATCATCAAATGTTATTGGGTTGTCAACTATTGAAAGTTCACATTTTTGCCAGCCTGATTGATTTATTGTAAAAGATAGAATTGTTTCTATACTACTGTTGGCATTTACTGTAAATCCACCAACAGTTTTTTGTTGACCATTTATATATAAACTAATAGAGCCATTTTCAATAGCCTCTTCTCCATAGTTTTTTATTTTAACTATAAGTTTATTCGCAGCATTAAGTTTTATATAAGGAGTTTCAAAATAACAACTATCTATAGCTATATTTTTTTTATTAGAAGAATTTAGAGGTACCCATGTAGTTTGAATAGTTGTATCAGCCAGATTTTGATAATTTTTTAAAATGGATGTCTGAAAATCGCTTAAAATAAAAGCAAGTTTATTTGGGTCATTTGATTGGTTTAACGCTTGAGCTTGTCTGTTTTGAACATCAGTAATTGATCTAGTTACAGATGTAGGTTTTATTTCGTCAATCCATAGCAAACACTCTTCTTTACTTATAAGATGTTGATGCCTCCCTTCGAAATTATTAGTTAAAATCTGAAACTTGTCTGACTCTTTAAATCCTTTGACTATTTCTTTTGCTTTTTGTCTAGCTATTAATAATAAATTCCCGTCTTTGCTATCAGCATTCATAGAGAAACTATTGTCAATATAAATAGAAATAGCTCTGTATTTTCCGGTTGAAGTATTGTTGTTTTTTGGAATAAATGGTTGGGTAAAGGCTAAAACAAGAAATATTAAAGCCAAACACCTTGCAGCTAAAACAAGCCATCGTTTAATTTCTCTTTTGTTTTGTGTGGTAATTTGAATATCTTTCAAAAATGACACATTAGAAAATAACACTTTTTTAAATCTCTTAAAGTGAAATAAATGAATCACTATCGGAATAGATAATGCCAAAAGTGCCCATAAAAACTGAGGAAATACGAAATTTATCATAAGTTAATTTAACAGCGAATATAATATATGTTTTGTAGACACCGAAATAGACTTGTTTCAATATTTAAAACAATATCTTTCTGAATTTGTTAATACCTTGTTAATTAATTCAATTTTAATTACCTTTGCCTACTTTTTTTTAAAATAAAAAACAAATTTTTATATATTAATAATATGAGCGAAACTCAAACAATTCCTTACAAAGTTAAGGATATTACATTGGCCGAATGGGGTCGTATGGAAATTAAATTAGCTGAAGCAGAAATGCCAGGCTTAATGTCTATTCGTAAAGAATATGGTCCTTCTCAACCTTTAAAAGGTGCTAGAATTGCTGGTTGTCTTCACATGACAATACAAACTGCTGTTCTTATTGAAACTTTAAAAGAATTAGGAGCTGAAGTTACATGGTCATCTTGTAACATTTTCTCTACTCAAGATCATGCTGCTGCTGCTATTGCTGCTGCTGGTATTCCAGTTTTTGCATGGAAAGGTCAAAATGCTGAAGAGTTTGATTGGTGCATAGAGCAAACGTTAAATGCCTTTTCAGGTGGTCAGAACTTAAATATGATTCTTGACGATGGAGGAGATTTAACCAATTTAGTGTTAGACAAATACCCTGAATTAGTTACTGATATTAAAGGTTTATCTGAAGAAACTACAACAGGTGTTCATCGTTTATATGAGCGTATGAAAAATGGAACTTTACCATTGCCTGCAATAAATGTAAATGATTCAGTTACTAAATCTAAATTTGACAACAAATACGGTTGTAAAGAATCTTTAGTAGATGCTATTCGTAGAGCTACTGATATCATGATGGCTGGTAAAGTAGCTGTTGTTGCTGGTTATGGTGATGTAGGAAAAGGTTCTGCTGAATCGTTAAGAGGTTCTGGATGTAGAGTTATTGTAACAGAGATTGATCCAATATGTGCTTTACAAGCGGCTATGGATGGTTTCCAAGTAATGCCAATGGATGAAGCTGTGAAACATGCTAATATCTTTGTTACTGCTACTGGTAATATAAATATCATTCGTGACCGTCATTTTAAAGCAATGTGCGATAAATCTATCGTTTGTAATATTGGTCACTTTGACAATGAAATAGATGTGGCTTGGTTAAACAATAACTATGGTAGTACCAAATATACAGTTAAACCTCAAGTAGATATTTACAACGTAGACGGTAAAGATATCATCCTTTTAGCTGAAGGTCGTTTGGTGAACTTAGGTTGTGCTATGGGTCATCCATCATTTGTGATGAGTAACTCATTCTCAAATCAAACATTAGCCCAACTAGAACTTTGGACTAACACAAGTGCTTACGAAAATAAAGTATATGTGTTACCTAAAATTTTAGATGAAAAAGTTGCTGCATTACACTTAGCTCACGTAGGTGCTAAATTAGAAAAAATGGATGAAGAACAAGCAAGTTATATAGGTGTTAAAACTTCTGGTCCATTCAAAAATGACATGTATAGATACTAATATCTAAACAAAACATATAAAAAAAAGCCTCAAAATATTTTGAGGCTTTTTTATGTTATATAGTTTTTTTATTCTTCGTCGTCACTTTCTTCTTTGAACTCCTCACCAACTTGCATTTTATAGAAATATATATACTGGCGTTTTTTCTTGCCATTTTCATCTTTCTTTTTTGCTTTAATAGTCATATCACCAAAGGCAATATAATAATTGTCGTACCAGATGTCTACATTGGTATGTGAACTTCTGATTTTATCGTCAGCTTTAGATGTTTTAATTTGAGTATTAGTAGATTCTTCAGTAAATCCTTCTTCATCTAAAAAGTAAGTAACTAAATTAGAGCCACTAAAGGTTGAAACGGCAATTTTATCTCCTAAAGTATTTACGTTAACTCTTTCTTTATTTGGGTTGTAAGTTCTGTAATATGGTAAGTAGAAAATAGAAGACCATTGAAATGTGCCTTTTTTATCAGTAGCAAATGCAATACACTTGTCATATACAAATCCATCAAAAATAGTAACTGTATAGGTTGTCCATTTGCCATTTGAATAAGAAGTCCTAGTCTCGGTATGGAAAGTAGGGTAATACGTTTCTCCAATAAAAATATATTGTTCTTCTGATTCTATCACATTGTGAAATAATACTTGTATTTGAGATCTAGAATTTTTTTCATTCTTTGAAATGTCTTTTGATTTACTATTCTCTGAATTGAATATTTGGGTATATAAAATATTTTTATTCCAAAGCACTTTATTCTTATCTAATTTAGAAATATATATACCTTTGGTGTAAGCAAACCTATCACCACCGGTAATTGTTTTTCTCACTTTGTCTCCAAAGCAACCAACAACCAATCTATCATTTTCGCCAGTATAATTTACTTTAGCAGTAAATGCTTCAAAATTATCACCAACAGACATCTCAATAGGGTCAGATGGTTTGTTTTGGTTTCCTAATATGATGCTTTGTAAATACAAATGAGTTTCTTTTTTACTTTTACTGTCTTTAACTAAAACATTTGCTACATTTTTTTCAGAGTTAATATTGGCAGCAAGCATTTTAATATGTGGCTTTTTACCATAACTATCTATCAATTCACATATAGCTTCTTGTTTTGAAAAATCAATACTAGCCATGTTAGCCCATCCTGGGTAGTTTAAAGAACCAAATAATGTAGGAATATAACATAATGCTATAGAATAACAACTACGTCCAAATTTGCTACCAGAAGATATAGTAGTAGAGCCCATCAAATAAACTTTGCCATTAACTTCTTCCATTTGTGTTAATGAAAATGGTTTTTCAAATTTACCTGATACAGCTTTTTGTTTTTTGCTTTCTAAATCAAATTCTACTACACTAAATTTTTTAAATACTTGTGAAGTAACATATGACTCTGAAGTTCCAAAAGCATCAGCAAAAAGTAAATATATTTTTTTGTCTCTGTGTATATAGGTAAGATAATTTTGACCTTTTTCAATATCTAAATCTACACTATATGTTTTTTTCAAATCTGAGTTGTAACGCGTAAGGTTAAACACACGCTTTTCATGCGTCATTAGAATAACTCCTTTGCTACCAAGCATAGCCACCTCGTATGAAGGAATAGCGTTTTCAAAGTCAATTTCTAATTTTTGGATAGGTTTGTTTTCATTAACCTCTGTTTCTTCTTTGATTTCTTTTTTAGGTTTTTTTTGAGCTTGTACAGTAATGTTTGTAGCAAATAAAAATAAGCTAACTAATAGAATTGATTTGATTGTATGATTCATATTTTTTAATTATTCTTCGTCTTCGTCGTTTTCTTCTTTATATTCATCTCCTAATTGCATTTTATAAAAGAATATATATTGTCTTTTTTTCTTGCTATTTTCATCTTTTTTACTAGCTTTATACTCCATATCACCATAAACCAAATAGTAATTATCATACCAATATTCAATATTGGTATTTAAGTTTCTAACATTTACATCTATTTTATTAGCTGTAATATGATTGAGGTCTTGAACTTCAGTAAAACCTTCTTTATCCAAATGATAAGTAATTAAATTTAAGTTATTAAATGTAGAAACAGCTATTTTGTCACTCAAAGTGTTTACTTTGACTCTTTCAGTTGTTGGATAATGAGTTATATAGGATGGCATTAAGAAAACTGAGGACCATTGAAAGGTTCCTTTTTTATCAGTTGCAAACGCAATACATTTGTCATATAAAAAACCATCAAATATATTTGCGGTATATGTAATATATCTTCCATTTGATTCAGAAGTTCTAATCTCTGTATGGAAAGTTGGATAATATGTTTCTCCAATAAAAATATATTGTTCATCTGTCTCAATTACATCATGAAATAGTACTTGAATTTGAGTTTTAGAATTTATTTCATTTATAGAAATATCCTTTGATTTACTATTCTCTGAGTTAAATATTTGGGTATATAAAATATTTTTATTCCAAAGTACTTTACTTTTATCTAATTTTGATATATATATACCTTTGGTTAAAGCAAACTTATCGCCGCCTCTAACTGTTTTTTTTACCTTGTCACCAAAACATCCCACTACTAGTCTATCACTTTCTCCAGTATAATTCACTTTTGAAGTAAATACTTCATAATTGTCACCAATATTCATCTCAACTGGGTCAGATGGCTTGTTTTGATTTCCTAGAGATATGCTTTGTATATAGTAATGAGTTTCTTTTTTACTTTTACTGTCTTTAACTAAAACATTTGCTACATTTTTTTCAGAATTAATATTTGCACCAAGCATTTTAATATGAGGCTTTTTTCCGTAATTGTCTATAACCTCACATATAGCTTCTTGTTTAGAAAAATCAACTGTGGCTATATTAGCCCATCCAGGATAGTTTGTTGTGCCCATAAGATACACCTTGCCATTTAATTCTTCCATTTTATTTAGCAAGAATGATTTTTCAAATTTACCAGCAACAGTTTTTTGTTTTTTTGTTTCTAAATCAAATTCTATAACTATAAATTTTTTAAAAACTTCAGTATATATATAATATTCTGCAGCGTTATAAGAGTCAGCAAAAAGTAAATATATTTTATTCTTTTTATGTAAATATGCTATATAGCTGTGTCCTTTTTCAATGTTTAAATCAACACTATATGATTTTTTTAAATCAGAGTTGTACTTGGTTAAATTTAGAATTTGTTTTTCAGAGGTCATCATTACAATACCTTTATTTCCAAGCATGGCTACTTCATATGCAGGTATATTTTTTTCAAAATCTATTTCTAGTTTCTGAATAGGTTTTTTTTCTTTAGCTTCTATTTCTTCAGTTTCTTCTTTGATTTCTTTTTTAGGTTTTTTTTGGGCTTGAGCTTTAAAGTTTAAAATAAATAAAAATGAACAAATTAAAATTGTTGATTTAATTAAAACTTTCATATATATAATTAATTTTTTATAGTGTTACTTGTCTTCTGTTTCAACTACCACTTTTGAAATATATAAAACAGTTCTTTTTTTCTTAATTTTGTTTCCGTTTGCATCTCTCTTCTTTTTAAGTTCTGCTTTGCTTGTTTTAATAGTAGCAGTTCCAAAAATCAAATAAGTATCATCTGTCCATTTTGCATAATCGTAATCATATTTCAAACCTTTAGTTTCATCATTTTTGTTTGTGATTTTTGCACCTCTACTTATCACAGGTTTGTCTTCAAATTTCATGTCTTCATTCAAATAATATTTTACAATGGCAGTCCCATTAAAATAACTAAAACCTAATTTATCACCTTCTGGAGCAACATCTAAGAATCTTCTGTCTTCATTAAAAGAAAGCATTTTATTTGCATATTTTATAGTTTTTGTCCAAAGTAATTTTCCTTCTTTGCTAAAACAATTTATTAAAAACCCATTGTATTCATAACCATCAAATACTAATACTTTTTTGACTTTACCTTGTGTAGAACCACCGCCACCTCTAGAACTAACACTAACTGTACCCATTTCTTTTTCTATTTCATAATGGAATTTTGCGGTTCTTGTTTCTCCAACACTTATAAATTCATTATCAGTTTCTATTACATCATGCATGAGAACTTGGGTTCCACTGTATCCAGGTTTATTATAAAAAGTTACATAAAATGGAAATGGTCCAACGTTTATTACTATCCCATTTCTATGGGCTCGTTTAAATTTAACATATTGGTCTTTAGGTATTATTTCTTTAAATGAATAGGTATTAATCCATTTCAATCGTTTACCTTCCATTTTAGAATAATAAACACCTTTAAGTCTTAAGTCAGATAGTTGAGTTCCATAGTGGTTATGGCCTTTGTTTCCATAATTGCCAAGTATTAGTTTATCTGTTTCGTTATAATTATTTACTACAGCAGTATATATTTCTTTTTTCTTATCTTCGATTGAAATTTCAACGCTTTCACCTAATTTAATCTCTCCGTTATCAATCTTAAATGACTTAGCATACACTTGTGCTTTTCTGTTTTTTGTTGCATTTTTTATAATGATGTTTCCGGTTTTGCCTTCAAATCCTGCATTCCCACCTAAGTAACTTGTTCTTGGGTGTTTTCCAAAATCATCTATTAGCTCTGTCTCAAACTTTTTCTTTTTCAAGTTTAATTTGCTTACGTTAACCCAAGTTGGAAAGTTTAATGAATTGAAGAAAATAGGTACACCTAATAGAATTACTGAATAACAGGCCCTTCCTAATTGTTTACCTGCTGAAATAGTATAAAATGAAGTGATCATGATATTGCCATCTTTATAAATCATTTTAGGGTCAAAATTCGGCTTGTCATAAGCACAGTCAATATTAATCATCTTCTTAGTTTCTGGGTCAAATTCAACTACTTGATAACTCCCTAATTTATATGAAAACAATAAATATATTTTACCATTGGCAACTAATTTATCAAGTAATACTGAACCTTTTTCACAGTTTACATTTAGTTCGTATTTTTCTGTTAAATTACTATTGAATTTTTTGAAAATATATCCTGATTCTTTCATATCATATAACATCATTACAAACCCAGAGCTATCCATCGGAAACAAATGTTTTTTTGTGCCTGAATATCCTTGCTCTTCTAGATTATATTCTATTCTATCTTTGGGAACATCATTCTTTGCTTTCTTTTTTTTCTGAGCATTTGCTGATAATGAAGCGGTTAACGCAATTGCTACCAACAAAAAGTATATTTTTTTCATTTCTTTATAAATTTATAAGGCATGCAAGATAATACAAAACTAATTTTGCCCTAAAAATAATTATACAATGAATCAACAAATCAATTGGGAAACTCTAAAAGAGTATAAAGAAATTTTGTTTCAATTCTATAATGGTATAGCTAAAATTAGTATTAACAGACCACAGGTTCATAATGCTTTTACACCGCTTACAGTTTCTGAAATGATTGAAGCCATGGAACTTGCTAGACAAAATGAATTAGTAAGAGTAGTAGTGCTTACTGGTGAAGGAGGAAAGGCATTTTGTAGTGGCGGAGATCAAAAAGTAAGGGGAAATGGTGGTTATGTGGGTGATGATGGTGTACCAAGGTTAAATGTTTTAGACCTTCAAATGCAAATAAGAAGAATACCTAAGCCAGTGATAGCCATGGTTGCTGGTTGGGCCATAGGTGGTGGCCATGTTCTGCATGTACTTTGCGATTTAACTATAGCTGCTGACAATGCAAAGTTTGGCCAAACTGGACCTATGGTAGGAAGTTTTGATGGTGGTTTTGGTGCTTCATATTTGGCCAGAATTGTTGGTCAAAAAAAGGCTAGAGAGATTTGGTATTTGTGCGATCAATATGATGCTGAAGAAGCTTTAAATATGGGTCTAGTAAATAAAGTAGTTCCATTAGAAATGCTTGAGACAGAAACTATAAAATGGTGTGAGAAAATAATGGAAAAAAGTCCGATAGCATTAAGAATGCTTAAGAGTTCATTTAATGCTGAACTTGACGGACAAGCCGGAATACAAGAACTTGCAGGAAATGCTACCTTATTATATTATATGAGTGACGAAGCTAAAGAAGGTAAAAACTCTTTTATCGAAAAACGTAAACCAGATTTCAGTAAGTATCCAAAATTCCCTTAATAGTTAAAAGGGTCACTAAATTTTACATCTGAAGTTAATGTCTTATCTGTAAACGTTTTTAAGAAAGCTATTAATTGTCTTTTTTCAGTATCAGTCAAGTTCATTTTTTTAGGTTTACCAGTCATTTTATCAATTAAATTGTGGTCTAAATCTTTATTAGATTGTATGCCCTTGTTATAATGTTCTACAACTTCTTCCATTGTTTTAAATCTTCCATCGTGCATATAAGGGGCAGTTAGTTCTGTATTTCTTAAATTGGGTACTTTAAAAAAGCCTTCACCATTAGAAATAGTCATTCTTGCTTGCTCCACACCTTTATCTTTATATACAGTTTCTAAACCATTGTTTGCAAAGCCATTTCCTGCAGGGCCATTATAACCATCGCCTTGCCCACCTTTACTTTCAACATGACAATTGCCACATGCTAATCTTTCGCTATGAAATAAATTAAACCCAGCCATTTCATCCGCATTAAAATTAGAAAAATTAGTTTGAAAACCTTGATCAAACTTTGAGTTTTTTGTGTTAATTGATCTAACAAAACTTGCTAAAGCTTGAGCGATGTCTGATCTCTCCACTCTGTTTTTGTTATATATTTTAGTAAATAATCTTTTGTAGTATGAAATATTATTCAATTTAGCTTCTAATAATGTTAAGTTTTCAAAACCCATTTCTATATGATTTTGAATAGGTAACAAAACCATGTCTTCAAGTCTGTTGCTTCTACAATCCCATAAGAAAGTATTTGTTAGCCCCATGTTAGCAATAGTCATAGCATTTCTAGTGGTTAATTCTCCAGAAAAACCTTTGCTAAAAGCAACATCATCAGCAAATGCTTTTTGTTGAGAATGGCAGCTTGCACAAGCTACTTGGTTGTTATACGATAATTGTTTGTCATAAAAAAGAACCCTTCCTAAAGTAGCATCTTCATTATTGGTAAAATTAAAAGTTCTTAAGTGATCGGGTATATCAGATGGATTATAATCATAGGTTTGTTCTGGTAATAAAGGCAATTTTTCAGTTGGCTTATTAGTTTCTTTTTGACAACTGTAAATAAATATAACAGCACATAATAGAACAAAACTTGAGATAAGGTGTTTTTTCATGATTCTATGATTTTTAACGATATACAAATATGATTATAATTTCGAACTTATAACTCAATTTTTACATTAAAGTTGCATTTTATTATTTATGTATCTGTATTTTAAGTATATAAAAATTTTTGTTTACTACATTCCTCTGAATTATTCTTAAAGATATTATTTTTAAATACACCTTCCCACACCGATTTTTGCCTCAAATTGCTTGTATAATTATTTGCAAGTTTTTATAAAATACAAAATATAAAATGTCACAAGATTTAGAGTTTAACCGCAACGAAGACAATATGAGATTGCTATTACAGCAATTAGAACACGAACATTCAAAAATAAAAAAAGGTGGTGGAGATAAGGCTATAGCCAGACAGCGAGAGCAAGGAAAGTTATTGGCTAGAGAGCGTATCGAGTTCCTTTGTGATAAAGATACTGAGTTTTTTGAGATTGGTGCTTTCACAGCATACGATATGTATAAAGAATATGGTGGTTGCCCAAGTGCAGGCGTAGTTGCTGGTATTGGTACCATCAAAGGCAGGCAGTGTATGATAGTGGCTAATGATGCTACAGTAAAAGCTGGAGCATGGTTCCCTATGAGTGGTAAAAAGAATTTGCGTGCCCAAGAAATAGCCATGGAAAACAAACTGCCTATTATATATTTAGTAGATTCTGCTGGAGTTTTCTTGCCACTTCAAGATGAAATTTTTCCTGACAAAGAACATTTTGGTAGAATATTCAGAAACAACGCCATCATGAGCAGCATGGGTATTACGCAAATAGCAGCCATCATGGGTAGTTGTGTTGCTGGTGGAGCATATTTGCCTATTATGAGTGACGAAGCCATGATTGTAGATAAAACGGGAAGTATATTTTTAGCTGGAAGTTATCTAGTAAAAGCAGCGATTGGCGAAGACATTGACAACGAAACTTTAGGCGGAGCAACTACCCATTGCGAGATTAGCGGCGTTACAGATTATAAATGTTTAGACGATAGAGATTGCTTGAAACGCATCAGAAATATCGTTGATAAAATGGGTAAACCTGAAGATGCGGGTTTTGATAGAATAACGTCTGCTCCCCCACAATTAGACCCTAAAGAATTATATGGTGTGATGCCTATGGATAGGTCTAAACCGTATGATGTAATAGAGATTATAAAACGATTGGTTGATAACAGTGAAATAGAACAATACAAAGAAGAATATGGCAAAACCATAATCACTGGATATGCACGCATAGATGGATGGGCTGTGGGAATTGTTGCTAACAATAGAAAAGTGGTAAAAAGCAAAAAAGGCGAAATGCAGCTAGGTGGTGTGATATATAACGACAGTGCAGATAAAGCCACCCGATTTATAGCCAACTGCAATCAAAAGAAAATTCCTTTGTTGTTTTTACAAGACGTAACAGGCTTTATGGTGGGTAGCCGCAGCGAGCATGGAGGTATCATCAAAGACGGAGCTAAAATGGTGAATGCGGTTTCAAACTCAGTAGTTCCAAAGTTTACAGTAATTACCGGTAATAGTTATGGAGCAGGTAATTATGCTATGTGTGGTAAAGCTTATGACCCACGTTTTATAGTGGCATGGCCAGGTTCACAACTGGCAGTTATGGGTGGTGAGCAAGCAGCCAAAGTACTGTTGCAAATACAAACCGCGTCTTTGAAAAGCAAAGGAGAAGTGATTACACCTGAAGCTGAAACCGAACTACTTGACAGAATTAAAAACAGTTACCAAAGTCAACTTTCAGCATACTATGCTGCATCACGCTTATGGACAGATGCCATCATAGACCCTGCCAAAACACGCGAATGGATAAGCATGGGCATACAAGCAGCCAACCAATCACCTATCACTAAGAAATTTAACTTAGGCGTATTGCAGGTCTGAAAAACAATGTGAATAAAATGAAGACCTATAGATTATATACTGTTATGATTTTGTTCTTAGGTTCAATTCATTTTTTAAATGGCCAAACCATCAGCAGTATGTTTTCTGATAGTGTTTACAAGCCATTATTAAAGGCAGCTCAAAAACATATATTTAAAAACAAATATAGTAGACTTTGGCATAAACCCAAAGATTGGTATTTAGAAAGCTATAATGATACTTCTGTCTATGAGTTCCCTTACTTTAAGATTGATTCGTTTCAAAATCTATTCAGTAAAAAAGACTTTGGAGAGCAAGTAGATTCAATTGTAATCAAAGATTGGGGCACCTTAGTTAAACAAAGAAAGCTTGAGACAGAAGAATGGAATCCAAGCGTTTGGGATCTTAGTATTCCTGTTTTCTCATTGAATAGACAATTTGCTTTAATATTGGCTATGTTCACTCGAGTTGGACCAAGTCAACCATATATGTTTCTATTCAAACTTGAAGATAAAAAAAAATGGAAATTGATAAAGGTTATAATTGATTAGATATGTCAATGCACCAATCATTCTTATATACACATATCTTATTTGGAAGCATTACTCTCTTATGCGGACTCATTGCTTTAATAGTAAGAAAAGGTCATCGCTTGCATATATAATCTGGTAAAATCTTTTATTGGTCTATGGTGCTTGTGGCTATAACTTCTTTTGTTTTGGCTATTATCAAATTCAATCCGTTTTTATTGGCTATAGGTATATTCACTTTATATATGAATGTAAGAGGCAGAAGGTATATATTTTATAACCGTTTGATAAACTCATATACTCCAAAGGCAATGGATACATGGCCTGTATATATTGGGTTAGTCACTTCTATTTTTATGTTAT
Source organism: Bacteroidota bacterium (assembly GCA_947460345.1). Lineage (GTDB taxonomy): Bacteria > Bacteroidota > Bacteroidia > UKL13-3 > UKL13-3 > CANHGM01. Next base: position 43,626 of record CANHGM010000005.1, on the reverse strand, counting down.
TATTTCCTCTATACTACAGATTTTTATATGGAGATTCAAATATCTTTGTTTTAGCTGTATTTGGATTGATATTGTTGTTAAATGTCAGAACAGATTTGAAAATATTAAAAGCAAATAAAACTTTCGAACCCAATAATAAACTTTGGATTTCAAAACATATAGGTATGATGACAGGTGCATATATTGCGTCCATAACTGCTTTTTTAGTAAACACAGTGCATATAGAACCCAGTTGGATACTTTGGTTGTTGCCCACGCTCATAGGTGTTCCATATATTTTTATTTCTATCAAGAAATGGAAATAGGTTTTGTCTATGTGTGAAAAACCATTAAACACTTCCCACTTTTTCCACACATTTTTGTTGATGAACCGCTCTTAAGTGTTACTTTACTTTCACTACATTTGCATTTGATTTTATAGATGAGCGAAGAAACAACTAATATCCCTACCCCAGCTGACGATAACCAGTCTCACATTATACCTATCACGGGTTTGTATGAGAATTGGTTTTTAGATTATGCCAGTTATGTAATACTTGAAAGAGCCGTACCAGCCATTGAAGATGGTTTGAAACCAGTGCAAAGACGCATATTTCACGCCATGAAAGAAATGGACGATGGACGTTTTAATAAAGTAGCAAATATCATTGGCCAGAGTATGCAATACCACCCTCACGGAGATGCATCTATAGGTGAAGCCATCGTGAATATGGGCCAGAAAGAGTTGATGATTGAAACACAAGGAAACTGGGGAGATATTAACACAGGAGATACAGCAGCAGCAGCACGTTATATAGAAGCACGTCTGAGCAAGTTTGCTTTAGAAGTGGCTTTTAATCCGCAGACCACCAATTGGCAACCAAGTTACGATGGTAGGAAAAAGGAACCCATAGCATTGCCTATGAAATTTCCTTTGCTTTTGGCTCAAGGTGTTGAAGGTATTGCAGTAGGTTTATCTACAAAGGTTTTACCTCACAATTTTATTGAATTAATTAAAGCCAGTATAGATATACTCAAAGGTAAATCGGTTCACTTATATCCTGATTTTCCGATGGGTGGTTTGGTTGACATCACCAACTATAATGATGGAAAACGTGGTGGCAAAGTAAGGGTTAGAGCAAAGCTAGAAGAGTTAGACAAGAAAACACTTGTAATCAGAGAAATTCCATACGGGTGCACAACTACAAGTATTATTGATAGCATTATAAAAGCCAATGATAGTGGTAAAATAAAAATAAAGAAAATAACTGATAACACGGCTAGTAATGTTGAGATTGTAATTCATTTAGCACCTGGTGTGAGCCCTGATATAACAGTTGATGCATTGTATGCATTTACAGAATGTGAAGTAAGCATTTCGCCTAACTGTTGTGTTATTTTAGATGACAAACCGCATTTTCTTACTGTTACAGATTTAATTAAATTTTCAGTGCAACATACCATCAATTTGTTGCTGAAAGAGTTAGAAATAAAACTAGGTGAATTAGAAAACCAGTGGCATGTTTCATCATTAGAAAAGATATTTATAGAAAATAAAATATACAGAAAGATTGAAGATTGTGAAACGTGGGATGAGGTTTTAGAAGCTATTGATAAAGGGTTAAAACCATTCAAAAAAATACTCAATAGAGAAATAGTTCCAGAGGATATCATCAGGCTTACAGAAATAAAAATAAAACGTATCTCTAAATTCGATTCTTTTAAAGCAGATGAGTATATAAAAAGTGTTGCTTGGGAAATGGAGTTGGTGAAGCACGACTTAGAATACATTACTGAATACGCTATTAAGTACTACGAAAATTTATTGAAGAAATACAGTAAGAACAAAGAACGCCGAACAGAAATCAGAACTTTTGACAATATAAAAGCACAAGTAGTAGCAATTGCTAATCAAAAACTATATGTAAACAGAGTTGATGGATTTGTTGGGACAGGTTTGAAAAAAGATGAATATATATGTGATTGTAGTGAATATGATGACATCATAGCCTTTCGCAAAAATGGTTCATTTGTAGTATGTAAAATAGCTGATAAGACCTTTGTTGGGAAAGATATAATTCACATAGATATTTTCCGTAAAAACGATGAAAGAATGGTTTACAACATGATTTATCAAGATGGTAAAGATCATATAACCATGGTGAAACGTTTCAATATATCGGGTATAACCCGCGACAAGGAATATGACCTAACAAAAGGAAACGCCAATAGCAAAGTGCTATATTTTAGTGCCAATCCAAATGGTGAAGCAGAATTGGTGACTATATATTTAAGTCCGCATAGCAAAGCAAAACAAAAAATATTTGATTATGATTTTAGTTTGATTGGAATCAAAGGAAGAAGTGCACAAGGCAACATTTTGAGTAAACACTTAGTTAAAGCTGTAAAGTTTAAACAAAAAGGTACCACTACGTTAAGCGGTGTTGAGATTTGGTATGATGCCACCATAGGCAGAATAAATAAAGATGGTCATGGTATATCACTTGGAACATTTGAAGGCAACGATTCTATTTTGGTTGTATACAAAGACGGAAGTTATGAATTAACCAGTTTTGACATAACCAATAGATATGAACCTAACGACATACTTATTTTAGAGAAACATAACACCAATAGACCAATATCTGCTATTTATTTTGATGCAGAAAACAACCATTATTATGTAAAAAGATTTATGGTTGAGACACAAACTCAAAACAAGAAATTCTTGTTCATATCAGAGAAAGCCGGTAGCAAACTTCTTTTAGCATCAACCCATAAGCATCCTCAAGTAAAATTAACCAAAGGTAGAAAAAAATCGGAGTCGATACATGAAACGATAGACCTACATGATTTTATAGATGTAAAAGGATGGAAAGCCCAAGGCAACAGATTAGCCCAAGGTACAGATTATGTTCATACAGAATTGTTGGCACCGCTACCTGAATTAGAAAAAGATGCAGAAAGTAGCAGTACCCAAAATGATGTAGTATTTGAAATTGAAAATCCTGACATGATTTATCCTGATGTGCCGAAGTTGAAAGATTTTAAAGAGTTTAAACCATCTGGTGTGGATGAGAAACCCAAACCAAAAGAGGGAGAACAAAAATCGCTTTTTGAGTAATTTATAAGATTTATAATAAATAAATTTGATGGGTCATGAGTAAAAATTTGAAAGAAACGATTCAAAAACTCAATCAAATAAAAGACAAAGTAGAGGCTTTAAAGCTTGAAAATAAAAGTGTTGGTGAAGAGAATTGGTTGTTAAAAAATCAAGTTCATCAACTTCAATCTGAAATTCTATTTCAAAAAAGTGTACAAAACCCCGAAAAAATCGTTAAAATTGCAGAACTTTTTCAAGGAGCTGAGAAAAAAGACTTAGTCAAACAACTCGGCAATATGATTAAGAATATTGACCAATGCATATCTATACTAGAAATGCAAACCGTTGAAACTAAAAATAAATGACCACCATTACTATACATATAAACCTTGCTGGTCGCAGCTACCCTGCGACTGTGAATGTTGTGCAAGAACAATATGTTAGAAAAGCTTCCAAGCAAATAAACGAGCAAATAAAAAAATATGCTGCTCAGTTTCCGTCTACTGACGTGCAAGATCAATTAGCATTATCAGCGTTAGACAACTTAAGTCGTCAGATACAGCAAGAAGACGAATGGAGCATTTCACAAAATCAAACTCAAAGTTTGGTTACAGAAATTGATGGGTTATTAAGTACGAAATAAGTTTCAATTGTTGCATATTTCTATATTTTATGAATTGGTTAATAACCCAATACCTAAATTATTAAACAAAAAAAGAAATGGATACCACATCATTATTAATGTTGATAGTAGGAGTAGCGGCTGGAGCAGGGATAGGATATTTTCTATTACAAAATGCTACCAAAAAGAAAGCCGAACAACTATTAAAAGACGCAGAATTAAAAGCAGAAATTGTTAGAAAAAACAAAGAAATTGAGGCTAAAGAAAAATTTATTCAATTAAAATCTGAACATGAGAAAGATGTTCAAGCAAAGAACAATGCGATAGCACAATTAGAGCAAAAAGCTAAGCAAAGAGAACAACAAGCAGTAAGCAAAGAACAAAGCATTAATTCTAAAATTGAGAATTTAAATAGAAAAGAAAAAGAATTAGAACCTATCAAAGAGAAGCTAACCCAACAATTAGAAGTTGCTGCTGCAAAAAAAGAAGAAGCAGAAAAAATGCTTCAATCGCATGTAAAACAGTTAGAAAAAATTGCTGGATTATCAGCTGAAGATGCTAAAAATCAATTGGTTGAAAGTTTGAAAAATGAAGCTAGAACTAAAGCTTTGGCTCAAATGAAAGAGATGGTAGATGAGGCCAAGCTGCAAGCTGTTAAAGAATCAAAAAGAATAATTTTACAAACCATACAACGAACAGCAGCAGAACAAGCTGTAGAAAACTCTGTTTCGGTTTTTAATATTGAAAGTGACGAAGTAAAAGGAAGAATTATTGGAAGAGAGGGAAGAAATATTAGGGCATTAGAAGCAGCAACAGGAGTTGAATTTATAGTTGATGATACTCCAGAAGCCGTTATATTATCTGCATTTGACCCAGTGAGAAGAGAGATTGCACGTTTGGCTTTACATCGTTTAGTAACAGATGGTAGAATTCACCCTGCACGTATTGAAGAAGTAGTAGAGAAAACAAGAAAACAAATAGAGCAAGAAATTATTGAAATAGGTGAAAGAACAACTATTGAACTAGGAGTTCATGGTTTGCATCCTGAATTGATTAGAATGATAGGACGTATGCGTTACCGTTCAAGTTATGGTCAAAATTTGTTACAACACAGTAGAGAGGTAGCTAATCTATGTGCTACCATGGCAGGAGAATTAGGTTTAAATACTAAATTAGCTAAGAGAGCAGGATTACTTCATGATATAGGTAAAGTACCTGATGATAATCCAGAAATACCACATGCTATCTTAGGTATGCAATTAGCAGAAAAATATAAGGAACATCCAGAAGTAATCAATGCTATTGGTGCCCATCATGATGAAATTGAAATGACAAGTATGTTGTCGCCTATTATCCAAGCATGTGATGCTATAAGTGGTTCAAGACCTGGAGCAAGAAGAGAAGATACAGAGTCATATATTAAACGTTTAAAAGACTTAGAAAATTTAGCTATTTCTTATCCTGGTGTCGAAAAAGCTTTTGCTATTCAGGCTGGAAGAGAATTACGTGTTGTAGTTGAGTCTGAAAAAATAACAGACCAACAAGCAGATTTACTTTCATTTGATATTAGCCAAAAAATAATGACAGATATGACATATCCAGGTCAGATTAAAGTAACAGTTATCAGAGAACGCAGGTCAGTTGCATTTGCTAAGTAAATAAATTAAAAAAACTAAAAATAAGTGAGTTGTAATGTGTAAGTAACTTATAATCTAACTATTGAATAGATTTAAAATAGCTATACACAAATTAGGAACATTTTACTTATTTTTGCACCCCATTAATAAAAAAATATGGCAGCCAAAAAAAACACATATTCAAAAGAGACTTATATAAAATGGTATGAAGAAATGCTATTGATGAGGCGTTTTGAAGAGAAAGCTGCACAGCTTTATGGCCAACAAAAGATTCGTGGCTTTTGTCATTTATATATTGGTCAAGAGGCAGTTGTGGCAGGAACTATGAGTGCTTTGAAAAAAGAAGATAGAATAATTACTGCTTATCGTGATCATGCCCATGCTTTGGCTTGTGGTATATCTGCAGATGCAGTTATGGCAGAATTGTATGGTAAAGCAACAGGTTGTTCTAAAGGAAAAGGAGGTTCGATGCACATGTTTAGTAAAGAGCATCATTTTTTTGGAGGACATGGTATTGTTGGAGGTCAGATTCCATTAGGAGCAGGTATTGCATTTGCTGATAAATATCGTGGAGATAAACAAGTTACTGTTTGTTATATGGGTGATGGTGCTGTGAGACAAGGAGCATTGCATGAAACTTTTAACATGGCTATGCTTTGGAAACTACCTGTTATTTTTGTTTGTGAAAATAATGGTTATGCTATGGGAACATCAGTAGAACGCACCACCAATGTTTTAGATATATATAAACTTGGCTTGGCTTACGATATGCCTTCTAAAGCAGTAGATGGAATGCAGCCGCAAACGGTTCACGAATCCATTGCTGAGGCTGCTGATAGAGCTAGGAACAATGAAGGTCCTACTTTTCTAGAAATTCGTACTTATAGATACAGAGGACATAGTATGAGTGATCCTGCTAAATACAGAACTAAAGAAGAAGTAGAAGAATATAAATCAAAAGATCCAATTGAAATAATAAAGGCTATTATTTTAAAAGAAAGATACTCAACAGAAGCAGAGTTAGATGCAATAGAAGCTAACATAGAGTCAACTGTAAATAAATCAGTTGAATTTGCAGAAAATTCTCCTTGGCCTGAAGCTTCAGACATATATGCAGATGTATATGTTGAAAATGATTATCCATATATAACAGAATAAAAATTTATCAAAAAAACTAGTCAACTAATTTTATAAAATGGCACAAAACGATTCATTAGAAAACCAAAATAACGAAACTACATCACCACATAAACCAGTGAGTAATTTCGACATCAATCACTTTTTTGCTGATAATCGCAAAATGATTATGTATGTAGGAGGAGGGTTAGTAGCTCTTATTATCCTGTTTTTTGGATATAAAAAATTTATCAGTGAACCTGATGAAATTGAAGCAGAAACAAAAATATTTTATGCAGAACAATACTTCAATGCTGATTCTTTGAATTTAGCTATAAAAGGTGATGGTCAACATATGGGTTTGCAAGAACTTGTAGATAATTATGGTTCTACTACTGCAGGTAAAAGGGCGTCATATTTATTAGGAATTGCTTTATATCGTCAAGCCAAATATGATGAAGCAATTGATCATTTAGAAAACTATGATTTGAATGATTTGATTTTGCAACCTGAAGCTTTAGGTATGATAGGTGATTGCTATATTGAGAAAGGTGAAAATGAAAAAGCAGTTTCTTATTTTGTAAAAGCAGCTGAAGTAAGCAAAAATAATTTTACTAGTCCAAGATTTTACAAAAAAGCTGGATTAGTATATGAAAGCTTAAAAGAGTATGAAAAAGCGAAAGGTTACTACGAGAAAGTACAAAAAGAGTTTCCTGAGAGTGAAGCTGCTAAACAAGATATAGAACAATTAATTGCTCGTGCAGAAGCAATGATGGAAAACGAAAAGTAATCTATAATTAAAAAAATAGTTTAACCGCTCTAAAGTATATTTGGAGCGGTTTTATTTTTTATAAACATTAAAATGGAGCAAAGTATACATTCAAATAAAGCACCTGAACCGGTTGGTTTATATCCACATGCAAGAAGACATGGCAACTTGTTGTTTTTATCAGGTGTAGGGCCTCGTGAAAAAGGTACCAAAAAAATTCCTGGTGTAGAATTAGATGATCAAGGTAGGATAGAAAGTTATGATATTGAAATTCAATGCCGGTCAGTTTTTCAAAATGTGAAATATATATTAGAAGACTCAGGTACTAGTTGGGATAAAATTATTGACGTTACAGTTTTTCTCACTAATATGAAAGATGATTTTAAAATATATAACCAACTTTGGGCTGAATATTTTGGAGCAAACCCTCCTTGTAGAACTACTTTAGAAATTAATTGCTTACCCACACCTATTGCCATTGAATTGAAAGTAATAGCATCTATTGATTAAAAATATTTATAGTAATAGTCTAAATACATAAAATAATTTTTGATTAAACATATATTTATATCATGTTTGTTGATAATTGCTTTAGCGGATTATTCACAAGCCCAATATCGAAGGGGCTATAGAGGTTTTAGTAGTCAATCAAATATTGAAGTTGGGTTAGGCATAGGTCCTACATGGTATCAAGGTGATTTGTGCATGGGTCTTATCACTATTGAAAAAACAAAGTTAAATATTGGAGCTTTTATAAGAACAAAACCTTTTGAAAGACTAGCATTTAGGGCAGGCATAAACTATGGTAGAATAGCTGGAAGTGATGCTGCTTGGGGGAAATATTATAGTAAATCAGATAATATTGGTGGTTTTGTAAGTGTAAGACAAGAGCAATATTATCATCGATATAAAAGGAACCTCAGTTTTTATTCTAATATATTTGAAATAAACGGTATGGCTGAATTGAATTTGTATCACCCACGATTAAAAAGAAATTCAGGTTCACCTCTGCCATATGCAGTTCTTGGCGTTGCTTACTATCATTTTAATCCTAAAACTATTGATAGAAATGGGAATTTAGTTAAGTTAAGAGGCATACCAACAGAACTTTATAAAAGTTATAAGTTATGGCAATTCTCTATTCCTTTTGGTTTAGGAGTCAAATTCTATTCTAATAGAAATTGGTACATAACAGTTGAGGCAGTTTATAGAAAAACTTTTACTGATTGGCTAGATGATGTTCATCATAATTATGCTGGACCTAAAGCAGCAGGGAATATTCCATTACAACAGTTGAGTGATAGATCTGGTGAGATAGACCCATCCTGGGGAAAAAACTGGGATAAAGTAACTTTGGATCCCAACAACTATTTAAGAGGAAATCCAAACAACAATGATGCATATATTTTTACTATGATTACTTTCAACAGAATGCTGAACACTTATTCAACATGTACCAATTTCTAAATGAATGAATTAACTTCCTAATTTAAACCCAATACCTTTTGCATTATTATCATCAAGTGTAACATTATTTAAATCGTTGGCAGTGATGGCTAAGTTATTTACATCATTTCTTTTTGCTGATGATATTTCTGCCAATCTTAAATTTTGCTGTTTAATAGCCCCTTCAATCATTTTTCTAATAGACCTAGCATTCCCAAAATATTTATCTCTACTATTAGAAATATTGTGTATATATATTTGTAAGGCTTCTTTAAATCCTTTGTCGGGTTGCATATGAGCTTCAGTTAGGAGCTTGTTTGCTATTTCTAATAATTCTTCTTCTGAATAGTCTGCAAATTTTAATAATCTATCAAATCTAGATTTTAAGCCTGGATTTGAATCAAGGAATCGAGACATAGGTTCAGTATAACCAGCAACAATAACTATGAAATCACTTCGGTCATCTTCCATTCTTTTTAAAAGTGTTTCAACAGCTTCTTTCCCAAAATCATTGTCATTGCCCATAAGGCTATATGCTTCATCTATAAATAGCACACCGCCCATGGCTTTGTCTATTATTGCTTTGGTTTTTTGAGCGGTTTCACCAATATGAGAACCAACCAATGCTTGCCTATCACATTCTACTAAATGTCCTCTTTCTAAAATTCCTAATGCTCTATATATACTAGCTAATATTCTAGCAACGGTTGTTTTACCAGTGCCAGGATTGCCTGTAAATGCTGTGTGAAGTGAAAAAGAATTTCTTATATCTCTACCTGTTTCGCGATAATATCTAACCAGTTTTACAAGTTCATCAATTTCTTTTTTTATTTCAGAAAGTCCTATAAGTGACTTTAGTTCTTTCAATGAATCTTGTAACAATTCATCATCAATTGGAATATCTGCAAGAGTAGCTGGTTTAGAAGTAAATATTTTAACTAAATCGGTTTTACTTACCGTTGAAAGTTCATCAGCTGATAATTCTTCAGGGTTCGGAAGTTTCATTAAACGTAAGCCTAGATTCATTTTAGCTTCATCTAGTAAAGTATTAACATATCTAGCATTTCCGAAGTTTTCATTTCTTTTTCTATATTGTTCTACCAACTTTTTGTATAAGTATATATCAGCATCTTCGCTAAAAGTAATCATACGTTTTTTGGCTGCATATTTAGCAATTTGTTCTAGTTCTTTTGGTTGATAATCAGGGAAATCGAAATACAAATTAAATCTAGATTTTAGGCCTGGATTTGAGGTAAGAAAATTGTTCATTTGCTCTGGATAGCCTGCTACAACTATTGCTAAGTCACCATTGCCATCACTCATTTCTTTAATCAATACTTCTATAACTTCTTTTCCAAAGTCTTTAGCATCATCATCTTTTCTACTTAAACTATATGCTTCATCAATAAATAAAACTCCTCCCATTGCTTTTTTTATGGCTTCTTTGGTTTTGGGTGCAGTTTGCCCTATAAATTCAGCCACTAATTCACTTCTGTCAACTTCATGCACATGCCCTTTTGAAAGTAGTCCTAAACTTTTGTAGAGTTTGCCAAGCATTTTTGCAACTGTAGTTTTTCCTGTACCTGGGTTGCCTGTAAACACCGCATGTAGGTTTATTTTATCATCTTCAGCAAAACCTTTAATCCTTCTAAGTTTTAAAAAGTTTAAATAGTCAGTATAGTCTCTAATTTTCTTTTTTACTGGCTCTAAACCTATCATTTGATCTAGTTCAGCAATTAATACATCAAATTTTTCAGTTGTTTCAACTTGTGAAATGTTTGGGTTTTGATTAGCAGTATGGTGTTGAGCTAGTATATATAGTTTTTCGTCATCATTAGCATATTCTTCTTCTTCTCCAAATTTTAATGGAATGGTTGCTAAAAGTTGGTTCATAAATAAAATCTCAACTTCATAATATTCTCCTAACCATGTACCTCTAGCATCGCTTCCCCAACCTACAGTACATATAATTCTATCATCACCTTTGTTTACGGTAAGAAGTTTATCTATTGATCCTTTTAATAAATGGTTATGACTTCTAAAATTGAACTTCAAATCACAATGCCAGCTATCATTTTCAGCAAGTAAATTAATGGCATCGAATTCAACCCAAACGTACCTGGTTTCATTTATATCAAAAACTTTTAAATAATTTCTAAATTCCTCTATTTCATTTTCTTCTGGCCCTTCATAAAGTCTGATATTTTCAACTAATAAATAATTGTTTTTGTCAGAAGTAGGAATCCCATTGTTTTCTATAAAAAAGTACTTATCAAAAACATCATTGGTATCTATAATAGTAGCTTCCCATCTATATCTTCCTTTTTTCCAATAACTGCCAACGGTTTTCATTCCCCAACCTTCTCTAACATAAAAAACAGTATCTTCTTTTTTTATTTTTTTATCACAAGTAAGGTTGCAAATCTCTTTGCCTTCATTGTCAAAACAGCGAAGTTTAATCTTAATATCCCAGTCTTCTTGTTGGTATTTTTTATTAAAAAAAGAAAGCTCGCAGTATATATATGAAAGCTCAGTTTCATCGAATACATTTCGATAAAATTTTTCATTGTTTGCCAACCATTCTGTTGAAGAAAAAACTTTTATATCTTTGTAAAGGTAGCTCATAGACTATACAAAGATAATCTATAGATAACTAAGGAAAAATTTATTGTATGAATAGTTTAATATACAAGCTCATCTAATTCATCATCAGTGAAAGTAGCTTTATTGTTTTTTATTATTCTATATATAAAACCTAGCTGTATATATAAATTATTGTTTACTTTAGATTGAATAATATTCACGAGAACTCCAGAAGTGTTTTCACTCATGTATAAATGTCTATTAAGAGCTAATCCAGCCTGAAAAGTGAAATTAAATTTGTCTGATGGTTTAAATATTCCTAAATAGTTTAAAGTACTTTCTCTTTGACGCAAAACCACTGTATTGGCTTGTGTGTTAAATTCACCAAACTGATTGGTTAGGGTAGCAACATTGCCTCTTGGTTTTAATGATATTTTATAAAAATATTTGTTGTTGTTGCGATTGAAATAAGTAATACCTAATGGAAGATTTATATTGAATCCAGTGTGTTTATCTGTCTTAATATTTAGTCCTAAAATGGGCAACAAAATTCCTCTTCCAAAATTATAGGTATATATTAAACCAAGGTTGTATGATATTTTTTTGCTCTTGATATATTGATACATAAATGCTCCTGAATATCTAACTTGTGGATGGTATATAGTATAGTCATCATTGGCTATAAATGCGTTAATATTTGCAATATATATACTTTTTTTACCATTATAAGTTATGCTGCTTACGCTGGTCCCAATTCTGAAAATATTTTGTTTGTTTTTTAGAAAACTCAAATCCAAACTTTGATAGCTAAATGTTGGTGTTAATTTAATTAAAAAAAATTTAGGGTTCTCTTTTTTAAATTTGCTTTTATATAAGGGTATAGAAGCATTAAAGTTCAGGAGCGTATATCCATAATTGCCAATACTGTCTTTAGATGTATTGTCTAATAAGTTGCGGTTAGGGTTTGATAAAGCATAAATTTGAATGGTAGTGTTTTGATTCGAATAGCTTTGACCAAATAGGTTCATTGAATAAACACTTAAACATAATCCAATAAGTAAATTGAATGTGTTTGACATAGACTTTATTGGGCAAATTTGTATGCTAAACCTAATGAAAAATCAAACACTGCAACAGGCATTATATATTCATGAATAATTTTAGGTTGATTAAATTCGGGTACTGCTTCTTGGGTAGTTTTATATTTTATTTTTGCATTATATAAAGCAGCATTTGCTTTTAGTTGCCAATGTTTTGAGAGCTTGTATCGTATTTGAGCTTTGGTTTGAATACCAATTCCGCCAACGCATTCCCATAATACATTGTAAAATTTCCAATAATCTTCAGTTAGTGTATTAGTATTTTCAACTGACATGCTAGGTGTTTTGGCAAAGAAAAATCCGGTAAGAAAATTAGCCTCAAATGTAAACTTACCTTTAGCAGAGCCATAAGCAACTCCACCCATAACAGTTGAAGCTAGCCATTTACTAGAATCGTTTGGATGAGCTGCAACTCCATCTTTATTCAACTGATTTTGAAACGTATTTTTATCAACAGGGTGTTGAGCTATAGATATGGTTCCTGCCAAACCCCAATTGTTATTATATCTACCAAAATCTATAGATGTAACTTGACCTATGGTAGCATATGTACCTGTTTTAATGTTTTTAGAAGCATATTGACCTATAGGCAGACTAAAACCATGGTTTATCCCTATATAGTTTGAAGGTAGATTGGTTTGAGCAAAAACACTTAAAGGTAAAATGAAACAAATAAATTTTAGTTTTTTCATCGCAAAATATTTTCATCAAAAGTAGTTATATTTTTCAAAAACTCAAGTATGTTTATCTTCCATTATGTGCCAATAATCCATCTTTTGTGGCTAAGTAATGATAACTATTCATATTGTCTGTGTCATATATAAAACTTCTCACATATTCTTTCTCTACTTCGTCATAACGCATAGGTGTAACCAGTTTTTTTGCAATGAGTTGTTTTAATTCATCTGCAACTATGTTTTTATTTACACCATTACATTCTTCTACAATTCTTTCAAATGGCTCAACAAAATACAAGGCATTTAAAATATCATTGGCTAAATCAGACAGTTCATGTTCCATTTACATAAAATAATAAGGAGCAAAGGTATAATTCAAAAAGCTGCCTACATTTGTACTATGAAAAAAATAAGCATCATTTTATTTATTTTGGTTCATATGCTTGCTAAAGCTCAACAACCAAGAGAGTTTGCTCTTGAAGTATCGGCATTTGTAAACAAAACCAACAAAACTATAAAATTAAGTTGGTTAAAAGATTCAATGAATAATGGTTCTGTGAATATATACAGGAAGAAAAAAGATGATAAGTCATGGGGGAGTGTATATAAGAAAATTGTTGTAGGAAAATATGACTTTACAGATACTGTAAACATTGGAGAAGGCTACGAATATTATCTTAAAAAGACAATTGGTTCTTTTACAGGTGGAGGGTATGTATACAGTGGAATTGAACTGCCGATTGTAGAAAATAGAGGGAGGGTATTATTGGTTATAGAAAACACAGTTAATGTTGGAATACCTTTGTCAATCAACCAATATGAGATAGATTTGAGAGCTGATGGTTGGCAAGTTTCAAGAGTTGTGGTAGATAAATTAGATGATGTAGATACTGTAAAACAAAAAATTAAAGATATATATGCTTTATATAAAAATGATTTAAAAACTATCTGTCTTATTGGGCATGTTCCTGTTCCTTACTCAGGTTTAATGAATCCCGATGGTCACCCCGATCATAAAGGTGCTTGGCCAGCAGATGCCTTCTATGGTGATGTTGAAGATGATATAGATAATTGGACAGATATAGTAGTAAAAGATACTACATCAGCCATTAGAGCAGCTAATAAAAATTGGAGTAATGACGGTAAATTTGACAATACCTACCTACCTTCAGATATAGAGTTACAAATAGGTAGAATAGACTTATATGATATGCCAGAATTTGGAAAAACTGAATTAGAATTACTTGAAGCGTATTTTAAAAAAGACCATGATTTTAAAATCAAAAAAATAAAACCTATCATGAAGGGTTTAATAGATGATAATTTTAAAGGCATGCCTGAAGCATTTTCAGCCAATGCCTGGAGAAATTTTAGTGTCTTATTAGATACAAATAATTATACTGAAGAAGATTATTTTACTACCCTAGATAGTATGCCTTATATATGGAGTTATGGTTGTGGTGGTGGATGGTACCAAGGTGCAGGAGGTGTTGGAACAACCTCAGATTTTAATTTAAAAAAAACCAAAGGAATTTTTACAATGTTGTTTGGAAGTTATTTTGGAGATTGGGATGTGACCAACAGCTTTTTAAGAGCACCGCTAGCTTCACCTCAATCTACTATTCTTACCAATGCATGGGTAGGAAGGCCATGGTGGCAATTCCATCACATGGGTTTAGGTGAGCATATAGGTTATGCTGCAATGCTTAGCCAAAACAATCAAAATTTATATACCAATGCATATAATTTTGCAGCTGGTATGGTGCATATAGCTTTGATGGGTGATCCAACTTTAAGAATGCATATAATAGACCCTGTTGATTCAGTTTATACTTCACTTTCTCATGGTGGTGCTTTTGTCAATCTCAACTGGGATCGCTCTGAAGATTTAATAGAAGGATATAATATCTATAGATCAGATAAAATAGATGGTATATATAAGAAGATAAATAAACAAATGATTACAGATTCGATATATATAGATGCAAGGCCTTTCAAAGGAGAAAATTATTATATGGTAAAAGCAGCAAGATTAGAGTTGACACCATCTGGTACTTATTTTAATCAAAGTTTAGGTTGTGCTAGTTCTAAAGTTAATATAGATTCTATTGACTATCAGGGTATAGCTAATATTAGTGGTTTAACCATGTCTTGTTATCCCAATCCATCAAATGGACAATTGAGAATAGTCATTCAACCACAGTCTGCAAATTCAATTATAAATATAACTGACATATTAGGCAAAACAGTATATACTGATAATATTGCAGCACATCTTACATTTAAAGAGATAAACTTAACCCATTTGCCTGACGGAATGTATATATTAAATTTGTCTTCAGCAAACAAACAAGGAACCATGAAATTTTTAATCAATAGGTAGATGAACGCACAACAATTTTATTTATATATTGAAAATCCTGAGAAATTAGGAATACATGAAGAAGTTCAAATTAGAGGGGTATTAAAAGAATATCCATATTTTCAAAGTGCACATATATTATTAGCCAAGTGTTTGAAGAATATGGATAATTATACATTTGAAAAGCAACTAAGAACGGCATCTATTTTTGCATCAAATAGAGCAGTATTGTATCAATTGTTAAAATCTAAGAAGGTTAGCTCTAAATCAACTCCTGTTAAAATACAAGAATTAAAAGTTGAGCAAAAAACAGAAGAACAAAATTTTGAGGCAATAGAGCAAGCTCACTATACGACTATTGAAGAGCCTGTAATTATAACACAAAAAGAGTCAAAAGGTTTGGTAACCCCAATAGAATCGGTTGTTGTTGAACAAAAGATTGATGATTTAGAAAATGAAACTAATGAGCAAGCTCACAGTATATCAATTGAAGAACCTGTGTTGTTGCCTAAAATAATGCAAGTAGAAGAAGTATTAAGTATTGAGAATTCTCAAATGGTTTCACCAATTATTATAGAAGAAAAATTAATTGAAACAAACATAGAGGAACCAGATACTCAAGTTTCAATAAATCAAGAAGCATTAGAGCAACCAAAGATTGAACAACAAGCCAATCAACCAATTCAATCAAAAGCTGAAGAAGATCATTTGTTGAATAGAAGAGAAGAAATTGCCAATCAATATCGGGAGTTTTTGAGAAAGAAAGAATTGTCTTTGAATGCACCTATAGTTCAAAATAAAAAAGAAATAGAAGTTGAGAAAATTGTTGAAACAGAAAAACCTAAAGTAGAAAATAAAATAGAACCTATAGAGTTAATTGTTTCACCTTCGCATATTGAACCAGAAATAGCGTTGCCTCAACCAGAGAAAGTTGTAGACCATTTACCTCAACCACAGAGCACAGAGCATTCGTTCTCAGAATGGTTAAAGCTGAATCAGTTTAATCTTTCAGTAAAACAAGTTGATTTACCAGAGCAGACTATCTCAAATCAAATTATAGAAGATAATGAAATGCCATCAAAGCCTGATACCATTGATGTAGACAATATTTTGGACAGGTTTATAAATTCAAATCCGACCATCAGTAGACCCAAAGCTGAATTCTTTAATCCGGTGAAAGCAGCTCAAAAAAGTTTAGAAGATAATAATGATTTAATAACTGAAACTTTGGCTGGTATGTATGAGAAACAAGGCAATTTTAACAAGGCAATTTCTATGTATGAAAAATTAAGTTTGAAATATCCAGAAAAAAGTCTCATATTTGCCGCCCGTATCCAAGAAATAAAAAATAAAATAAACTAGACCAACATGTATTCATTTATAGCCATTGTTCTTATCATTGTAAGTGTTTTAACTATACTTATTGTATTAATTCAAAACCCAAAAGGTGGAGGAATAGCAGCAAATTTTAGCAATATCCCAACCCAATTAATGGGTGTAAAAAAATCAACTGACTTTATAGAGAAAGCTACTTGGGGTTGTGCTTTAGCTATTTTAGTTTTAACTTTAAGTATTGGCTTTACCAAGCCCGATAAGGCAGAAGCTGGAAAAGATACCCGTTTAAAAGAACAAATAGACAATTTGCCTGCACCTAAAATGCCAGCTCAACAACAAGCTCCTGCTCAAACAGCAAAGCCTGATTCAGCTAACTAATAAAATAGTAAAAAAATATGTAAAGTCCCGACTGTAAAAAGTCGGGACTTTTTTTTAATGAAAATGATCAAAACATAATTCTATGACTGAAGAAATAAGAATAGATAATGCTATAATCGTTTTTTTGCTTTGTATAGTTTGAATATACTGGGCCAAAATAATTGCTATAAATGGCAACAACAAAAGCCAACTTCTTTCTGTTTCACAAAAAAACAATCCAGAAAATGCAGCAATAAATAATGTTGGGATGATGCTTTTAAAAAAAACAACAGTGCTTTTAAACCTTATAAAGAAAAACATAAATCCACAAGTGATAATAAATTGAAGGATATTACAACTTGATCTAAATAAATACCTGCTAAGGTCATCAAATCCATTGCTTTTATTTAATTTCATGTTTTCTGAAATAGAAGATATGAAACAAGAATAAATATTAAACTTAGTGGTTATATATAGCAAGTAAAAAGAGGAGACAATAAGAACGGCACATAAAGAAAGATTAATTATTTGAACCTTATTTGTTTGAACTTTCTTTTCATAGAATAAGTAAATAGCTATAAATAAAAATAAAACTGATATAATAAAACTAAACAGAACTAATAAACTGACACATAAAACAAATCCTATAATAGCAATAGTAGATTTATGGTTTATCATATGTAAAAAAAAGTATACAACCATTAAGCTTAACATGATAATGATAGGAGCTATATCTATCGAACTAAATATAAGTAAACCTGGAGCTGAAGCTAATAAAGTAGCGGAAAGAAAAGCTGCTTTCGAACTTAATTCTAATTTAATTGCAAGTGTGTAGGTCATTAAAATTGAACCCA
Organism: Bacteroidota bacterium; assembly: GCA_947460345.1. Classification (GTDB taxonomy): domain Bacteria; phylum Bacteroidota; class Bacteroidia; order UKL13-3; family UKL13-3; genus CANHGM01. Next base: position 25,686 of record CANHGM010000005.1, on the reverse strand, counting down.
TTCCGCATAAGTATATTAAACATCTAGAAAAGGTAATGCCCATGCTTTTCAATAAGATTAAAAAACCCGGAGGGTAATGCTGTCCATGTATATCTAATGAGGGTTGTAGGTTAACGTAATTTAATAATAAATCGGTAATGGAGTTAAATTTAACCATGTCGTTTGCAAATGTTTGTATATGAGCATACGACCCTGTTAACCTATCAAAACCAGACGTATACCCAGCTGTTAACACCCATAAAAGCCAAGAACAAGAAAGCAGCAATGTGTAATGTTTTTGGTTGACGAAATTGGAATAAAGTCTGAGTACAATAGATATATATATTATAGATGTCACTACAAAAATCAGGTTAGGGATTGTAAAACTAAAAGGGTTGCTCCACATATAAAAAGGCAAAATAGCTTCTTTAATTGCTGTTCTAAATATGTCACCTCTATAAGAATGATGTTGTATATATATATTGTAAAGAGCATTCCACAAAAAAGATATTCCAATAAACATTAAAATTCTCCAAAATGCTTTTGAATAAAATTTAAAATCATTATGAAGAATAATATTTTTCAAAAATATTTATTTTCTTTTGTTAAAAACTCTAAGATAAAAAACAGCCGATAGTTGCCAGGTATTCATATTCTTTGAAAGCTCGCTGGAGATGAAGGGTAGTTGAATGTTTTTCCCAAATCTTATGTCTAAGAACTTACGATAGCTATAACCAATTTCAGGTCTTAAAAAGGGACATAAACTTATAAAATCAGTAAATACACCTGCTTGACCTCCAACATGTATATATGAAAAAACCTGTGCATGAAATGAAAATTTAGGAGCAAAAGCTTTATATGGCCATGTCATCACTTCAAGCCCAATTGCTTTTCTTCTGGTATATAAAAATTTATAATGATTGTAATATAAACCAGCATCAAAATTTAAGTTTGTAAAACCCCCCACACCAGCATAAATGCCAAATTGTTTTTTGTGTTTAACAGAATCTTTTACTCGTTTCCAGATTTGACCTTCAGTAGATGAAAATAACAATAAGCACAAGAAGAACACAACTGTTTTTTTTGAATGTGCCATCAATACTATTTGTTTAGAAGTTCGGCAGCGGCCTGTAAAGTTGTTTCGGTATATGCTGAACCACCAAGCATTTCGGCTAGTTCATTTATTTTTTCTTTCTCATTTAATTCTTTAATTCTAGAAAAAGTTTTTCCTTTAATTTCTTCTTTATATAATTTGAAGTGAGTGTTAGCTTTTCCTGCAATTTGGGGTAAATGGGTAACTGAGATAAGTTGATGTTTATTAGATAAAGTTTGCATTAAATTGCCCATTTTTATAGCAACTTGTCCTGAAACTCCAGTATCAATTTCATCAAATATAAGTGTAGGTAGATATGTTTTGCCAGCTATATATGTTTTAATACAAAGCATAAACCTTGAAAGCTCTCCACCTGAGGCTGTTTTGTGAAGAGGAACAAAGCTACTACCTGTGTTGGCACTGAACAAGAATTGTATTTGGTCAATTCCATCATTACTTATACTTTTTATTTGATGTTCTATTTTTATTTGTGCTTTTTCTAATCCTGCTTCTGGTAGCAATAAGTTTATACCTTTTTCTACAGTTTTAAAAACATTCTTTCTAGATTGACTAAGGTCTGATGCAACTTTATCAATTTCTTTAGAAAGTTTTGAAAAGCTTGTTTCTAAAGTTTCAATTTCTTGATCAAGTGATAATATTTGAGAAACTTCAAACTCAAGATTTTGTTGAATAGATAGAATCTCGTCAAGCGAAGTTACTTTGTGTTTTTGAAACAAGTTATATAGCTGCTTAAGTCTTTCATTTAATTGAGAAAGACGTTCAGGATTTTGTGTAATTTTATCTTGTTCCGATTCGGTTTCTTGTGAAATATCTTTTAATTCAATGATAGAAGAAGCTACTCTATCGGCTAAAGTACTAAAAAATGGATAATGTTTTCCGGCTTGAGTATAAAGATTTTTAACGGTTGATAGTTTATCTAATATATTTTCTTCGGTTTCATTAAGTATGGTATATGCTTGTGCTGTTAGTTCAGTAATTTTTTCAGCGTGTTCTAAAACTTCAAGTTCACTTTCAAGTTGTTCAACTTCATTTGGTATAAGCTTGGCATCTAAAAGTTCGTTTAGTAAAAAAGTTTTATAATCTTTTTCCAATTCTGCCTTTTTTTGAAGTTCTTTTAAATCAATTAAATTTTTTTCAACTGATTTTATGTTAGTATATATTTTTTTATATACTGACTTTAGTTCATTGTTATTTGCAATGGTATCAACAATATTTAAATGAAAATTGGGTCCATTTAGTTCTTGGGTTTCGTTTTGTAAATGCAAGTCTACCAATTGAGAAGTTAAGGCTCTGAGCGTGTTAAGATTAACTGGTGTATCATTTATAAAAGCTCTTGATTTTCCTTGTGGAGTGATTTCTCTTCTTATATATACCAGTTGATCAATATCTAATTCATGTTCTTCAAAAAAAGATATATATTTAGTTTTATCAATCACAAAGCACGCTTCAACTATACATTTTTTTGTTTTATCAAATAATATATTTATATCGGCTCTATCGCCTAAAATAAGCCCTAATGCACCTAAAAGTATACTTTTGCCAGATCCTGTTTCACCAGTAATGATGTTTAAATGTTCACCCCAATTGACTTTTAATTCATCAATTAAAGCATAGTTTTGTATGTATAAGTTTTGAAGCAAGTGTCTATATATAAATAAGCAGTTTATCTTTCAGAGTTCATATATTTTTCATAACCCAGTTTTTCAATTCTCATGGCTTTATCTTCAACTTCATTAAGCATTGATGCTTTATGGTCAGCAATTCTTTTTTGGAGAATAGGGTCAGATATAGCTAATATTTGAGCTGCAAGTATTGCAGCATTTTTAGCAGCATTAATAGCGACAGTAGCCACTGGAACTCCATTAGGCATTTGCACAATAGAAAGCAATGAATCTAATCCTGAAAGTGTTTTTAATTGGATAGGAACCCCAATCACAGGAAGAGTAGTTATAGATGCTATCATTCCGGGAAGATGAGCTGCTCCGCCTGCTCCAGCTATAATTACTTTATAACCGCTACCTGATGCATGTTCAGCAAAATCAAGCATACGTTTAGGTGTGCGATGAGCTGACAAGATGGTCAAATGGAAACCAATCCCAATATCTTCTAAAAATTCGGCAGCATCCTTCATTACTGTAAGGTCGCTATCACTGCCCATAACAATGGCAATAGTTTTATCTGTAGTCATATACCGCAAAAATATGCGATAAAAACTTTAAATATCTCATATAATAAGATACTTGAAAACTTTTATTTAACTGTGAATAAACTGTAAAATAGTTTTAGCTTCTAAGTACTTTGCCATCATGAGTGATGAGTGTACCTTTAGTAATTTCTTCTTCTAACTCCCATTTAAAACCATCTTTTGTAGCTAAATGTTGCAAGAAAGTTGAAAGATTTTTAGCATATAATTCACTTGCATTTGTAGCCATAGTTGAAGGAAGGTTAGTAACACCCACTATTTTAACACCGTATTTTTCTATTACTTGGTCTGCTTGAGTTAGAGCACAATTACCGCCTTGTTCAGCTGCCATATCAACAATCACCGAACCATACTTCATCATTTTTACTTGGTCTTCACTTATCAATAATGGTGCTTTTTTACCAGGTATAAGTGCTGTTGTAATTACTAAATCAGCTTGTTTTAATGAAGCTTCAACAGCTTCTTTTTGTTTACGTTGATATTCTTCACTTACATCTTTTGCATAACCACCTTCAGCTTTTACGCCATCGTCTTTTACTTCAATAAATTTAGCCCCCAATGACATAGCTTGCTCTTTAGTTTCAGTTCTAACATCGGTAGCTTCTACTACTGCACCAAGCCTTTTTGCTGTGGCAATGGCTTGCAAACCAGCTACACCCACTCCAAATATAACAACTTTAGATGGAGTAATAGTTCCAGCAGCGGTCATCATCAAAGGGAAAATTTTTGTTAAATGCATAGCCCCTAAAAGTACTGCTTTATAACCAGCTAAATTGCTTTGACTACTCAACACATCCATACTTTGGGCTCTTGAAATTCGAGGAATGGCATCCATGGAAAATGCTGAAACTCCTTTAGCTGCAAGTGCATTAACCAATTCTGTATTAACCAAATGAAACATCAAGCTAAAACAAATCTGACCTTGCTTCATCATTCCTACTTCATCCAACGTAAAAGGGTTAACTTTAGCAACTACTTGGGCCCAACTCATTATAGTAGCTTTGTCAGCTGTTTTGATACCTGCTGCTTCATATACTTTATCTTCAAAAGCTGAAGCCAAGCCAGCACCCGTTTCAATTTGAACTTCAAACCCAGATTTGATAAGTTGAGAAGCTACTTGAGGTGTAATAGCTACACGGTTTTCATTTGCTTTTGTCTCTTTTAATATTCCTATTTTCACGATGATGTAATTTTTGGGCTAAAGTAGGTATGAAAATGTTTATAGGCAAACAAAAATGAAGCTATAATTTTTTACAAAACGAGTGTTTTTTTAACCTTGATATTCACCAAATACACTTCTAAGCGTGTCAGATATTTCGCCTAGTGTGCAATATTTTTCTACACCTTCAATTATATGTGGCATCAGGTTACTTCCGTCAGTAGCTACATTTCTTATTTTAGTTAAAATCTCTTTAACATCTTCGTTGTTTCTGTCAGCTTTTAACTGATTTAATTTTGCAGTTTGTTGAATTCTTATACTGTCATCAATTTTAAACAATGCCGGATGAGGTTTTTCTGTTTCAGTAAATTTGTTGACTCCCACCACAATCTGTTCTTGCTTTTCAATAGCTATTTGATACTTATATGCCGAAGCGGCTATTTCTTGTTGAATATATCCTTCTTCAATAGCAGCAACAGAACCACCCATAGCATCAATTTTTGATATATATTCCATGGCAGTTTTCTCTATTTCATCAGTCAAACTTTCTATAAAATAACTTCCGCCTAAAGGGTCTACAGTATGAGTAACGCCACTTTCATATGCAATAACTTGTTGGGTTCTTAAAGCAAGTTTAGCTGCTTCTTCAGTAGGTAAAGAAAGTGCTTCATCATACCCATTGGTGTGTAAACTTTGTGTACCACCTAAAACTGCCGCCAGTGCTTGTAAAGTAACTCTCGAAACATTGTTCATCGGTTGTTGTGCAGCTAAAGTTGAGCCTCCTGTTTGGGTATGAAATCTAAGCATTTGAGCTTTTGGTTCAGTAGCTCCTAGGTCTTTAGTTATTAGAGACCACATTCTACGAGCAGCTCTAAATTTTGCAATTTCTTCAAAAAAATCGTTGTGTGCATTAAAGAAAAATGAAAGTCTTGGTGCAAACACATTTATATCTAATCCTTTGTCGATAGCCGCTTTTAAATAAGACTTCCCGTTGGCCAAAGTAAAGGCCAACTCTTGAGCAGCAGTAGAACCAGCTTCTCTTATATGGTACCCTGATATAGAAATGGTATTCCACTTAGGAACCTCTTTTGAGCAATATTCAAAAATGTCTGTGATGATTCGCATCGAAGGCTTAGGAGGATATATATATGTTCCTCTAGCAGCGTATTCTTTTAATATATCATTTTGAATGGTTCCTGAGATTTTTCTTATATCAGCTCCTTGTTTTTTAGCTAAGGCAATATAAAATGCTAGAAGTGTTGAAGCGGTAGCATTTATGGTCATTGAAGTAGAGATTTTCTCTAATGAAATTCCATCAAATAAAATCTCCATATCTCTGATAGAATCGATAGCTACACCAACCTTGCCAACTTCACCTTCACTCATGGCGTGGTCGCTATCATACCCAATTTGAGTAGGTAAATCAAAAGCAACACTCAGTCCCATGGTTCCATTGTTAAGCAGGTAATGATATCTTTTATTACTTTCCTCAGCTGTACTAAACCCTGCATATTGTCTCATGGTCCATAACTTCCCGCGGTACATATCTTTTTGAATACCTCTAGTAAATGGAAATTCACCTGGTATTTCATTCATAGATGAAGGTGTTTGATAAAGTTCGTTTATATCAATTCCTGAAGTTGTTTTCATATATATATATATTTATTGTAACGCTGCAAAGGTATATCTTGAAGTGTGATTACAAATAATTTATACCTTTACAGATTATGGTTTGTTTTTAAAAATTAAAAAGGTGTTATTCTATATAATCTTTCAAGTATTCAAATTTACTTGTAAGTGTTCCATTTTTTGCAATGGTTGCTCTAGTAATTATATCATTTGGTGTAGACAATAAAAGATGCGGCATTACCGACCTAATTAAATCGTCACCAAAACCAATACTGGCATCAAAAGGCATTTCGCAAGGCAGATTTCCAACAGACATCACATCAATTGTGTGAGATTGATAGGGAGTGGTTTCAGTTTCAGATAACGGATGATATCCAAATACAGGGTCTTCGATGGTGGTTGATTTAAGTGTAGATGGAATGGATCCAGGAATATCGCAACTGATATCTGCAATCACTCTAATTTTAAAATCATCAGCTTTCATTTCTTCTCTAGTAAAAAACATGGGTACTCCCGCATGCCAAAATATTCCGTTGATAAGTAAGTCAGTTGTTTTTGCATAGGGTTCAAACACTGAGTTATAGTCTTCTGGGTTGTGGTAAAAATCACTTTTATCCCAAGGTCTATGGTTTTTATGTTCGTAATAATGTTCTGATCTAAGGTGAACAAAAACTGCTTCATCAAAGGTCTCGCTTAAAAATGCTCTGGGTGTAACTTCTCTAATATTTAATTTTTCTAGTAATTCAAGCACCCCGTGAGAAACTCTGCCATCGCCAGTTAAACAAATTTTGATGGGAGGAAGTTGGATAGATTTATATTGGTCTACTAACTCTTTATAGTTTTTGCAAAGATGGGCAGGTTTTAAATGATATATATCAAATTTTCTTCCCCAAGTTAGCAATCCATTATGTGCACCTACAATGCCAGCAAATCTTCCAAAACCTAATATTCTACTGCCATTGTCCCATGTGAGTGTTTCATAATCAACTAGCGTGATTTTCTTTTCTAAAATAGCTCTTAATAACCCTCTGTTATGTGGCTGTTTTTTGATAGTATGAGAAAAGAAAATATATGTTTTTTCCGGTATAAGATGGGCAATAGGTACTTCCTTTATTCCCATTAAAATATCACAATGTTCTAAAGAATCTACAACAGGTAGTTCAGCTTTTGCATATTCTTCGTCACTGATACATCTGTCTTTGGATGATTGGATATATATTTCAGTGCTAGGAAAACTTTGGATGATTTTTTTACATTGTTCTGGTGAAAAAGCTACTCTTTTATCTGCTGGTATTTTACCTTCTTTTATAATTCCAATTTTCATGAATCTGTTTATTTACTAAAAAAGAAGCACAAAGGTAAATACAAATAAAGTAAGAGCAGTTATGAAGTCTATCTATTTATATAATAAATACCGTTGGTAATTACCTAAATTTGGCTTAGAATTGCAGTTTATTTACCAAACCATGTCTAAAGAAAATATATTAGTTGTTGGCTCTAATGGCCAAATTGGAACTGAATTAGTTGAAGAACTCAGAAAAATATATGGCGAAAGTCATGTGATAGCAAGTGATTTGCAAAAACCAATTGGTGCTGATGAAAGAGGGCCATTTGAAATTTTAGATATTTTAGATAAAGTTAAATTTGAAGAAATAGTTAAAAAATACCAGATAACTCAGGTATATCTTCTTGCGGCATTGCTCTCAGCTACGGCAGAGAAAAACCATCATTTTGCATGGAAACTAAACATGGAAGGTTTGTTAACAGTATTAGATGCTGCTGTGACATATAAATTTTCAAAAGTATATTGGCCAAGTAGTATTGCCGTTTTTGGTCCTACCACACCTAGAGTTAATACACCACAATATACAGTTATGGAACCTAACACTATATATGGTATTACCAAACAAGCCGGAGAAAGATTGTGCGAATATTATTTCAATAAATTTGGTGTTGACGTTAGAAGTATTAGATATCCTGGTTTGATAGGTTGGAAAGCAGCCCCAGGTGGAGGAACAACAGACTATGCCGTTCATATATATCACGAAGCTTTAAAAAATAAAAAATACGAGTGTTTCCTCAGTGCAAATACAGCATTGCCTATGCTATATATGCCTGATGCACTTCGTGGTACTTTGCAGTTAATGGAAACAGAGGCTAGTAAAGTTAAGATTAGAAGTAGTTATAATTTATCAGGTATTTCTTTTACTCCTGTTGATATTGCTCAAAGTATTTCAAAATATATTGATGGTTTTACTATCTCTTATAAAGAAAATGACCCAAGACAAGCCATTGCTGATTCTTGGCCTGCTAGTATTGATGATACTTATGCTCGCGAACATTGGGGATGGAAACATGAATACGATTTGGATGCGATGACAAAAGATATGCTCGAAAACATATCTAAGTCAGTGATTGTTGTTTAAATGCATGAATATTTCTGAGCAAGATAATCAACTAAATTCTGAGTCTAAATGGAAGTTTTTTAAAAAATTTGGAATTGGAACCATCGTTTTTTTTACTATAAAAGGAACAATTTCCACTATCCTTATTTATTATACTGGAAAAGGATTTTGGACTTGGCTAACACAACTTTTCGAATAAAAAATTAAATTTATATAACTATGACATTTGAATTCATTATTGTTGAACCCGAATATAAAAAACATATAGCACTTATCAGGTTAAATAGACCAGATGCATTAAATGCACTTAACCTGCAATTGATGGGTGAGCTTAGAGATGCTCTTAAAGAATTGGATGACAATGATGAAGTAAGAGTAATAGTACTCACAGGCAATGAAAAGGCATTTGCAGCTGGTGCAGATATTAAACAAATGGCAGATAAAAATGCCATTGATATGTTAAAAATTGATCAATTTACAACTTGGGATCAAATCAAAAAGACTAAAAAGCCTTTGATAGCAGCTGTTTCAGGTTTTGCTTTGGGGGGTGGGTGTGAACTGGCCATGACTTGTGATATGATTGTAGCTTCAGAGTCAGCCAAATTTGGACAACCAGAGATAAAAATAGGGGTAATGCCCGGAGCCGGAGGTACACAACGTTTGACTAAAGCCATGGGAAAAGCCTTGGCAATGGAAATGATTTTAACTGGTAATTTTATAGATGCAGAAAAAGCTTTGCAACATGGACTCATCAACAGAATTGCCCCTGTAGAATTATACTTAGACGAAGCCATAAAACTTGCTACAGAGATTGCTTTGCAAAGTCCGCTTGCTACACAAATGGCTAAAGAAGCCATTGTTAAATCTTTTGACTTGGGTATAAGTGAAGGGGTACTGTTCGAACGCAAAAACTATTATTTATTGTTTGCTGGGCAAGACCAAAAAGAAGGCATGAATGCATTTATAGAAAAGCGTAAACCTGATTTTAAAGGGAATTAGTTTTTGTTTGCAGTTTTAGACTTAGGCACCAATACTTTTCATTTAGTCATTGCAAAAAAAGCAAATGATTCTTTTGAGATTATATGTAAAAAAGAAATTGCAGTAAAGCTAGGCGAAGGAAGCATTAATCAACAATACATTTCAGATAGTGCATATACTAGAGGATTAGATGCTCTAAAAGTATTTAAACAAGCTATTGATTACTATCAAGTTGAAGATATTAAAGCTATAGCGACTTCAGCTATTAGAGATGCAGATAATGGAAAAGATTTTATATCAGCAGCCAGAAAATTATATGGTTTTATCATAGAAACAATAGATGGAGAAACCGAAGCAGAATATATATACAAAGCAGTAGTTAGTACAGTACCATATATTGATTCAAATATTTTAGTGATGGATATAGGAGGTGGTAGTGTGGAATTAATTATAGGCAATAAAAACAATATATACTGGAAACAAAGTTTTGCTATAGGTGCAGCCAGACTCATTGGCCCATATCACCAACAAGACCCCATAGACGCTGATGATTTGTGTAAATTAATAGCATATATACATCATCAACTAGAGCCTCTTGAGCCACAATTGAGTATATATAAGCCGCAAATTTTAGTAGGAGCTGCGGGGGCTTTTCAATCAATTTTAGAGATAGCTGAGATAAAATTAGACTCTCAAAATGCTGCCGTTTTTGATTTAGAAAAGTTTTATCAACTGTATCATCAAATGATTAACAGTTCTAAACAAGAAAGAGAGCAAATGAAAGGATTGGATGGATTTAGGGTAGAAATGATGGTAGCAGCCATGGTGTTGATGAAAGTAGTATTAGATATACAAAATACCCAACAATTATATATATCTACATTTTCTTTAAAAGAAGGTTTATTGCTAACATATTTTTAATTTATAATAACTTTTTTTTGTGCTATTGTATTTCTAATGAACAATATATATCACGAAAAAAAAATACTTCATTTGCTTTGTCATTATCATTGTTAGTTGTGAGTTTTACTCAATCAGGCTACTTTGGTTCGTTTACACTTACTCAAATTATATAAGTGGAATAACTCTATTGTGAGTTCTAAAGTTTGGAAGAATGTCGTGTTTTGGATTTTGGGAATAGCACAAATTTAGTCTATTGCAGGAGCTGTAGATATATTCTTTTTTAACGTGTTAGAATTTTGGACAGTGAAAAACCCATCAGCTATGGCTGAAGGTGAATTTGAAATTCAAGTAGTAACAGGTAAAGATGGTAACAAATACCAAATTACGGCTTCAAGAAACAGGTTTGAAATAAAACAATTAGACGGTGAAAATGCTCGGAAACTGGCTTCTATATCATTTAACAATAGCAACAAACAATGTACTGCTTCAGTTGATAATAAAATCTCAATAGTGGCTGAAATGGTTGCTATACAAGTGAAGTATACAGGTGTTAAAATATTTAAAGCAGTTGGAACTGTAGTGAAAAATGTGTTTGATGAAAAAACATCAAATGAAATTTCAGCTGTGTTTAACGAGAACGTATATACTGATATGGCATCAGCAAAATAACTATACTTATCAATATATTGAAAAGTCGCTCTTTTAAGGGCGGCTTTTTTTATTATGCTTTTTTAAAAATTTAGATTATACTTATGCTTTATTTTTGCCTAAAAATTAAGATACTTGAAAACCAAGAAACATAAACAGAATAAAATTAATATCATCACTTTAGGTTGCTCAAAAAATGTGGTTGACAGTGAAGAGTTACTAGGGCAATTATCTGCCAATAAATTAGAAGCTACTCATGAAGCAGCTAATGATGAGGCAAATGTAGTAGTGATAAATACTTGTGGCTTTATAGATAATGCCAAACAAGAAAGTATAGATACAATTTTAAGATATGCTGAAGAAAAAGCAGATGGGAATATAGACAAATTATTTGTAACAGGATGTTTAAGTCAAAGGTATAGAGACGACTTAACTAAAGAAATACCTGAAGTTGATGCGTGGTTTGGTACCATGGAATTGCCATCGTTGCTGCATACACTAGGTGCCGACTATAAACATGATTTAATTGGAGAAAGAAGCATTACAACACCTGCACATTATGCCTATTTAAAAATTTCAGAAGGGTGTAACAGGCCATGTTCTTTTTGTGCAATTCCATTGATGAGAGGGCAACATGTTTCTAAAAGCTATGAGCAAATAGAAAAAGAAGCTAAGCACCTAGTAAAAAATGGCGTGAAAGAAATTATGCTTATTGCTCAAGACAGCACTTATTATGGAATTGACAACTATGGTGATAGAAAACTAGGCGAACTTTTAAAAAGAGTAAGCGATGTAGAAGGGTTAGAATGGATCAGGTTGCATTATGCTTATCCTAGTCAGTTTCCATTAGATGTGTTAGATGTAATGGCTTCACGCAGCAATATATGCAAATATATAGACATGCCTGTACAACACGCCACTGACCATATGCTCAAAACCATGAGAAGAGGTATTACCCGCAAACGTACTGAGGAACTGATAGATACCATTAGACAAAAAGTGCCCAATATTGCTATTCGCACCACAATGCTTGTAGGTCATCCGGGTGAAACGGAAGAAGATATAAATGGGTTGATAGATTTTGTAAAACAAGTTAAATTTGACAGGTTGGGTGTGTTTACTTATTCACATGAAGAAAACACTTTTGCCCACACACTAGCTGATGATATAAGTGCTGAAGAAAAACAAGAAAGAGCAGATAGAGTGATGGAGGTGCAACAATCTATCTCAACAGAGATTAATGAAAAGAAAATAGGAAATACATATAAGGTTTTAATTGATAGAGCAGAAGGGCCATATTATATTGGTAGGACAGAGTTTGATAGCCCAGAGGTTGATAATGAAGTGTTGATCTCAAAAGAAAAAAAATATTTACGAATTGGTGATTTTGCTCAAGTAAAAATTAATAAATCAGAAGAGTTTGATTTATATGGTGAAGCAGAATAATTTACTTTGTAACTTTTAGCTGAAAAATCTGTTTAAACTATATTGAAAAGAATTATATATATATTGCTTTTGTTGCCTATGGTGTTAAGCAGTTATACGCAACCCAAAGTCGTATTGCCTGAAACGCCCTTGTCATCTAATCCTGAGCATAAAAAGCTAGTATTAGAAACCTTGGATGATATATATAATTTTCATTTTGCTGAGGCTGATATTCAAATAGAAAAGATAAAACATAAACTTCCAGGCCATCCAATTTATTATATGATGAAAGCCATGAATCTTGATTGGCAATGGGAACCAATGGTTGATGACAAATTGAAGCAAAAGCAAATTATTGCCTATCTGAATAAAACACTTGCTGGTTGTGATAGCATTTTAAATAAAAAAAAGAAGAACGATTTAGAGGTAATGTTTATAAATTTTACCGCCCACGGGTTTTTGGCTCGCGTAAATTCAATCTTGGGCAATTATATGGATGCGGTTGATCATTCAATGTCAGCATATAACTCTGTGAAAAAAGGTTTTGCTTTAAAAGAAAAGTTTTATGATTTCTATTTTTCAACGGGTATGTATAACTATTACAGAGAAAAGTATCCAGAGCTCCATCCCATCATAAAACCTTTTGCTGCTATGTTGTCTGATGGTGACCCTGAATTGGGAATAAAGCAGTTGAGATTTGCCTATGCTCATTCTATGTTTTCGAAAATAGAAAGTGCCAATTATTTAATCAATATATTTTATAAATACGAAAGCAATCCTGCTGAGGCTTTTGGTATTGCAGAGGAGGTGAATAGGAAATATCCTGATAATTTATTTTTTGTAGTAAAGCATGTAGAAGGCATTATGTATACAGGCAAAAATAAGAATGAAGCACTTAGGTTGTGTACCCAGCTCATCAATTCAAATGTGCTCTATTATCAAATGTGTGGCTATTTTTTTAAAGCTCAAAAACTATATACTGAAGGCAAAGTAGAGGAAGCGTTTGCTTTAGATTATAAAGCATTTAAAATGAGCGAAAAATTAGTCAATCTTAAAGACAATTTACCTGCATATATACATTTGTTATTGGGTAAAATATATGAGAAAAAGAACTTGAAAAAAGAAGCAGCCAACCATTTTAAGATAGCAGCCAACAAAGCTGAATACCCAACTACTAAAAAAGAAGCTCAACAATATTTAAAAAAGTATTGATATATGAATGCAGCCATAGATATAGGAAATACATTTATAAAAGTGGGAGTATTTGAGCAAAACACACTAGTTGACTTTGAAATAAGTTTAAAAAGTGATGTTTCGAAAATAAATACATTTATAGAAAAGTTTACAATAGTAAATACCATGATTTGTAGTGTGGCTGAAAATATAGATGAGTTAAAAATTAATACCCATAAACTTGGGCATATATATAACTTTACTTTCACTAGCAATATTCCAATAATTAATGTCTATAAAACACCCGAAACCTTAGGAATGGATAGGCTTGCAGCAGCTATAGGAGGTTGGTGTTTGAATAATAATGCTTCAGTATTAACTATAGATACAGGCACATGCATTACCTATGATTTTGTAAATGAATCAAGAGAATATATAGGTGGTGCAATATCTCCGGGCTTATATTTGAGGTTAAAAGCTATGCATGAATTTACCCAAAAACTACCGTCTATTCAATTTATAGAATATACCGATGTGATAGGAAAAAATACTATTGAATCAATGTCGTCAGGGAGCTTACAAGGTATTAAAAATGAGCTTGAAGGGTATATCTCTTACTTTAACAAAATGACTCTTTCGAACCTGCAAGTCTATATAACAGGGGGTGATGCAACGTTTTTGGTAGATCAATTAAAAAGCAGCAATTTTGCAAACCAAATTATTTTAGAACCAAACTTGGTTTTAAAAGGACTAAATAACATTTTACAATATCAGACAACACATATATAATTTGAAAAATATCATTCTATTCATAACGCTACTGTTGATGTGTGTGAGTACCCAAGCTCAAAACATTACCTCAAGTCCGTATTCGAGATATGCCATCGGCGATTTGCAATATGCAGGCTTTATTCGTAACTCTGGCTTAGGTCAGGTGGGTCAAGCTTTAAGAAGCAGACAGTATATAAATCCAACCAATGCTGCATCTTATAGCAATTTAAATATGACTGCTTTTGAGTCAGGTTTGATATATAACACAGGTGCCTATAAAAATAACATCACAAGCCAAACATTTAATACGGGTTCGCTTGGTTATTTAAGTTTAGGATTTCCTATCTCTACCAAAAGAAAAGTAGGAAGTGCCATTGGATTAGCCCCTTTTAGTTCTAGCGAATATAGTTTTAAAGATTCTAATTTAACTTCATCAGCTCCATATCGTATATATAATGTGGGTAGTGGCGGTTTGTCTAAATTGTTTTTTGGAATAGGGAAAGAGCTTTTTAAACATATAAGCATAGGCGTTCAAGGTAATTATATATTTGGTCAAACCACTAGTGATATCAATTATATCATGCCATTTGATTCTAATTTTTTAGGGGTTAAAACCAACCGTAATACACAAATAAATGGCTTGTTAGTTGACGCTTCTGCTCAATTGCATTTCAATTTTAACGATACTACATGGGACGAACCAAAAGGCACTACAAACAGAAAATATCATATAAAATATTATAATCTTGTGGCAGGTGGCTCAGCCAATATGGGCAATAATTTAAAAGGCAACGAACACTATACGGCATATAGAGCAAATGGTAGTTATATTGATACCATTGCCAACGTAAACAACAAATCAGGAAATATATATATCCCTTCAGGATGGCAAGCAGGTATTATGTTTCAAGAATATGACCATTGGATGATAGCGTTAGATTATAGCACCCGTCAATGGAGTAAATACACCTCTTTTAACAACAACGATAAACTTGTAAATGATGTAAAATATGGATTTGGATTTTCTTTTACTCCTGATATCACTGCCTCTAGTAAATTTAATAAAAAAGAAGGCAGAACCTTTAAAAACTATATGAGTGTGGTGGAATATAGAATTGGAGCTAGATATAGCAAAACCAATTTGAATATCAATAATATTCAAATAAACGAAATGGCTGCCAGTTTTGGTGCTGGTTTTCCAATCAAAAAAACATCAAGAACCGAAGTGGCTCGCATCAATTTCTCTGCTGAATTTATCAGAAGAGGTACTATAGAAAGTGGTTTGGTGCAAGAAAACTATATGCGTATGATGATTGGCGTTACCTTTAACGACCAATGGTTTATAGTAAGAAAAGTTTATTAATACTGATGAGACCCAAAGTATATATCATCAACGGACCTAATTTGAACTTACAAGGTATAAGAGAACCTGATATATATGGGAGTGAAACTTTTGAAGAGATTTTGAATCAATGGAGAATAGCTTTTCCACTTTTAGATATTCAATATTTTCAATCGAATGTAGAAGGGGAATTGATTAATAAACTTCATGAAGTTGGGTTTTCAGCACATGGCATTATCATCAATCCAGGTGGGTATAGTCATACATCCGTTGCTATTGCCGATGCTTTGGCAGCCATAGATTCACCAGTGGTTGAGGTGCATATATCCAATATATATAAACGAGAAGTTTTCAGACACACATCACTCACAGCTAGCCAATGTGTTGGGCTCATTTTAGGGTTTGGAATTAATGGCTATAAAATGGCATTGCAGCATTTTAATGTGTGATGTTTGTTTCTAATAGATTTTTTTTCTTACCTTTCATAAATATTACTGACCTTTGCCATACTCATGAGAAATGAAAACATAGACCCTGAAGGTGATCACTTTTCGGGCACTGATAAAGAAATAGAGAAAGTACTCAGGCCTCAGCAATTCAATGATTTCACCGGTCAAGATAAAATAATTGAGAACCTAGAAATTTTTGTAAAAGCAGCCAAACAGCGTGGTGAAGCATTAGACCATGTGTTGTTACATGGCCCTCCGGGGTTGGGTAAAACTACGTTGGCCAATATCATTTCTGTAGAACTGGCCACACAAATTAAAACCACTTCAGGACCCGTACTAGAAAAACCCGGTGACTTAGCAGGGTTGCTTACCAACTTAGAACATGGTGATGTGCTTTTTATTGATGAAATACATAGGTTGAGTCCGGTGGTTGAAGAGTATTTATACTCAGCTATGGAAGATTATAAAATAGACATCATGCTCGAAACTGGCCCCAATGCTAGGTCTATACAAATCACCATCAATCCCTTTACCCTTATAGGAGCTACTACTCGCTCGGGTTTACTCACATCCCCACTGAGAGCTCGGTTTGGTATCAACTGCCGACTTGAATATTATGATGTTGAGCTCTTAACAGATATCGTTAAACGTTCAGCCTATATACTCAAAACAAGTATAGCTGCTGATGCTGCTTTTGAAATTGCCAGAAGGAGCAGAGGCACCCCGCGTATAGCCAATGCGTTACTAAGACGTACACGCGATTTTGCACAGATAAAAGGCAACGGAACCATAGATTTAGAGATTGCCAAAATAGCCCTCAATGCCTTGAATGTAGATGCCAACGGACTAGACGAAATGGATAATAAAATTTTGGTGACTATAATAGATAAATTTAAAGGCGGACCTGTGGGGCTCAATACCATAGCCACTGCGGTAAGCGAAGACTCAGGTACCATAGAAGAAGTGTACGAACCGTTTTTGATACAAGAAGGATACTTGATGCGAACAGCCAGAGGCAGAGAAGCCACAGAAAAAGCGTATAAACATATAGGTCGTATATCGCATAAAAAAGATAGTTTGTTTTGATAGGAAATTGTATATTTTTATAGTTACGTATATATACTTAGTGGGTAAATAAACCACATATGTTTTTTTATTTTTCTTTGATATATAGAAGGTTATGGTTTATATTTGGAATTATTTTAATTGAGCCCCATTCCATGAAAAAACTTATATATATATTAGTATTGCTTACCTATAACAGCCTGCAAGCACAAGACAGTATACCTGATGCTGATTTTGAACAAACTGAATTTACATGTGACACTGTAAAAAGAACCTACACAGTGCGAAACTATATATGGCAATTAGGACCACAAATGAATTTTTTTCGAGTGATTGAGAAGTCGTTCTTTAACCAAAAACCTTATCAAGGTTTATACACAGCCAAAGTTCAAAGCTTTACTGATTCTGGTTATGGCAATTATTTATACCAAACTTTCCCATATACCAAAAGACCTGTGTCATTTGCTTGCATGGCTTCTTATATATTTAAACGAGGAGAAGTAGCCACCAATAATTTTTGTATAGACATTATACTTACACGCAACAGTGGCCAAGATACCATATGCTTTACCCGAAAAAATGGTGACTATCAATTCCATCGCGATACTTCATCTAGTTCAAAACCTTATTACTTTGCATTTCCATTGGTATATAACAGTGCTGATACACCTGAAAATTGCACCATCAGAATATGGACAGCCATACCAGATTCTAAATATTATCCAGGTAATTCTGTGGCCATTGATGCACTTAAGTTTTTAGATACCATAGCGTATAGCCATACCTTACCAGATACTTTTGGGAATGACCCTGTTAAAAAAGACACTACCCATATAGGCATTGGTACAGTTAAACCAAATCAGCAAGCTATGTTTGAGGTATACCCCAACCCCACAGACCAATTATTGTATATACACTTTAAATCAGAATTTTTAGCAGATGAAAAGAAACAACTCATTATAACCAATGCCGAAGGAAAAAGTATATATACCCAAGCTGTAACTAATGCCGAAAACTTAAAACTAAATACTTCTACATTTGCCAATGGTATTTACTACATCAGTATCAAAACTTCAACAGAACTTTATACCCAAAAGTTTGTGGTGAGAAGGTAGTAAATTTGAGTGAATAACAAGACACCAAGTTCACTCCTAATTTATCACAAGCTTTGTCCACAGCTTCTGAGCAATTAAAACATGAGTCAGATTGGTTATAGGTACACTATACCTTACAATTTTTTACATTACAGGTTTCGTATGTATCTTTGACCGATTTTAGCCACATGATTTCACAAATAGCATTCATCATTATACTAACTGCTGCCTCTTATATATTTTATAAGAAAATGGTAAGCATTCGTCGCAATATATTGCTTGGTCGAGATATAGACCTAAGCGATAACTCCTCTGAACGTTGGAAAACCATGGCCATGGTAGCCATAGGGCAAGGTAAAATGTTTACCAGACCTTTAGCTGCCGTGATGCATATTTTTGTATATGTAGGTTTTATTTTAATCAACATGGAAGTGCTAGAGATACTGATAGATGGTGTTTTTGGTACCCATAGAATATTTGCTTCGCCATTAGGTATTATATACGATGGGGCTATGGCTTTTTTCGAAATATTGGCCTTTTTAGTGATAGTGGCTTGTGTGGTGTTTTTATTTAGAAGATATATAGTTAAAGTAAAAAGATTTAGCGGTTTTGAGATGAGAGCTTTCCCTGTTAAAGACGCCACTACCATATTGTTTGTAGAGATTGTATTGATGAGCTGTTTGCTGTTGTTGAATGCAGTAGATAAAAACCTTCAAAACTTGCAAGCCGAGCATTATATACAAGCCGGAACATTTCCTATTTCGTCATTTATAGTGCCTATGTTTTCGCATATGTCTGTTGATAGTTTAGAGATGATAGAACGCATAGCTTGGTGGGGCCATATCATTGGCATTTTGTTATTCATGAACTATTTGCCTTATAGCAAACATTTTCATATTATCATGGCTTTTCCTAATACCTACTACAGCAACTTAAATGCTAAAGGTAAACTTAACAATATGGAGAGCGTAACAACTGAAGTTAAACTGATGATGGACCCTTCAGCACAACCTCCTGAGGGTTATCAAGCTCCTACCAGTTTTGGTGTTAAAGATGTGACAGACCTTACTTGGAAAAACTTGATGGATGCATATACTTGTACAGAGTGTGGTCGTTGTACCTCAGTGTGTCCAGCCAATACCACAGGCAAACTGTTAAGCCCGCGTAAAATAATGATGGACACCAGAGACCGATTAGAAGAAGTGGGTGCCAATATAGATAAAAATAAAACTTTTGTAGACGACAATAAAAATTTACACGACTATATATCTGAACAAGAACTTTGGGCTTGTACTACTTGTCAGGCTTGTGTGCAAATATGCCCAGTGAATATAAACCCTATGGAGATTATAGTGGAAATGAGAAGGTTTAAAGTGATGGAACAATCATCGGCACCGCAAGAGTTAAATAGTATGTTTACTAATATTGAAAACAATGGTGCACCATGGCAAATGGCTCAAAGTGCTAGATTTGACTGGTCACAAGAATAATATATATATATGAAAGTTACAGCAAAAGAATTGGCATATTTACTACAAGGAGATATAGTAGGTAACGAAGAAGTAAGTATTGACAGTATCAGTAAAATAGACCAAAGTCAACCCAATACATTAAGTTTTTTAGCCAATCCTAAGTACGAAGAATATATATATACATGTTTGTCAGCAATTGTGCTTGTGAGCAAAGATTTTGCACCTAAACAAGAAGTTACAGCAACCCTTATCAAAGTGGCTGACCCTTATGCTGCATTTACTTTTTTATTAGAAAAATATGCCGAGCAAAGCACCAATAAAAAAGGCATAGAACAGCCTTCATATATAGCTGATTCTGCTGTGTTAGGTACTGATATATATATTGGAGCATTTGCCTATATATCAGCTGGAGTTGAAATAGGAAATAATTCCAAAATATTCCCCAATGTATATATTGGAGAAGGCGTAGTGATTGGTGAGAATTGCATTATATACCCTGGTGTAAATATATATTATGGATGTAAAATTGGCGATAACTGTATTGTTCATGCCGGTACTGTCGTAGGAGCAGATGGCTTTGGGCACGCACCTCAAGCTGATGGCACGTATAAAAAAATTCCTCAAACCGGAAATGTAGTCATTGAGAGCCATGTAGAGATAGGAGCTAACACCACTATAGACAGAGCCACCATAGGTAGCACCATCATCAGAAAAGGGGTAAAACTAGACAACTTAATACAAGTAGCCCATAATGCTGAGATAGGAGAAAATACGGTTATAGCAGCACAAACGGGAGTTTCAGGAAGCACCACTATTGGTAGCAATTGTATGATTGGCGGACAAGTAGGTTTTGTGGGTCATATAAAAGTGGCTGAAGGCTCAAAAATTGGAGCACAAAGCGGTATCATGAACGAAATAAAAGAAAGCAACAGAGCTTGGATTGGCAGCCCTATATACGAGATAAAGCAAAGTTTTAAAATGCAAGCAGTATATAGAAACTTGCCCGATTTGCAAAGCAGAGTGAATGAACTAGAGCGACTAGTAAAAGAATTAATTAATAAATAAACTTATTCGATTATATATAGAATGAACTTAAAACAAACTACGATTAAAAAACCTATCACCATAAGTGGTGTGGGGTTACACACTGGTGTGCAAGTAAACATGACTATATTGCCTGCTGCCGAAGGACATTGGTATAAATTTCAAAGAGTTGATTTGCCGGGGCAGCCTATTATAGAGGCAGATGTAGACAATGTGACTGATTTGAGCAGAGGTACAACCTTAGAAAAAAACGGTGCAAAAGTTCACACTGTGGAGCATGTATTGTCAGCATTGGTTGGATTAGAAATAGACAACGTATTGATACAAATGGATGCCGCTGAAACTCCTATCATGGATGGAAGTGCATTGCCTTTTGTAGAAGCATTGATAGCCGCAGGTATTGAAGAACAACAAGCCGATAGAGAGTATTTTACCATTACTCAAAATATTATGTATGCCGATGTGGAAAGAGGTGTTGAAATGATTGCTATGCCTCTTGACGATTATAGAATGACCGTGATGGTCGATTATAATTCACCGGTATTGGGAAGTCAGCACGCTACACTTACCAGACTTAAAGACTTTAAAAAAGAGATTGCTCCTTGCCGTACTTTTTGTTTCTTGCACGAGCTTGAAATGCTTTTGCAAAACGACTTAATCAAAGGCGGTGATTTAAACAATGCTATAGTGATTGTAGACAGAGTGGTAGAAGAAAGTGAACTGGAGAAATTGGCCAAATTGTTTAACAAACCCAAAGTAGAAGTAAGACAAGAAGGGATTTTAAATAATGTAGAACTCCGTTTTCAAAACGAACCAGCCAGACATAAATTATTAGATTTGGTAGGTGATTTAGCCCTGATTGGTATGCCTATCAAAGCACAAGTTATGGCAGCCAGACCGGGTCATGCAGCCAATGTTGCTTTTGCTAAAAAAATAAAAGCACTGATTAAGAAATCTAAAAAGAACAATGGTGTGCCGGTTTACGATCCTAATGTAAAACCTATATATGATACGGTAGCTGTAATGAAAATGCTGCCTCACAAACATCCATTTTTAATGGTTGATAAAATTATAGATATAGGACCAAACCATGTGGTAGGTATCAAAAATATCACACACGATGAGTATTTCTTTGCAGGACATTTTCCTACCGAACCTATTTTTCCTGGGGTGCTACAACTAGAAGCTATGGCTCAAGTAGGTGGTGTATTGGTGCTAAGTCAAGTGCCCGACCCAGAAAATTATACTACTTATTTCTTAAAAATAGATGGAGCAAGGTTTAAAGACAAAGTAGTGCCGGGCGATACGTTGATATTGAAATTAGAATTGACGCAACCAGTAAGAAGAGGTATATGCTTGATGAAGGGAACAGCATATGTTGGCGATAAAATAGTGTCAGAAGCAGAGATGATGGCACAAGTAGCTAAAACTAAAAATATATAAACTTATTTCAATATATATAAATCATGATTCAACCATTATCATACGTTCACCCGGGAGCTAAAATTGCTGAAAATGTAGTTATAGACCCTTTTGTAGTGATTCATAAAAATGTAGAAATAGGTGAAGGCACATGGATAGGCCCCAATGTAACCATTATGGAAGGAGCCAGAATAGGAAAAAATTGCAGAATTTTTCCGGGTGCTGTGATAGCAGCTATTCCTCAAGACTTAAAATTTGAAGGAGAAGATACCCTTACCGTTATTGGTGACAATACCACCATTAGAGAATGTGTTACTGTAAACAGGGGAACCAAAGATAAGTGGCAAACTGTTGTGGGTAGCGGGTGTTTGCTTATGGCATATGTGCATGTGGCTCATGATTGCATTATAGGAGATAACAGTATATTGGCTAATTCAGTTCAATTGGCAGGGCATGTAACCATTGGTGAATCTGCTATTATTGGCGGTATTAGTGCTGTTCATCAGTTTGTCAATATCGGAGCACATGTGATGATTTCTGGAGGCTCATTGGTAAGAAAAGATGTTCCTCCATATACCAAAGCTGCACGTGAGCCATTGAGTTATGAAGGAGTGAATTCAGTAGGGCTTAGACGCCGAGGATTTACACCAGAAAAAATTGCTGAGATTCAAGAAATATATAGAATTTTATTTTTAAGGGGATATAATAACGCTCAAGCCATTAAGAAAATAGAAACTGAAATGTCTGCTACCAAAGAACGTGATGAAATTTTAGCGTTTATAGGTGAATCAGATAGAGGCATCATGAAAGGTTATATGTCAAAATAATTGCATCAATGGATATACAAAAAATGACCTCAGAACTTGAATTGTTAAAAGCAAAAATGCTAAGCATCTCTAATGAGTTACATATATGTTTGAAACAAATAGAGTATATATCTCTAGAGTTAGCAGGTGCAAAAAATAATGAAGTTATAGAAGAAATAATTGAAATTGATCATCAACCAAAAGCCACTGAAGCTGTTATAGAAGTTAAAGTTATTGAAGAAGAAAAAGCTACAATTCAACCCGAGCATCACCAACCTAAAACAGCTAATATAGAAGAAAAACCGGAGGTGAATATACCGGTGCCTTCACCCGTAAAACCTAAAGAAGCCAAGGCCAATTTGAATGAAGTGTTAGCTGAGAAAAAAGAAAAAACACCTGTGGAACATTTTGCTGATAGCCCAATTGCAGACCTTAAAAAAGCATTTTCTATCAATCAAAAATTAGCATATATAAAAAAGATATTTAACAACGATGCAGATATATATAATGCAACAATAGATGAATTAAACGGTTTGTCTGATTTTGATTCTGCTCATCTTTTGATTACTAATAAAATGTCTGCTGACCACCAACCGGAAGTGCTTGAAGAATTTTTAAGTTTTGTGAAAAGAAGATATATATAAGTTGTCTGAATTATGATATTTGTGATTCGTTTGATTATGGTGAAAATAAATAAATGACAGACCAGTCAGAAAATCACATAAATCAATAAATCATAGTTCAGACAATTGAATAGCTAATATGATAAACGAACAATACAAATATTCAGAACTTACCTCAAAAATTATTGGGTGTGCTATGGCAGTTCATAAGACACTGGGGAATGGATTTCAGGAAGTCATATATCAAAGAGCATTAGCTATAGAAATGGTTTTGGCTGGTATTGAGTTTAGCAGAGAGTTTGAAATGCCTATTTTTTACAGAGAAGAACATATAGGAACAAGGAGAGTAGATTTTTTAATCGAGGGTATTATTTCTCTAGAGTTGAAAGCTGTCACGAAGCTAGAAGATGTTCATTTAGCACAAGCCATTAATTATTTGGAAGCTTATAATTTGGAAATTGGTTTGCTCATTAATTTTGGAGAAACGAGTCTAAATTTTAAGAGATTAACAAATAAAAAATATCAACCATCCTTATCATAAAAAAAGTCTGAGCTATGATATTTGTGATTCGTTTGATTATGGTGAAAATAAATAAATGACAAACGAGTCAGAAAATCACATAAATCAATAAATCATAGTTAAGACAGTAGAATGAATAATTGATTATTTACCATACATTAGATGGGTCAAAAAATATATTAATAAATGTACTTTCAAACTAACTTAGGTTTAAAAAGTAAAAAAAAATACACAATGGAAAACATATCTTTTAATCATGACCTTGAATTTGATGCAGCACAAGTTAAAACTAAAGTGCTTTTAGAGACTATGTTCTCTAAGGAAATTCGCATATTACACAGCAAAGAGCTATCAATGAAAGAACATAAAGCACCATATCCTATTATCATACATTTACTGCAAGGAAGTATAATGCTCGGCATAGAAGGAGTCCATCACCAATTGAGTGCAGGTGATATGGTCTCAATAGAAGGAGGTGTTGCACATGATTTATATGCCAATGAAAACGCAGTCATTCGTTTGACCCTCTCTAAGCAAGACAAAGTGGAACGGGGACAAGATGTAATTTCTAATTAACTGCTAATTTTTGTGAATGCATTCTTTCAATGCGGTGAATTATGTATAAGTATATTCTGTTGTTTATATATAACTATCTTATATCCAACTTATCTCTCAAAGCATTTCCTAACATATTAAAAGCAACCACCAGCATCATAATACAAAGCCCTGGGGCTATGGCTAACCATGCTTTGTCTAGCACTATATAACCACTGTGGTCTCTGAGTATTTGACCCCAACTGGGTTGTGGAGGTTGTATACCAATTCCTAAAAAACTTAAACCTGCTTCAAGCAAAATAGCTGATGCAAAATTTGCAGAACACATCACAATCAATGGTCCTGTGAGGTTAGGGAGTATATGTTTAAATATGATTCTAGCATTACTTGCCCCTAAGGTTCGGGCAGCGGTTATATATTCTTTTTCTCTGATAGATAATACTTGGCCCCTCACCAGCCTAGCCACTTCAACCCACATAGTAAAACCAACTGCTATAAAAATTTGCCAGAAACCTTTTCCTAAAGCAAGGGTAATGGCAATAACTATAAGCAACGTGGGCAACGACCAAATGACATTAATCAACCATGATACAACCGTATCAACCCATCCTTTATAATAGCCAGCAATGAGACCTAATAGTAACCCTAAAATTAATGAAATAATAACGGCTATAAATCCAACTGCTAACGAAACGCCAGTGCCTACCATCAATCTGCTGAGAAGGTCTCTACCATATCTGTCGGTCCCTAGAGGGTACGTAAAGTGCGATATATATTGATTGTTTTTACTGATATATAACTTTGATTTTTCAATGCTGACTTCGTTTCCTTTAACTCCATCTTCCATATATTCTTCATATATAATAGAATCAGGTAGTTCACGGTATTTATTGATGGGTATATATAT
>CANHGM010000004.1 GCA_947460345.1 Bacteroidota bacterium | reverse complement strand
TCCTGTTTTCCGCAACGAGGTCACCCAAGTTCAAATATCTATTTTGAGTTCATCGATTAATATCTGTTGAGTTTTGTTCAAGGGTAATATAATTTGAGTCTGTTTTTTAGAAACAGGTAATTTTATACTTGCCTCGTATATTGTTTTTAATAACTCTAGAGCCTGATCAACAGAGTATGGGATTTGCTTTAGTTTTAATATACGTTCAAATTCTTTATATAATTTATATGAGCAAAATGCCAAACATATATGAGCTCTTATTCTTCTTTCTAGTCTGTGGAATATTGGTCTTACCTTTAAATCTGATTTTGACACCCTGAAGGCTTTTTCGATATTCCAAAGATGTTTGTAATTAGCCATCACATCATCTGTATTTAGATTACTATTTGTAATATACCCTTTCAAGCCATTCCATTTTCGATCCTCATTAAACGCTGTGTAATCAATTGCTACATCTATTTCATTCTTAATTTTAAGATATTTATTATAGCCTCTGTTATTGATTTTTTCTTTGGTTAATTTCCCTGTTTTTACGTTTTTTTCCAATCGTTGTAAGCCTTGTTGTCTAGTGTGTTCGTCTTTCTTTGCTCTCTTTGTAGAGTAATGCACAATAAGTCTGACGTTATCTGTTTTTTGAATGGTAATGTTTGTATTCTCTATATATTTTTTCGCGAATATTTGTTGCTGTATAATACTGTTTTCATTTTTTAATCTCGCACCAAGTATGAAAGGATAATCAAGCTTTATAAGTGTTTCTATATTCTCTTTAGATAGTAGTCCGGCATCAGCAACAACAATCAATTCTTTTAAGCCATACTTACTTTTAAATTCATTTATAACTGGAATAAGCGTATGCCCCTCAAATGTATCTCCTTTAAATATTTCATATGAAAGTGGATAACCATCTGTACTAACAAGCAGCGCTAAAAGTATTTGTGGGTTCTGCGCTTTCCCATCCTTTGAAAACCCTTTTTTTCTTAAATCATCTTCGTCTTCTGCTTCAAAATAAAGTGTTGTAATATCATAAAATGATATACTTATTTCTTGATTTAATATTTGTTTTGTATGCGCTAAAACAATTTCTAAAACAGCATCTTTTTGATTGTTATAGAACTTGTCCATATAGCGATAGACACTATCAGAATCAATGGTTAAACCTTTATATTGTTTTAAGTAATTTATAGTTTTTAATTTACTGCCAGGGCAAATCAATCTTGTTATAATTAATTCTTTAAACAAGGAGTCTTCAATTTTACCAAAACCAATATCCTCAAATAGTTTTCCTAAGACCAAATCAGGACCAACTACTCGGAATTGCTTTAAGCCTTGCTGAAGTTGTTGGACAAATATACTATCTTCATCATAAGTGAAATCTATTTGCTTTTGACGCATTAGTGATGACATAAGCTCATAGGCTCGCAGTTCTAATTCTCTAATATCTTTTTCATTTGTCGCAAAACCAATTGTCTCTAAAATACGAAATTTTCCAGTTGATTTATCTATGATTTGAACGCTAATACTGCCACTGGCATTTTTTTTCCTTCGAATAAACATAGGTCAAAAATAACCCCGAGGCACCCAAACAAAAAAATAACCCCACGCCCAATAAGGCTTTCAGAGCATTTTTATGCGATTTTTGAAAAAGTGCGGAAAACAGGAAAAAGAATCCAACCCCATCTCGCCATCTTTTCCTATTTTAAACAGTTTAGACGATGTTTCTAAATTTTACTGAAATTTAACGAAACCCTACCTTCAAAAAGTTTTGCTTGAGACAAATCAACATCTCCAATTTTTATTGGCAACAACCTGTAAGTACTGAAAATGAAAGGCGTTTCATAAAATGATACCTTGCATATGCTTAGGCAACTGCAGTTGTTGGCGAAAGTTGACTTCCTTCTCCATTTGCTAAAACACCCAAAGCAATATTAAACTGAGATGCTCATTTTTTATTTATAAGTGTATCAAGCTCATAACTTCCATGTGTTTCAGTAAAAGTTATTTGTGCTTGAGCAGATGCAATACCTGAAAATAACAATACAGCAAAAAGCCATTGAATAATTTCAGTGTTAGTAAAAGTGTTCATTATATTTTAGTTAGTTAAGTGCAACTTAAATAATCAATTTCCATATACTTACAAATGAATCAAGATATTTTACTACCTTGTGTATGGTATAAGTTACAATAAGCTTGTTAGAACTTGAATATTACATTTGTTGTCAAACAAATTTTGAAGCAATATCTTTCGCTCAAGTTGCATATGCTCTGTATACAATTCACTAAAGTATAGTTTGAGCTTTTCTCTATATTCTTCTGGTTTTGATACATGCGTGGCTACTTCTAAACCTGTATCTTCAATCATTTCTTGATTTACTATACAATGTTTACCCATATATAATGAATTAATTAGCTTTAGTTTTATGCCGGTTGCTTGAAACGTAATTAACAGATTTATCTGTGCAGTTGAAATCAATTGATCTATATACTGACTATTGGTTGGCGATACTAAAGAAATGTTTTTATTCTTCTTACATAAATTTCTTAAATCAGTTGACGCATTATTACCTGCTATAATTAATGGCAAATAAAAATCATCTCTCCATATTTCTTTAACTATATATTTAGCAGCTAAATTATTTTCACCAACTCCTAAATTTCCATGATATAATATAAATTTCCCTAGTTCTACTTTGGGAGACAAAGCAAATTCAGTATTTTGATGAAATGCGGGTAAGTATAAACAATTGGAATTGATTTGAGCATAATGTTTTTTATCTTTTTCAGAAATGGCTAATATATAATTTGCATGTTTTAAAGTACATTCATATTTTGCTAATCGTTCAGATTCTTTTTTGAAAAACTTTCTTTTAATATAATTTGATTCTGAAGCTTCTAAATTTTGATAATAATCATGTTCTATATTATGTGTTCTAACAAATTTAACTCTGTCAGCAATGAGTTCATTACTTAAATAATGACAAGTATGGATGCCCTCAAATAAAATAGGATAATCGTCTTTTAATAAATTTTCTAATAATTCTTTATTGTTTCTTGTTGATATTATATATGGTTCGTTTCCTATAAACGGATTTTTATATATTTTTCTTTTATAGTAGTAAACTTTTTCACACAATTTTTCTAATTCTTCACTTCTCTGTCTTCCATATTCAAAACAATGTAATATAATTCCTATTCCAGCTTCATTCAATGCTTTAAGTTTGTAAAATACATCTATAACCCCACCATAATCTGCTGGAAATGGAATATCAAAAGACACTATATGTATATATTTTTTATAGTTTTTCATATAATGTTTTTAGTTTTAATTTTTCTTGACCCCAATAAAAAAGTTCAGATGCTATAGCACATTCAGATTTCAATTTTTTATACAACGTTGCATCATTTAATAATAAATTCAGGCTACTTGCTATATCTTTTGAATCACATTTACACATAATTCCTACTTTATGTTTATCAATTATATGTTTATATTCAATAAAATCAGATGACAATGAAGGTATATGTAACTGTATATAATCAAAAAATTTATTACTTAATGATAGTTGATAGCTTATACCTAAATCTTGTAAAACATTAAAACCAACAGTTGCTTGCTGGGTTAGAATATTCAATAAATTGGGTTGTATATATCCATGAAATATGATTTTATGTGCATATAGCTTTTGAGATGCTAGTTCTCTTAGTTCATGGCTATGGTCGCCCTCACCCACAATCCAAAGAGTAGCATCTACATCCTTCATTGCTTCTATTAATTCTTCCAAACCTCTACCTAAATTTAATGCTCCTTGGTATATA
Organism: Bacteroidota bacterium; assembly: GCA_947460345.1. Lineage (GTDB taxonomy): Bacteria > Bacteroidota > Bacteroidia > UKL13-3 > UKL13-3 > CANHGM01. The sequence continues at coordinate 120,810 of CANHGM010000004.1, read as the reverse complement.
ATTATTTTATTTAAAAAATTATCTTTCCTTTCACCTTCAAATTTTTCAGGGCAATTCATTATAGTATAAAAGGGTATTTGATATTTTTTAGCGTAAATATCTGCTATACTTGTTGATACTGTATATGCCAAATCAACATGTTCCATAAAAACTTTTTCGATAAATAGCCATACTTTTTTGATTCTATTTTTCCCTACCAACTCTGGAACTTCACTAAAATACTCGTGTGAATCGAACACCAGTTTTTTTCGTTTAATCAATTTTGCTATCCCACATGCAGTCAAAGTATCGTCATCAATACTTCCAATAATATCTACTTTTTGGAATAATAAAAACAATAAAAGTCTTATATTAAACTCTGCATAAAACATCACTCCTTTATTGAAAAAGCATTTTAACCTTTTTTGTTTAAAAACCTCATCTTTAAAAGAAACAGAAGTATTAAGTTCGCGACCAACTAAAAGCACATCATAACCAAAAGAAACCATAGCATTACAAATACGTATCATGCGTCTGTCATAGGTTAAATCATTGGTAACGGTATATATGATTTTTTTCAATGTATAGGAACTAAGGTTGGCGTCGAAGTCAGCTTTTTATCTAATGATTCTTTTATAAAATATTTAATTTCATTGGTACAAACATCAAAATTTCCAGTTTTTAAATTTTGTGTATATAATGTATATTTTATCAAGATTGAACTTTGATCACTTTTTGATATGTAAGGAATTTTAATAGAAACCTTCTTATCAGAAAATATTGGTTTTCCAAGCAATATTTTGCTAGAGTCATTTGAAAAAACTTCTATAGAATTTAGTTCATCTTTTACTATTTTCATGTATTCACTTGTGTCAAATGTTAAATATATAAATCCTTTTTTGGGTTTAATATAAAATCCACTTTCAATACCCAACATTATATTGGTATGGTTTGAATAACTTAACTTACTTAAGTTTTGCAGTTTAAAAGTACTAAAACGGTTCTCTATATCATTATATATATAAATTTGATTAGTTAAAATATCTGATATAAAAATTTTATGTCCAACTGCACAAATTCCATAAGGTAGTTTATTTGATAAAAACCCTGAATCAGGAATAGTATAGAGCTGACTATCTTGCAACTGATAATATCTTAATTTGGCATTATAAGTATCTGTTATATATAATTTAGTATTAAAAAAAGCAAGAGCTTGAGGAGATTGCATCAATGCTTTGGTTTTGTTTCCATCTTTTAAGCCAAAGTCAAATATGCCTTTTCCAATTAAAGTATATACATTTTTACCATTCCAATATCTTAATGAAGAGCTTTCTTTATCAATAAAATATAGGTTACTTTTATATATTTCCATGCTTGAGGTATAAGCCAGGCAAGCATTATTATATATACTATCTACATTACCCGAACTACCATTACCTAATATAAGTTGCAATTGTTTTTCTTTTTCATTAATTTTTACTAAGTATTCACTTCCCACATTTGCATATATCAAATGATCAAAGTACTTAGTTAAAGCTAAAGGATAATTGAGTTGATGGTTTACTTTTTCATTTTTTAAATTGGTATATTTATATATATTATTGGGAAGGAATTGATTTACCGTTTGAGAAGACAAATTCACTACCCTTATACTATTACTAGATGATTCAGTTACATATAATAAATTTGATTTTGAATCAATATATAAATAGGAAGGAGCATTTAACTCACTTAATTCATACCTGCCTTGTTTATTTCCTTTAATTCCATTACCAATCACATATTTGATATGCCCCATGGTGTCAGAGGCTATGATTCTATGATGGTAGGTATCTGCTATAAAAAGTGTTTGACTTCTAGCATCAAAAGCCATAGCAGAGGGTTTATATAAAATATGGTTACTAAATTCAGGCTGAAAGATGGTATAATGTAAAGTTGAAGAATCGATTATACTATGTTTCTTATATTGAGTAATTTTATCTTCTACAATTCTTTCTAGTTCATTTGCAATGTTGTTAGAATTAAACCTACCACATATATTGCCTTTGGGGTCAAGCAATACAAAAGATGTCCAACTTCTAATTTCAAACTTGTTCCATATTTCATATTCAAGATCATTTATAATAGGAAATTGATAGTTTTCTAAAGAAAGTAAATTCTTTACATGGTTGTTATCTTTTTCATATAAGAACTTTGGATTATGAATACCTATCACTGTTAATTCTTTATATTTTTGTGATATTTTATTTAAATAATTAATTTGGTTTAAAGAGCTTACATCATTAACCCTAAAAAAGAACAACAATTTAAATTTATGAATTAGGAATGTTTCGTCAAGTGGTTTGTCTAAGTTTAGCCATTTTAAATCTTTTTTAAATATAAATATATCTTTCTTAGTGGTCAAATCCGAAAATTCTTCATCAGAATTATTAGGCTTACACCCTTGAACAACAAGTAAGTATATAATCAATAACCAGAAGAGATTTTTATTTAAAAACATAGATAAAACAGAAACTTTTCAGATATTAGCATGTATTATAAGAAGTAAAACTAAGACGCAAATTTATAACCCATATTGTAAAAAATTATTTATATTTGTATGCTGTAATTTAATTAACCTATACTTATGCCTACATGCGGATACACATGCCCCAAATGCGAAGGTCGTGGCTTTGACGACGAGATGAAAGATTGTGATTGGTGTCAAATAAATTCAGAAGAACAATCTAATGATATAGATACCAACACCAAAGAACAAAGTATTTGAGTTTTATATTTATCTTTTTTTTGTTTGAAAATAAAAAACAGGGTTTTAAAAATATGTAAGTTTTTGCAGGAAATAAGATTGTTTACACTAAAACAATACTTCACTTTTGTATCAAATAAAACATAACAACCATGACACAAATACTTATTCCCAAAGAGCAATTAGGAGCTCATCAATTAACTCCGAGTTCACAATCATCAAATTCTTCTTTCTTATCAAAATTAAAAGAAGATTTATACAGAGCTATGCTTATTGGCAATAGTTCTCAGGGTAAAGTTAAAATAGAATTACAAACTGTAAATGGTCCTATAGCCGTTGAAACTACCGTTTGGGCTTCTACAGAATCTTGTGTAACTTTAAAAGGAGGAATCAATATACCTTATAAGTTCATAAACGACGTGTTTTTATATTAATTAAATTGCATTTCAATTTTTTATTTTTTTTAGTATATTTTTAATTCATTATATTTTTGACAAAAAAAGAAAGCTACTCAAAAGGTAGCTTTCTTTTTTTTACACCCATCTTTCATCAAGATTTTCTCTTTTATTTTTATAATTTAGCAAATTATTTTACTGATTATCAAAGTAGAACAATTAAGAATACTATTGTCAATATTATATGCATCTAATCATTGCATTTAAATCTTACTTTTGCGACACTTTTCAAAAAATACATTAGATGAATATACACGAATATCAAGCAAAAGAAATACTTAAAAAGTACGGAGTAGCTATTCAAGAAGGCATAGTAGCAGAAAGTGCTGATGGCGCTGTAGATGCTGCAAAAAAACTTCAAGAACAAACCGGCACAAGTTGGGTGGTTGTAAAAGCCCAAATACATGCAGGAGGAAGAGGTAAAGGCAAAATTACCGGTACCGAACAAAGAGGAGTGGCTTTAGCTAAATCACTTGACGATGTAAAAACAATTTCAGCTAATTTAATTGGAGGTACATTAGTAACCATCCAAACTGGAGAAGCTGGAAAAAAAGTAAGTAAAGTTCTTGTTGCACAAGATGTATACTACCCTGGTGCAAGTCCTACAAAAGAATTCTATATGAGTATATTGCTAGATAGAAAAGAAGGCAAAAACGTTATCATATACAGTACAGAAGGTGGAATGGATATAGAAGATGTAGCTCATAACACTCCTGAACTTATTCATAAAGAACATATCGATCCTGCAATAGGATTACAACCATTTCAAGCTCGTAAAATTGCTTTTAACTTAGGTTTAACTGGTGAGGCAAACAAACAAATGGTGAAGTTTGTTAGCAATTTATATAAAGCTTATATAGGAACAGATTCTGGTATGTTTGAAATCAACCCAGTTTTAAAAACCAGTGATGATAAAATAATAGCAGTAGATGCTAAAGTTAATTTTGACGACAATGGATTGATCAGACATGCCGATCAATTGGCTTTACGTGATACTTCAGAAGAAGATCCAACTGAAGTTGAAGCTGGTGAGAGCAACCTAAACTATGTAAAACTAGATGGCAACGTTGGTTGTATGGTGAATGGTGCTGGTTTGGCTATGGCTACCATGGATATTATCAAACTTAGCGGTGGCGACCCTGCAAATTTCTTAGATGTGGGAGGTAGTGCCAATGCTAAAACCGTTGAAGCTGGATTCAGAATCATCTTAAAAGACCCGAATGTAAAAGCGATTCTTATTAATATCTTTGGTGGTATTGTAAGATGCGACCGTGTGGCACAAGGAGTAGTTGATGCATACCAAAATATAGGAAACATTCCGGTACCAATTATTGTTAGACTTCAAGGAACCAATGCAGTTGAAGCTAAAAAATTAATTGATGAATCAGGATTGAAAGTGTTTTCAGCTATCACTTTACAAGAAGCGGCAGATTTAGTGACGCAAGTATTGAACTAAAATTTAATTTATTTATATTTAAAGGCTGGTAGAAATATCAGCCTTTTTTGTTGTTTTTTCTCACAGACTAATTATGATTCTCACAGATATCACAGATTCTCACAGATCAATTTTTTCGTATTGATATTCTAACAGATTGCTCATATTTACACAGATAGATTTATAGTATTTTAAAAAAGTACTTTTTATTATTAATTAATAATACGTATTATAGATTCTTTATCAATTAGTTTTTCTGAATTAAAGTTCACTAATAAACCAAGTTTTATTCCTGAAAGTTTTAAATATGTTAGCGGTTGTTTCTTATGAACATTTTGCAAAGATTCAACAGAATTTATTTCAATAACTATTGCATTTTCTACTAGAATATCAATTCTAAAACCGAGTTCAAGTCTGACTTCCTTATAAAATACAGGTAGAGGAACTTGACTTTTAACTTTTAAACCTTGTTCTTGTAATTCAAATATAAGTGCAGCTTCATATACACTTTCTAATAATCCAGGACCTCAATCATTATATACAGTATATATTGCTCCCCTATTGATATATATAATTTCGTTTTGGTCCATATAAAATCACTTAGTTATTTATACCTAAATTTATCATTAAAGCAAATATATTTGACTCATTTGTAATATCTATGGAAGAAATTTAATAACAAATCTGTGCTTATCTGTGTAATCTGTGAGAGAATTTATATATCCCTATATACAAATCAATCCAATTTCTTCCTCAACAGCTCGTTCGTAATCTTAGGATCTGCTTTGCCTTTTGAGAGTTTCATTACCTCACCTACAAACAAGCCCATCAAGGTTTTTTTACCTTCTTTGTACTCAATTATTTTTTCAGGATACTTGGCTAAAACCTCGTCTATTAATGGTTCTATAGAATCAGCATTGCTGTCTTGTATCAAGTTTAACTCAGTTGCAATTTCTAAGGGTGAACGCTCTGGATGTTTGGCCATCATTGGAAACACTTGCTGAGAAGCCGCACTGTTGCTCAACTTACCTTCGTCAATTATATTAATTATATCAGCTATAGCTATTGGTTTTACAGGAAACATGGAGATATCTATTCCTTGTTCATTCATATATGATTTTATAGCACCATTAATCCAATTGGCTGCCGCTTTATAATTTCCAGTATGGTGGCAAATTTGTTCAAAATATGCAGCCGTTTCTTTAAAGTCAGTAATCACTCTGGCATCATACTCTGTCAACTTATATTCTTTAATATATTTAGCAATAAGTTCTTTAGGCAATGAGGGCATTTCACTTCTAATCTTTTCTATCCAAGCCTCATTAACAACCAATGGCGGCAAATCAGGCTCAGGAAAATATCGATAATCGTTAGCTCCTTCTTTGGTACGCATCACAATAGTAATGTTTTTCATCGCATCAAACGTGCGTGTTTCTTGCATCACCTTCCCTCCTGCTTCTATCAATTCAATCTGTCTATTAATTTCAAAATCGATGGCTCTTTGCACATTACGCATAGAGTTCATATTTTTTACTTCTACTTTGGTACCATATTCACTCGCACCTTTCAACCTCACAGATACGTTTGCATCACAACGCAACGAACCCTCTTCCATGTTCCCATCACATATATCTAAGTATCTTACCATTTGTCTAATCAGTGTTATAAATGCATAAGCTTCTTCACCAGTTCTAAAATCGGGTTTTGTCACAATTTCTATTAGAGGCGTTCCGGCACGGTTATAATCTATTAATGAACTATATAAATCTTGGTCGTGCATACTTTTACCCGTATCTTCTTCCATATGTATACGTTCTAAATTTATTTGCTTGGTTGAGCCATCTTTTAACTCAATCTCTACATGACCTTCGTAACAAATTGGTGTTTTGTCTTGAGTTATTTGATAGCCTTTTGTCAAATCTGCATAAAAATAGTTTTTACGAGCATATTGGTTGTATTCTCTAATTTGACAATTACATGCAAGTCCCATACAAATAGCTAATTCAATGGCTCTTTTGTTGTGCTTTGGTAATGTGCCTGGATGCCCTAAACTAATGACGCTTGTTTGTGTATTGGGTAACAATCCATATTCAACACTATCACTACAAAAAGCTTTACTACGGGTAAGCAATTGTGAATGTATCTCAAGCCCAATAACGGCTTCGTACTTATCTTTAATACTGTCTGACATAAATGCAAAGGTAATTACAATAGATAAGTTTTTAACCCCGATTTAGATTTTGTTCTAATATTTAAATCATAGAAAAACAAAACTATAATTAATTTTATGTGTTGTAAACAAACATAAACATTTGTTAAATTAATAAACAAAGCAAATTATAAGAATATGACAAAAAAAATACGCAATCAAAATATTCAAAACCCTAAATTGCATCACCAAAAAAATATAAATATACACTTTATGAGAAAATTATTCTTTTCATTTTTATTATTAATATCAGTTGTTAATCTCTTTGCTCAACATATAGAGTTAAAGGGAAATGAAGCTTCAAAGCTCATAAACAATGCTCAATTTATCAGATTTAATCAAGAATTTAAACTACCTAACTATGTTGAATATCAAGAAGGCACTGCGTTAAAAAACTTTGACTGGCAAACACAAGCTTTAAACTTAATTAAAGATAAAATCAATGCAAAGTTTGAATTATATAAAACCGAAAGTGACAATATTGGCTGGACACATGAGAGATATATTCAAACTCAAAACAATATTCCGGTTGAAGGTTCAATGATTATTGTTCATTCAAACGGAAATCAAATTATATCTTGGAATGGTGAGTATTTTTCAGGTTTACCAAAAACAATTGAGCCAACATTGAGTGAGAAAGATGCCTTAGCTAAAGCTCTATCGGCATATCCAGCAGAAGTATATATGTGGCAGAATGCTGACAATGAAAAGTTCATCAAAATAGAACAAGAATCTGAAAATGCTACTTTTTTACCTAAGGGCGAATTGGTATACAAAGCTGAAGCTAATAAATTAGCTCCTGGTCATTTTCATTTGTGTTGGAAGTTTAATATCTATTGTCAAATCCCGTTAAAAAGAGCTAATATATATATTGATGCCATTACTGGAAAAGTAATAGATGAAGAAAATCTTATACACACAGGAAATGTGGTAGGATCAGCAACAACAAAATACAGTGGAACCCAAGCAATCAATACTGATAGTGTAAATGCCAACAATTATAGATTGAGACAAACAGCTTTAGGCGGTGGTGTAGAAACCTATAATTTGCTTAAAAGTACGAGTTATTCTAACACTGATTTTATAGATACTGACAACAATTGGAACAATGTAAATGCAAACAAAGACGAAGTAGCTACAGATGCTCACTTTGGTGCAGAACAAACATATAGATATTATTTTAATAGATATGGTAGAAAAAGCTACGACAATCTAAATACAAAACTGAGAAGTTATGTGCATTATAGCAATAATTATGATAATGCTTTTTGGGATGGACAAAGAATGACCTATGGCGATGGCAATCAACTTAAACCATTAACTTGTATTGACGTAGCTGCCCATGAAATGTCACATGGCGTAACAGGTAACTCTTCAAAACTTGTATATAATGGAGAGTCAGGAGCTTTAAACGAATCTTTCTCAGATATATTTGGTACCGCTGTTGAATTTACTGTAAAAAGTGGCAATCAATTAAATTTCATCATAGGTGAAGACATAACAGCTGCTGGAAATGGCATTAGAAGTATGAAAAACCCAAGTTTGTTTGGTGACCCAGGTGCATATGGCGACAATAATTGGTATGTTGGAGCAGCTGACAATGGTGGGGTACATACCAATAGTGGCGTGCAAAACCATTGGTTTTATATATTAACCATGGGCGAATCTGCTACAAATTTCAAAGGGAATGCATATAATGTTAAAGGTGTGGGAATAGACACTGCTGGTGCAATTTCATACAGAAACAATGCCTTTTACTTAACACCAAATTCAAAATATGCCGATTCTAGATTTTATTCAATACAAGCTGCTAAAGATTTATATGGCAAATGTAATAACGCTGTAAAACAATGCACCAATGCTTGGTATGCAGTGAATGTTGGTAATGCTTTTGATACGAGTGTAAATGCCGATTTTAGTGCCAATCCATTTATTTTATGTTCAAAAAATGATGCGGCAATATTTATCAATACCAGTTCAAATGCAGTATCTTATTTATGGGATTTTGGAGATTCTAAAACTAGTACACTTGAAAATCCTTCTCATGTATATAGTAATTATGGAATATATAGTATAAAACTTACCATTCAAGGTTGCAATGGAGGTAGTGATACTTTAACTAGGGTTGGTTATATACAAGTAGACAGCACTCTTACCTATTGCAAAGCATTTAAATTACCTATAACAGGCAATGGAGGAACCTTTACTGCTTGCAAAGGAACATTAAAAGACAATGGTGGAGACAACAACTATTCAGACAATTCTGACAGTTATGCTGTGTTATCTCCAACCAATGCTTCTTATATCAAACTTATATTTACTCAATTTAATATGGAAAACCCAGGTGATTATGTATATATATATGAAGGTACTAGCATAGCCGGAAAACTTATAGGACAATACAGCGGTAGTAGTTTGCCTAATGGAGGAATAATATACACAACTTCGGGTTCTGTTACAATCAGACAAGTAAGTGATGCTTCTCTTACATATAGTGGATTTGCTCTGGATTGGGAATGTATTCAAAAAGTAGCTAACGATGCAGGAATAATATCTATAAATAATATAAGTGGTAGAGAAAACACTGCCATTGCTCTTAAATCTAATGAAAGTATTGTAGTTGATATAAAAAACTTTGGTAGCAATACATTGACAAATTTCCCTGTAAACTATAGAATAAATGGTGGAAATACTGTTACTGAAACATATACTGGAAGCATAGTATCAGGCAATACAGCCACTTATACATTCACTCAAAAAGCAGATTTATCTGCAGCAGGTTATTACTTTTTAGAAGTTTGGACTAGTTTAACAGCTGATTCTGTAAATACTCAAAATAATCAAACTGTAAAAACAATTAAACAAATTGAAAACAAACCACTTCAACTTCCTTATTTCGAAGGCTTTGAAGGCAATGCTGCTTTCAGTCAAGTGACCAATATGATTGGCTTAGATAGCACTGATAGATATGATTACTTTAACACCAGAACTGGAAATGGTAGATTGAGAACTAACGCAGGGCCAGGATATTATAATGGTGGCCAAAGAGCCATTACATTTGACCAATATCCAGCTACCAATGCTAATGGTCCTTTTAATACAAATCTTTTAAGACTTACAGTAAATTTAAGTACTCAAACCAATGACGTATTTTTAGATTTCTCTTTTATGCATCATGGAGATGAAACAACTGATAGTGATAAAGTATGGGTAAGAGGAAATGACCAAGCTGCTTGGGTTCAATTATATAATCTTCAAACCAAAACCAATTTAGGTGTTTACAATTCAATTACTGGAATAAATTTAACTCAAGCATTAAGAAATGTCGGACAAACAATGGGTAAGAGTATGCAAATAATGTTTGGTCAAAAAAACAATGGTACTTCAGGAACTATCTCTGCTAATGATGGGATAACTTTTGATGATATCAGTTTATGGATTGATGTTAAAGATATTGGTATAGCTCAAACTACGCAACCCAAATCAGGTTGTGGTCTTTCAAATGTAGAACAAGTAAAAGTTGATGTTTTTAATTATGGAACTGCACTAAGCAACCAATCAGGTAAAATCAATATGAGGTTAAACAATGGTTCTGTTATTAGCCAAAACGTGTCTTTTACAATTTCAAGAAATGGAACTCAATCGTATACGTTCACTCAAACTGTTGACCTTTCAGCAACAGGTAATTATATTATTGAAACATGGACAACGCTTGTTGGCGATGTGGATGCAACTAACGATTCACTAAAAGAACAAGTAATATCAGCACCAGCAATGACTCCACTTACCATTACACCATCGGGCCCAGTTGATTTTTGTTTAGGAGATAGCGTTGCTTTGGTAGCTAATTCTGGATATAATTCATACTTGTGGAGTAATGGAAAAACAACACAATCTATTGTAGTAAAATCTGGTGGAACATATACTTGTACAGTTTCTAATGCTGTAGGTTGTAAGCTTTCAAAATCACAAGCAGTAACAGTAAATTTAAAACCAATTGCTGGCTTCAATTGGTCAATTAATAAGAACTTAGTTAGCTTTACTAATTTAACAGGAGGAAATAACAATACTTATCTTTGGGATTTTGCTGATGGTGACACTTCATCACTCAAAAACCCTCAGCATACTTTCCAAGCTACCAGCACTTATAATGTTAAACTGTCTGCAACTAATAATTGTGGAACTACAACTGACCAACACTCAATAAATATTACTTCTTTAGGTGTTAAAGAAATAACTAAAAACATGTTTAGTGTAAGTCCGAATCCATTTAAAAATTCATTCGTTATAGATTTTAATTCTGCAGAAAATCACAATATCAAAGTGTATGACTTAAGTGGAAAATTGATAAAAGAACAAACGACTAAAGAGCTAAAAACCAGTGTGGATCTTTCTTCAATTGCTAGTGGTTTATATTTATTGTATATAGATGGAAACCAAGTTACGAAACTCATTAAAGAATAACTTATTGTACAATTAAAAAACTAAAATGTCGGCTATTAAAAGCCGACATTTTTTATATATAAACAAATCATCAATGAAACCAATATATATAATAATTATAATACTGTTGTGGGGATATGATTCTACTTCAAAAGATAAAAAAAAAGCTAGTAAACTGATAGAAAAAACTATGGCTAAAAAAACATATAAAAGATTACAGGGTTTTCAAACAATAACTATCTCAAATATAAAAGTAGATATATATACACCAAAAGCAAACGCTATAGGAAATATAGTAATATTACCTGGATGGAATTTCAAAAAAGAAGAATGGTGTAAACAAACAAACCTTTGCAATAAAGCCTTAAGTATGGGATATACTCTTATAATGCCTGAAATGGGTAAAAGTATATATGCATCTAACTATTACAAAGAAACATGGTTAATGATGCAAAGCACAATTAAAAGGGCATGGTTAACAGATACACTATTTAAATATATACAAGACACATTTGGGCTTTTAAGAAACAATCAAAACAACTACATTATGGGGTTAAGTACAGGAGCTCATGGCACAGCTTTAATAGTCGAAGACCTCCCTAAATTATTTTGTGCTTGTGCTTTACTAAGTGGCGATTATGACCAATCAAAATTAAAACAAGATCAGATTTTTATAGCAACTTATGGCCCATACAATCAATTTGCGAGTAGATGGAAACAAATAGACAACCCATTGACAGGCTGTGATTCATTATATATACCAACATATATTGGACATGGCCAATCTGATCCTATAATTCCAAAATACCAATCAGAGTGGTTATATAAAAACCTTAAAAGCAAACACCCCAAACAAGATATAAAACTAAGTTTAAAACCTTCGCAACAACACAACTTTAAATATTGGGCAAGTGAAGTTGACAGTATTTTAAACTTCTTTTCAACCCACCATCACTAATACAAAAAAGATTAGACGTCTACTCTAGCATATCTAGCATTGGCTTCAATAAACTCTCTACGAGGAGGAACTTCGTCGCCCATAAGCATAGAGAAAATATGATCTGCTTCAGCAGCACTTTCTAATGTAACTTGCTTTAATGTTCTATGCTCAGGGTTCATGGTTGTAGACCAAAGTTGTTCAGCATTCATTTCACCCAAACCTTTATATCGTTGAACATTCACCGTATCAGGATTTCCTTTTGCAACTTCTTGAATGGCTTGTTCTCTATCAGTCTCGCTCCAACAATATCTTTCTTCTTTACCTTTTTTAACTAAGTATAAAGGAGGAGTTGCAATATATATATATCCAAAGTCTATGAGTTCACGCATATATCTAAAGAACAAAGTTAATATAAGCGTTCTAATATGACTACCATCAACGTCGGCATCTGTCATGATAATGATTTTGTGATACCTAAGTTTGTTTAAATTTAAAGCTTTATTATCATCTTCAGTACCAATGGTAACGCCAAGTGCAGTGAAAATATTTTTAATCTCTTCGTTTTCGTAAATCCTATGTTCTAAAGCTTTTTCTACATTTAAAATTTTACCTCTTAATGGTAAGATTGCTTGAAACTTTCTGTCACGACCTTGCTTGGCTGTTCCACCAGCTGAATCTCCCTCAACTAAGTATAATTCGCATATAGCTGCATCGGTTTCAGAACAGTCACTAAGTTTACCCGGCAAACCACTTCCGCTCATAGCTCCTTTTCTTTGAACCATTTCACGGGCTTTTCTGGCAGCCATTCTAGCAGTAGCAGCAAGAATTACTTTATTTACTATTATTCTGGCTTCTCTAGGGTTTTCTTCTAAGAAATTACCTAACATTTCTCCTACTGATACATCAACAGCACCCATCACCTCATTGTTTCCCAATTTGGTTTTAGTTTGACCTTCAAATTGAGGTTCTTGAACTTTAACTGAGATAACACCCGTTAGACCTTCTCTAAAGTCATCGCCACTAATCTCTACTTTTAAATTTTTCAATAATCCTTCTTTATCTGCATAAGCTTTGAGCGTACGAGTAAGACCACGTCTAAAACCTGCAACGTGAGTACCACCTTCAATTGTATTGATATTATTTACATATGAAAACAAATTCTCTGAATATCCAGTATTGTATTGAAATGCTATTTCTATTGGCATACCGTTTTTATCACTTTCCATATAAATAGTTTCAGAAAACAGTTTCTCTCTAGTACCGTCAAGATACTCTACAAACTCTTTTAAACCACCTTCAGACCTGTAATGTTCAATTATGTTATTTCCTTCATTATCTTGCTCTCTTTCGTCTTCTAATGATATTTTAATACCTTTATTTAGAAAAGAAAGTTCTCTTAATCTAGATTGAAGAGTACTAAAATTATATTCTAAAGAAGTGAAGATAGTTCCATCAGGAGTAAAATGCACAACAGTACCTGTTTTGTCAGTAGTACCTATTTCTTTTACATCATACAGAGGCTTTCCAATATTATACTCTTGTCTGTATAGTTTGCCATCACGATGAACAGTAACAGTTAAGTGAGAAGAAAGGGCATTCACACACGACACACCCACTCCATGCAACCCACCTGATACTTTATAGTTTTCTTTACTAAATTTCCCTCCAGCATGCAAAACTGTCATTACTACTTCAAGAGCTGATTTTCCTTCTTTAATATGCATATCAACAGGAATACCTCTACCATTGTCTTCTACTCTTATAGAGTTGTCTTTACAAATAACAACTTTTATATCGGTACAATAGCCTGCTAGTGCTTCATCTATTGAGTTATCAACTACTTCATATACCAAATGATGAAGTCCACGTATCCCAATATCACCAATATACATGGCTGGACGTTTTCTAACTGCTTCTAATCCTTCTAATACCTGAATATTATCTGCGGTATAATTTGAAAGTTCTTGATTTTCTGTGCTCATATTTATATTTAAAACGAGCCGCAATTTACAACAAAACTGTGTACTTTTGAAACAATATAAAAGGGCTTTAGGCTTCCTTTTATCCACATTTTATACAATGCAATTTTATTCAGGCATTGTTTCTTCTTTTTTCATTTTCAGCTTTTCCCACTCAGCCAAATAACCTTGTTCAAAATCTTTAAAATACTTTAAATTTAAAGTAAATCTGCTTACATTTTTATTTACATCATCAGACATATTATGCTGTCTTCGTTTATCAATTCTAGCATAAGACTCCCCAATCCTATATGAAGCAGTTTTAAAGTCAATATTTTCATTTGTCCTACTTAGCATCTGAATTTGATTTCTAATATTACAAGCTGATAAAAAATTCCTTAATTGATCTAATATATATGTTTTATCTAACTTCAATTTACAATTAAAATTCATTTGAGCATCGCTACTATACAACACCAAAACTGGCATTAACATTAAGTTATTTTTTTCAGCAAAAACTTTCCCATTTCTATTTGAAACGTCAGCATTCATACAATTAAAATTCATTCTAATAGTTTGAATTACTTCATTTTGATTCATCACTTCTCTTATAAACTGTCGACTAGTATAACAATGAACCGAATGAACTAAAACAAAAACAGGTCTTTTATCAAGTTTTGACTGGTTAAATATAAAACTAGCACTGTTTTTACTCATATAATCGAGTCTAGGTTTTTGAGCCTCACTTGAAAATACAAGTATGCTTAGGGAAACCGTTAACAAAACTGAATTAATATAATTAAAAATTTTCATAAACTTTATGTGGCAAAAGTAATATACTGAAACACCTCTAAACAAATTAATATTATGTAAAGAGACTAATTTGACCAATTTTTAATGTAAGAATTTTGGAACTCAGAAAATACTTCTTTGTTTAATGTATATCGTTTCAAAAAACACTCTACCGAGGTCTGATCATTTTTCTTTTTATCATGTTTAGCATAGTATTCGCCTAATATCATTTGAGCCTTTTTATCACAAATATTATTTATTTTTACTAAGTAATCAATCTGTTTTTTGATGTTCAAAGTAGAAAAAAACAATGAAATTTGATTTTCAATCATCAATATATCATATGATTTTATGTAAGATTTAAGCTGTTTATCATTAGATACCAACAAAAATTTAATACCCTTTTTATCAAATTTCAGCTCATGATACAACTTTGATCCTTCAATTACTAATACAACATTCATTGCATTTCTATATTTTGAATAGATTTGAGTAGACTTCAGTAAGCTATTTTCATCTTTACTACTCAAAAACTCAAAAAGTATTTGTTTGTCTTCAATCTTAGCGTTGTTGAAAACCACACTTGCATTTCTATACTCACAAAAATCAGTTGCATGGCATACAACAACCATTAATTGAAACACCAACAACAAGTACACAAACTTAACCCTTTTCAACATTTTCTTTTATCGATATGCGACAAAAGTAACATGTTTTCAACATTTTCAACCAAGAAAAATACGCGTTATAAACACTTTGTGAACATTTTAAGCGAAATACGAGGCGATTACATCCTAACACTTGAAATACAAATACTTACATAAATAAATACACCCATTATAGGTGTATACTTTTAAATACTTAAAACTATAATTTGGTAATCAATTTCACCATTTGCTTGTTACCCTGTGTTAATTTTACAAGGTATTGCCCAGCTTTAAAATCTGACAAATCAAAAACTTCATGCTGATTGAAGCTAGTATAACTTTTCAGCAATTTCCCGTATATGGTGTAAATTTCTATAATTGATGGAAAAATAGAATACTGTAAATTAAAGTGTATTTTATCAGCAACAGGATTAGGATACATATTTAATTGCTCACTCATTGAACTAGGCAAACCGTTTTTGACTGCTGGTGCAATATTGATTAATTGATTTCTGATTTTTTCACTTATCCCACCCTTGTTCGATACTTTCAAAGAAACATCATATACACCAACTGAATCAAATCTAACATTAACTGTTGGACTACCTGCATTGGTACCCCACATATAGGTATATGTATTAGGCGAAATTGACCATATCCATTCTGTTGGATTGTTTTTACTTATATCATTAAATGTGATTTCATATCCAGGTTCGCCTTTGGTATCGGTATAAGTATAATCAGCTACTGGCTTAAGCTCTCTCGGGATATCTCTATATATAACTTGTGTGGGAATAAAACTACCGAAAGTTTCTGTACCATTAATTTGAAGTAGCGGAATTTTCTCGCCATTGGTTAACCACCTATATTCAAAAGACGTTCTTTTAATAGGGATTGAAAAACCTGAAATAGTAATTGTATCTGTTGTATACAATTTTGTTTTTACTCTAATACAACTAAAAGAGCCATATGGTGTTGATATATTGCCCCATCCATCAACCACTGTCACCCTCCAACCTGTTTGTGCATATCTAAATGGTAAAGTCCCAGTAGGGTCAGTAAGTTTAAAATAAAAAGGCGTTGAATCTTTATCTCCAAACTTTAACGGGAAGTTATAAATTTTATCTTCTACATCAAAATTGGCAGGCAGAGGCAAACCTTGATACGAAAAGCCTCTTCCAACTATAGAATACTTGGAATCTGTTTTTTTGTAAAAATCAAATATATCTGAAAACTTTACAATTCCTAGATTTAAAGTGTCTTGCGTTTTAATTCCAATTGTGTTAAAAAAATAGGCTAAGTATGGAGTAGATAATGAAGATACATAATTATATATACCTTGACTAGTTGGTGCCAAATTGCTATAATCCCACTGTTGATTTGCTCCTGTTTTATTTTGATTAAAATTTAACCCTTGTACAGATGATTCACTATATACAATTTTATCTCCTACACTTGGCATGTCATTTTTTGTAATAGAGATTTGAGAAAAACCATTTACAAAAAGCAATAAAAATATATAAGTAAAAAAACTCTTCATTTAATAAAATTGTATGTGATGCAAATATAACAAGAATTAAATAATTAATGTTTAATTAATTTACTCATATAAATCTTGTCTGAATCTATTAATTTCAATATATAAATATTTGATTCAAAATCTTGTGTCGCAAGCTGAATTTGATTACTAAAGTTGCCTTGTTTAATTAATTTACCATTCAAATCATACAAAAAATAATGAATCAAACCTGTTGAATGACTGATTATATTCAAATTATCTTTTAAGGGATTCGGATAAATTATCAAGTGGCTATTTGACAATTGCTCCATTCCCAAATAAACTAAAAAAGAATCTGACATCAATCCACATTGATTGGTGTCGCTTACAAGCACTGTGTAAATTCCTGAGACAACGGGTATATAGTATTGGTTATTAGAGCCTGATATAAAAACACCATTTTTAAACCAATTATAATTTGAACCTTTATTGGCATACAAAGTATCACCAACTTTAATAATTGATGATTTAATAGGTATGGCTAATGATATATAATGTGATATTGCACTGTCTGTACAAGCACCATTGTGGCTTATCACTTGATACCAGCCTGAGTCATATACATTTAATAACAAAGCTGAAGTATCATTTTTTAAAAGCAATTGATTTAGCAAATAAGAATAATAAATTGAATCATACGAACCGGCAGGCAAACTACCCAAAGTACTTAAAGCTATTGTATCTCCTTTACAAATGACAGATGGGGCCCATGTCCAGTGAATAGTAGGTTGTTTATCAACAACCAATATTACCGAGTCTGATGATACACATCCATTAGATGATTCAACTTTTAAATATATCTTATATTTTCCGGAAACATTGGGATTAAACTGATATACATTACCTGTATCGTTAGCACTTGATTGTATAGATTCCCATAGGTTTTTTCCTGTAATTCCTGTATCAGCATCATTCATAATCTCAAAATCTACCACATTGCTTTTTTCGCAAACTTTTAAATTATTGGCTTTTATATGTGCAATAATATTAGGCGTAACTTCTAAAGTATAAGAATCATTTGAATCTATGCAACCGTTGGTAAAGCTATAAAGTAAAATAGGATAATATAAACTAGATTTATTATATATATGTTTTACCACTTTATTAGTATCAGTTGAACCATCGCCAAATTTCCATATTCTTTTAGCACCATAATTATTGGTAATGGTATCCGTAAACTCAAAATAATCACCTCTACAAACTACAAAAGAATTCACTTTATAATAAGGTTTGGCACTTGGTAATACAGTAACCTGATGTATCATTGAATCATATATTCCATTATTTTCAATCAATAATTTAATTTCATAAATCCCTGGCTTTGTATAAGAGTGACTTGCATGAAGACAATGACAACTATCTCCATCGCCATAAAACCAGGTTTTATTATAAATGCCACTTGATACCACACTAGTATCATCACCAAAAAAACTATTGTTACTTAAACATTGAACTGAATCTGATGTTAGTTTCCATCCAGCTAAAACAGTTTGAGCCTTTGACTTTGAAGCAATTAATACAATTAATATAAGTATATATAGTTTTTTCATGTTTGTATGACAAATATATGTTTTAAATAGTTGCTTCCCTATTTCAAATTCTTTATTTCATTGTATCTAAAACAAGATGTTATATGATCATTTACCATACCCGATGCTTGCATAAATGCATAAAAAATAGTATGCCCTACAAATTTAAACCCCAACTTTTTCAAGTCTTTACTCATACTTAAAGCTATTTCATTTTGAGCAGGTATTTGGCTTTGAGATTCAAAAGCTGATTGTATAGGTTTGTTCTGTGTAAATTTCCATATATACTCATCAAAACTCCCAAAATTCTCTATAATTTTAATAAAAGCTTGAGCATTTGTTACAGTGGCGTTTATTTTTAATTTATTTTTAATAATTCCATCAAAACTATATAGAGCCTGAATTTCTTCTTCAGAAAATTTTGATACTTGTATAAAATCATAATGTCTAAATGCTTTTTCAAAACCTTTACGTTTATGTAAAATTGTTTTCCAACTCAGCCCTGCTTGAAAAGAATCCAATACCATAAATTCAAACTATTTTTGGTCGTTATGTACCGGTACTCCCCATTCTGTATCTTGATACTCAATCATTAATTCGCTAGAAAGACACCAAGGACAACGTATTTTACTATCATTCATCTGTTTAAAAATAATTGTAATTTAGTATAAATTATAAAATAATTGTTCTTTATTTGCGTGCATGTTTACAGGCATTATAGAAACGATTGGTAAAGTAGAAAAGATAGAAAAGTCAGGGACAAATATTGATATATATATATTGTCATTATTGAACAACAATTTAGAGTTAGGACAAAGTATTGCTCATGATGGAGTTTGTTTAACAGTTGCTGGTTTTGATGGAATTTTATATAAAGTAACTGCTGTTGAAGAAACTTTAAATAAAACCAATTTAAAATACCTCAAAGAAGGTTCAGAGTTAAATATTGAAAGATGCATGCCTGCTCATGGAAGGTTTGATGGACATATAGTGCAAGGTCATGTTGACACAGTTGCTACCTGTATCGAAATATTAGACCAAAATGGAAGTTGGAAATTTGTTTTTGAGTATAACAATGAATCTCATATTACTGTAGAAAAAGGCTCCATTACTATTAATGGAACTAGTTTAACAGTGGTTGATAGCTTACCCAATAAGTTTTCTGTTGTGATTATACCACATACTTTCTCTCATACCAATTTTAAAAAATTAACTGTTGGTTCAGTTGTAAATATTGAATTTGATATCATTGGAAAATATATACAAAAGATTTTGAAGAAACAATAGTGCTAAAATATTATTAAACACATTAAAAGTGAGTTTATATATATAACTATTTCTCTTTTGACTTCATCTGTTTTTCAACCCGTTCTTGGTCTTCAATTCTTGCATCAATGGTGTGTGTATAGCTTAAGCCATCTTTAAAACCATAGTCGTTATAGGCTTTACTTGCCCATGACTTAGCTTCCTTCAAATCAGATTTGCATTCAAATGCAACAGCAATATTATATGCTGCTTTTCCTTGAATTTTAGATTTAGGATTCTGAAGTGCCGTTTTATATATGGCAATGGCATCATCATACTTTTTAGTTTCCATATACCTTTTTCCGGTTTTAAAACTTTCATCACCTTTAGTATATATTTTTCTTGAAATAGTAACCCAGTTCGGAGCAATTCTATTGGCATATTTAGCACCGCTAACTCTTCCTAAATTTTCCATGACAGTAACTTCATTTGGAAGACCGTTAATTGCATTTTGTTGAACGCGATCTTCTCTAGTCCACGTGTCTTGATTACTCATTCTATGTTCATCTAACAAATTGGCTGTCTTTCCTTCATACAGTCTCCAACAAACGGTTATCTGTGCACTTCTTTTGGCTATATATGATGTATATGCTGCTGTTTTAGAGCTTTCAACTGCTGGATGGTATTGTGGTGTTAACTGAAACTGTTTGTCACTATCAAAAGCTTCTAAACAAACAACAGCATCAGTATTATATCGTTTGCATAAGTCTAGAATTACATCAGACGATAAAGGCTCAGGAAACCATGCTGTACCAGTTCCAAATAATTCTTCATTGGCATGTACGATAGAAAATCTCGGACTTTGAAGCAATTGAGCCTCCATTCCACTAAGTGCCGCTTCTGCTCCTCTTCTATCTTGCATCGGTTTTTCACCCGTTAACATTCCTTCAATTATATTTCCCCAATTGTTTTGCTTGGTAGGTCTATATCTATTTATGACTAAAATTTTTTGTACGTTTTGAGGTAAAGAAATTTCAGCTGACTCTAATGCTTGAAAGCTAACACGAGAAGGACCACAACAGCAGGATGCAATTAATATTGAAATTAAACTTAATATGAATATTTTTTTATACATTTATTCTATAATTATTTTTTGAGTTTGAACTATATTATTTTCAATAATTTCTATTAAACAAATTCCTTTATGTTTTATATTGATGTTTAGGTTATATATATTTTCAGGCACTTCATTGCTATATATTTCTTTACCATCAATGGTATATATTCTAACTTTTTTTCTTACTTGTAAAGAATCAAACTCAATATTGATATAACCTTTACTGGGGTTAGGATATAAAGCAAAATGATTCCTTTTTACATCTAATTTAGGAGCAACAGATAGTTTCTGATCATACATCCCTAAACAATATTGACCTTTCTGCAAATTCTTAATCATTATATTGCCTTTTTTATCATTCACATTTTGCATCGTTTTGATATAATCTTTATATATGCTCCATTCTTTTTGGCTGTTTTCTCTATATAAAAGGACCAAACTATCTTCTGTGATAGATATTAATTTATCATCCAAACATCCATCAATAATACTTAAAGAGCCATTATAAAATATCCTGGCATCTGCATTGAAAGTTGGTTTCCAAATACCATCAACTGTCCAATATCTATATGGGTGATAATACAAACCTTTTTCTGTCACCAGTCCTTCTGGCCCTACCCAGTGATGCTCCACTCTAATGAAAGATGAATCATCGTTGTTATTTACATATAGGTTCATTTTACCATGGGTCATGTTAACCAACTCAGTCTTATTTGTAACCAAGGTATAATCATCAGTAATGGCGTCTGAAATTTTTTCATTAAAATCGATAGCTATTAAAACAGGGTTGAAATCAGATTGAAAAGTAATTGCTGTTTCATATCCATTCATTATATAGGTTTGAGATTTATATTCGAGGATATTTTTAAAGAAACTAATTTCTACAGGCACATATTGATATTGATATACAGTTCCTTGTGTTCTTTGTTTCACCACTAATTTTGTTTCAAAATATCCGTTTTTTTGTTCGGTTATTCTTGATACTATTTCAAAATGTGTAAAACCTGGATTATTGATCCAATGTTCGAAGAAGTCATTAACTACATTAGTATCTTTTACAATTTGTTTTGAAGTATTTTGTAAATCTGTTGTTGAAACTGATTTGAATTTATAGTCGTTTTGAAACTTTTTGGTGATGGCAAAAAAATCTGAATCTCCAAATACACCTCGCATACTATGCACCATATCAGCCCCTTTATTATAAATAGTTCTACCATACACAAACTGATGTGGCATATTGGTAAGAGCTCTATATCCGCTGTCTCTTTTATGTGCAAATTGCAACACATATAAATGATTATCTGAGACATATTTTTTATAGGCATCTTTACCATATATTTTCTCAGTATACAACGCTTCAGAAAATGAAGCCCAGCCTTCATTTAGCCACATATCTTCTGGTGTACTACAAGTAATATTATCGCCCCACCAATGATGTGAAAGTTCATGTGCCCAAAGTGTTTCATCACTTTTAGTTCCACTTAAGCTTGACTTTGGTAAAGCAATATTGGTGGCATGTTCCATTGCTCCTCCGGTAAAAGGAACTAAACTATATCCTATTTTTTCGAATGGATAAGCACCATATGATTCTTCAAAACCTTTCATACATTCTTGTAAATTTAAGAATAACAATCGAGTTTTAGAAGTATCACTTGGCATAGTTGCTATTTCTATTGGGATGCCATTATATGACGAAGTATAAAAAGTATAGGGAGCAATTGCTATACAAGCTAAATAAGAAGGAATAGGTTGGTTTAATTCATATAAAAAATTTGCTTTTTTATCTTTATATGTTATACTTTTTCTTAACCCATTGGGAACTGCTACATAACCTGAATCTACAGTAATTTCAAATGAATATGTAGACTTAGTTTTAAAATCATCTAAACATGGAAACCAAACCCTTCCATAGCTGTGAGGGTTTGCGTCAAATCCTACACCTAAATTATATATATACGGTGGCGAATTATAAAATCCTCCCCAACCAGATGCATCAGTCACTGGCCTACCTTTATAATATACTGTTAGTTTTACGGTTTCGTTTGGGCTATAAAACCTATCTAATTGAGCAAGTATAAGCGTGTCGTTATATGTATATGAAACATTTATAGTTGAACCATTATTCTCAACTATGATACTATCAATATATAGTTTTAACAAATCAAGTGATATATATTGTATCGGATTATTCTTAATTTTTATATCCAGTGTAGCTGAACCTTCAATATAATTTGAATTAGGTGGATACATTTCTAATTTTAAATGTATATGCTCAATACTATATTTATCATAAGAAGTTTGTGCTTTACATAACATGCTTATAAAAACTAAGAAACATAAATTATATATCTTTAACATTCTTGATTGATTAGATTTGCTATTTTAGATGTTTCAATATTTTCCATACACTTAAAATGTTTTTTAGGACAAGAATTGAAGCCAATTTTACTACATGGCCTACAACTTAATCCTTTGACTTCAAAAATTTCATGTGCCACTGTTGATTCTCCATAAAATGGTGTCATACCAAACTCTGGCACTGTATTGCCCCATACCGAAACCATGGGTTTGTTTAAAGCAGCTGCTATATGCATCAACCCTGTATCATGAGAAATAACATATAGTGATTGCTGAATGATGGATGCTGATTGCCCCAGTTTGTATTTACCACAAGCATTATATACTTTATTTTTTGACTTTGATTCTATTTCATATGCATGCGCATGGTCATCCTCGCCACCTAATAACACAACAGGTTTATTCAGTTTGTTTATTATACTTATTATCTTATGGTTGGGTAATCTTTTGGTGGCAAATGTTCCTCCTATGGCAAAAGATATATAACCTTGATGAAATTCAGGAGGTAATGTTTGAATATCTATTTTGTCTTTATCTCTGATATGGTAATCTAACCCTTTGTGGTCATTTAATACTCCTAAGGGTTTTACTGCCTCCATATACCTATCAACTATATGCGTAGTTGGCATTTTATTTATTCTAAATGTAGTATATAACCATTTATATATATTCGATTTATTATAAGTATATGACTTAGTATCCAACTTCATTTTAATATATGAAGATCTTATGTTGTTATGAAGATCAATAACCATATCATACTTTTCTTTTCTTAACACATTAGTTACTTTACGTAAGTCGCCATTAAATGTATATATTTTAGAAATATGAATGTTGGTATTTATTGCATCTTTAAATTTATGCTTAACAAGAAAATGTATCTGTGCATGGGGTATTTGTTCTTTTATACATCTTAATACAGGCGTAGTCAAAATAATATCTCCCATACTTGAGAGTCTGATTATAAGTATTTTGGGCATATAAATATTAGCCTATTTCATTTCAGCATAGTACTTAAAGAAATAAGGAATAGTTTCTATACCTTTATAATAATTAAACAACCCATAGCTTTCATTAGGACTGTGCAATGCATCTATATCAAGACCAAAACCCATCAATACAGATTTAAGTCCCAATTCTTTTTCGAATAATGCAACGATAGGAATAGAACCGCCACCTCTGGTTGGGATTGGTTTCTTACCAAATGTAGCTTCCATAGCTTTTTCAGCCGCTTTATATTCAATAGATGTGGTAGGCGTTAATACTGGCTCGCCACCATGGTGAGGTCTTACTTCTACTTTTACAGATTTAGGAGCCACACTTTCAAAATAGCTTTTAAATAAAGCAGTGATTTTATCGCTATTTTGATTTGGAACCAAACGCATAGAAATTTTGGCAAATGCTTTTGAAGGCAATACGGTTTTACTTCCTTCGCCTATATATCCACCCCATATACCGTTACAATCTAATGTTGGACGTGTGCCCGTTCTTTCAAGTGTTGAATATCCTTTCTCGCCCCATACTTCATCTATTCCTAAATCTTTTTTATATTCGTTTAAATCAAACGGAGCAGAATTTAAAGCCGCTTTTTCTTCATCTGTTTGTTCGATGATGTCATCATAAAATCCAGGAATGGTTATATGACCATTTTCATCGTGCATATCTGCAATCATTTTAGCCAATACATTGATTGGATTTGCAACTGCCCCTCCATATACACCGCTATGTAAATCTTTGTTTGGGCCTGTAACCTCAACTTCTACATAGCTCAACCCTCTTAACCCAACATCTATAGATGGCGTATCGTTTGCAATCATAGATGTATCTGAAATTAAGACTACATCTGCTTTTAAACGTTCTTTATTGGCAATACAAAATGGCCCAAGATTTCCGCTACCAGCTTCTTCCTCCCCTTCTATCATAAACTTCACATTACAAGCTAAAGTACCTGTTTGCATCATGGCTTCAAAAGCTTTAACATGCATATACATTTGTCCTTTATCATCACAAGCTCCACGGGCATATATACGTTCATTACGAATGGTGGGCTCAAATGGAGGTGTTGTCCATAGCTCTAAAGGCACGGCAGGCTGCACATCATAGTGGCCATAAACTAAAATAGTGGGCAAGTTTGAATCAATTAGTTTTTCGCCATATACAATAGGGTGTCCATCTGTTTTGCACACTTCTACTTTATCAGCACCCGCTGCACGAAGTTTTTCAGCTACAAAATCTGCTGCTTGTGCTACGTCATGTTTATAAGCTGAATCAGCACTGATGCTAGGTATACGCAACAATTCAAATAACTCGCCTAAAAATCTGTCTTTATTATTGTTTAAAAATTCTGTACTTTTCATATTACTGCAAGTTTAGTTCAGAAATTTTATATTCGAAATATGATTTAGAAAATACTTGATGATTTTAGTCAGTTTTTTAAATGCTAAAAATACAATATAATTTAAAGACATATATCAAAACTTAGATATATAAATTTATATTACATTCACTAAATCAACTTTGCTTCATTCCAAAGCTCATCCATTTGCTCTAAATTCAAATCGGTAATTATTTTACCTTGAGCTTGGGCTTGTTCTTCTATATACATAAACCTTTTTCTGAATTTCACATTCGTTTTTTCAAGAGCACTTTCAGGGTTTATTCCCAAATGTCTGCAATAATTAATAAGACTGAACAAAACATCTCCCATTTCTTTTTCCATCTGTTCGTGGTCGCCTTGCTCAACTTCTATTTTAAACTCTTCTATTTCTTCTTCAATTTTAGCAAACACTTCTTTACCACTTGGCCAGTCAAACCCTACTTGTGCAGCTTTCTCTTGCATACGCATGGCTTTTATCATAGAAGGCATAGAGTTGGGCACGCCAGATAACACACTTTTGTTACCCTCTTTTAGTTTTAGTTGTTCCCAGTTTTTTCTCACTTCTTCTTCATTTTCCACTTTCACATCACCATATATATGTGGATGCCTGCTAATCAGTTTTTCACATTGAGCATGTATAACATCAGCAATATCAAAATCATTGGTTTCACTTCCTATTCTGGCATAAAAAAGTATATGCAACAAAACATCTCCCAATTCTTTTTTTATTTCTTGTAAGTCTTCTTTAATGATACCATCGGCCAATTCATAAACTTCTTCAATAGTAAGATGCCTAAGCGATTGCATGTTTTGTTTTATATCCCAGGGACATTGGGTTCTGAGCTCATCTAAAATAGTCAACAACCTTGCGAAAGCTTCTTTTTTTTGCTCGAGTGTATTCATCATAATTTAGCTAAATCAAATAGTTGTTTATTGGTATATGTATATTTTTGAGGCGTAGCCTTGATGCTTTCTTTGTAAATAGCCTGAGCCACTGTTTTGGCTTGAATAGCTTGGTAAGACCTAAAAAACAAAGCCATGATTGGTGAAAGTATATACATAAGGATGATACTAATTTTTTCGCCTAGTCTTTTTTCTTTTCTGTTGCCAAGCAGTAATGAAGGTCTATATATACTGATGTGTTTGATGTGTTTAGCTATTACCGCTTCTTCCATCAATCCTTTCACTTTAGAATAAAATATACTTGATTTTGAACTGGCCCCCATGGCAGAAATGACACCAAAATAAGTAACTTTTTTTTGCTCAGCTATATCAGCCAATTGTTGAACATATATATTATCCACTAAATTAAATGCTTCTTGACTACCTGCTTTTTTAATGGTAGTACCTAGGCAACAATATATATAATCTATTTCTATTGGCTTCAGCAATGCATCTAGGTTGCTATAATCAGTTTCGAGTTGAATTACTTTAGCAGGCAGGTTCGGTAGTTTTTTTCTGACCAATATATATACCCGAGAAAACGTAACTGTTTTGCTCAATATTTCTAACAACTCACTACCACAAAGGCCCGTGGCTCCTGCTATTAATGCATTCATTTTTTTTATTTGTTTAATTCAAACACCTCATTCACTATCCGTTCGTTATACCTTTCATACGTATATACATCAGCCATCTTTACACCTTCTTTGGCTATTTTCTCTAAGGTATTTCTATCTTTAAAAATAGATATCAAAGATTCTTTTATTGATGCTGGATATATATCTTTAAATACCACACCATTTTGCATGTGATGCACATAAAAAGTAACCGATGAAACAGATGACACGCATTGTAAACACCCAAATGCAGCAGACTCTGCAATCACTTTTGGAAAACCTTCAGAAGCATTAGATGGCAACAAAAATATATGGCTTTCAGCATACTCTATTTCAAGCAATTCTCTGCTTAAAGCTCCGGTGAATATATATGGGATATTTAAAGTTTTAGCTTTCTCTTGCATCATATCCCAATCTTTCCCTTTCCCTACAAATTTTATAGAGTGTATATGCGACAACTCCTCTTCGTTCATCATATTTATAGCATCTATCACCCTGCCTATTCCTTTTTCTGTTTCTATCCTTCCCACAAAAAGCAATTTCAACTTTTCAGTATATGTTTTTTTAGAGGCAATTTCAAAGGCATGCTTCAACTCGTCTGCAGTAAAACATGGATTTTCGAATGCCAATATATGTGGCGGCTGGTTGTCCCAAAACCCATTTACAGTTACTTTAGAATTCACTGCTTTCAACATCAACCTTTTTTGCAAAGCATAACTTTTAGGTGCGTTTTCTTGCATCCAATTGCCCGCATACTTGTGCCAGTATTTTCTACTCTTATCGTATAATGATATATATATAACCATTAAGGCAGGAATAGATGGAGCTCTGGTGTGGACATAATCTGCTTTTCTCAAATACTTATATATCACCCAAAAATATTGAAACAAATAAAGTATTTGTTTGGCTTTATTCACCAAGCCGCTGCCCCCTTGTAAGGAGAGTAAATGAAATTTAATTTTTCCTGTTCTATCTGTTCTGCTGTTGGCATCTTTCATAGATGGGTTAGCAAACCCTATCCAAGTAATTTCATCAAAAACCTGCGTAAGCAATTCTACTTCGCGTAAAGTAGGTTCAAACACCACCACCCCTTCTGGCTTTTGCCACATAGGTGAGTCACTTACTATTAATAGTTTTTTTGAAGACATATCAGATTATAATTCGTTTAATTCGTGACCCATCTTATCTCGCTTGGTTTGCAAGTAAAACTCGTTGTGCTCATTTGAAACAATTTGCAAAGGCACATTATCTACCACCTCTAAACCATAGCCTGAAATAGCTGCACGTTTAGTTGGATTATTGGTAATAAGTTTCATTTTCTTTATCCCTAAATCTCTTAAAATTTGAGCCCCAACGCCGTAGTCTCTTTCGTCCATTTTGAAACCCAATTGTAGATTGGCATCTACGGTATCAACGCCTTGTTCTTGCAATTTATATGCTTTAAGCTTGTTTAATAAACCTATGCCACGACCTTCTTGATTGATATATAATATAACCCCTTTGCCTGCTTTCTCAACCATTTCCATGGCGTTAGACAATTGCTCGCCACAGTCGCAACGCATAGAGTGAAATATATCGCCAGTCACACAACTTGAATGCACCCTCACCAATACTGGTTCCTCCTCGCCCCAAGTGCCTTTGACCAAAGCCATATGTTCTTGGCCGGTTTCATTTTGCTTATAAGCTATCAAATCAAAATCGCCATGACGGGTAGGCATTCTCACTGATATTTCTCTTCTCACCAACGATTCAACTCTTAATCTATAGGCTATTAAATCTTTGATGGATACTAATTTCAATTGGTGTTTTTTTGCTACTTCAATCAACTCGGGCAACCTAGCCATTTCGCCATCTTCTTTCATTATTTCACATATAACCCCTGCCGACTCAAACCCTGCCAATCGCGAAAAATCAATAGCAGCCTCGGTATGACCAGCTCTTCGAAGCACCCCTTCTGTTTGGGCTTTTAATGGGAATATATGTCCTGGTCTGCCTAACTCTTCAGGCTTGGTGTGTGGGTCTATCAATGCCAATACAGTTTTAGATCTATCGCTTGCCGAAATACCTGTAGTGCATCCTTTGCCAAGCAAATCAACAGAAACTGTAAAGGGTGTCCCGTGTGAAGTGGTGTTATTTCCCACCATCAAATTTAAATTTAACTCTTCGCATCTTTTCTCGACCAAAGGAGCACATATAAGTCCTCTGCCCTCTTTGCTCATAAAGTTGATCATCTCAGGTGTAGCATGTCTTGCCGCACATAAAAAATCACCTTCATTCTCTCTATCTTCATCATCTACAACTATGATGCATTTTCCTAGTTTTATATCTTCAATTGCTGATTCGATGGTGTCTAACATATATATATATATTTAAATAAACGTTTACATTCTTTCTACTGTTCCTATACCTAACAGATGCAAAGCATTTTTGATGGTATTGGCTGCCAACTGAGACATGGCCAATCTTCTTTGTTTAACCTGTTCATTCTCTTCACGCAATATAGAACACTCATGATAAAAATGATTATATGATTGAGCTACTTCATATATATAATTGGCAATCACCGCCGGACTCATCACTAATGATGCTTCTTTTACTGCTTGCTCAAACTTATATAAAAGCACTAACAAATCTTTTTCTGGTTTTAATAAAAACAACTCAGAAACAGAATAGTTTATTTGTTGGTTATAACCCCTCAATACAGATTTGATTCTTGCATAGGTATATTGAATAAAAGGCCCCGTGTTTCCTTGAAGCTCAATACTTTCTTCAGGGTTAAATACCATTTTACGGGTAGGGTCAATTTTTAATATAAAATACTTTAAAGCACTTAGTCCAATGGTCTCATATAAGTGATGAAGTTCGGCTTCTTCTAATCCTTCTGTTTTACCAAGTTCATTGGTTTTAAACTTGGCCGACTCATACATTTCTTCAATCAACTCATCAGCATCAACCGTTTTGCCTTCCCTACTTTTTAGTTTTCCGGTTGGCAATTCTACCATACCATAACTTAAATGATACAAGCCGGAGGCATTGCCTACTTCTAGTTTTTCTAATATTAGTTTTAAAACTTTGAAGTGATACTCTTGCTCGTTACCCACCACATATACTGATTTCTCACAATGTTCATCATCGTATTTCATCATTGCAGTTCCAATATCTTGTGTCATATATACAGAAGTGCCGTCAGCTCTGAGTAGCAATTTTTGGTCTAAGCCATCAGCCGTTAAATCTATCCAAACACTGCCATCATCTTTCTTATAAAATATGTTTTTTGACAGGCCAACATCTACAGCTTTTTTGCCTAATAAATAGGTGTTTGATTCGTAATAATATCTATCAAAATCACAGCCTAATCTTTTATATGTCAATTCAAAACCAGCATATACCCATTCGTTCATCATTTCCCATATATGCATGGTTTCTTCGTCGCCAGCTTCCCATTTTAACAACATCTCTTGGGCTTCTTTTAATATAGGAGCTTGTTTCTCGGCCTCTTCTTGACTGATGCCACTAGCCACTAATTGAGCTACTTCGGCTTTCATCAATTCATTAAAAGCAACATAATATTTTCCTACCAATTTATCCCCTTTGAGTCCTGAAGAATCTGGTGTTTCGCCATTGCCTGTTTTTATCCATGCCAACATACTTTTGCATATATGTATACCTCTATCATTAATTAGGTTTACTTTAACAACGTCGTATCCATTAAACTTCATTATTTCAGATATACTCCAACCCAACAAGTTATTTCTAACATGTCCTAAATGCAATGGTTTGTTGGTGTTAGGTGAAGAATATTCAACCATTACTTTTTTGCCTTTCCCAAATTGGGTTTTACCATAAGAAACATTGCTAAACTGCTCATGTAAAAAGGCATTCCATATATGGTCTGCAATCACTAAGTTTAAAAAACCTTTTACTACATTATATGATGAAATATCTTTGCTATGTTCAAGTATATATTTACCTAATGCATCAGCAGTTTGTTCAGGTCCTAATTTTGTTATCCTTGTATATGGAAATACAACAAATGTATAATCACCTTCAAACTCTTTTTTGGTATCTTCAATTTTTATAGCAACATCAGTTATTTGATATAGGTCTTTTAATCCCGCACTTATCAATTCAATTATTTTTTCTTCCATTTTTATATATCAATCTATTATTTTTTATCGTAAACATTCTTTCCAGTGCATCCATCAGGCAACTGTATTCCGAGCAAATTGCATATAGTTGGTGCTATGTCGGTAATATTTACAGACTGTCCATCAACACCTGCTTTTACTTGTGGCCCCATCAACAAAAATGGGATATGCGTATCATAATCATACGGCGAACCATGAGTGGTGCCTGTAGGTCTTGGCATAATCATCCATCCGGGCAATAATTTATAATATATATCACCACATCTTTCTTTTCTAAATCCCTTTTGATAATGTGTATCAAACAAAGCTCCCAAAATTTGATTATTGATAATTTGATTGGCTGTGACTATCCCTTCTATTCCTTCGAAATATTTGATAGCCTCCGAAATGGTTTGTATAATAGATTCTTTATTCAAATTGGCACTAGCAATCAATGCATCATCTAAATATATTTGCTGATTCTCGACATACTTAATCAACTTCTCTTGCTTGTAAGTTTTATCCAAAACTTGATTCAAACTATCCAACATCTGATGTTCTTTGAAGAAACCAGCGTTCATATGGTTATCGATTAAGTATTGAGGATTGTGAGCACAACCATGGTCAGCCGTTAAAAACACTATATAATTATCTTTCCCAACTGATTTATCTAATGACTGAAACAGACTATCTAACTCCCTATCGAGTCTGTAATAAGTATCTTCAAGCTCTATGGCATTTATCCCAAAATGATGCCCAACATAATCGGTAGAAGAAAAACTCACTGCCAAAAAATCGGTAATGGTATCTTTTCCTAGGTCTATATTTTTTAAAGCATCTTGCACCATCAAACGGGTTAAGGTATTTCCGAATGGTGTTTTTAACAACAAGCCATATTCATTATTCTCTCTAATTTCAGACAAGCGATGCGGGAATACAGGTTTTAATTCTTTCTTTGTTAGCGGCGACTCATAAGGCACATCATCAGCTGTGGACTGGGTATATTTTGATATAGGAAAAAAAGTATTCCAAGTTTGATTGATTAAAACTTCAGGTAAGTTTTTGTTGTTGAAATTTTGAACCCATGAAGGCAACTCTTGTGCATAATATGTACTGGTAATCCACTTGCCTACTTTATTGTCAAACCAATAGCACTCGTCAGGATGGTGACCACCAGGCAAAATACTTCCCCTGTCTTTAATACAAATAGAAACTACTTTCCCTTTAAAATTGGTTGACAGCTTTAGTTGGTCTGTCATGGTGGTGCTGTATAAATTCTTAGGGCTCATCATACCCGCAGATGTAGTACTTCCAATAGTTTGCACACTGTTATCAGAAACGCAATACATAGTATCGTTGGTTTTGCGTTCGAACCATTCATTGGCTACAATACCATGAACAGCAGGTGTGGTGCCTGTATATATACTCGCATGACCAGGTGCAGTATAGGTAGGAAAGTAGTTGATATGGCATTGAGAATAATTTCTGCCTTGAGAAAGCAATCTATTAAACCCACCTTTTCCAAAACCCGATTTAAATTTTTCAAGATAGTCGTATCGCATTTGGTCAATCACAATACCCACAACTAACTTAGGTTTCTGAGCTGTTAGCGTATTTAGAATTAAACAATATAGGAGTAAAAACGATGCTTTTTTCATGCACCGCAAAAATATGGACTTTCAATCACTATTGTGAATGAAAAATAGAATAGCTTATCTTCTTGGTTGGCCTTGAGCTTGCTTGTTCAAATTGTCAACATAATACCTAGCCATTTCAAAGTTAGGGTCTAATCTAACTGCTTCTTCTAAACCTTTTTTAGCTCCGGCAATATTGCCACTTTTAGTTAACATGGCTACATCCAACCATGCCAAAGCCGCATTTAGTTTTACAAACTGCATATAGTTTTGTTCTTGCCAAAATATCTCTACACTGTCAGTTGCTAAATCTTTAGCTTCTCTCACTTTACTTAATTTTTCAAAACCTTTTTCTTTACCCATCAACAATTCATACAAAGCAACTTTAAATAAATGTTTAGTTTTAGGAGCCATTAAATACAGTTTGTCATATGCCTCGTATGCACTATCTACTGCACCAATAATTTCGAAACTTGAACCTTTAATCCTTAAAATGTTTTCGGTTGCAGGGTACATACTGTTCCATTTTTCACATGCTTTCAACGTTTGCATATACATATGTGCTGAGTAATACACATTCACAAGCGTGTCTAAATAACCTTTTTGCGTTGAGTCTTTAGCCAAAATAGAATGAATAGCTTGAGCTGCCGTAGTAAAATCGCCTAAATTGATGGCTTGGGTATATATTTTTTTATCAAGCTCTATAGAACTGGTTTTGGTTTCAGTATTATTGCATGATGCTAAACCAATAGTGATGGTTAATGCTAAAAGTATTTTTGATAATTTCATGGTGCAAAAAAATACAAGAAAACTCAGATTACCATATATATTTTTACACGTCTAAAAATCTGCTTACAATTTCAGGTGATGGAATCATACAGGTTTCTCTTTTTCCAAATATTCTATACCTATTTCTTGAAACCATTCTGTAAAATGCATTTCGGATAAACTCAGGAAAAATATATAACAATACAGCTGTTTTCCAAAAACATCCAAGCTTACTGGCTATTCTCAAAGCTGCATTCGACTCCGTATATACCACTTGGTTTTGAATATATATCATGGTATCATAAGTTTCACTGTTGATATGGTATTTATTCAAGAGTTCTTGCCCTGCTGTCGATTGCAACGATGCAAATTTTATGACAGTTTTTTTATCGTGTTTGATGATAAACTGAACTGCCCCATTGCACAAATTACACACCCCATCAAACAATAATACATGTTCAGGAATTTGCATGGGTTATATATATAAATGAGTTTGTATATATTCTTCAACAACAGGTGGCACTATATACTTTACTGATTTTTTTTCTTGTATCAATTGGCGAATATAAGTGGCTGAGAGTTCAACAATGGGTGCTTCTACTGCAATGATATGGGGATGTTTGAGAGATTCAGCAGAAAAATTCAAACGAGGATACACATATATATGATGGTTAGAAATGAGTTGGTCAAAATCTTTCCATTGATGCAACTTCTCTATATTATCACTTCCTATTAAAATTGAAAATGTATACGTTGGAAAACGTTTTTTTAAGGCCTCTAAAGTGTCAATAGTATAGGAAGGCTTGGGTAAAGTATATTCAATCTCACAGCACGACAACCGGCTGTCATCGCTTATCGATTTTTTAACTAATTCTAATCTTACTTGTTCGTCCCATAAATCTTGTTCGTTTTTAAAGGGATTGTGAGGTGAGACCACAAACCACAACGCATCTACTTCTTCCCTTTCAACTACAGCCGAAGCAATAATTAAATGCCCTGTGTGTATGGGGTTAAACGAACCAAAATATAAAACTATATGCATGGGTTTATATATTCATCAACCAAGCGATGAGCTTCTGCGAATGCTTCTTCTAACACATCATTAATTAATACTTTATCAAACTCATGTTCATAGGCCAATTCTTTTTCAGCTTTGGCTATACGCATATTTTGTTTTTCTATGGTTTCAGTAGACCTGTGTGTGAGTCTGTGTTTGATTACTTCTATAGAAATAGGTTTTACAAAAATGGCTAAAGCTTTATCTTTATATATATGCTTTATATTTAGGCCCCCTTCCACATCTATGTCAAAAAGGATGTGTTTACCTTCAACCCAAATTCTGTCAATTTCACTTTTCAAAGTGCCATAGAAGTGACCGGGATAAACCTCTTCCCATTCTACAAAAGAATCTTCTTCAATTTTGTTTTTAAAATCTTGTTCGGTTAGGAAGTAATAATCTTTGCCATCTACTTCGTGGGCTCTTTTTTCGCGGGTGCAGGCTGATACTGAAAAAGCCAGCCTTGGGTCGGTCTCAAGCAAGTGCTTCACAATGGTGGTTTTGCCACTCCCTGATGGTGCTGAAAAGATAATGAGTTTGCCTTGTTGCATATATTAAGGGTGGCAAAGGTAAGAATAGTTTGCAAAAAAAGAGAGTTGAAAAATAATACAATCACCCCATCACATCCTCATTCCGTAGAATACTCAAGTAATTATAATACCTGCCTGGGTCTAAAACTCCGTCATTTACTGCCTTTAGCACTGCGCATTGTGGCTCGTTCACATGTATACAATTGTTAAACTTGCATTCGTTCATCAATTTTCGCATCTCAGGAAAATAATGGGCCAGTTCTTTTTTATCAATATCTATCACTCCTAAATCTCTGATGCCTGGTGTATCAATAATGCTTCCACCATCAGGCATATCAAACATCTCAGCAAAAGTAGTAGTGTGTTTACCCATCATGGTGCTGTCTGAAATCTCTCCAACTTTTCTTTCAGTTCCGGGTATCAGTATATTTAGCAAAGACGACTTACCAACTCCTGAATGCCCTGTAAACAAAGTAGTTTTATTCTTTAAAAAATCTTTAAGTGCATCTATCCCTATATATTCTTTGGCTGATACGGCCATGGTTTGATAGCCGATTTTAGTATATACACTCGACATCTCTTCATATATATCCAAACCATATATATCCACTTTGTTATATATAATCAATACGGGCAAATGATAGGCTTCTGCAGTCACCAAAAAACGATCGATAAACCCGGTAGAGGTCACTGGTGCAACAGCCGAAACCACTATACAAGCCAAGTCCATGTTTGAAGCAATAATCTGCGTTTGCTTTGACAAATTATTTGATTTTCTGATGATATAATTTTGTCTGGGCAATACTTTACTAATGGTATAATGTTCAGAGCTGCTTTCTAGTTCAGCTTCAACCCAATCCCCCACAGCTATAGGGTTTGTTGATTTGTTTTCGAGAAGTTTTAATTTACCTTTAATACGGGCTAAAATCAATTCGCCATTGGCTAATTTTAATTGATACCAACTTCCGGTAGACTTTATAACTCGCGCTTTTACAACCATTAATCAGCTCTTAGTTCTACTAACTTAGCAAACTCTTTTAACATCGGATAATCCTCTACCAACTTCTTAAATCTTTCTTCGTTGGTAAAGTAATAGGTGCCTTGTTGTTCTAATTTAATCGTTTGTATATCTACTGTAGGTTTAAAACCAGTTACCCCTCTTGCTATTAGTATTAAATCTGATTTTTCTTCTTCTAATACTTTGGCTATAACACCCAGCGATTTCACTATAATTTTTCGTGTTCCATCTATTTCAAACTGTATGGTATCAAAATTACTGACTATATTTTTTAATCCTTTTTTATCTAAATGTGCTTTGAATTGTGCTTTAATCTCAGCCAACGAAACTTCGTTTAAATCTGTTAAAATAATTTCATTGTCGTGAACTTGCTCAACCACTTCTGACTCCTTTGATTGGTTTTCTTTACTTTTAAGTTGGGCTAATAATTCAGCTTTGTTTAAAGAAAGAGAAACCTTTGGGCTTACTTGTGCAGCCACTTGTTTGGCAGGAATCGGTGCAGGATTTTTAGCTCCCACATTCGACGTTTCTACATCAGTTTTTTTTTTATCTGCTTCGTCAGCCTTTATATGAATCACAGACAATATATGACACATTTTTATTAAAGCTACCTCAACATGCAAGCGGGTATTTCTGCTTGTTTTATAATTTAAGTCAGCTTGATTGGTGATGTTTAAAGCATTTAACAAAAACGCAGTGGATGCCAAGTTGCTTTGTGCTTTATATCTATTGGCAGCTGTTTCTGGCACTTCCATCAACTTTAACGTAGCTTGATCTTTACAAACCAACAAGTTGCGATAATGTTCGCTTAGTCCATTCAAAAACAAATGTGCATCAAAACCTTTGAGTAATACTTCATCAAATAAATTTAAAGCCTTGCTCATGTGTTGATTAAGCAACGCATCAGTCATGTTAAAATAATATTCGTAATCTAATATATTTAAATTTTCAGCAACATGTTTATAGGTGATGGAGTTGCCTGCAAAACTCACCATTTGGTCTAAAATGGTTAAGGCATCTCTCATAGCACCATCAGCTTTTCTGGCAATGGTATATAATGCTTCTTCTTCAGCCTCTATCTTTTCAGTTTCACAAATTCTTTTGAGTTGTCCAACTATTTCTTCAACCGTAATTCTGTTAAAATTAAACACTTGGCACCTACTTAAAATGGTAGGCAATATTTTGTGTCTTTCGGTAGTGGCTAAAATAAAAATGGCATACGATGGCGGCTCTTCTAATGTTTTAAGAAACGCATTGAAAGCTGCGGTACTAAGCATGTGTACCTCATCTATGATATAGATTTTATATTTAGCCCCTTGTGGAGCATATCTAACTTGATCTACTAAAGCTCTAATATCTTCTACAGAGTTATTAGAAGCTGCATCTAATTCATATATATTAAAAGAAGCAGAATGATTAAAAGCTTTACAACTTTCACACTCATTGCATGGCTCTAAATCACTAGTTAAATTTAAACAATTGATTGTTTTAGCTAGAATACGAGCACAGGTTGTTTTACCAACACCTCT
The DNA here is from genome assembly GCA_947460345.1 of Bacteroidota bacterium. Taxonomy (GTDB): domain Bacteria; phylum Bacteroidota; class Bacteroidia; order UKL13-3; family UKL13-3; genus CANHGM01. The sequence goes on along the minus strand of CANHGM010000004.1, from coordinate 82,800 downwards.
AGGTCCACAAAAAAGAAATGCTTGTGCTAAATGATTATTCTTGATTGCATTTTTTAAGGTAGCCGTCACATGGTGCTGACTAACCACGGTATCAAAGGTAACCGGGCGATATTTTCTAGAAGATACTACATACTGTTCCATCAACACTGCGAAGATAATGTATGCAGTCTACAGAAAATGATGTGTGAATAAAAAATGTAATTTGATTACTTAGCTACTTGTGATGACAAATCTATTAAATCTTTTGGCTCAATGATAAACTTAGCTAGAATTACTGTTTTAGTTGTTAATTCCGAACTGTTCCACTTAGTCTAATAAAATACATACAACCACCAGTAAGTCCGCGGTGACCGCAACCATCTTTGTGTATATGAAACTTGGGTTCGTTCAATTCAGGCTTCATGTTTTTTCATAAAGCTTCAATTCAAAAGTCTTTTTAGGGGGTCAATTTGCTCCAACAATAGGGGGGCAATGTTACCGTTTTTTCCAGCATGTAATGTTTAGCTATTTTATGGTCTATTTATTTACAGCACCAATATAATTAATCTTTGCCACACAAAGGTTTTATTGCTAAATAAGAGAATTTACCTTATTCACTTTCTTACATATTAAAGACAACATTCTTTAGAAAAAAGTACCGAATTTATTTATGAAAAGGAAAGCATTATTTCCATTTCTCGTCAAATTTCACATTGGTAATAAAATACATGGCCACCATTCTAGAGTATCTAAGTGTAAGTGGTGAAACCAAAACCAAAGTAGAAATAATTGCCGTTATATATACCCAAGTATCTGGGTCGTTTAGAAGAAAATAAACAATTGCACCCATGATAATACACATGGCTGATGTCATCATATAGCCAATATACATGGCACTGTAAAAATAACCTGGTTCAATTTCGAATTGATGCCCACATACAACACAATTCTTTGGCATATCGCTGTAATGTGCTAAGTTGTAAAATGGATGTGTAAACACTTTGCCTCTTCTGCATTTAGGACATTTTTGTTTAAGTAGCCCATTTAGTTTGCTTCCTGCTGGTTTATCACACATGTTTGCGTTGGTTTTTTTTGTAGTGATAAAAGAAAGCCAAACCCACCGCAGCTGCTGCCATATATGGAACCAATATTAAATATGATATGCCTTGGTTTAAACCTGCTGCAGCCGAACTGCCTTGATGCATAGAACTTTCAGCATTGGCTTTACACATAGAACATTGAGCAAAAGCAACTATTTGAGAAACACAAAAAACAAAAATGAATATGACTTTTTTCATCCTAAAATTAGACTTCAAAGGTACTAGATTTGAATACAATTAAGTAATTTTAATCAATTAATCGTAAAAATAATTTCAATTAAAAACACTTCCATTTATTGTTTCACAAACTTCATTGCTGATTGGCCATTTTCGCTAGTCAATTTTAATATATATATCCCTGAAGGTAACTCTTGAATATGTATTTCTGACCTATTTTGGGCTATCATTCCTGACATAAACTCTTGGCCTAGTAAATTATATATGATATATGTTTTCTGATCATTTATACCAGTATAAATCACATTCAATAGCTCATTGGCAGGGTTTGGATAAACACTTATATTGGTATATTCACTAACTTTGCTATTATTGGCAATGCCACTATATATCACCGGTGCATTTTTTCTAGTTCCATAGAAATTGAGTCCGCCCCTAAAATTACCCACTAAAATATCTATTAAAGTATCTCCGTCTAAGTTATGGACAGCTGGGATGGTTCTGATGCCTAACCATGGGTTATCAAAAGTATCTGTAGTTAAATCATAAAACAAGCTATCTGTTGCTTTTGCTTGGGTATATATATAGTCACTGATATTGTAATATATTTTTATATCTCCATGTTTGGTGCCTGCCACCAAATCTAACTTCCCATCATTATTAATGTCTTTAACACAAGGTGCCGACATGCCTTCTGTTTCAACAATCCACATTTGATTGGCTGTATCATAAAAACTATAATTGGTGTATATTTTACCCAAAGAGTCTGTTTTTAAATCGTAAAGTGGGAATGTAGTATTGGTATTTCTTTCGTAATAATATAAAACCCCGAATAATTGACCAACTACTAAATCATTTTTACCATCATTATTCATATCAGCTATACTAGGGCTACTATACAGCCCCACATCAATACTGTCATATTGGTCAGTTATATATGTAAACATACCTGATTGGTTCTCGAAATACACCAGCCTTCCTGAACTGTTTCCAATAAGTAAATCTGGTTTTTTATCTCCGTTCAAGTCTCCAAAACTTGGTATGGCTGGAAATATATGGTATTGAATTATATTTAACCAATTGGTATCTATTAACTCATAATTTGGCAGGGTATCTGTGCCAATATTTTTATATAAATATAAGGCATAGTCTGTATCATGGCTTTGTAATTTATCCCATCCGGTGCCAATCACTAAGTCTTGATCTCCATCACTATCATAATCATAGAATGCTGGAGCTGCTGCACATCCAATATCAAGCTGCTTGTCTTTAAATATATCATGGGTTGCAAATTCAAAATTAGGTTTGGTATTGGTGCCTTTATTTTTATAAAAACCATTTACCTTTATATTGCGTGTAGCCTTAGGCTCATTGCTACAAAAATATAAATCCTTGATTCCATCTTTATCTATATCAAAATAAGCAGCAGCAGGCCACGTAGATGTATTAACTGGTTTGTTATAAGAAGGGAATAAAGTATCAGTACTGATAATAGTATCCCATTTCCAATTGTATTGTTTTTTACCATTTTTAAATAACGTGAGGTTACTATATCCCACATCGCCATGTAACATATCTACATCACCATCACCATCTTCATCAAACACACAAAAAGTACTACCAAAGTGAGCTGATGAATGTCTATAATTTTTTTCACACGAAATCCCTAAATCTGCATTGTTATTAAAAAAAGAAATTCCCATACTTCCCCAACAAGGATCAACTCTTACTAAAGCCATACTGTCTTTGGGCAATTTGGCTTCTACTTGCATATTCTGATAATAATCTATATATGTACTTAAAATATTAAGTGACATCACATCTATATCTCCATCACCATCCATATCCTCAAATGAAGGCAGGCCTCCTTGGTCAACATATATATTAGATTTTAAATCAGGAATACTTATATTAATCAGTTCCGTATCTGTTAATGTGGAATAAACCAATTTAAACAACGGCTTATTACCAGAAGAAATATTTTTATATACATCTACATTGCCTGAATTTCCTACGAAAAAATCGTCTTTACCATCTCTATTAAAATCTCTAACTAAAAACCAACTGGTAATAAAATTAAAATAAGGCTCGTAAGCAGGAGCATATATATATGCATGTGTGGTAGTTCCTGTATCTAAATAAGTGAGTGATTTATTGCCTACTCTATCAAAAAAAACCAAATCTTTCTGTCCATCATTATTCAAATCAAAGGGTTGTGCAAAAGCTGTTTGGAATCCACCTGTAAAAGGGAAAGTCATATCTCTACCAAAAAGCTGAGGTTGGGTTGGATAATATTTAATATTTTGAGCATATATAGAACAGCATACAAGAGTCAGATATATTGAAAGTAAAAGTATTTTTTTCATGGTTTCTATGATTTAAAGTATAAAACAACTAGCTACTTATATTGACAGCAAATTAAGTACATTAGTTGCCTATTAAAAAACACAAAAACTAGACTATTTTACAGAAATACCTGATTTATATCTACCAATGCTTGGTTTGATTTAACAAACGTAAATATATTTAAAAAAACAAACCTAAAATCTGATTTAATAATTTAAGAGTTGATGAATTACTTTTGTCTGATGAAATTTATAAGTTTATTGTTGAGTCTTTTCATATGCAAAGCTTCGTTTAGCCAAGATAAAGCTTATGTTAAAAATATCATCAACCAACTAACATCTGATGAAATGGAAGGAAGAGGCTATGTAAAAGATGGTTCTAAAAAAGCTGCCGATTTTATAGTTAAAGAGCTAAATAATATTGGTGTTAAGGCTCTAAACAATCAATTTCTACAAGAATTTTATGTACCCATAAACAAATTTGAATTTGATGTAGAAGTAATTGTAGATGACACCAAACTAAGACCAGGCATTGAATACATTGTAGCTCCTGAATGCCCCGCAGCCCATGGTAGCTATAAAATAATCAAAATTGACTCTGCCACAGTTGACAATCCTTTATTGTTTAAAAAGCTATCCAAAAAAAGCAATAGGAATAAAATGTTTTTAGTGGATAAAGCTGAATTGAAAAACACCATACATAAAGAACAACTCTCTTGGATTTTGAACAATGGAATGAATAGCAAAGGCTTGGTATATATTGAAGACAAACTCACTTGGTCTGCTTCTCAACGAGTTGAAAAATATGTAGAAATATATATTAAAAGAGGCATTGTTTCAACTTATTTAAAAGAAATTACTTTCAATATCGAATCTGAATTTGTGAATGGATATCCATTAAATAATGTAATCGGCAAAATACAAGGGGCAGAAAAGCCTGACTCATTTATTGTTTTTACAGCCCATTACGACCATTTAGGTAAAATGGGAAGAGAGGCTATTTTCCCTGGAGCAAATGACAATGCCGGTGGTGTGGCAATGCTTTTAGATTTAGCTAAATATTATATATTGAACAAACCTAAGTGTTCAGTCATTTTTATATTTTTTGCAGGAGAAGAATTGGGATTAACCGGCAGCAATTACTTTGTTGAAAAGCCAACATTCAACTTAAACAATATTAAGTTTTTAATCAATTTAGACTTAGTTACTACTGGAGAAAAAGGGGTGACTGTAGTAAACGCAACTTCACATGCAAAGCAATTTGATACTTTAGTATATATCAATAAAGTTATGGAATATTTACCAATTATAAACCCTAGATCAAATGCTGCTAATAGCGACCATTATCCATTTACTTTAAAAAAGATTCCTGCATTTTTTTTCTATCTATTAGGAGACTACCCATACTACCACGATGTAAACGACACGTATGACAAAATAAAGTTGTTGAAATACGAAGAAGCTTTCAGATTGATTAAACAATTTAGCAACACACTTATGTAATGAAACAATTAGAAGAAAAAATATTTTATTCTATTAAAGAAGTATCTGAAAATTTACAAGTAAGCTATTCTTATTTAAGATTTTTAGAAAATGAACTTCCAGGATTGGTAGTGAAAAGAAATTCAAAAAAAACTAGATTTTACTCAAAAGAAAACATTTCATATATAAAACAAATATTACATTATACACAAAAGCTTGGAATATCAATAAAAGCCGCTGAAATCAAAATAAATGCTGAAAGATTGTTACAAAACCATCCTTTACAAATCATCGATGAATTAAAAGCCACTAAGTTGTTTTTAGAGCGATTAAAAAATGAAATAGAACAATAAATTATATTAAAAGGGAAAACTAGCTTTGAGTATATATTTTTGATTGTCTTTTTTTACCAAAAACAACATATCACTAGCTGAAACCTGTTTGCTTTCTGATGGGATTAATGTATAATCTTCTTTGTCTGATTTTAAAAATTCTCTTTCAAACAACTCTCCATTATTCAACAAGGCATACTCCATTACTATATAATCACCTTTATCATATTTATTAAAATGAAACAAAATTCTGTCAGAAAACACAATCCAAGAAAAACCTGAATATATACCTCCATCATTCACTGTAGATTGTGTTTTTCTTATAGGCTGTTCCCACTGAATGGTGCCATCTGCATTGGTAGTAATAACAACTATTTCATTAAAATTATATACAGTTCTATATGATGTTTGCATAGAGCCATTGCCCGCATATGTATAATTTTGTTGATTCGTAAAGACACGTTCTGCCATCAATACTGCACTGCCGTCTGACCTTACTATCTGATGTCTGATTACATAATCTTTTAAAGTTGAATTTATATAAAATTGTCTTTCTCCCAATGCTTTTATTCTAAAAGTATCTGTTAAAAAATTAAAAGCCGCTACTTCTATTTTGGCTTCTGGCAAACTTGTTCTTATATATACCGAACCGCCAATTCCAGGTTTGTTTTTATAATTAAAAAAACCACCCAGTATCATTACATTTTTTTGGGGTTGAATTGTCATATATAAATCTACAATATCATGAACACCACTATCTATCATACTTAAATACAATTTATTTTCATTGGGTTGAAAAACAGCTACTTTGTATCTATCAAAATCATTAGAATTGGCATGCAATAAATCTGGTTCTTTATATAACAAATAGGCATTCTGTTGATAGTCACATTCTATTTGTATCAATTCACTTGCGTTTGATTGATATATTTGATTAAATGTTCTGTTGTATATCAATTTTGTAGTATAATCAATCATGATTAAATTAACTATATCGTTCCCATTATCATCAACTGTGGTGTAATAGCATAAATAATTTTTTTTATCTTCACTTCTAGTTATCAAAAAATCACCTTTATCTCCATAGTTTTTTAAGGCAGACCTACATACTTCTTTAAAGTAAAATGGTTTTGATGAGAGTGGTGTATATTTCTCTAAATAAAGAATATTGAACCCGTCTAACAAAGAGTATACAGATCTAAATACCCAAAACTCTTGGTTGTTATCAAAATAGGATACCACCAAACCTTCTTTTTTAGCAGGAACAATTTTGGTTTGACTAATCAAATTTAAAGTGTCATTATATTTTTCTATATACAATTTTTCACTTAAATCAGGCTCTCTACTTCTAATAAGAGAATAGTCAGAATCATTTAAAAGGATATCTACATAAAGCAATCTTGAATTATTATCAATAGGCTCACTCCAAATCATTTGCTGTGCATGAATAGAGAACACCTTTACAAGTATTATAAATATTATAGAAAAACGCGTAATCACCATACAAATATAAATCTTTTTATATATATTCGTGCATAGATTATGAAGGTTTTACAAATATTCCATAGATACCTTGACAACAGTAGTAATTGGGCTTATAGACTCATAAAAGACTTACCTTCAACCCATATTACTATTGCAGCACCTGTTTTTTTAAATAAAGAATTTATATTACCCAAAGCTACTTATATAAAGCCTCTCATAAACTTTATTCCTACTGACCATGAAAATATTTTAAAAAGGTTTGTACGAAAAATAAATTCAATTGGCTTAAAAAGAGACATTACAAAACATTCCCCAAACTTCGACTTTATACATGCACACTTTGCTCATACAGGTTGTGAATACATGGACTTAGCTTCTCAATTAAACAAAAAATTGATTGTTTCTTTTTATGGTTATGATTATGAAAACCTACCTCACTTATATACCCAATATATACCTTTATATCAAAAGCTCTTTGCCCAATCAAAAGCTATCATTACTGAAGGCAAATTTGGAAAAGAAACTTTAATTAAACTGGGCTGCAGTCCAGAGAAAATTTATATAATACCTTTAGGAGTTGATTTAAGCAATATCCCTATCAAAACAAAGTTCAAAAAGAAAAATGAATTGCGATTAATTCAAGTTTCAAATTTTAAAGAAAAAAAAGGCCATATATATACCCTAAAAGCTCTAGAAATAGCAGTTACAATACACCCTAACATTTCTTTAACTTTAGCTGGAGATGGCCCCCTACATCATGAAATACAATCTTTAGCTAGCAAACTTCAACTCTCCAATCACATTCACTTTATTGAACAAATTCCTTTTTCAAAACTTCACGATTTTTTAATTGATTTTGATGCCCTTATTCAGCCTAGTATAAGAACCAAAGACAAAGACACAGAAGGCGGAGCTCCTGTTATTATTCTTGATGCTCAAGCTTGTGGCCTTCCTATCATCTCAAATTTTCATGCTGATATTCCGAATATAACCATACAAAATAAAACTGCAATTCTTACCAAAGAAAAAGATACTGAAGCATTAGCTAAAAGCATTATTGAATTTTATGAAATGGATGAAGAAAATTACTTATGTTTTTCTTCGAATGCTAAAAACTTTATATATGAAAACTTTGAAAGCAAACTATGCAGTGCTCGCTTAGAAAACTTATATCATAATTTATAAATCTTTGCCTATATCTTTTCTGTAATATTTACCTTCATATTCAATATGTGAAACTAATGTATATGAATTGTTTAGTGCTCCCTCTAACGTATCACCCAAAGCAGAACAAGCCATCACCCTTCCCCCATTGGTATAAATACTGCCATTTTCATTTATAGCACCAGCATGAAAAAGAAGCTCATGCCCTTGGCTAATTTTAATTTGTTTATGTTTTATATAATCTCCAGGATAACCTCCACTTACTAAAAATACAGTGGTGCAATATTGATTACTGGTTTGTATTTGATATTTATATAATTCTCTATTGTCAGTTGCTAAAAAAAGTTCTACTAAATCATTCTCAATTCGAGGCAAAACCACTTCAGTTTCAGGGTCTCCCATTCTACAATTATATTCAATTACATAGGGTTCTCCACCCACATTCATTAAGCCTATAAACACAAAACCGATATAATTAATATTTTCTTTTTTCAATCCATCTATGGTTGGTTTTACAATTTGTTGTTCAACTTTATTCATAAATGCAGAATCAGCAAAACCTACAGGACTCACAGCCCCCATTCCTCCTGTATTTAACCCTGTATCGCCTTCTCCTATTCGTTTATAATCCTTTGCTTCAGGTAAAATTAAATAATTTTCTCCATCAGTCAATACAAAAACAGAAACTTCTATACCTGTCAAAAACTCTTCAATTAATACAGTAGAAGAAGCTGCCCCAAACATGCCATGTATCATTTTATCTAATTCATCACAAGCATCTTCAACTGTATCTATAATCAAAACCCCTTTCCCAGCTGCTAATCCATCGGCTTTTAACACAACGGGCATAGTCATTTTATGTATATATGCTTTACCTTCTGATAAATTTTCTTTGGTTACACTTATATACTTTGCTGTAGGTATATGATGTTTAATCATAAACTTTTTAGAGAAGTCTTTACTCCCTTCTAACATAGCTCCATGCTTATCAGGCCCAATAAAATTGATGTGTTTGGTTTTTATATTTGATTTAATATAATCTCTTAACCCATTTACTAAAGGGTCTTCAGGCCCACACACAATCATTCCAATATTATGATTGATACTAAATTCAGCTATAGCATTGAAATCATTTACAGATATTTGAACATTAATGCCTATGCTTTCAGTACCTGAATTACCCGGTGCTATATATATTTGTTTACACAAACTACTTTGCTTCAATTTCCATGCAAATGCATGCTCTCGTCCGCCACTTCCTAATATTAATATATTCATTTTGCTGGTATTATTATATTATCTAACAATCTTATATTCCCAACTTTACAAGCTACTAAAATAGCTGTTTCCCATTTCCAATCTATAGCTGGTTTTAAATCTATTGTATCTACAACTGCAGCATAGTCTACTTGCAAGCCTAGTTGTGCGTTAAGGGTTTGGGTTAGCCATTCACTTAGTTTTTCAGGTGTGTAATCTTCTTTAAGCAAAACAGCCTTCTTCATATATAAAGGTATGGCACTAGATTGACCTCTTTGTTCTGTTGAAAGTCTAATATTTCTTGAACTCATAGCCAAACCATCTAATTCTCTCACAATTTCACAACTGTTAAAAATTATTGGCAGCTTATAATGCCTAATCATTGATTGTATAACAGCACACTGTTGAAAATCTTTTTGTCCAAAAAACACTTCATTGGGTTTGCAAACTTCAAACAATCTATAACATATATTTATAACTCCTTCAAAATGTCCCGGTCGCAGTGGTCCCTCCCATCGTTTTTCTATGCCTTGTAAATCAAAAGAATAGTCTATATCATTGGAATATATGTCGTTTGTTTCTGGCATATATAAAACATCGCACCCATTCAATGCCAACTGCTCAATATCTGATTCTATTATCTTTGGATATTTTTCTAAATCTGTTACATCATTAAACTGTGTTGGGTTTACATATATACTACATATGGTTATATCACATTTGTTTTTTGATTTTTTAACTAATGATATATGCCCTTGATGCAGTGCACCCATAGTAGGAACAAATCCAACGCTAGCTTTAGTTTTAATTTTAGCTATATATTGTTGTATGTCTTTTTTATTTTTTAATATAAGCATAAACTAAACACTTCCTTGATTTTTTCTAACAAACCATTCTATACCCAACAATATAACGATGAAAAAAAACAACCATTTAAAATATATCAAATCATTGGTTTTCCTATCATTGTATATAATGGGTTTTATTTCTTCATTTTCTTTTATCTTTTTATACAACTCGTCCATCTGTTTAGGATAAAACAATTGCCCTTGAGTTGCTAATGATAGTTGAGACAACAAACTATGATCGGCAACAGTTCTAGACATCTCAGCTTGCAATGGCAACACACTTAACTTGCCATCTAAAACATACTTTTTCCCGTTTAGTTCTGTTTGTGCATGGTAAATATAATTACCCGGTGGAAATATGCCTGTATTTAACGTATATGCATTCCCTGATTTAGAAAATTCGTAAGGGTATTTCTTCCCATTTTCATCTATTAAATCTAACGACACATCTGATGAATTTACCATTTCATATGTTTCATTATGCAACTCTGCATCAAATGTTATAGGTTCGTTCTCATAAAAAAACTTTTGAAAATTTACTAACCTAAAAGGTCTTTTATCTTCTTTAACTGACAAATATTGTATGGTCTTACTTATTAATTCTTCATAGGCTTGAACATTTGACGACTGTGCATATTCTGTCAGCTTCCACCTCCACAATCCTTCTCCGGCTATGACTCCAACTCTCGTATCCGAATTTTTACTAAACATCATTAGTGGAGTGTTTGTTTTAACATACCCTATTTGCTGAGAAAAAAGCACCTCTGCATCTTTTGATAGCTGATAGTTTCCAAACGGACTAGCCAAAGGTGGTAAGTTTTTAAATTTATTTGATGACTCTTCTGTTAAAGTAAACATACCAAAACCAGCATTCAATAAAGGTACCGCATCATTATATGACACACTACTTGTTTGTATACTTAATAAATTTTGCGAGTTGTTAAAATTATTAATATTGCTTAAACTTCCTAATATATATAACTGTGGAATCTTCTTTTCTTTAATCTGATTGATAAACAATGATGCATTATTGCTTTGTGCTGGAACCTGATGCAATATCACTAAGTTATAAGATTCTAAATTAGTGATTTTATTTAACTCACTTAGCATATATGTTTTTAACTCATAATTTTTATTAGCCTCAATACCACTTTTTAATGCTGCTAAATCTGGATGCGGAGAGGCAGCAACCATCAATATTTTTTGTTTGCCATCCAATACCTCTACAAAAAAATCTTTAACATTATTGGTATATGTAATTTCATTCCTCAAAGTAGTTACTTTACAAACAAAATGTTGAACCCCCGCTTCATTAGCTTGTAACTCATATGGAATATTTATATATGAATTATTTTCAGTGATAGTGATTGGTTTTGTAAACAATAATTTACCGTTCTGAAACAATGTACATTCTGCTCTCTCGTTTTTACAATCATTTGCTTCTATTTCAATATTTATAGGAAACCTATTCCCTATAAATGCTATCTCATTGTGTTTTATCTTTTTTACTTGAATATCTTTTTGTGGTGTTGTATCGCCTAGAGCTATTATATATACTGGAAAATTTATTTTTTCTGTTAGATATATAGGGTTGGTGCCTTTGTTATACAATCCATCTGAAGCTAAAATCAAAGCTCCTATATTTAAATTGTCATATCTTGAATTTATATCTGTAAAAACTTCACTTATATCTGTTTGTTTGCTATTAAAATATATAGTATCTACAAATGGATTTATTTTGTCTCCAAATTGAACTTTTTCAACTTGATAATCTGCTCCTAACCTTACATTTAAATCGTTGATAGATTTTACGAATTCTGTTTTATTAAATATTGAATCTTTGTTTACTAATATAGATTGAGAATGGTCTACCGCTATAATCACAATTGGTTTTTCTATCCTTTTATTGACACTTTTAATCAGTGGGTTTAACAAAAATAAAGTCAAGATAAACAAAACCACAAATCGCGATGATGCCAATAAAATATTATATAATTTTTTCCGATTGTCGAAATGTATAGGATATTTATAATATAAAAAAGAAGCCGTTGCACCTGCAATTAAGAGGCAAACCAATATAAACCATGGCGAATATTCTGTGACTAAATTCAAACTTTCTGCAAATTTAATGTTATATATCTATAAAAATAACCCACTATTCATATTCTATTTAAACTAATTCTTGTTTTAGGAATTTGGCTGTATGGCTTTTTTTTGATTGTACTAATTTTTCAGGGGTGCCTTCTGCCACTATCTCTCCACCTCTTCTTCCGCCTTCGGGTCCCATATCCATTACATAGTCTGATACTTTTATCACATCCATATTATGTTCAATGACTAATACCGTGTTGCCTCTTTCTACCAATTTATCTAACACACCTAACAACACCCTCACATCATCAAAATGCAACCCTGTAGTAGGTTCATCCAATATATAAAACGTGTTTCCTGTATCTCTCTTGCTAAGCTCTGTAGCCAATTTAACTCGTTGTGCTTCTCCGCCGCTCAATGTGGTGCTTTGTTGTCCTAAAGTAATATAGCCCAATCCCACATCTTTTAATGCCTCAATTTTTCTAAGTATAAATGGAACTGCAGCAAAAAATTCGCAGGCTTGTTCTATAGTCATGTTCAACACATCACTGATACTTTTACCTTTATATCTTATTTCTAAAGTCTCTCTATTATATCGTTTTCCTTGACATTCTTCACATTGTACATATACATCTGGCAAGAAATTCATTTCAATCAATTTCATTCCACCACCTTGGCACGTTTCACACCTTCCGCCTTTTACATTAAAAGAAAACCTTCCTGGCTTATATCCCCTAATTTTAGCCTCAGGCAAATTGGTAAACAAATTTCTAATTTCAGTAAACACTTCTACATAAGTAGCTGGATTGCTTCGTGGAGTTCTTCCTATTGGGCTCTGATCTATCTCAATCACCTTATCTATATGTTCTAATCCTTCAATTTTCTTATAAGGCAACGATTTTTTATTGGTTCTGTAAAAATGTTGATGCATGATAGGATATAACGTTTCATTGATCAGTGAACTTTTTCCACTGCCACTCACTCCGGTTACTGCTATCAAAATTCCTAAGGGCAATTCAACACTCACATTCTTTAAATTATTGCCGTCACATCCTTTGAGTTTTATGCTTTTGCCATTCCCTTTCCTTCTGTTCTTTGGCACTTCTATTTTCTTTTCACCTGATATATATTGTGCTGTAACAGAATTTTTAGTCATAAAATCTTTTACTGTTCCTTCTGCTATCACATGCCCACCATGCACTCCAGCCCCGGGACCAATATCAAATATATAATCACTCTCTAAAATCATATCTTTATCGTGCTCTACAACTATAACTGAGTTTCCTACATCTCTTAAGTCTTTTAAACTTTGAATGAGCTTGTGGTTATCTCTTTGGTGCAAACCAATACTGGGCTCATCAAGTATATATAATACCCCTTGCAACTGACTTCCTATTTGTGATGCCAGTCTGATTCGTTGAGCTTCACCTCCACTTAATGTTTTTGAAGGACTGTTCAAGGTTAAATAATCGAGCCCCACACCTATCAAAAATCCAATCCTAGATCTGATTTCTTTTAATATTTCAGCTGCAATAATCAATTGTCTTTCACTTAACCTTGATTCTATATTCTCAAACCACTGACTTAAGTTTCCAATATCCATTTCAGCTAGTTCTGCTATATTTTTTTCATCTATTTTGTAATGCAAACTTTCGCGTTTCAACCTTCCTCCATTACATACCGTACACACTGATTGCACCATAAACTCTTCAGCCCATGCTGAAATACTCTCATTGCCTTTCTCAAAATAATGCCTTGTTATCAATGGTATCAATCCTTCCCACACTACATTATATTCTTGCTTATATCCACTTGCATATTCATATTCAAAATGAACTGCATCATTAGAACCATTTAACAATATCTCTATGGTCTCAGGTTTTAGCTTTCCTATACTTTCACTCAAACTAAACTTGTACTTTTTAGAAACAGCTTTAATCTGCTGAAATGTCCAATTGTCTCTATACTCTCCTAACGGTGCTAAACCTCCGCCAATAATAGACAATTTAGGATCGGGCATAATGTTTTCTGGGGTAACTTTATTCACCACTCCAAGTCCGTCACATGCTGGGCAAGCTCCATACGGACTGTTAAATGAAAACCCATTGGGTTGCGGCTCATCATAACTCAATCCACTTTCAGGATCCATTAAAAACTTGCTAAAATAACTTGCCTTACCCGTTTCTACAGAAGCTATCAAAATAACGCCTTTACCAGCTTTCATAGCTATTTTAACACTTTCTTTCAAACGAATATCTGGGTCATCACCTAACTCCACCCTATCAATTAATATCTCTATATCATGTATCTTATATCTATCGAGCTGCATTTTCTCTGTCAACTCTTGTATGTCACCATCAACCCTCACTTTGGTATATCCTTGCTTACGTATTTGCTCAAACAACTCTCTATAATGCCCTTTTCTACCTTTAACAACAGGTGCCAATATATATATTTTTTGCTTGTTGTATATAGTTGATATTTGAGTTACAATTTGGTCTTCATTCAACCTCACCATCTTTTTTCCATTGATATAACTATAAGCATCTCCCGCCCTAGCATATAGCAATCTTAAAAAATCATATATCTCAGTTATAGTTCCAACAGTGCTTCTTGGATTTTTGCTAACAGTCTTCTGCTCTATAGCTATCACCGGACTCAAACCTTTTATACTATCTACATCTGGTCTTTCTAAATCTCCAATAAACTGCCTTGCATAAGCACTAAAACTTTCTAAATACCTACGTTGCCCCTCAGCAAATATGGTATCAAAAGCCAATGAACTTTTACCGCTTCCACTCAAGCCTGTAATGGTTACCAGCTGATTTCTAGGAATATTTACATCTATGTTTTTAAGGTTGTGCATTCGTGCCCCCAATACCTCAATCTCTCCGCTTTCTATGTATTCTGATAAATTATTTTCCATCTATATATTAGCAACAAATTTAAGTATAATAAGTTGTATAAGCGTGATGGATTGTTGAATAATTAAAAATCTAGATTGATAATATTGTAAGCACATGTTTAGTATGTTTGCATAGCAATTATGAAAGCAGTTTTACAAAGGGTTAGCTCAGCTTCTGTATCTATAAATGGTATTATCCATTCAAAAATAGACAATGGCCTATTGATTTTATTAGGCATTGAGACACTCGACGATGAAAATGATATAAATTGGTTAACTCAAAAAATCACCTCTATGCGTATTTTTTCAGACCCTGATGGTAAAATGAATGTATCTGTAAAAGATATAGGTGGTGAATTGCTCATCGTTAGTCAATTTACGTTACATGCCCTCACAGCCAAAGGCAATAGACCATCTTTTATAACCGCAGCCAGACCTGAACAAGCTATTCCCTTATACCAAAAATTTATTCAAGAATGTGACCTATTGATGGAAAAAGAAAGTAGAACGGGTGTTTTCGGTGCTGATATGCAAGTGAGTTTAATAAATGATGGCCCTGTTACCATTATCATTGACAGCAAGAACAGGATATAAAAAAAAATGCCACTATTTCTAGCAGCATTTTATATATTTTTTATGAAGGATTAAGCAGCTTCAGCTACTACTTCAATCACTTCTGGTACCATACGTTTCAATAGATTTTCAATTCCAGATTTTAAGGTTATAGTGCTTGACGGACATCCACTACATGAACCTTTCATAACTACGGTAACTATTCCATTCTCAAAACTCTTAAACGAAATCATCCCACCGTCCATTTCTACTGCAGGTTTCACATGATTGTCTAATAACTCTTTAATTTTTCTAACGGGTTCACTGTCATTTTCATCAAATACCGATTCGGTTTTAGTTACCACCGGTCTTCCTTCGTCTAACCATGCTTTTATATACTCTCTTAAAATTGGAGCTACTTCATCCCACACTACCTCAGGTTTTCTGGTTACTGTCACAAAATTGTTCATGATAAAAACACCATTCACAAAATTAAATTCAAATAATTTTAATGCCAATGGGCTAACATCAACTGCACTTTCTTTGGTTGGAAAATCAGCACTGTCTAAAGCTAATATCATCCTGTTTGCAACAAACTTCATTGTTTCAGGATTGGGTGTAGCTTCTGTATAAATAGTCACAAATGATTTATTGGTTTCGGTTGTCATAAATTCGTTATTTAGAATGAGTCTACAAAATTAAACAATAATTTTTAGATTTGGTTTAAAATATTTGAGAATAATTATTAAAAAAACTATTACATACTTAATAAATTAAAATAGTAGCTTCGTGGTTTATATCCTGTATAAATATTTTCTATGAAAAAAATTACGACATTTATATTTTTCTTTCTTTTTTCAATAAGATTATTTTCTCAAACCCCTATAAATCTTCCACCTTTCGACTCAGTTTGGATTTTAGACACCGCCGTTAGTGACGATTTTAATTATACTACTGACAATTATGTTTTTCATCTTCAAAACAAATGGGATATTTTTTATGGAGGTGGAAACAAAGGAGACCATTTAGGGTATCATAAAGATGACGGAAGTAATATATATGTCAACAATGGTATATGTTCTCTGGCTGTAAAAAAGGAACCTGGTATGTATAATTTCCCTTGTAACAGCTGCTGGGCTCTCGATTTTCCTCCATATTCTGATGCACCTTATAACGGCAAACCTATAAAAAAACATTACGACTATACCGAAACAGGACTTATCTCTAAAACATCTACTAAGTTTGGTTATTATGAGCTCAAATTCAGATTGCCAAATTATGACAAAGAACAAACTTCATCTAAAGGCATCATGCCTAATTTTTGGTTTTATGATTTAATTAAAGGCAGATGCTACCCCAACAATCCTTATCAAGAAATTGATGTGTTTGAAGTAAATACTAATAAAGAATATACTTTCTGTCCTACGGTGCACTATGGCGGTAAAAACAATGCAGGACCAACTCAAAATGACGCATGGGATTTAATAGGTTGGGGATTTAATCCAAAAACAAATCAAATGAATTGGGATGCTCCATTAAACTTTGAAATAGATTTTAAAGATGGAAAATTCCACACCATTGGTTTTGAATGGATGCCCGAACATCTAACTATTTATGTGGATGGAATAGCTATAAGAAGTACCAATTGGAAACAAGATTTGATGTGTTCTATGAACATTATTTTAGATATATATGCAGGCAGTGGATTTAATGGCTCTCCTAATGAAAACACAATATTCCCATTCTATTATGAAATTGATTATATACATTATTACAAACTAAAATCAACTGAAAACAAAAATTATATATATACCAACAAAAGTACCTATGATGAAATAGCTAAACATATATACCAATCTATTACTATTAGCAAAGAATCAAAACCATCATTAAAATCGAGTAAAAATTCATCACTAAAAAAACAAAATATAAAACTAAGGGCTACTGAAGAAATAATATTAGATGAAGGTTTTGAAACCCATGATGAATCTGAAACATATATAGATGTAAACAACAATTAATACAATGAAAAAAACTTTAATCATAAACTTCTTATTCTATATTTCACTGAATATAAGTGCCCAAATAAAAGTGTTAAAAGGTGGAAATATACTCTTATGCAAGCCAACAAATCCAAGCAGCACGGTTATAATAGGCAGCCCCACCCCTTTATTCAACCCTGGCAAATTACAAATAAAGAACTTCTCACTTCCTTCTTTAGTCATTGATCAATGGCACAGCAACAATTGGGAAGCTGTATCTATTTCAAGAGCCAATCAAGTTTATGCCAAACACTGGGCCGTTGATTATAATGGCAATCAAAACTTTTTTATTTCTTCATTAGGTGACATATATAACAAAGGAAAAAACTTCAATATTTTAGATACATTCGAACTAAAAAACAAAACCGAAATCAATAACGCCATTTCCATTTTAAACAACCTTAAAGGATATCAGTACTATAAAAGTTATCCTACATATATAAAAAACGAATCAGGTGCCGTTGACAAATATATACCCGCTTTTAAAAATCTAAGCTTTGGGTTTGATGCCTTAGAAACTGAAGCAACATTGCCTAGCTTAGTCCAACACCTTCCTGACAACACTTTTGCCGTTAGCTACACCGAACTTATTCCCATTCTTGTTGAAGCTTTAAAAACACAACAAAATGAAATGAATGACTTAAAAAACCGACTCGAATTAAGAACCCCAAACCCTGATTTTAATCAAATTTCGCAACCTATAACATTTGAATATACAAGCCCAATCATTATTACATATACACTACCTCAAAACACCATCGAGTCTAACTTAATTATATACAATTTGCAAGGCCTTGAAATAAAAAAAATACCCGTAGACACGCACAAAAATAAAATCGTTTTAAAGTCTAAGTTATTGAAAAAAGGTATATACATGTATTCGTTTTATGCCAATGGGCAAATTATTGTTACTAAAAAATTTATTGTTACAGCTAAATAGATTTCTTAATTATATCCAACCTTTTCTTCTAAAATAGATAATTTGAACTATAGCTATGAGTATCATTATAGCTACAATACCAATATAACCATAGGGACTATACAATTCAGGCATATTTAAAGGTAAATCTTTCCCTTGAGCGTCAGTTCTAGAAAAATTCATCCCATATACGCCTACTATAAAAGTCAATGGAATGAACACACTAGATATAACTGTCAACACTTTCATTACTTCACTCATCTTATTATTTTGTGCACTTAAATATACTTCCATCAATGAGTAGCTAATCTCTTTCTGGCTTTCAATTATATCTAATATTTGCGAAGTATGGTCGTATGTATCTCTTAAATATATTCGGGTTTTGGCATCAATCAATTCAAAATCATGCCTTTCAATTTCAGCAAACTTATCTCGTTCAGCCAATATCGCTTTTCTCAAAAACATTACCTCCCTTTTCAACGATTGTATTTCTAATAAATTAGATTTTTGTGGATTGTGTAACAACTGGTTATCAATCTTTTCCAACCTCACACCTAAATCATCTAAAATCACAAAATATTGATCAATTATAGCATCCATTAATGCCCATGCTAAAAAGAAAATATTGCCATTGCAAAGCATTGAATGGTTTTTCTTCATCTTTTCTCTAACCCCATCAAATGCATCTTCATGTTCCTCTTGAAAAGTCAACAATATATTATCAAAAACAAAAAAAGCAACTTGCTCATTTATCAATGATTTGTGTGTCTGACTAAAATATATCATCCTACTTATTACAAACAAATGATGGTCGTAATACTCTACCTTTGGTCTTTGATGTATATTAAAAACATCTTCCATTTCTAACTCATGCAAGTCAAAATATTTACCTATTTGATGTATAAATGCTAAATCTCCTCTGCCTTCAACATCAATCCATATTTTACCAAGCGATTTGTATTTCTCAACTAGTGGCCATAGCTCTGAAACACTGTTTACTTTTAATTCATTATACATTCCGTTTCCGTATATATATAATTTAATTGGAGGTGCTGATTGAATCTTAGAGCTATTATTACTTTCTAAAAACAGATCATTTTCAGCAATATTCATCGTGTCTCTTCTCCTAAAGAAATTCAATGTAGACATTAATATAGTGCTTGTTTTATCTATTATATCCATGGGTTCTTGTTGCAAATATGGTTAATAAATATTAGAATAGTATATTTAAATTACGTTTATGTATGTTATTGCCCTTATTGATTATTTGCTGCTTCTTTCAATTTAACATACTTTTGCACTTGTTAAGACAAACAAACTATATATGTCTTTGCAACTAGTAACATGAGACTTCGACTGCTTTTTATTGTATATATTTTTTCTTTAGAGCTCTTATCTGCTCAGTCAAAAAAAGAACCATTTGCTTTTGGTGATTTTACATGGCTAAACGGAGTAAATCGTCAAAAAAACTTTTTACTAAAAAATGAAACTATCCAAGGTATGATATATTTCGATACATACTATAATTTTAGTTTCAACCAACCTGACGACCATGTTTTGGTTGGCTCTACAGGTGTTGCTAGACACAACGAAATCGTTCCCAATCATTTAAGCTTTGGTTTAAGTACTAATTATAAAAATATTATTGCCAGATTTTATTACCATACTGGTCAAATTTTAACCCAAGTAAACGATGCTGATTCATCAAAATCAAGGGGTTGGAACGAGTCAATTAGCAATTTAAGAAACATAAGAGAAGCAGCAGCTGGCTATCATTTTGACAAGTGGAATGGCCTCAATATAGAAATGGGTATTTTAACTTCTCCCATAGGTCAAGAAAGCTTCCTCTCTCAAGAGAATTGGAATTATCAACATGCTTTTGTGGCTGATTTCACTCCGTATTATTTCACTGGAATTAGATGCCAAATATATCCAACAGAAAAACTTGAAATAGACTATCAACTTGTGAATGGTTGGCAGACTTACGCTAAATATCACGAGGGTTTTGGGCAAGTGCTTAGTATCA
This sequence comes from Bacteroidota bacterium, assembly GCA_947460345.1. Taxonomy (GTDB): domain Bacteria; phylum Bacteroidota; class Bacteroidia; order UKL13-3; family UKL13-3; genus CANHGM01. The sequence continues at coordinate 62,096 of CANHGM010000004.1, read as the reverse complement.
ATTACAGACCAACTCAAAATTGGGTGTTTGATGCTGATATATATTGGGGCCACGACAACAAAGAAATCAATTTAAGACGTTTTCATCACGACCACTCAATTCAATTTCAATATATAAATAAAGAAAACAAAAAAGGTATAAGCAAAGCTGCCATTAGTATTAATAACCATTACGGAAATCAAACGATAAGACCTGGATTTATATCTATCCCTGAAACACCCAACTATATGTTTATAGGAACTAATGTAGCCAATAGAATATGGTTCAATAAAAATACATGGGCTGCAACTATCAGAGGTGGTTATATTTCAAACCCAGGTAGATATTTAGTGATGCCCCCTTTGCCTAGTGGCGAATTTTACCCAAAAACAACTTGGGATCATGCTGATTTCAAAGCATGGGAAACAGCTATATGTGTAGATTGGATGCCTAATGAAAATATCACTTTTAGAGCTGAATGGTGTAGCCGGTTTTCAAATACCCCTTATTATGCAGGGGTCAATGGCACTACCTCAAGCGATGGTTGGCAAGGAACACCCGGAAGTTTCATCCCCGATTTAAGAAAACAACAACATAATATATTGTTTGCTATAAACTTTAGATTGTAATTCTTTAGTTAGGAGTAATCACTATCTCCCATGGCCACTGTGCAAAACCTTTACAGTTGTCTCTCGCATCAAAATACTTTTCGCCTATCAACTTGTTTTTAATATACTTAAAGTTTTTAGTGTCAGATGGATTTTTAGTATCAATACTCACTTTCTTGATAACACCACTACAATCTACTGTAACAATTACATACATTTTTTTAGGATTGGGATCGTCAGTTTCTTCATCCTCAAATACAGCTTTCTTGATCTGTTTGGGTCTGTATTGAGCTTTTAAATGATCATTACCGTCTTTGGTTCCGTCTATCGTTCCATTTGGACTGCCCTGTTCTCCAGGTATCAATCCATCTCCTCTACCTTCAGAACTACCAGGCCCATTGCTATTCCCATCACCTGTGCCTTTTTTAGTTCTACCTTTTTTGTTAAAGGTACTACCCTCTTCTGGCTTCCTTTCTTTAGGAGTCTCTACTTTGGTAGGTTTGGCTTTAGTCGTAGTAGTTTTTTCAGTCTTCTTAGGTGCATTTACAACTACATCTGCATTTGGATTATCAATAATTTCTTCATTATTCTCTAAAGGACTTTCAACGGGTTCGCTTTCTGAAGTGGCTTCAGCTCCGCTTCCTCCTGCCATTTCAGTGCTGGGACCACCCATATCAGGGTCTCCAAAATTTACCATAATAACTGGGTCTAATGGATGTGATTCAGGTTCTGGTATAACTAACAATAAAATTAAAGCAAGTATTAAAGCATGAAAACCAATAGTGGCAATCAAACCCCAGCTTTTTCCTTCTTTAGAAGATGACCCAATATTAGATTGAATAATCATTTGTTTATTTGTTTGCTTCAGTTGCTAATATAACTGCAGCCTTCATCTTATTAGCTTGGTTCATTACTTTGGCTATAGCTTCCCAATTGGCTGCTTTGTCGTTTCTTAAATTGATCACTACATTCTCTTTACCTGCGGTCAACTCTATCATTTTCATTTCAATTTGATCAGTAGGTATTTCGTTTTGTTCTATAAAGTATTTGTTATCTGAAGTAATGGTTATCGCAATGGTTTGTTTTACTGCTCCTTCTCCATCAGCTTTTGCTAAGGCTACCTTCAAAAAAGTAGGTATAGCAAATGATGAAGTAAGCAAGAAAAACAACAGCAGGAAAAAGATGATATCATTCATCGGTGCTGCATTGAAATTAGACAATACTTGATTTTTTCTTTTAAAATTCATGGTATCGCTTGGTTGTTAATTACTTGGCTCTTCTAAAATTTCAATAAAGTCAAGTGATGCGGTCTCCATTTGGTTCACTACTTTATTCACCATCATAGTTAAAATATTGTATCCAAAATAGGCTATAATACCTACAATTAAACCAGAAGCGCTGGTCACCATTTTCACGTTAATACCATCCGCTATTCCTTTAATATCCACATTGCCTTGAGCTGCAATATCATTAAAGGCTATCATCATTCCTATAACTGTACCTAAGAATCCAAACATGGGTGCCGCTCCTGAAACAATGGCTAGAATAGGAATTCTCTTTTCAAGTCTTGCCATTTCTAACTTACCTGTATTTTCCATACTTGCTTCTATCTCTTTTAATGGGCGGCCAACTCTTGTAAGACCTTTGCTGATAAGTCTTGAAGTAGGTGTGTTAACCCTCTCACACAATGCTTTAGCTGCTTTAATATTGCCACTATGTATATGATCTTTAATACTAGGTATCAAACTAGGGTCATGCTTCATGGCTTGTTTTATCGTAATCAATCTTTCTATAATAACATATACTGCTATAATACTTAATATGATAATAGGAATCATAATTGGCCCTCCTTTAACAATTAAGTCAAACACACTCATACTTTTGGTAGCGGTAGGTTGAGGCACTGCGGCATTGGTTACTACTTGCAATAATTTCATTTTTGATTTATTTATAAAATTTAATAATCAGCAAATTAATGTACTAAATGCACCTAATGGTAAATGGGACTTTTAAACTTTTGTTGAAAAGAAAGCCAGCCTATTGGTTCTGTTGACCAATATTATAGTCGAATGAATTAATTTAAATCAAATATTTTCTTCTTTTTGTTTTTGGCTTTTATAGCTTCAGTCTTCAATTTATCAGCACACAAAAAACCATCATAGTGTCTAATACACTTACCTTTTGAATCAAAAAAGATATAAGCCGGCAAAACCTCTACCATATATTCTCTTTTTAATTGCTTGGCTTCTTTGCTCTTCTCATCTAGTTTTACACATATATAATTTTCATTAAAATAATCATAAGCAGTGTCTTGTTTAAAAACTACATTCTCTGTGTATTTACAGTAGCCACACCAAACTGCAGTAATATATACCATTAATGGTTTTATTTCTAAAGCAGATTTTTCTTTAGCTTGTTGAAATGTACCATTAAAAAAATTAACATTTTGTGCTTTAGCTAAATTTACACAAATAAACATCAATAATAACGCTGGAATATTTTTCATAATGGGATTTATTTGAAGTGCTTCAATACTAACGAATATTGTGCCTAAAAATTATATTTATAAGAGAGAAATAAATTTTAATTCAAAAATAGTTTTATATTTTACTTTTGCAGACCTAAAATAAAAAAAATTCATGAGAAAAAAATTAGTTGCTGGAAATTGGAAAATGAATAAAAACCTTCAAGAAGGTATTGAACTTACTTCTGAAATCATAAATATGGTCAGAGATGAAGTTATTGGAAATGTAGAGGTAGTTATATGCCCGCCATTTATAGCTTTAAGTAGTTTAATTAATTTAACCCAAGGTCAAAAAAACATTAAAATTGGAGCTCAAAATTGTCATCAAGAACTTTCAGGTGCATATACAGGTGAAGTTTCTGCAGCAATGCTTAAAAGTATAGGGTGCCAGTGGACTATTTTAGGACACAGCGAAAGAAGACAATATTTTGGGGAAACAAATCAATTATTAGCGCAAAAAGTAAATACTGCTCTATCTCAATCCCTTAAAGTGATGTACTGTTGTGGTGAAACTTTAGAGCAAAGAAATAACAACGAACATTTTAACATTATAGAAAACCAAGTTTCAGAAGGTTTATTTCACTTATCTGCAGAAGTGATGAAAAACATGGTAATCGCATACGAACCTGTGTGGGCCATAGGAACTGGAGTAACTGCTTCAACCGAACAAGCACAAGAGATACATGCTTTTATTAGAGATTTATTAGTTGAAAAATACGGAAATGAAACAGCTCAGTCTTTAAGAATTCTTTATGGTGGAAGTGTAAAACCTGATAACGCTGTAGAGTTATTTTCTCAAAAAGATATAGATGGTGGATTAATTGGAGGTGCGGCACTTCAATCTAGAAGCTTTACAGAAATTGTTAAAGCTGCACAATAATAACATATGACTAAACTTAGTGTCAATATTAACAAATTTGCTACTTTAAGAAATGCGAGAGGTGGTAACAATCCGGACATTATAAAAGTTGCCATTGACGCTCAGCTATTTGGTGCTCAAGGTATTACTGTACATCCCAGACCAGATGAAAGACATATCAGATACGCTGATGTGTATCAATTAAAAAACGTTGTTAATCAAGAATTTAATATTGAAGGCAAACCAACAGCAGATTTTTTAAAACTTGTAACTGATATAAAACCCGAGCAAGTAACTTTAGTTCCTGATGCTGATAATAGTCTCACTAGCGATCAAGGCTGGGATACCATTATTCATCAAAGTTATTTAAAAGAAATTATTTCAGAGTTGCACAATCAAAATATTAGAGTCTCCATATTCTGCAATGCAGATGTAAAAATGATAGAAGGTGCAAAAGAAACTGGAACAGATAGAATAGAACTTTATACGGGACCCTATGCTTATGGATTTAAAAACAACAAAGCACAATCAATTTCAGCATACATTTTGGCAGCTGATAGAGCAAATCAATTAGGCATAGGATTAAATGCTGGGCATGATTTAGACCTTTCTAATTTAAAATATTTCAAAGAACATATCCCCAATTTATTAGAAGTAAGCATAGGACATGCATTAATTTGCGATGCACTATATTATGGATTTCAAAACTCTATTCAGCTATATTTAAGAGAGTTACAAAAATAAACACAAAACAAATTACACATTTAAATCTTCAACAAGAAAGTAGAAAATTCAAACAATCAATTAATTTCAAAAAAAAATATTGAAAGCATTTTGTTTTTAAGAGATGAACTTCCTATCTTTGCAGCCCCAAAAATTTAGGGTAAATACAAATTAAAGAAACTCAGTTAAGTATATATAATAATGTTACAACCGAAACGTACTAAGTTCAGAAAAATGCAAAAAGGCCGTAATCGCGGTTTGGCCACAAGAGGTCACCGTATAGAGTTCGGTTCTTTTGGGTTAAAGTCTTTGGAGCCTGCATGGATTACAAGCAGACAAATAGAAGCAGCCCGTATAGCGGTAACCCGTTTTATGAAACGTGAAGGAAATGTTTGGATTAGAATTTTCCCAGACAAGCCAGTTACAAAAAAACCTGCAGAGGTTCGTATGGGTAAAGGTAAAGGTGCCCCAGAATATTGGGTAGCTGTTATCAAACCAGGAACAATCATATTTGAAGCAGATGGTGTACCATTAGAAATTGCAAGAGAAGCTATGAGATTGGCTGCTCAAAAATTACCAGTTACAACTAATTTTGTTATTAAACCAGATTACGATTCAGCGTCTTAATTAATTCAAAAAACAAACAGATGAAATATTCAGAAATAGCTCAAATGACTAATGCCGAAATCAAAAAACTTTTGGCTGAAGAAAAAATGAATTTAACAAAATTAAGATTTCAAAATGCAGTTGCTTCTCTTGAGAATCCAGCTAGTATCAGACAATCATCAAAAGACATCGCAAGATTGTTAACTGAAATAAATAAACGTAGACATCAAGAGGTTAAAGCCTAATTAATAATTACGAGCAAAAAATGGAACAAGTAAATACTACTTTAGAACGTAACGATAGAAAAGTAATCACTGGTAAAGTGGTTAGCAACAAAATGGAGAAATCTATTGTTGTAGCTGTTGAACGTAAAGTAAAACACCCAAAATACGGTAAGTTTGTTAAAACTACTTCAACTTTCATGGCACATGATGAAAAAAATGAAAGTGGTATTAATGATATCGTAAAACTTATGGAAACCCGCCCTATGAGCAAAAACAAACGTTGGCGGTTAGTTGAGATTATAGAAAAAGCTAAATAACATGGTACAACAAGAATCAAGACTTAAAGTAGCAGATAATTCAGGAGCACGTGAAGTGCTTGTGATACGCGTTTTAGGTGGAACTAAAAAACGTTACGCTTCAATAGGTGACAAAATAGTAGTTTCAATTAAAGATGCATTACCTTCAGGTGGTGTAAAAAAAGGTACAGTAGCAAAAGCTGTTGTTGTTAGAACAAAAAAAGAAATTCGTCGTGCTGATGGATCTTACATTCGTTTCGATGACAACTCTTGTGTTTTACTTAACAACAACGACGAACCAAGAGGTACACGTATTTTTGGCCCAGTAGCTAGAGAATTGCGTGAAAAACAATTTATGAAAATAGTTTCACTAGCACCTGAAGTGCTTTAATCAATAGTAAAAATGGAACGCAAATACAATAAGCAACCAAAACTAAACATTAAGAAAAACGACCAAGTTGTTGTTATTTCTGGTGACGACAAAGGAAAAAAAGGTCGTGTAATTGAAGTAATAGTTGAAAAACGTAGGGTATTAATTGAAGGTGTTAATATTGTTAAAAAACATTTAAAACCAAATGTTAATCGTGACCATCCAAATGGTGGTATTATAGAAAAAGAAATGCCAATACATATCTCAAATGTCTTAATTCTAGAAGGAAACAAAGGCGTTAGAACAGGTAGAAAATTAAATGAAGAAGGAAGCCTTCAACGTTTTTCAAAAAAGACAGGTGAATTTATCAAATAATATTGATAGGAAATTAAAATGAAACAAGAAACTAAATTAAAAAAGCATTATAGTGAAACCATTGTTAAAGAAATGATGGATAAATTTGGCTATAAATCTGTTATGCAAGTTCCAAAAATAACTAAGATTTGTTTAAATCAAGGTTTAGGAGATGCAGTTGCTGATAAAAAATTAATTGACAATGCTGTTACTGAAATGACTTCTATTAGTGGTCAAAAAGCTGTTGCAGCTAAATCTAAAAAAGATATATCAAACTTTAAATTACGTAAAGGAGTTCCAGTAGGTGTTCGTGTAACTCTTAGAGGTGATAAAATGTATGAATTTTTAAATCGTTTAATTTCTATTTCTATTCCACGTGTTCGTGATTTTAATGGATTAGAAAATAAAGGATTTGATGGTAGAGGAAATTACACATTAGGTGTAAAAGAACAAATCATTTTCCCAGAAATTGTAATTGATAAAGTAAATAAAATCAATGGAATGGATATCACTTTCGTAACAACTTCTACAACAGATGAAGAATGTCAAGAGTTGTTAAAACAATTTGGTATGCCTTTTAAAACTAAATAAATCATGGCAAAAGAATCAATAAAAGCTCGTCAAGTTAAACGTGAACATATCGTAGCTCTTTATGCTGATAGAAGAGCAGCATTAAAAGAAGCTAAAGATTATGAAGGACTTCAAAAATTACCTAAAAATTCATCTCCAGTTAGATTGAAGAACAGATGTAAATTAACAGGTAGACCTAAAGGTTATATTCGTGACTTCGGAATTTGTCGTAACAAATTTAGAGAATTAGCTCTAAAAGGATTAATCCCTGGTGTAAGAAAAGCCTCTTGGTAATTAAAATAAAAACAACCGGAAAGTGCAATCTAATAATTGTAACTCCAAAATAAATAAATAAATGACAGATCCAATAGCAGATTATTTAACGAGGTTGAGAAACGCTATTAAAGCCAACCATCGTATTGTTGAAATTCCTTCTTCAAATTTGAAAAAGGAAATGACTAGAGTATTATTTGAACAAGGTTATATCCTTAATTACAAATTTGAAGATACTCCACCACAAGGTATTATTAAAATTGCTTTAAAATACCACCCTGTAACTAAAGCTTCAGCTATTAGAACATTAAAAAGAATTAGCCGCCCAGGATTGAGACAATATCGTTCTCATGAAAACTTACCTAGAGTTATCAACGGTTTGGGAACTGCAATTATTACAACATCTAAAGGTGTTATTACAGATAAACAAGCACGTCAACTAAATGTTGGAGGTGAAGTATTATGTTACATTTATTAACCTTTAAATACATAAAGTAAGATGTCAAGAATAGGAAAAAATCCAATAGATGTACCTTCAAATGTTGAAGTAAAAATATCATCTAATAATATTGTAAGCGTTAAAGGCCCTATAGGTACTTTAGAGCAAAAAGTTGATCCAGAAATTATTATCAAACAAGAAGATTCTAAAATAATTTTAGAAAGACCAACAGAACAAAAACGTCATAAAGCATTACATGGTTTATATAGATCTTTAATAGCTAACATGATTAAGGGTGTTTCTGAAGGATATAAAACTTCTCAAGAGTTAGTAGGGGTAGGTTACAAAGCTGCAAATGATGGACAAATTCTAGATTTAACAATAGGTTTTTCACATCATGTATATATGCAAATACCTACAGAAGTGAAACTAGAAACTAAAACTGAAAAAGGTCAAAACCCAATGATATTATTATCAAGTGCTGATAAACAATTATTAGGTCAAGTAGCAGCAAAAATCCGTTCACTTCGTAAACCTGAGCCATACAAAGGAAAAGGTATTAAATTCACTGGCGAAATACTTCGTAGAAAAGCTGGAAAATCAGCAGGTAAAAAATAATCCATTTAACAAAATACTCAAATGGCATTTGAAAAAAACATTAGAAGAATTAAAATACGTCGCAGAATTCGTGGCAGTATTTCAGGAACAGAAACTAAACCTAGATTATCTGTATTCCGTAGTAATAAACAAATTTACGCACAAATTATTGACGACGTAAATGGCAAAACAATAGTAGCTGCTTCATCAGCTAAATTAGCCGAAAAAGTAACCAAAGTAGAAACAGCTGCTATAGTTGGTAAGATGATTGCTGAAAAAGCATTATCTGCTGGTATTAAACAAGTTGTTTTTGATAGAAGTGGATACTTATATCATGGCAGAATCAAATCATTGGCTGAAGGTGCTCGTGAAGGAGGATTAATTTTCTAAATAAACTACAATGACAAACGAAAACGTAAAAAAAGTTAGATTAAGCGAAATAGAACTTAAAGAGAAAATGGTTGCCGTAAATCGTGTAGCCAAAGTTACAAAAGGTGGTAGAACATTTAGTTTCTCTGCTATTGTAGTTGTAGGTGATGGAAAAGGTATCGTAGGCCATGGTCTAGGAAAAGCTTCTGAGGTTGCCGATGCTATAACTAAAGCAACAGAAGATGCAAAGAAAAACTTAATAAAAGTACCTGTAATCAGAGGTACTGTTCCTCACGAACAAGTTGGTAAATACGGAGGAGGTAGAGTGTTTTTAAAACCTGCTGCACATGGTACAGGCGTAATCGCCGGTGGTGCAATGCGTGCAGTTTTAGAAAGTGCTGGAATCACAGATGTACTTGCTAAATCAAAAGGTTCATCAAACCCTCATAATGTGGTTAAAGCAACTATAAATGCACTTTCAAACATGAGAGATGCGGCTTCTGTAGCTGAACAAAGAGGGATTTCAATGAATAAAGTGTTTAACGGTTAATAATTGTAGAACAATGACAAAAATTAGAATCACTCAAGTAAAAAGTAAAATAGATAGACCAGAAACTCAAAAGAAAACTTTAGAGGCTCTAGGTTTGCGCAAAATGAACCAAGTTGTTGAACACACAGCAACCCCTCAAATAATGGGAATGGTAAAAAAAGTTAATCATTTGATCAAAGTAGAAAACATCTAATAAATAGAAAAAATGGAATTGCATAACATAAGACCTGCAAAGGGAGCCACCAAAAAACAAAAAAGAATTGGTCGTGGACAAGGTTCTGGTCATGGTGGAACTTCTACAAAAGGACACAAAGGAGCTCAATCTAGAGCTGGTTATTCTTCAAAAGTAGGTTTTGAAGGTGGTCAAATGCCTTTACAAAGACGTGTTCCTAAATTTGGATTTAAAAACATCAACAGAGTAGAATACGTAGCTATCAATTTAGATATGCTTCAAAGACTTAGTGAAGAAAAGAATATTAAATCTTTTGATTTAACAGTTTTTCAAGCAAACGGACTTCTATCTAAAAGTGATAAAGTTAAAATATTAGCTAGAGGTGTAATCACTTCTGCTTTAGAAATTAAAGCACATAAATTTTCTGAAAAAGCTAAATTAGCCATCGAAACTGCTGGTGGTAAAATAGAAAATATATAATGAAAAAGTTTATCAGTACCTTACAAAACATTTGGCGTATAGAAGAACTGCGTAATCGCATTATCAATACGTTACTATTTTTAGCAATCTTCCGTGTTGGTACTTTTTTAGTATTACCCGGAATTGATGCAGCAATGCTAGAAGAGACAGCTAAAAAAAGCGAAGGTGGTTTATTAGGTCTAATAAACACTTTTGCAGGAGGAGCATTTTTAAGAGGTTCAGTTTTTGCCCTAGGCATAATGCCTTATATATCTGCTTCTATTGTTATTCAATTACTAACACTAGCTCTACCATTCTTTCAACGTTTACAAAAAGAAGGTGAAGATGGTAGACGTAAAATGAACCAATATACTAGATTTTTAACCATTGCTATTACAGCTGTTCAATCAATTGGTTATCTTGTTTCTCTGAAAACAGAAAATAGAGATGCTATTTGGGGTATAGATATGATGGGAGAATTCTTATGGACATTTACATCAATTGTTTTAATTACAGCTGGTACAATGTTTATATTATGGTTGGGAGAGAAAATTACTGATAAAGGTTTAGGTAATGGTGTATCTCTAATTATAATGGTGGGAATCATCGCACGCTTACCACAAGCATTAATAGGTGAGTTTTCTTTTAGATTTAATGAAGCAACTGGAGGATTAGTTATATTTTTAGTTGAACTCGTAGCTCTGATATTTGTTGTAATGGGTGTAATCATGCTTGTTCAAGGTACAAGACGAATTCCTATTCAATACGCTAAAAGAATAATAGGCAATAGACAAATAGCAGGTGGTAGAAACTACTTACCCTTAAAAATAAATGCTGCAGGTGTAATGCCTATTATATTTGCTCAAGCTATCATGTTTATTCCATCATCAATTGCTCAATTAGTAAATTCAGAAGGTTTTAGTAATTTTATCAAATCATTTTTAGATTACAGATCCGTTGGCTATAGTGTGGTATTTGCTATGTTAATTATCATTTTTACCTATTTCTATACTGCAATATCTGTAAACGCAAAAACTATTTCTGACGATTTAAAGAAAAATAATGGATTTATTCCAGGTGTAAAACCAGGAATTCATACTGAAAATTTTATTGACAGTATCATGTCAAGAATAACCTTACCAGGAGCATTCTTTTTAGCTATTGTTGCAATACTCCCAACATTCGCTGGATCGTTGTTAGGTGTTAACCAACAATTTGCTCAATTCTATGGAGGAACATCATTGCTTATATTAGTAGGTGTCGTTCTTGATACATTACAACAAATAGAAAGCTATTTATTAATGCGTCATTATGATGGATTAATGAAAACTGGAAGAATAAAAGGCCGTACTTCAGGTGCAATGGCATCAGCTTAAAAAAATGGTTGTTAAATTAAAAAAAAAGTCATACTTTTGCAGCCCTTTAAAATAAAATGAGTAAAGCCGGAGTTTTAAAACAAGATGGAATTATAACTGAATCACTTTCTAACGCAATGTTTAGAGTTCAGTTAGAAAACGGCCACGAAATTGTATGTCACATATCAGGTAAGATGAGAATGCATTATATAAAAATATTACCTGGAGATAAAGTTTCAATAGAAATGTCACCCTACGACCTAACCAAAGGAAGAATAACATATAGATATAAATAAGAACATGAAAGTTAGAGCATCAATCAAAAAACGTAGCGTAGATTGTAAAATCGTACGCAGATTTGGAAAACTTTATGTAATTAACAAAAAGAATCCTAAATTTAAACAAAGACAAGGTTAATAAAACATGGCAAGGATATCTGGTATTGATTTACCTAAAAACAAACAAGGAGAAATTGGTCTTACCTACATTTATGGTATTGGCCGTGCTACAGCTAAAAAAATTTTAGCAACATCTGGAATTCCATTTGAGAAAAAAGTTTCTGATTGGGATGATGATGATTTAGCATCTATTCGTAAATTCATTACCGACAATATGACTATTGAAGGTGAATTACGTTCAGAAAAACAATTAAATATCAAACGTCTATTAGATATTGGTTGCTACAGAGGTCTACGTCACCGTAAAGGATTACCTGTTCGTGGACAAAGAACTAAAACCAATTCACGTACTCGTAAAGGTAAACGCCGTACTGTTGCCGGTAAGAAGAAAGTAACTAAATAATAAAAATTAAATAACATAATAGATATGGCTACAGCCAAAAAAGTTACCAAAAAACGTGTTGTTAATGTAGATGCTCACGGGCAAGTGCACATTAAGGCCACCTTTAATAATGTTATTATATCAATAACAAATGCTACAGGTCAAGTAATCTCTTGGGCTTCATCTGGAAAGATGGGTTTCAAAGGTTCTAAAAAGAATACCCCATATGCAGGCTTAGTTGCTTGTAATGAGTGTGCTAAAGTAGCTTATGACTTAGGATTAAGAAAAGTAGATGTTTTTGTAAAAGGGCCTGGATCAGGACGTGAATCTGCTATCAGAACTTTAGCAACAGTAGGTATAGAGGTTTTATCAATTAAAGATGTAACTCCTCTTCCACATAATGGTTGTCGCCCTCCTAAACATCGCAGAGTATAATTTTAAATAAGAATAAGAAAAGAACATGGCTAGATATACAGGACCAAAATCCAAAATTGCAAGACGTTTTCGTGAACCAATTTTTGGACCAGATAAAGCTTTAGAGCGTAGAAATTACCCTCCAGGCCAACATGGACAAACTCGCAAAAGATCTAAACAAAGTGAGTATTCTGTTCAATTGAACGAAAAGCAAAAAACAAAATTCACATATGGTGTTTTAGAACGTCATTTCGCAAAATTATTCCACTTAGCTGCAGTAGCTAAAGGTGTAACTGGTGAAAACTTAGTAAAATTCTTAGAAGCAAGATTAGATAATACTGTATATCGTTTAGGTATTGCACCTACTCGTAATGGTGCTCGTCAATTAGTTTCACATAGACACATTACTGTTAATGGTAAAGTAGTAAATATTGCTTCTTATCAATTGAAACCAGGTGACGAAATAGGAATTCGTGAAAAATCAAAATCTCTTGAAGTTATAGTTGACTCTCTTCAAGGTAAAACTACTAACCGTTGGAATTGGTTAGAATGGAATGGAAAAGAAATGGTAGGTAAATTTATTACTTATCCTGATCGTGACCAAATACCAGAAAATATTAAAGAGCAACTTATAGTAGAACTTTATTCAAAATAATAAATTTAATAAAAAAATGTCAATTCTTGCATTCCAAAAGCCTGATAGGGTAATAATGCACAAAGAAACTGAATTCTTTGGCCAATTTGAATTTCGACCTCTTGAAAAAGGATACGGAATTACCATAGGAAACAGTTTACGCCGCATATTACTTTCATCTCTCGAAGGTTATGCCATTACTAGTATCAAAATAAATGGTGTTGATCATGAATTTAGTACTATTAAGGGAGTAACTGAAGATGTTACTGATATCGTTTTAAATCTTAAACAAGTAAGATTTAAAGCTAATGAAAAGGGTATGGATGGTGAAAAAGTTTTTGTTTCTGTAAAGAAAAAAGAACAATTAACTGCAGGGGATATTCAAAAATTTAGTCAAAATTTTACTGTATTAAACCCTGATTTAGTAATCTGTAATATCCAAGGAAATGTTAATTTAGATATTGAATTAACTATTGATAAAGGTCGTGGCTATGTTCCTGCTGAAGAAAATAAACCTAAAGATTCATCAATTGGATTAATTCCTATTGATGCTATCTATACTCCTATCAAAAATGTTAAATATTCAATCGAAGACTTTCGTGTTGAACAAAGAACTGACTATGATAAATTAGTTCTAGAAATACAAACTGATGGGTCTATTCATCCTGAAGACGCTTTAAAAGAAGCTGCAAAAATTTTAATTCAGCACTACCTTTTATTGACAGATGAAAATATCACTCTTGAAAAAGAAGTAAAAGAAATTTCTAATGAGGTTGACGAAAACCAATTAGCGATGAAAAAAATATTACGTACACCATTATCAGATCTAGATCTGTCTGTACGTGCATACAATTGCTTAAAAGCAGCCGAAATAAGAACTTTAGCTGATTTAGTTAGCTACAATATTGATGATTTATTGAAATTTAGAAATTTTGGTAAAAAATCTCTTAGCGAATTAGATGAGTTGGTTCGTGAAAAAAGTTTAAGCTTTGGTATGGATCTATCTAAATTTAAATTAAACGAGGACTAATAACTGAAAGTAGAAAATGAGACACGGAAAAGGATTTAATCACTTGGGCAGAACTGCCCCTCACCGCAAAGCAATGATGAGCAATATGGCTTCTTCATTAATTTTAAATAAGAAAGTACAAACTACTGTTGCTAAAGCTAAAGCTCTTAGACCTTTTGTAGAAAAATTAATCACAAAAAGCAAAAGCGATAGCGTTCACAACCGTCGAACTGTATTTAGTTACTTACAAAATAAATATTCAGTTCAAGAATTATTTGGTCCAGTTGCTGATAAAATTGCGGATCGTCCAGGTGGATATACACGTATATTAAAACTTGGTAATAGAATGGGCGACAATGCTGAAATGTGTTTAATGGAATTAGTTGACTTCAACGAATTTATTGATACAAACTCTAAAGCTAAAAAAGCAGGAGCTAAAAAATCAAGAAGAGGTAGCGGAGTTGCTAAAACTAAAAAAACTGATACTCCAACAGCTGAAGCTGAAGAAAATTCAACTCCAGAAGGTGAATAATACAATAATCTTACAAATAAAAAAGACCACTCATAATTGAGTGGTTTTTTTATTTATTCATAATTACCATTTATATCGTTATTATTGTCCTAAAATATGATAAAATATAGAATATTATTTTTTTACTTCATATGTAACATAAGTATATATGCTCAAAAAACTTTGTTGCAAGAAAATTATACCTATGAAAATACCATTCAGTCTGTTCAACTTACCACCTCTGATGGTAGTGCTATGCCTATTATAAATTTAAACACAAACGAAAAATTAAATCTAAACTTTGATGAATTAAAATCTAATAACGATTATTATCAATACACTTATACTCTATGTGATGCTAATTGGAATGTCTCTGAATTTGATTTTAATATGTACTGTAAAGGAATGCCTTTTGGTAATATAGATAATTTTCAATTTTCACAAGGTACTTATGTAAAATATGTTCATTATCAAAAATCATTACCTACTGATGAAATCCAAATATTGTGGGCTGGTAATTATATTCTTAAAGTTTTTAGAAATTTTGATGTGAATGATGTGGTCATTACAAGAAGGTTTATGGTACTAAATAGACAAGTAAATACAATTGCTTCAATTAAACCTGCAACTGATGTAAAATACAGATTCAATAAACAGGAACTTGATGTTGAAGTGGATTACAATAATTACAATATGCCTCAACCAATGAAAGATGTAAAAATTGTATACCAACAAAACAACAGATGGGATAATACCATATCAGGACTTAAACCTCAATATATAGTAAATAACAAACTAAACTATAATTACGAAGATATAAATCTATTTAATGGGGTTAATGAATTTAGAATTTTTGATACTAGAACACTTCGAAAATTTTCACAAAATGTAAATAGCAAAAATTTAGATAAATATTGGCATTGCGTATTGTTACCAGACGAAGTAAAAACAGCAAAACAATATATATTATGGAATGATTTTAATGGTAGAAGGGCTTTTGGGAATAAAGACCAAGGCATTGATCCTAACTCCGATGCCGACTATTGTGAAATGTTTTTTACACTACCGATGACAACTAAATTAGAGAACGATGTATATTTATTTGGAGAAATGACAGACTGGCAATTGTATCCGCAATATAAATTAAATTGGAACGAGCAACATTATAGATATGAACTAAAAGCCATGTTTAAACAGGGAGTATATAATTATATATATGTTTCGAGTGAAAAAAACAAACCAAATGATACAGAGATTGAGGGAAATCATATGGAAACAGAAAATGAATATGCCGTTTGGGTTTATCATAAAAATATACAATATGGATATGATGAACTTGTGGGAATGGCTCTAGTTAATTCAGGAAAAATAGGGAATAGATAAACCTAATCCTCCCCTGCTGCTCGCTTCATCATTTGATTTGATAATTCTTTTCCTAACCAACGGTCTATATAATAATGGGCAACATATATAAGTGGCGAAAGCAAAAAAGCCATGATAAATTTATATATATAATTTACTAGACCTACTGCAAATATCAAACTCAAACTCCACTGGTTGGGTTGGCCCATTTTAGCCACATAAAAAGCTATAAACAATACCACAAAACTATCTATAAGCTGAGAGAACAAAGTAGATATAGTGGCTCTTAACCATATATTTTTATTTCCTGTACGTTTTTTTATTTCATGGAATATATATACATCTACAAATTGACCGATGATAAAAGCAGCCAATGAACCAACAATGATATTTAACCCTTGGCCAAACACACCATTATAAGCTTCGTTAAAATTTAGTTTATCGCCATAGTTACTACTAAATATCCACCAAGGAGCTGGCGGTGTTTTCATAGCAGCATTCAACATAAAAAAAGAATAACATATCATCAATGCTGCTAAATATGATAAAAGCCTAACACCTTTTCTTCCGTAATATTCATTAATAATATCTGTCATAATAAATACAAGTGGCCAAAGCAAAACACCACAAGTAAAGCTGATTCCTTCAATTTTTTCACCTAACAAATTGAATATAATTATGTCTATGCCAAGAAGTTTTTCAAGAGAGAAAATCTTAACACCCATAAATTCAGCAACTATAGCATTGGTAAGAAAGAAAAATGACAAACTAATAAAAAGTAAAGTACGCTTTTTCTCGTTTTTTGATTCAAAATACATAATGGAGTGCAATATATTAACTATTCATAAACATTAAGTTATAAATTAGTCATAAAATAAATTTGTTTTTTTTTAATTTATTTTATTAAATTTGAAGTCCCTATAAACATTTTACAAAATGATTAAACATTACACACACAATTTATTAGCAAAAATCGCAAAATCGGTTTTTCTTTTAGCAATCATCGGGCTTAGCTTAACAAAAGCAAATGCCCAATTGTCTGGCGGTAGTACGTATACTATTAATGGTACAAACAACTACCCTACTTCGTTTAGAACCTTTGGTGGTTTCGTGAATTACTTAAACACCGCAGGTACCTCAGGTTCAGGTCAAATTATTGTTGAGATTACCTCAGGACAAGTTGACTCTGTAATCCCAATAATGACCTATTTAGGTAACATTACAAGACCTATTTTATTTAGACCAGCTTCTGGTAACACAGTAACTATTACTACAACTACTGTAGCTTCTCCTGCAGCTAACACTTCATTGTTTAGAATGAATGGTACCAAGTATTTTACTATTGATGGTTCTAATAATGGAACTACAAGCAAAAATTTAACATGGTTAGTTCCTTCTGCAAATGGAGTAACCACCAATGCAATTATTGGTTTATCTGCAGCTACAGACTCTTGTGTTCAAGATACGATAAAAAATTGTATCTTCATTGGCGGTAAAAACAATTTATCTAATGCTTCTGCTGGAATATATACTTATGCGGGGGTTTACATGGGTGGTGCTACAACCTATTCTTCTACTGCAGCTTCAGCTAACAACAACAGATGTGCTGTGATTAATAACACTTTTTACGGTGTTAGAAACGGTATAGTTATTAGAGGAAATTCAACTTTAGCCAATAGAGCCAATGGTTGGACTATAGCTAATAATATAATTGGTGGAACCAATACATGGGAAATGTTTGGTGCAAATACAGTTTCAGGTGCTGGTAATAGTGCAGGAATTTTAATGTCTGCAGCCATTAATTGTAGAATTACTGGAAATAATATTGGCAATACATTTTACAATGTTTTTGGAGATTTACGTGGTATTGAACTTGGAACTTCAGGAACCTATTGTTCAAATATAAGTATTGATGCAAACAAAATATATAATTTGAACTACACAGGTACTGGAGGATATGGTACATATGGTATTTTTGTTAATATGGGTGCTCAAACAGCATCTAATATAGCAATTGCTAACAATATGATTTCTGGCTTAAAAGGAGATACATGGTCTACAATAATTAGTACAGATAATGTAAATGGTATTCGCTTAAATGGTACATCAGCAGACGCTGGTGTATTTATGTATTATAATTCAATAAATTTATATGGAAATACACTTGGCTCAAGTACTACAGACGCCTTTTCAATTGGCGTTATGATTACATCAGGAATTACAGGAGGTGTTGCTTTTAATAATAATATTATTAGAAATACTGCTGGAAATAAACCAGGATGGACATCTTCAAATAAAATATATGGTTTGGTTTCAATGAACCCATCAACTTCATCAACTTGTTTTAGCTCTATTTCAAATAACAGTTACTATGTAAGTTCTACAGGAACAAGCACAGTCTCTTTTTATGGTTATATGAAGAATGCAAATCAAAGCACTTTTGCAAACTTAACTTCATCTACAGGCGAGGCTAATACTGTGAATATAAATGCTACTTTTGCTGATAGCAATGATTTACATTTAAATTATAATTCTTCTACTGCTACTTTATTAGAATCAGGAGGATTAACTATTAGCGGTTTAAACTTTGACTATGACAATCAAGTTCGTCCAGGCCCTACATCAGTAAATGGTGGTGGAACTGCACCTGATATTGGAGCTGATGAAAGAGATATGAAACCATTAGTTGGGGTTAATGTAGGAGTTCTAACATTGTTATCTCCAACTACAGCTACTATTGGATGTGGTGATTCAAATATGACAATTTCTGTTAGAGTGAAAAACTTTAACAATACCTATGCAATAGATTGTGCAGTTGATACTATTCCTATTAAAGTAGTTATTACTGGAACCAATGCTCAAACATTTACTATTAAAAAACTAGGTGGCAAAATAGCAGCGAACGGAACTTTTGATACTACTTTAACAACTACTTATAACATGTCGGCTAATGGAACATATAACTTCAAATCTTTTACTGAGTTAACTTATGATGTTGATAAATCAAACGATACATTAGCTAGCAGTTTCTCAGTGAATAAGGTTTCAAGTTTCCCATATACAATAGATTTTGAAACATCATTGCCTAGTGGCTGGACAAATACTCAATTGACAGGCACTGGATTATGGTTGTTCTCTACAACTTTAGCTAATCCAACTTTGACGCCTCAGTTTGGAAGTGGAGCTGCTTATTACAATAGTTACAGCTACTCTGCGGGTACTTCAGCTAGATTGGGTTCTCCTTGTCTAGACTTTACAAGTTTGACTTCTCCAAAATTGGAATTTTATATGTCTCAAGACAATGGATTAAATACCTATTTTGATACCATTTCTGTGGCAGTATCTACAAATAATGGTGCGTCATACAGCAGAGTCCAAGCATTCCCACGTCAGATTGCTGGTGCTGCAAAATGGACTAAGTTTGTTGTAGATCTATCTGCTTATGCAGGTCAAGTGGTTAAAATAGGGCTAGATGGTCTAAGCAATTATGGTAACAATATGCATTTAGATAGAATCAAAGTATATGAGCCAGCTCCTACCGATATGGGAGTAACTGCAGTTGTAACTCCTACTACATCAACTTGTGGTGGAAGTAACCAAACAGCTACAGTAACTATCAAAAATACAGGAACTGCAAGTATTGATTTCAGTGTAAAAAATGTAACTGTTGCATTTAAAACAACTGGTGCTGTAACACAAACATTTTCTACTGTTTTAACATCTGGTACTTTGGCATCTGGTGCTACTAACAACGTAAATGTTACAACTACTTTAGATTTATCTGCCAATGGTACATACAACATCAAGGCATGGACAGAAGTAACTGGTGATGGCGATGCTTCTAATGATACACTTGCTACTTCAGCTACTAAAACAGCTCCTATTTCTTTGCCTGTGAAAGTTAATTTTGAAAATGCTGGATCATTGCCTTCAGGTTGGTCTGGAAATATGTCTGCTCTTAGTGGTCATGGAAATGCAAGCACTTATTCAGCAGCATATAATTTATATAGCACTGCAATTGCTTGTAGTTTATACACAGTGAAATATGGACCTGTTGCCACTGGAACAAATTTAGCTTATGATTATAGAATTGTTGATTGGTCAAGTTATCCAACCACTGCTACTACTTATGGATCTGGCAACTATATGTTATTAAAAGCTTCGTTTGACTGTGGTGCTACTTATGTTACAATTGACTCTGTATATTCTGGTATGCACACTACTTCAATGTCATTTGCAACAAGAACAGTTGACTTATCTGCTTACAGTGGATCAGATGCTATGTTCAGATTTGAAGGTACATGGGCAAGTGGTGACTACTATTTTGATATTGATAATTTTAGAGTATATACCCCTCCTGCAACTGACATATCTGCAATTTCTATGACGTCTCCTAGTCCAAGATACTATGGAACAAATAAAACTATTACATTTAAGTTTAAAAATACAGGATTAAATTCAATTAATTTTTCTACTAATAATTTAGTAGTTACATCATCTGTTTCAGGTCCAATCAGTCAAACTTTTACAACAACAACTGTATCTTCAGGAACATTGGCTCATGATTCATCTATAAATGTTACAGTTTCTACAACTTGTGATTTATCAACTGCTGGTAATTATACTTTCAAATTTAAAGGTGTAGTAACAGGTGATGGTGATAATTCAAATGACTCAACTGGATCAACAATTAATGTGTTTGTGCCTGTTGATTATTCAATTACACGTACTACAAACGTAGCGTTTAATTCTATTATGGGTTCTGGTAATTCATTTGGATTCACGGGAACTAGTGGAGATGACCAAACAAGTGGAGCTATTACTATGCCTTTCACCTTTAACTACCAAGGTCAAAATGTAGCAAGTTTTAGAGCTTGTACTAATGGTTGGATGACTTTAAATGGTGCATCTGTTACAGCTACCACTTGGTCTAATGCTATTACTTCTAACTCATCTACTCAAAATGCAATCTTAGCTCCTTTCTGGGATGATTTAGTTTGTACTGGATACCAAGCACCTGCATATTATTCAAGTGCATCACAATTAGATCAAAGTTTAAAATATTTAGTAACAGGAACTTCACCTAACAGAATTTTAACTGTAGAGTGGGCTGGTATGGAGAAATTTTCTTACCCTGGTCCTAATATGAATTTCCAAGTTAAACTTTATGAGAATGGAAGTAAAATCCAATACATTTATGGTAACATGGGTGCATTTGATGGTACATCTATAGGCGAATATTCATATTCAATTGGTATGAATAGTTTTACAACAACAACTGCTGGTGTTGATGAAGTATTATCTTTACAACAATCTAACTCTTCTGTATTCACTGAATCTGCAAAAGATAATTTATCAATGGCACCTGCATGTTATTCTATGTATGAATTTACATCTGGAACTCATGGTTCAGGAACTGTAAACCCGGCTATAACTAATGATGAATCTACTGGTGCATTAACTTTATCATTAGATACTGATGCTCCAACAGAATATTGTGCAGTGAACAGAACAGAAGGTGCTACTAACAGTGGTATAGCTGCTTCTTCAGGAAATGCTGACGATGACGTTTGGTTTACATTCACTTTACCATCTTCTAGAGCGTTACAATTTGACTTACGTTCTTCACCTTCATTTGATGGTGTTTTCCAAATATTTAATTCAGGTTTAACTCAAGTAACTCCATGTATCAATAAAACAGGTTTAAGTTTAACTGAAGATACAATTATTAATTTATCAGCAGGTACTTATTATGTAAGGGTATTCCATAGTGGTACAGGTTCTGGAAATACTGCTACTAGCTTAGGAGATTTTGCATTGTTTGCATATGATGCACCAATTACCCCTTTTAATGATAATATGAATGGAATGATTTTATTAAATTCAAACACTTCATGTGTATTAAGTTCAACTCAAAGAACAACTTTTGCAAATGGTTCATCACAAACTGTATGTACAGGTACTGCATCTAAAGATATATGGTACTATTTCCAAGCAGGTTATTCTGCTCATACTGTAACTGTTACACCTGTAGCTCCAGGTACTACCTTTAATCCTGTTGTTCAAATATTTAATTTAGGTGCTACCGCTGATACAACTAATGCTATCTCAGGTAACCAAGTTGCTTGTCAAAACAATTCAGGTACTAATGCTTCTGAAGTAGTAAGTTTAACAACTTTAGTTCCTGGCAATTTTTATGCTGTGAGAGTTTACCATTTCTTAGGTGGAGCCGGAGGAACTGGTAGATTTAAAATATGTGTAGCTAATCCTGTAGGATTTTGGGCTGGTAATTCTAGCTCAAGTTGGCCTTTAGCTGCTAACTGGAGTAATGGAGTTGTTCCTACTTCATCAACCAATGTTAGAATTGGTGCTGGAAGACCAACTTATCCAATTATTTCTTCAGTTGTTTATTGTAATAATTTAATTGTAGATACTGCAACTTCTTTAACTATTAACAATGGTGGTAACTTACAAGTAAGCGGTACTATTACTGCACCTTCTTCTAATTTCACATACAATCACAACAGTGGATGGTTAACATTAAATGCTGCTACAAACTTACCAGCTTGGAATTATTTTGCTTTAAGACTAAATGCTTCAACTGGAACATATACAATGTTAGGAAACACAACTGTTAATGACTACTTTATAAATAATGGAGCTGCAACTGTTGCTACAGCAGGATTTACTTTAACTTGTAAGAAAGACATTACAAACAATGGAACAATCAATGGATCAGGTAAAATCTTATCTCAAAGAAGTGTAGGTTATTCTACATTTACTGGAATAAGTACAGGAACATACGAAAACGTTGAAATAGATGCTACTTCTGGAGTTGCTCGTTTTGCTCAAAACATGCAAATAAATGGTACATTAACATTAACTTCTGGTATGTTAGTAATAAACCCTTCAATTACTATTACTGTAGGAACTACTTCAAGCAGTACAGGAAATATAATTTCTGGAGCTTCTTCTTCTATAATAGGTGGTAATTCAGCTACTTCATCTACTTTAGCTATACTTGGAAATGCTTCTGCTCCTCAAATTACTAATTTCAAATTTAGTTCAAATGGTAATTTAACATTAAACAGACCAAATGGAGTTAAGTTAGGTGCTAATTCTACAATTGGTTCCATATTAACTTTAACAAATGGTTCCATCGAGCAAAATGGATTTAATTTAAATTTAGGTTCTACTAGTTTATCTACTGTTGCAGTTAATAGAACTTTTGGTAAAATTAAAAATAGCCAAAATACTGGTACATTGTTTATCTTAGGAAATGCAGGTGCTGCTAATCTTAGTACTTTGAATTTAGATACTGTAAATTCAATTTTAATTAATATTCCAAATGGCTTTACAGTAGATAGTTTATTCTATGTGAAATCATTAGCTAGTATTACTAAAGGATTTGTTAACTTAAATGGTTCTACAATTACTTTAGGCACAAATGCATCAGTTAGTGAAGCTGCAAATCAAACTTTCAGAGGTAGTACAGGAAGTATTAAAACAACTAGAAATTTTGCTTCAGCTTTATCTAATAACAATGTTGCTGGTTTAGGTTTAAAATTAAGTACTAGCGGTGCTCCAGGTGTTACTACTTTAACTAGAAAACATAATGTATATACAAGTGGAACTGGAATTAGTATTAAACGTAACTTCACAGTTTCTTCAGCTAACACTGTAACAGCTTCTTTATTTGAAATGTCCTATGATACAACAGAATTATCTGGAGCCGATAGAGGTAAATTAAGATTTAACAAATCAACTAACAGCGGTGCTTCATGGTCTAATATTACTGGTTGTACTCCAACTACTGCAAATAATCCAACTGGATATGTTAATAGAAACGGAGTAGTTGTTTTAAATTCAACAGTTACAATTTACACATTATCAGATTCAGCTAATACTCCTTTATCTCCAGTATTTACAAACAACACTTCAAATTCTAATTCTTACACAAATCAAATAAATGGTGTTTATCCAAATCCGTTTATTAATGAATTAACAATTGATTTTGTTTCTGAAGTAAATAGCTTATTATCTGTTAGAATGACTGATATAAATGGAAAAGTTGTATATAATGGCAACTTCGCTACTCAACAAGGTCAAAACTTAATGAATATCAATGGAGCTAACTTAGCTTCTGGTGTTTATTTAATTACTTTGATGAACAATATTGAAGTAAAAACTATTAGAGTTATTAAACAATAATTTAAAAGTTTATCATAAATAAAAAAGGCTGCTTCATTCGAAGCAGCCTTTTTATATAAGAAGTATACAGAAATAAAATGAGAATAAAACTTGAAATGCCTGATAAAATTCTATTTTCTACTGAGATAGAAATACTAGTTCAACATATAAATTATGGGAATCATTTAGGTAACGATTCTGTTTTATCTATCATACATGAATCTAGAGTTAGATTTTTTCATCATTTAGGCCACTCAGAGAAAAGTATAGATGGTACAGGAGTGATTATGACAGATGCTTTGATTAACTACCTCTCAGAAGGCTTTTATGGTCATAAATTAAAAATTGATATTGGGGTAAAAGACATCACTCCAAAAATATTTGATATATATTATGAAATAGAAAATAAAACAACCAATAAGAAACTTGCTATAGCCAAAACAGGAATATTAGGATATGATTATACAACAACTAAACCGCAAGAATTTTCTAGTAAATTTATTGAAATCATTTCTTAATATAAAAAATAGTATTACTTTTGATAAAAATTATATAGATGAAAAAGACACTCATTTTAATCACTATAGGGTTTATACTTTTTAATGGAAAACCAACACAGGAAAGCAAACCAATAAGAGAGTTAGATATTGTATATTTTTTAGACAATTATTCAAAGCCAAAAAATGAAATCTGGGTTTGTTATTTTTGGGCGACATGGTGTTTAAACTGTGTAAGATCACATGAAATACTTGCAGGTCTTGATAAAGAATTTAACAACCAACACATTAGGTTAATAAGTCTATCATTAGACAATAAAAAAAGAAAGTGGGAAGAATTTATACAAACACATCCTGCTTCTTGGGAACAAACATATGCTGCTGATACACCGTTTGATAAGAAGTTTAGAAAAAACTTTGGCAGTATGCCCAACTTACCTCAATTGTTTATAATAAAACGTGATGGCAAACCCTATAAAGTTAGGTATTTAAATCAGCTTAAAGGTGAGTTACAAAAAATATTAGAAGAAGAAAAATAGTCGTTAATTTTTTTGTGGCATATATATATACTCACTTTGCCTATCGCTTTTTAAATATTTATTAGCGATTTCATTTAAATACTCGGGAGTTAATTGGTTAAATTTCTGAAAAACCTCATCCGCTGTTAAGATTTTATTATTGTCTAATAAAGCATTTCCTAACGTTGTGACCATTCCAGATGGATTGTCCCAACTTAATTGCAATTGTCCTGAAACTTGTTTTAGAGCCGTTTTAAATTGTGTTGAAGTTATATTTTTATTGCAAAGTTTATTAAGTTCAATATTTACTAACTCTTTACATTTATTTATATATTTTTTTTCTGTTGCAAAATTTACAGTAAAAACTCCACTGTTTTTAAAAAGTTGAACATCAGAATATATATTATAACAAAAACCATATTTTTCTCTTATAGCTAAGTTCAATCTGCTATTCATAAATGGACCACCTAATATATTATTTAACATGGCCAAAGCAAATTTTTCATTATCTTTAACACTACAAACATTGCTTCCTAAAACGCAGTGCGTTTGCACAAAATCACTTTCTTTTTGAGAGATAAATTTCTTGTATTTAGTTGGCTTTATTTGATCTATACTTTTATTTTTTAAAATTGGATAATTAGCAGTTGCTTGTACTAGTAATTTTTCAATTAATTTAAAATCTAAAGAAGTAAAAATAGTAAAAACCATTTTATCAGTTGAGTAATGATTTTTAACAAAATTCAACAACCTCTCTTTGCTAAACTTATCTACATCATTATGTGTTCCTAATATTGATCTACCTAAGGGATGATTGGGATATATTTTTTCTAAAAAATCATCATATATACTTTCTTCAGGATTGTCTAAATACATATTGATTTCATCATGTACTATTTGTTTTTCTTTTTCAATTTCTTTTTCAGGAAACTGAGAAAACATAGCTATATCACAAATTAAATCTATTGTATTTTTTATATAATTACTTCCAAAAGAAGCATGTATACATGTTTTTTCTTTGGTAGTAAATGCGTTAAGCTCACCTCCTACATTGTCTAATTCACTTATAATTTGAATTCCTTTTCTTTTTTGGGTTCCTTTAAACATCATATGTTCCATGAAGTGAGCCATACCCAATTCTTCGATAGATTCGTTGGAAGAACCAACATCGATGATTAAACTACAATAACTTACCTGAAGATTTGAATATGGAAAATACACCCATCTTAACCCATTATCCAATTGATTGATTTCCATAGTTAAATCTAAACTTAGTTTTTAACGAATTTAACAACTTTTTGATTAATATTGATAAAATATATACCACTTGTTAAACTCTCAGTATTAAATATAAATGAATTAGTTTCTTGGTTATAAATTATTTTATCAGACTCATATACTTTTTTACCGGCAATATCTGATATATAAATATAAGAACTCATAGGAGTTGATACATTAAATACAACATTCAATAAATCAGAAGTAGGATTGGGATAAACTACAACAAAATCATTTGTTGAAATTTGATTAAAACCAATGTTAGATAAAGAATCTTGAGCTTGTCTCATATATACTGTTTTGGTTTGAGTTTGTCCACCGACCCCAATAGAAGTAGCAGTATTTTTAATTTCGAATACCCATCCCCTATTACCTGATACAAACCACAAAAATCTTTCTTCTTTCATAACAGTAGCTATGCTTCCAAAAGTAGATTTTAAAGAATCAGTATAATTAGATTCTAATCTCACTAATATTGCATTTTTATATGTTTTACCTGGCAATTTCAACTCACCAAACCCATATCCTTCAGTAACTATTGAACCATTTCTAATAGTTTGAGATCCTAATAAACCTGGAGCAGAACCACCATAAGTATCACTTGAACTTCCATTGATAGCATTTAAAGGATATATGAGCCATTTTTCTTTGTCAGAATAAGGCAAGGCTGAACCTGTCAAATTGTTAACACCAACCACTTCTACACTATTAGATGTTCTATTGTAAAATACAGTATTAGCAGGTTGGCCAGGTTCTTCACATGCAATATTACTTGTAGTAAATTTAGCCCCATTAGTTGCAGTAGATGGTTTTATAAATTTATAATTTAATGACTTAGACTTATCTAATTTCAAACTTGTGTAATCCCAAGTTGCCATGTTTTTTGAAGGAGATACAATATTTGAAGTATCCGATACTGTCCACATCTTAAGTGTATCATCAATAGCTGGAAATTCGTTAGCTGTAAGCGATTGAGCTTTAGCAACACTAGTTGTTAAAAAACAAAGTAATAAAATATATAAATGTTTCATAAATTAAATTTAAAAGCCAAAAATAAGTAAATAAATATACCAAAACTAAATAAATGTTAAATTGTTTCTAAGTTTATGAAGCCACATATATTAGAAAAGAAAACCATTATTGAAAGACCCATAGATGAAGTATTTAACTTTTTTTCTGATGCTTATAATCTAAATAAAATTACACCTGATTCTTTGAATTTTAAAATAATCACTCCTTTTCCAATCCATATGCATGTAGGAACACTTATAGACTATGAGATAAAAATGCTTGGAATACCTTTTAATTGGAAAACTAAAATAACAGCATGGGAACCAGGCAAAAAATTTGTAGATGAACAATTATCTGGACCATATAAACTTTGGATTCACGAACATCTTTTTGAAGATTTTGGCAATAAAACATTAATGACTGATACTGTGAAATACCAATCTCCAGGTGGTATTTTTGAGTTTATTCCCCATCATTTATTCGTAAAATTAAAAGTTGAAGAAATATTTAATTACAGAGAAAAAACTATATTAGAATATTTCAAAAATAAAATTTAAAATTTTGAAATTTTAGTTACAATAGTTTTAGATACTTTATCATGTAAATTATAATTAAACAAAAAAGAAATAGCATCTATTGGAATTAGTCTTGTTATTGTTCTAATAAATATTTGAACAGATGTAGGCTTATAACCTTCAACAGTGAAAACTTTTGTTCTGGTAACTATCTTACCAATAGTTTGTTGTGTGCTCACTTCAAGAAAGAAAAAGTAAAAAAGTGAATTAATTAAAGGGAATATATATATACGAATAAAATCTGAATTTTCAGGAAAATTAAAGACAGAATATAATATATAAGGTAAAATATAGGATGTAGGACTAAACCTACTTGACAAAAAAAAGCATACCATTAAATCTACAAATCCATTTATAAACCTTGTAAATTTATTAACTTTATGGTTATAGGGTATATATGCTACATCTTCATCTAATATATCATCATTCATATTAAAAACGTTTAAAGCAAAAAAAGATAAAAAATAGTTATAAAACAAGATGTATTTTTTCAGTCATTTATAAGAGAATAAAATACTACAAAAACCATAAATTTATTGCACCAAATACATAACTAACTGATTTTGTGTACATATTAATTTATTATGAGGTCTTGTTTATACAAAAACATTTCACATACATTTGTTTAGTTAAATCATAACACATTATTTCACAAAATTTTAAAGCATACATACCCCATCATTCGAATTTTTCGGATATATATATATATTTATATAAAAGCCAACTTTATTCAATCAAAACAAATCAATGAAATTTCCAAAAACTGTATCAAATAAAATTAATTATATAATATTATTTTTAATTTTAATTATCGTTTCATGTAAGAACAAATCAAACACATTATATGTAGAGCATCACAATTTCGTTGATGAAGTTACTATGCAACAAAACTTAATATTTACTTTTGATAAAGATATATGTCCTGATTCACTTTTAGGCAAAGTTGACTCGACACAATACTTTAATATTACTCCAAGTGTGAGAGGCATATACAGATGGACATCCAATAAAGAATTAATGTTTGTTCCTTTAAATGGCTTTAAAGCTTGTAGCTCATATATATTAAAATTAACATCCAAGATTACAGAAATATGTAAAATAAAAAAATACGAAATAAATGATGAAACCTTTTCTTTTCATACACCATATTTAAAATTAGAAAGCATACAAAGTTTTTGGCAAGAATCTATTGAACAAAACAACAAAGTAAATTTAAAAATCGATTTAAATTTTAATTTACCTGTTAATGTTTCAGATATAGAAAAATATTTAAAAACTATAATTGATAACAAAGAAGTTTCATTTAAAGTGATAACCCAAGAAAATAGCAATGATATAGAAATTGAAGTGCCTAATTTAGAAACCACTTCTAAAAACAATATATCAATTAAGATAATAGTTCAAAAAGGATTACCATGTATAAATACATCGTATAAAACTACAGAAGAAAATTCACTTTCAAATCAAATTGCACCTCCAAACAAACTTGAAATTATAAATATAAAAAGTATTTATGAGAACAATGAATCTATGATAGAAGTGAAAACCAATCAACCTATCTCAAGTGAAGAAATAATCAAATCAGTTTCTATAGAAAACTATTCAACTAAAATTTTATACCAAGTGGAATTATTGCCTAATGGTTTTAGGCTTAAAAGCATGTTTAATGATTGGAGTATTTATCAACTTAAAATTGACAAAAGCATTATAGGCAGATTAGGAGGAAAAATGGCCGAAACATATACTGAAGATATTGGATTTAATAGACAAGAATCTAATATTTCATTTGCTAACAAAAAAGGTATATATTTAAATTCAAAAGGGTTAAAAAATATTGCTGTAAATATAACCAATATTAAAAAAGTAAATGTGAGTATATATAAAATATTTGAAAACAATATTAATTCATTTATATCGAGACACAGAGGAACTTCTAGAAATGAAGATGGAAGACTATCAGGCTATAGCTACGATTATTATGATATGGAACAATATGGCAATATGATTGAAGAGAAAGATATAGAAACAAAAGATTTAGCTCAAATTGGCCATAGTAAATTGTTACATATTAGTTCAAATAAGTTAGAACAATACAAAGGAGTATATTTAGTGGTAGTTAAATCTTCAGATGAAAACACTTATATAGCAGATGCTAAATTAATTTCTATAAGTGATGTGGGGATTATGGCCAAGAAAACAAATGATGAAATTTGGGTCTTTACAAATAGCTTAAGTGAAACTAAACCTATTAAAAATGCTCTAATAAAGTTGATATCGTTTAATAACCAAGTAATATCAGAGACACAGACCAATGATGATGGTGTTGGCGTTTTTAGAAATTTAAAATCAAATACTTTTATTCCAGCAATGGTTTGTACTTATATAAAAAACGATTTTAATTTTATGCTTTTAAACGATGCTGAAGTGCTGCAATCAAGATTTGATGTAGATGGATACAAAATAAACACAAGTGGTTTGCAAACATTTATATATGGAGATAGAGACATATATAGACCAGGTGAAATAATCCATTCAAGGTTTATCTTAAGAAACAACCTATGGGAAACTATAAAGGATTATCCAATAAAAATTAAACTATTACTCCCCAATGGGCAAGAGTATAAATCTGTAATACAAAAACTAAATAATATGGGGAGCACTGGTTTAGATATTCCATTACCAGCTTCTGCATTAACAGGAAATTACACACTTGAGGTTTTAACAGCTAATGACATACTATTAGAAACCAAAACAATTTCTGTAGAAGAATTCATGCCTGACAAAATAGAAATTTCTACCAAAATAAATAAATCAGAATTTACATTAAACGATTCTATTACAGGAATTTTATACGCAAAAAATTTATATGGAACACCTGCTACTCAAAGAAACTATGAATATGAAGTTAGCTTAAGTTACAAAAGATTTTCACCAGAAAAATATAAAGACTACCAATTTGACATTGTTAACAACAAGTACTTAAATATTGACAGAAATTTATCACAAGGAGTGACGGACAATAATGGAATGGCAAAAATAAAATATGAATTTCCCAAATCAATTTCAAATTCGGGTTTGATGAACGGAACATTATATACCACAGTTTTTGACGAGACCGGAAGACCCGTTCACAAAGGAAATGTATTTAATGTATATACTCAAAATATATTTATTGGGGCAAAGCAACAAGAATATTGGTATGGGGTTGGAGATAAAATTAAAATACCACTGATTGCAGTGACTAAAGATGGCATAACAACTACAACAAAAGCAAGAATAAAATTGGTGCAAGTAGAATGGTTTAGTTGGATGACTACAGGAGACAACGGATATAGTATTAAGAGCAATGGAAAAGAAAAAGTTTTAATAGATAATTATATAACAATTCCTAGTGGAGGTGGAGAGTATATAACTACTCCTTCAAATTCAGGAGATTATGAATTACGAATATCTTTACCAGGCAGCGATACATATACAGCTATTAGATATAGTGCTTGGGGAATGGGGTACACAAACAGCAACTCTTTCGAAACCAACAATGAAGGAATCGTAACAATTGAGACTGATAAAAAAACATATAATACGGGTGAAGAAGCAAAAATACTATTCAAAACACCTTTTTCAGGTACACTTTTAGTAACTGTAGAACGTGAAAAAATAAACGAATATCATTATATAAAAACAGATAAAAAATCTGCATCAATCAGTATAAAAATGAAAGATGAATATTGTCCGAATGTATATATATCTGCTACTTTATTTCATCAATCTATAGATGACAAAATGCCACTTACTGTTGCCCATGGCTACCATTCAATTAAAGTTGAAAAAAATAATTTAAAACTCCCGATTCAAATAATTGCTGCAGATTTATCACGTTCAAAAAAGCAACAAACAATTAAAGTAAAGACAACTCCAGGAATAGATGCAGAAGTTACTATTGCTGTAATTGATGAAGGTATATTAAATATTAAAGGGTATGAAACACCAGATATATATAATTTCTTTTATCAAAAAAGAGCACTTAATGTATCAAGCTATGATATATATCCTTTCTTAATGCCAGAACTTGGAGGTAAAAAATCTAAAACAGGTGGAGATGGTTACGCTCAAAAAATAGCTGAAATGGAAGGAAGAGCCAACCCTCTAGCCAATAACAGAATAAATTTGGTTGCACTTTGGAGTGGGCCATTAAAATTAAACAGTAAGGGTGAAGCAATATATACTTTTAATATCCCACAATTTTCAGGCAGTTTGAGAATTATGACTGTTGTGCATAGAGGCAAAAGTTTTGGAAGTGCTGAAAAGAAAATGACTGTGAGCGATCCTATTATATTAAGTCCGTCAATTCCGAGATTTTTAAGTCCAGGCGATACAGCGTATATACCTATGATGGTCTCTAATACTACTAAAAATCCGATTCAAGGCAAATCAAACATACAAGTAAGTGGTAATTTAACAGTATCTGGAATAAGCAGTCAAAACATATATATTCCTGCAAATAGTGAAAAAACTGTGATGTACAAACTATATTCTCAAGGTATGGGGCAAGGTCAAATCAACATGACTTATAATACTTCATCAGAAGTCTTTACCCACAATACCAATATTACAATTAGACCATCAGCAGGACTTCAGAAAATATCAGATGGTGGAATAATAGAAGCTAATAAAACTAAAGAATTAAATTTTAGCAGTCAATTTATCCCACAATATAGCCAAGCAAAAATAGTTATAAGCCAATCGCCAATGGCACAATTTGCTAAGAGTTTAGATTATTTAGTTCATTATCCTTATGGATGTATAGAGCAAACAACTTCTGCAGCTTTTCCTCAACTATATATTTCTGAATTGTTACCATATACCGAAAAAAACAATTCGAGTTTAAAATTCCAATCAAAATATTTTATACAAGAAGCAATAAAAAAAATTAATGGTATGCAGTTATATAATGGAGCTTTTTCATATTGGCCAGGCGAAAGTTATGAAAGTCATTGGGGAACTGCTTATGCCACACACTTTTTACTAGAATCTAAAAAAGCTGGTTATGAAGTAAATAATCAAATTATAAATAGAAGTCTTGAATATCTTCTAAGCAAACTAAGATATAAAGAATCTGAATTTCATAGATCAAGAAAAGACAACAAATGGATTGAACAACAGATTTTAAAGCAAGAATATTGTTATGATGTATATGTGTTGGCTATTGCAGGAAAAGCAGACATAAGCAGCATGAATTACTTAAAAAACAATATTGATAAGTTGACAAGTGAAGGCAAATATCTATTAGGAGCAGCTTTTGCTTCAATAGGAGATAACTCAAGTTACAAGTCTATTATCCAAACAAAAAACACAACAACTTATGAAAGTGAATTTGGAGGTTCTTTTCACAGCTATTTAAGAGAATCTGCAATTATGCTAAATGTTATGGCAGAGAAAGAACCAAACAATCCTAAAACAGCTCAAATGGTAAGAGATATTTCTATAGAAATGGCCAATGCTACATTCATCAATACCCAAGAAGCATCATGGTGTTTAATGGCTTTAGGTAAATATATGAAAACAATTAAGAATGAAAACAAAAATTCTCATGCAAGTATATTTTGCAATGGTATAAACATAGCAAACTTCAATGGAAAAGACATCATCATTGATAAAAATATTATAGGTAAAAAAGTTACTATAAAAACCAATGGTAATGCACCAATATATTACTTTTCAGTTATAGAGGGTATAACTATAGACGGCAGTTTTAAAGAAGAAGACAATAAAATAAAAGTAAGAAGAACCTATTTTGACAGGTATGGCAAACTAGTAAACTTAAATAATTTAAAACAAAATGATTTATTGGTAGTAAAATTGTCTGCATCAACTTTAGAAAATAGATATATAGAAAACATTGTTATTACAGACATGTTACCAGCGGGCTTTGAGATTGAAAATCCTAGAATAAATGCAATACCTGAAACTAATTGGATAAAAGATGCTTCAACTTCAGATTATTTTGATATGAGAGATGATAGGATAAACTACTTTACTTCTCTCGACAATAAAACCAGGAATTTTTACTATTTAGTTAGATGTGTTTCGCCAGGTGAATTCAAACTTGGACCAGTGAGTGCAGATGCAATGTATAGAGGAGAATATCACAGTATGAATGGCAAAGGAAAAACAATTATAAAGCAATAACTATTGTTTTATTTTAACACCTTCTTTAAAAACTTTTTCATATCAATCCATGATGTTAAATCTGCATTTTTATCATAAGCTATAGGTATTGAAAACTTTTTACCAATTTCTGTTGCATCAGGATTAGAAAATGCATGCGTTGCTATAGGATATGACTTAAACTTATAATCCAAACCTAGAGAATCCATTTCTGATTTAAAGTATTTTACTTCAGATTGTGTCACAAATTGATCTGCTTCACCATGGCAAATTAAAACCTTTGATTTAAATAGATTTTTATCAACTTTTACCCCTCTCAAATTTCCATGAAAACTGACAACCCCTTTTAAGTCTTCACCCAGTCTAGCCATATTTAGCACCATTGCTCCACCAAAACAATAGCCTATTGCAGCAATTCTATTGGTATCAGTATTTGCATATGTTT
This sequence comes from Bacteroidota bacterium, assembly GCA_947460345.1. Lineage (GTDB taxonomy): Bacteria > Bacteroidota > Bacteroidia > UKL13-3 > UKL13-3 > CANHGM01. The sequence continues at coordinate 27,377 of CANHGM010000004.1, read as the reverse complement.
TAATTTTTAACAAGGCTGCATCAAATCTTTTTTAGCAATATCAGGATTCTTATACAGCTCACTAGCTAACTTACCTGCTTCTGTTGGATTATCCGCATATTTACCTTTACCATATAAATCAATTGCAAAAACTAAATAACCTAACGCTGCTAATTGTTTAGCTCTGTTTTTAACATAATCACCCATCCCCCACTATTCATGTATAATTAATACTATGGGTTTTTTATTTTGATCGGAATTTTTATAAGAAACAAATCCTTAAAAAACTTGATCACCTAATGAATATTGAACCATTTCTTGATTAAATTCTTCTTTAACATTAGTTTGATCATCTATTCTAGTTTGAATAAAAACTAAAAAAACAACAACAATATATATATATTTCATCCTTACTTAACAAGTATATATATATATATATATAAAGTTTTGATTAAATTACTTCTAATACACTTCTTATAGCAACATATCTGTCTTTAAATATTTTTTCGGTTTCATTTCTTAAATCAGGTCCATGTTCTTTTTGATATTGTTCTAATATTTCTATACTATCTACATAATATTGAATAGCATATGTATCTCCATCTTCTTCATCAAGCATAAGTCTGAGCATTTTATAATCAAGAAAACAACCAGTTTGCATTACCATTGGTATATGCACTTCTTTCATCCATTTTATCCATAAATCTTTAACATCAAGATCTATTTTAACTGTAACATTATATATATACATTTTTATTTAATTATTTGACATTATTTTTTTTCCTTCAAGTATCATTTTTTTATCAAAAGAAACAGACTGTTGTTGGTTATGAGATACAAATAAAACTGCGATTTTATTTTCTTTGCAATGTTTAAATACATTATCTAATACAAGCTTTTCAGTTTCAACATCTAGCCATGAAGTAGCTTCATCTAACAGCAACAATTGAGGTTTTTTAAACAATGCCCTTGCCAAGCCAATTCTTTGTTTCTGCCCTCCACTCAGTTTAATTCCATGCTCTCCAGCTAATCCAGAATTGTATGATTTCATATGCAATTCAACTTCGTCTATACAACACATTTGAATCAATTTATTTATATATATTACATCCTCATTTGAATGAGAATTAGATAAAGATATATTTTCGAATAGTGAACCATTAACTATAGCAACATCTTGTTTGGCAATAGAAGTTAAGTTGTTTAAGGTTTCTGAAATATTATTTGAAAGTTCTTTATGGTCGATAAAAACTTGCATATATTGAGGCGATATTAAACCAGACAATATATACAATAATGTTGATTTACCTTCACCAGAATTTCCCTGTAACAAAACACATTCACCAAGTTTTATATCAAAATCTATATCTTCATATATGGCAGTTTCAGAGTCATTAAATTTAAATTTTATATTTTTAAATTCTAACGATTCTTTCCAATAAACCAACTTACTTGATATATTATTTTCAATTATATATTCTTCGTTTAATATAGTTAAAGTATATTGATAATTCTTTATTTTTAACAATGAATTTGTAACTCTATTTAACGAAGGAATCATTCTAAATGAAGCTGCAGCAAAAATACTAATCAGATAAAATATTTGATTTTGATCGATGCCTAGTTTTACACCAACAAACATCACCAAACCTAAAGATGCTATAGCTGCTAGTTCTATTAATCTAGAAGGCACAGATGAATATGTATATATATGAGAATCGAATTTGTTAACCTTTTCTTGAAAATACATATACTTTTGAGACATCCAATTTTGCTTGTTGTTTAGTTTAAGTTCAATATCTAAATTAAAAGATTCAAGCAATTGATTATATGAATCAGTTGAAGATTTGTTTCTTTCAACCCCTATTTGATACATTTGTTTTTTTAATGATTTATATACAAAAAACAATACTGGGGCAATTGTAAAAATTAATAATGCAAATAATATGGGTTTAAAAACAGCTATACCAATGATTAAAAATACTATAAGAATACTTTCCGAAATTAAAATAGCAAAAGGAAGCATCACTCCATTTGCAAATGCAGATGGAACGAACATGATATTCGTTATTAAATCGGCTTTCTTATGATTTTTATAAAACAATAAATCTTTGTTTATAAAATATTTAAAATTAGCTAAACTTATTCTACCAGCTGTTTGATGAGAAAACTTTGAAAGTTTATTTGTTATATAAATTGAAAAAATATTTTTAACTAAAAAAATTATAAAAACTAAAAGTATCATAAACAATAAAAAATGTTCTTGTTCACTAAAAGATAGCCATTTATATAGTTTACCCCATATTCTATGCAAACTAATTTTTTCGTGAGAAGTTAGAATATTTAATATAGGAAGAAGCAACAACAAGCTCAATGCATCTAAAAAAACACTTATAATTAATAAATAAATTAGTCTAGAATAAATACTTAGTTCAGACTTATTTAATATGCTCTTCAAACGACTAGCACTATATATGGCTATATTTTGTTTGAAAACCATTTGATTCTTAAATATTATTTTACATCATCTAAGAAACCTTTTAACTCCATAATGTTAGGCACATTTAATGCGTCAACACCTTTATAATCTGCTACTAAAAGAGAATAATAATCTAACCTATATATAATTTCATATATAGTATGTACGCTATATTCTTCAACATGAATATCAATAATTTTATTATTTTCAACTTCTAACATAGACCTTAAAAATTCGAATCTCTGAGAAACTCTTTCATTTGTATCGGCATGAATAAAAACAAAGATTGAAGGCACTTGGCCATAATAACTTTCAATAACATTATGATTAGCTTCAGGAACTACGCATACAAAAGCTTCTGCCTTTGCATTTTCTTGAATTTGTTGAGCAAACCTAATCCCAACCGCTTCAAAACCTGCATCAGTAACTATAACAGTTTTTTTGTCTAAATGCTTAAGTGTAGATTTATATATATCTTCAGCGGCTATCAAATAATCATCATAATGATCGAGGCTTGAAGCAATTGTATTTAAATCTTCTATATAATTTATATCAACAAATTCTCCAAAAATCAACAACAAATAAGTTAAAGAATAGCCTAATGCCATTCTCGGTTGGAAACCGCCTTCAATTGGGTATATTTTAAGACCCTCTTTTTCCGCAAGCTCTTTTAATTTACCACCAGAAGTTAAAACCAATATCTTGCATTGAGCCAGTTTACCTAATTCAAACATCGTTAATGTTTCTTCTGTATTTCCTGAATAAGAACCTAAAACAAGGATGGTTTTATGATCTGCATATGCCGGCAGATGATAATCAGAAATAACTTCTATCGGAAGCTTGATTTTATCAGTCATAAAACCTTTCACAATACTTCCACCTATACCCGAACCACCAAGTCCACCTATAACTATATTATTATAATTTGAAATATCAATACCGTGAGAAGTAAAATTTTCTAAAGCAAAACGAATTTGATAGCTAAACTTTGAAAGTGCGTCGTATTGAAGTTGATTGTTACTCATATATATTTTTTTGTTTGCAAAGTTAATCCAAGACTATGTATATTTTTTTAATAAGAATAAACCAATTTTATAAAACCAAAATAAAAATAAAAAAACTGCTTAAAAAATGTTAAAATAATAAAATAGTCCCACAAATTCCCACTATATTTATTTAATTGATTTTATGCATTTTAAATTAATTAAAATTAAAATAAATAGGTAAATTTATCCACAATTTTAAAAAAGTGGGAGAAAATGGGAAAAGTTGATTTACATTCGTACCGTCGATGATAATTAATTGATATGTCACAATTTATAGGCGAATACGAATGTAAAATTGACGGTAAAGGCAGGTTAGTCATTCCTGCAAAGCTTAAGAAGCAATTACCGCCTGATGCACAAGAGGTGCTCGTGATAAATCGTGGTTTCGATAAATGCTTGACTTTATTTACCAAAAAAGAATGGGATAAAGAAACCGACAAGTTAGAAGCGTTAAACTTATTTGATAGAAAAGATCGTCAATTTATTAGGGTTTTTAACAACGGGGCACAAGAAATTAGTATTGACAATTCAGATAGAATTTTACTTCCTAAAAAACTACAAGAATATGCTGAGATTCATAATGACGTGGTACTGTTTGCATATAGCAACCGTATTGAAATCTGGAGTTCAAAAGTTTATGAGCAAGAGCTCAACTTAACACCAGACGAATTTGCCAGTTTAGCTGAGCAAGTAATGGGTAAAAACAAGCCTCACAGACCAGAAGGTACGATATAAATGACTACAGAGCAAGTATATCATTTACCTGTGATGGCCCATCAATGTATAGATGGACTCAATATAAATCCTGATGGGGTATATGTTGATGTTACATTTGGCGGCGGAGGCCATAGCAAACTCATCTTAAACAAATTAAGTTCAAAAGGAAAACTGATTGCTTTTGATAGAGACAGCGATGCCCAACAAAATTTAATCGACGATCCTAGATTAATTATAGTTCATCATAATTATAGATTTATGAAAAACTATTTAACTTATTTAAATGCTGAAAAAGTTGATGGAATTTTAGCAGATCTTGGAGTAAGTAGCTTTCAATTAAATGAAGGCGAAAGAGGGTTTAGCTATCGTTTCGATGCTGAATTAGATATGAGAATGGACAGAGAACAAAAACTATCTGCAGCATCACTTTTAAATGAATATAGTCAAACTCAAATCAATGAGGTTTTAAAAAATTATGGCGAAATAAACCAATCATATAAGATATCAATTGCCATATCCAATCAAGCAGCTTTTAGCCCTTTTAAAACCATAAACGATTTATTAAACATCATCAAACCATTTGCTCCCAAAAATGATGAGTATAGTTTTTATAGTAGATTATTTCAAGCATTAAGAATTGAAGTAAATGATGAAATAAATTCACTTAAACATTTCTTAAATCAATGTATTGATTGCTTAAAACCTACTGGTAGATTGGTCGTGCTTAGTTATCATAGTTTAGAAGATAGACTTGTTAAAAATTTAATCATAAAAGGAAGCATTGAAGGTGAAATTGAGAAAGACTTATATGGCAATTCAGTTAAACCTTTTAAAGCAATAGGGAAAGACACCCCAGCAAGTGAAGAAGAAATCAAATCAAATTCAAGGGCTCGTAGTGCAAGACTAAGGGTAGCAGAAAAAATATAATATGAGCAAAAGTCCATTAGTAAAAATATCTGAATTTGATTTCTTTATAAATACAAAGAGTATAAACAAGCTTTTGCCTTTTGTTTTTTATTTATTTCTAATTGGCATGTTTTATATAGCCAATGCACACTATGCAAATAAGGTAGTGGTCAAATCAGGCAAACTCATGACACATATAAAAGAACTTAGAAGCGAATATATAAGCATAAAAAAAGACTTAATGAGCAACAGCAAACAAACAGAGGTTTTTAAAAGACTCGATGGAACTGGACTAAAACCAATAGGTAAACCTCCGGTTAAAATCATATATGGAACAACATCAGAAAAATAAAAAATGAGTCCAAAACAAACCATATTAATACGTGTATATTTAAGTTACTTTTTTATAGTAGCTTTTGCATGTGTTATAATGGCTTATGCTACAAAAATTCAATTTAAAGAAGGCAATAAATGGAGAGCAATGGCTGACAGTCTCACAACTGACTACAGGAGTATAGAAGCATCAAGAGGGAATATATATGCCGCTGATGGAAATTTGCTTTCAACTTCAGTTCCGGTATATGATATATATTTTGATACAAGAGCAGCAGGTTTAACTAAAGAGGTTTGGGATAAGAATATAGATTCACTTTCATTTCTGCTTTCTCAAACATTTGATGATTACTCTTCAAGAGAATATAAAACACTATTAAACAAAGGAAGAAAAAGGCATGATAGATATTTAAGACTTCAAAGAAAGTTAAATTATGAGCAATTAAAATCTGTAAAAAAACTTCCAATTTTTAGACTTGGAAAAAACAAAGGTGGACTTTTGGTAGAAGAAAACAACATAAGAGAAACTCCATTTGGCATTCTTGCATTTAGAACTGTAGGATTATATAGAGATGCTGGCAAATCTGTTGGAATAGAAGCAGGATTTGATGAATACCTTAAAGGGAAGCCTGGTAAAAGATTGATGCAAAAAATTATGGGTGGAAACTGGGTACCTTTATCTGATGACAATGATATAGAGCCTCAAAACGGTTATGATGTATACACAACAATAGATATGAACATGCAAGATGTAGCTGAGAACGCTCTTACACATGCATTAGAAACTCAAAATGCATCTCATGGATGTGTAATTTTAATGGAAACTCAAACAGGCCATATTAAAGCTATTGCTAATTTAACACACAGAGAAGACGGAACATTAGTTGAAGATAAAAATTATGCAATTAATGAAATAACCGAGCCAGGAAGCACATTCAAACTTGCATCTGTTCTATCATTACTAGAAGACAAACTAGTAACTAATGAAGAAACAGTAAATTCAGAAGATGGAACAACCCAGTTTGCTGATAGGATTATGAGAGATAGTGAACATGGAGGACATGGACTTCTTACTTTACAAAAATCATTTGAGCTTTCTTCTAATGTCGGTATCAGTAAATTTGTTTGGAAACATTATCAAAACAACCCATCAAAGTTCACCAATCATTTAATTAATGATTTTAAACTTTCTCAACCAATCCATATTGGCTTGCCAGGAGAAGGTATACCCCTAATTAAAACACCTAAAGATAAAAGTTGGAGTGAGCCAACATTACCTTGGATGTCTATTGGATATGAAGTATTAATCACACCGATGCATACTTTAATGCTTTACAACGCAGTAGCCAATCACGGCAAAATGGTAAAACCGCAACTTGTCACTAAAATTGAACAAACAGGAAAATTGATTAAAACATTTCCAACAGAAGTATTGAATGAACAAATCGTATCAAAAGAAACAATAGACAGAGTAATGCCAATGCTAAAAGGAGTTGTAGATCATGGCACAGCTAGAAATTTAAAAAACGAAGTTTATACAATTGGAGGAAAAACAGGAACAGCAAGAATTGTTGAAAACGGAAAATATATCGAAGTTTATAAATCTAGTTTTTGTGGGTTTTTTCCTGCAGAAAATCCACAGTATACATGTATGGTAATTGTGTTCAAACCTTCTAAAGGTCCGTATTATGGTTCTGTAGTAGCAGGCCCTGTTTTTAAAGAAATAGCTGACAAAGTATATGCAACTAATGTCACCCCTAAAACAAATGTAATTGATTCTACTCCTACATCTTTAAAAACAGTTAAAGGAAATGGATATTCAAATGACTATAAAATTGTTTTAACTAGTCTTGGGCAAAAAGTTTGGGCAAATACCAAAAGTTATAGTGATTGGTCAGAAGTTAAAAGCCAAAACAACCAATCAACTATGCGAGAAAAAAACACATTCTTAAAAAACAAAATGCCAGATGTAAAAGGGATGCGATTAAAAGATGCAATATATATACTAGAGAACATAGGAATAGTAGTTCAATTTAATTCACCAGGTATTGTATCAAGTCAAAGCATTGAAAAAGGAACTAATATTTATAAAGGGACATTAGTTACGCTAGGAACAAGCATTAATTAAAAACAAAAAATATATAAAATAATATTCAAATCATCCAAATATTTCAGAATAAAATAAAATGAAGAAATTAAAACAGCTCATAAATGAGAATAAATCATTCCAAATAATTGGGAATGACGAGTTAGTTATTAATTCTATTGAAATAGATTCTAGAAAAGCTGTGGTTGATAGTTTGTTTGTAGCCATTATCGGAACACAAACCGACGGGCATATATATATAGAACAAGTAATACAGAATGGTTGCAAGGCAATTCTTTGTTCAACATTACCTAAAAATTTAAACAAAGAAATAACATATATAGTATGCAACGACACGTCTGAAAGTTTAGGAATACTAGCTTCAGAGTTTTATAACCATCCGGGTGAAAGAATGAAAATAGTTGCTGTAACAGGCACTAATGGTAAAACAACAACAGCTAGTTTATTATACCATCTTTTCAAATCATTAGGATATACATGTGGATTAGTTTCAACTGTTCAAAACATTATAGGTGAAGAAATATCAATATCTACTCATACCACACCTGACGCTGTAAGTTTAAATCGCTTGTTAGATGAGATGGCGAACAAAGGTTGTTCATATGCATTTATGGAAGCTAGCAGCCATGCGATACATCAAAATAGAATTAAAGGTATTCGTTTTGAAGGATTAATATTTACCAATATTACACATGACCATTTAGATTATCATAAAACATTTTCAGAGTATATAAAAGCTAAGAAAAAATTGTTTGACGAAGTAAATGCTGATGCTTGGGCTTTATCAAACAAAGATGACAAGAACGGATTGGTTATGTTACAAAACACTAAAGCTGTAAAATACACTTATGCATTACAAAACATATCTGATTTTAAATGCAAAATCATTGAATGTGATTTTAATGGTTTGTTATTAAACATAGATGGTTTAGAAGTTTGGTTTAAATTGATTGGTAAATTTAATGCTTATAATTTACTAGCAGTATATAGTGCTGCAATACTATTAGGTGAAGATAGAGATAAAATCATCCAGCATTTAAGTGGATTAAAGAGTGTTAAAGGAAGATTTGAATATATAATGTCAGTTAGTGGCATCCATGGAATTGTAGATTATGCTCATACCCCAGATGCTCTTCAAAACGTGATTGAAACAATAAATGATATAAGAACACGTAACGAACAATTAATAACTATTGTAGGATGTGGTGGAGATAGAGACAAACTTAAAAGACCTGTAATGGCTGAAATAGCCACTACTCATAGTGATAAAGTAATATTGACGTCAGACAATCCCAGAAGCGAGAATCCAGAAGAAATTCTGTCAGAAATGCAAGCTGGTGTTCCAAGTCACTTATATAAAAAATCATTGAAAATTACTGATAGAAAAGAAGCAATAAAAGCCGCTATTAATATGAGTCAGAAAGGTGACATTATACTCATTGCAGGTAAGGGACATGAGAACTATCAAGAGATTCAAGGTATAAAGTACCCATTTGATGACAAAGCAATTCTAATCGAACAATTACAATTATTAGAAAAATAATTATATGCTATACTACTTATTTCAATACTTAGAACAACATTTTAATATACCTGGAGCAGGTTTATTTAACTATATATCTTTTAGAGCATCTATGGCTATTATAGTTTCATTACTAATATCGTTAGTTTTTGGAGGCAAACTCATAAAAATGCTTCACAAACTACAAGTTGCAGAAACTGTAAGAAAACTTGGATTAGAAGGTGAAGAAGCAAAACAAGGCACACCTACCATGGGCGGATTAATTATAATTGCTGCCATTATAATTCCTACATTATTGTTTGCAAGACTTTGGAATATATATATAATTCTGATGTTATGTGTTACCGTTTGGTTAGGTATGATCGGATTTTTAGATGACTATATAAAAGTATTTAAAAAGAACAAACAAGGATTAGCTGGAAGGTTTAAGATTATTGGACAAGTCATATGCGGATTAGGTGTTGCATTAACTTTACATTATAGTCCTGTTGTTGTTGTTAAGGATTTTGTCCCAGAGAGTATAGGTAAAAACAACTCCGAATATACCCTTTATCCTGAGAAAGTTGAAGGTAAAACAGTTTATACAAAACAGTTTAAAACTACTGTTACAACAATTCCATTTGTCAAAGGAAATGAATTTGACTATGCAAAAATTTTAGGTTCAAAATGGGCAGTTCTTATATATATATTAGTAGTAATTTTTATTATTACTGCTGTATCAAATGGAGCAAACATAACAGATGGTATAGATGGTTTAGCTGCAGGCACATCAGGTATTATAGGACTTACACTTGCCATCTTAGCTTATGTATCAGGCAATATAATATTTTCAGACTATCTAAATATCATGTATATACCACACTTAGGAGAACTTACCATTTTTGCAGGTGCATTTATTGGAGCATGTATAGGTTTCTTATGGTATAATACTTATCCGGCACAAGTGTTTATGGGAGACACAGGAAGTTTGGCATTAGGTGGAATTATAGCCGCTTTTGCAATCATAATAAGGAAAGAATTATTAATACCTGTTTTGTGTGGAATCTTCTTAGCTGAAAACTTAAGTGTAATGATACAAGTTAGTTATTTTAAATATACTAAAAAAAGATATGGTGAAGGAAAAAGAATCTTATTAATGTCTCCCTTACATCATCATTTTCAGAAAAAAGGATATCATGAAAGTAAAATAGTATCAAGGTTTTGGGTTATCGGAATCATGTTAGCAATCATCACCATTATCACGTTAAAAACAAGATAATTTGAAACAGAGATTAGTCATATTAGGAGCAGGAGAAACTGGTACTGGAACAGCCATTCTAGGACTAAAAAAAGGATATGATGTATTCTTAAGTGATAAAGAAACAATTAAAGAGCAATATATAAATGAGTTGAATGAATACAATGTTATATATGAACAAAACAAACACACAGAAGAACTCATTTTAAATGCTGACTTAGTAGTAAAAAGCCCTGGAATACCTGACCACGTAGCGATCATTACTAAATTAAAACAGAAGAACATACCAATTATATCAGAAATTGAATTTGCTGGAAAATACACACAAGCATATACTATTTGTATAACAGGTACAGATGGAAAAACCACTACTACAAGCTTGCTATATGATATATTAAAAAGAGCTGGTTTAAATGTAGGATTAGGAGGCAATATAGGTAAAAGCTTTGCAAGGCAAGTCGCTTTAAATATATTTGATTATTATGTTTTAGAAATTAGCAGTTTTCAGCTTGATGGAATGTTTGACTTTAGAGCAAACATAGCTATTCTAACCAATATAACACCAGACCATCTTGATAGGTATGACTATGATATCAATAAATATATAGCTAGCAAATTTAGAATTACACAAAACCAAACAGAAGACGATCATTTTATATATTCACAAGACAGTGAACTTCTAATTAATAATATTCATTTAAATAAAGGGAAAGCTAAGAAATATAATTTCTCATGTTTCGAAAAAACTTTACCAGGAGCATTTCAAGTAGAAAAAATTATCCATATCAATACTCAACCCAATAAAAAACAAGAAAATATGTACGACCAAAACGACATGTCATTAAAAGGACGCCACAATGCATACAATGCTATGGCCGCCGGAATTGCTGCAGATGTTTTAGACATTAGTAAAGCAGTTGTTAGAGAAAGCTTCACTGATTTTCAAAGCATAGAACACAGGCTAGAAAGTGTTGGGAAAGTAGGTGGCGTTGAATTTATAAACGATTCAAAAGCTACAACTGTTAACGCAGCATGGTTTGCATTAGAAAGCCAAGAAAACCCAATTATATGGATTGCAGGCGGACAAGATAAAGGCAACGACTATACAAAATTAAAATCTTTAGTTAAAGACAAAGTTAGATTTATTATATGTATAGGGAATGACAATAGAAAAATTCACGAAGCCTTTTCAAACGATGTAGAGATGATGATAAATGCAACAAGTATGCAAGAAGCAGTTCAAGTTTCATTTCAATTGGCTCAAAAAGGTGATACCGTATTATTAAGCCCTGCATGTGCAAGTTTTGACAGATTTGCAGATTATCAAGAAAGAGGTAGAATGTTCAAAAAATATGTTAAAAATTTATAACTATTTTCAATTATTTCTGAACTTTCAGTAATTTGTTAATAACTAGTGGAAAACATACTTCAAAAAACTAAAGGAGATTCAGTTATATGGTTCGTAATTATAGTACTATCCATATTTGGAGTGCTTGCTGTATATAGTAGTACCGGAACAATTGCATTTACACAATATGGAGGTAATACAGAGATTAAAGTATTAAAACATATATTTATTCTAATCTTTGGTTTGTTTTTTATGTATTTGTGCCATTTGGTAGACTATAGAATATATTCACGTGTTTCATTATATCTAGTGGTTATATCAGTTCCATTACTTATATATACACTTATTTGGGGAGTAGATATAAATGATGCAAAAAGATGGATACAATTACCCATAATTAATCAAACTTTTCAAACAAGTGATTTAGCCAAGATGGCATTAATTATGTTTGTTGCGAGGCAATTGTCAAAATTCCAAGATGATATAAAAGACTTTAAAAAAGCATTTTTACCAATACTTATTTGGGTTGTATTGATATGCTCATTAATAGCCCCTGCAAACCTTTCAACTGCTGCAGTATTATTTGCTACTAGCTTGCTATTAATGTTTATAGGTAGAATAAGTCTTAAATATATATTCTTATTAATTGGTGTTGGAGCACTGGCATTATCCATACTTATAATGATAGCATTATATACACCTACAAAAGGTAGACTCGAAACATGGAAAAACAGGATTGAAACTTTTACAGAGAAAGGGGATGAAGGTGGCAGCTATCAAAATCAACAAGCGAAAATAGCAATAGCTACAGGTGGCGTTTTAGGTAAAGGACCTGGTAATAGTACACAAAGAAATTTTTTACCTCACCCCTATTCTGATTTTATATTTGCTATAATTATTGAAGAATATGGTCTGATTGGAGGCATGGGAATTATATTCTTATATTTAATTTTTCTGTTTAGATGCATTAGAATAGTAATAAAAAGTCCACGAGCATTTGGAGCATTATTAGCTACGGGGTTGGCATTTAGTTTAGTTATACAAGCTTTTATAAACATGGGAGTTGCTGTTAATTTATTCCCAGTGACAGGTTTGCCTTTACCATTAGTAAGTATGGGAGGAACATCTATCTTATTTAATAGTGTAGCCTTTGGTATTATTTTAAGTGTGAGTAGAAGTGCGGAGGAAAGTGAAAATATAGTTGAAAAAGAAACAGACATTACAAAAACAAATAATACTGTTGATCAAAGTATTTCAGAATAAAATCAATTCTCTAAATATTTAAATATGAAGTATCATGAAAGAGCATATTAAAGTAATTATTTCAGGTGGTGGAACTGGAGGACATATATATCCAGCAGTGGCAATTGCTCAAGAGATACAATTACAATATCCGAATGCAGATATTTTATTTGTTGGAGCAAAAGACAAAATGGAGATGGAAAAAGTACCTAAGGCTGGATATAAGATTGAAGGTTTATGGATTAGTGGTTTACAAAGAAAAGTAACTATTTCTAATTTATTATTTCCAATCAAACTAATTTCAAGTATCATCACATCTCATAAAATAATCAATACCTTCAAACCTGATATAGCAATTGGAGTTGGAGGGTTTGCAAGTGGTCCTTTATTATATGCAGCTGCACAAAGAAAAATACCGACGATGATACATGAGCAAAACTCATATGCTGGTATTACAAACAAATGGCTTAGTAAAAAAGCAAATAAAATATGTGTAGCCTATGATGGGATGGAGAAATTTTTTGAGCAAAATAAAATAGTAAAAACTGGGAACCCCATCAGAACAGATATTTTAGATTTAAGCAACAAGAAAGAAAAGGGATATCAGCATTTTAATTTTGATAAAGATAAAAAAACGATATTGATTATAGGAGGAAGTTTAGGAGCTAGAACTATTAACAATAGTATCAAAAAAGATATTCATAAAATAGATCAAAATCAAATTCAAGTATTATGGCAAACGGGTAAAAATTATTTTGAAGAATTAAAAAGCTTGAATTGTGAAGCGATAAAAGTGACAGATTTTATTTATGAAATGGATTTAGCATATAGTATTGCTGATGTAGTAATTTCAAGAGCTGGAGCAAGTTCTATATCAGAAATTGCTGTTGCTAAAAAACCTGCCATCTTAGTTCCATCACCCAATGTATCAGAAGACCATCAAACTAAAAATGCATTAGCTTTAGTAAATAAACAAGCTGCTATTTTAGTAAAAGATTCTGACTCAGAGGAACAACTTGTAGACAGAGTTTTAGAACTCATAAATAACGAATCGTTACAAAACAATCTAATTAAAAACTTAGACCCATTTGCTATTAGAGATTCTCGAAAAAGAATTTTAGAAGTCGTAAAAGATTTGATTAAGACTAGCTAAAATGTTTTGTTAAACCATCTATTTGTAGGTCTAGAAAGTTTTTTAAAGGACCTGCAGCAACAGCTTTAATTAAAAAAGACATTTGAGCATCTAATTTACTGTTTACCAAGCAACCATTTTTGGTATCTTCTATTAACCATAACAACTTAAAATCAAAAGGTACTTTACCCTTGGGAATAAGGGTAATACTTGTGTTTGTTATTGTTTCATCTAATTTAAGAGATAAGTTTCCTGTGCCATTTATTGTATATGAACACTCATTGGGTGAGGCCATATAGTTTATAACCTGCTCAGGCATTATAAGTTGGTGATTTTGTAAATCTATCAAAAACCTATATACTTCTTCTGAAGATTTTTGTATCTCAGTAGATTTACTTTCTATAACAGTATTTCCCAAAGCTATAATTAATCTAATAAGTCTTTGCCATGACAAGATTTAAACTTTTTACCAGAACCACAAGGACAAGGCTCATTCCTACCTACTTTTAATACGCCTTTTACTTGCTGAGGTTTAGGAGCATCTGCCGTTGATGATGTATTATATTCTGGGGCTTGGGTTCTGGTTTGAGTAACATTGTCTTCTCTACTCATTTGAAGTTTAGGAGCTTGTTGTCGAACAGGAGCCTTTGCTTCACCAACGCTATCATGTCCTTGAATAACTCCTTTCATAAGCATTGACAATACATCTTTGTTAATTCTATGAAGCATAGATTTAAATTGATTGAACGACTCAAGCTTATATATCAACAAAGGATCTTTTTGTTCAAGTTGAGCATTATATACTTCTTGTTTTAAATCATCTAGCGCACGTAAATGTTCTTTCCATTCATCATCTATCACATGTAAAACTCCAAATCTTTCAAAAGCATGAAAGATCTCTTTGCCTTCAGTTTCAATAGCTTTTTTGAAATCAATAGTCACATTCATTACATGGTGTCCATCAGTAAAAGGGATACCTAGATTTGAGATGTTATTACTATTTTCTTTGGCTATATTTAAGATTACAGGCAAAGCTTTTTGACGTTGAACTTCGTTTTTATGTTGATAAAACTCCATTAAATTTTCAAACAAAGTTTGAGTTAATTCTTCATGTTTTTTGGTTTTGAAAATATCAGATGAGAAAGGAGCATCAAATGCAGCAACCCTAATCAATTCCATTTCAAAGCCTTCAAAGTCATTATCATCTTTATAATTTGCAATCATTTCTTCAGCAAAATCATAAATCATATTATTCATATCTAAAGAGAGTTTATCACCATATAAAGCATTTCTCCTTTTACTATAAACAACTTCACGTTGAGAATTCATTACATCATCGAATTCTAACAAACGTTTACGTGTACCAAAATTATTTTGTTCTACTTTCTTTTGAGCTCTTTCAATAGATTTAGAAATCATAGAATGCTGAATTTCTTCGCCTTCTTTCATACCCATTCTATCCATCACACTGGCAATTCTTTCAGAGCCAAACAAACGCATCAAATCATCTTCTAAAGAAACAAAAAATATTGAAGACCCGGGATCACCTTGTCTACCGGCACGTCCACGTAGCTGCCTATCAACACGTCTACTCTCATGTCTTTCAGTTCCTATAATAGCTAACCCGCCTAACTCTTTAACGCCAGGTCCAAGTTTAATATCAGTACCACGACCAGCCATATTAGTAGAAATGGTAACAGTACCACTTTGGCCTGCTTCAGCTACAATATCAGCTTCTCTTTGATGTTGTTTAGCATTTAACACATTATGTTTAACTTTTCGTAAATTTAACATTCTGCTTATTAATTCAGAAACCTCAACAGAAGTTGTTCCAACAAGAACAGGTCTTCCGGCTTCCTGAAGTTTTACAACAGAGTCAATTACAGCATTATATTTTTCGCGTTTCGTTTTATATATAATATCTTCTTCATCTTTTCTAGATAAAGATTGGTTAGTTGGAATCACTACCACATCTAATTTATATATCTCCCAAAACTCACCAGCTTCTGTTTCAGCAGTACCTGTCATACCAGCTAATTTATGGTACATACGAAAGAAATTTTGCAATGTAATAGTAGCATATGTTTGCGTAGCCGCTTCAACCTTCACATTTTCTTTTGCTTCAATAGCTTGATGCAAACCATCGCTATATCTTCTACCTTCCATCACACGACCCGTTTGTTCATCTACAATTTTAACTTTACCTCCATCAATTATATATTCAATATCAATTTCAAATAAAGTATAGGCTTTTAATAATTGGTTAATAGAATGTATACGATCACTTTTCAATGAAAAATCACGCATAAGCTCTTCTTTTTGAGTGCGTTTTTCTTCTTCAGTTAGACTACTTTTTTCAATTTCAGCCACACTTGCACCCACATCAGGCATGATAAAGAAGTTAGGGTCATTGCCCGCACCAGTAATAAGTTCAATACCTTTTTCTTTGAGTTCCACACTGTTTACTTTTTCTTCAATTACAAAATACAGAGCTTCATCTATTTCGTGCATACGTTTTTGTTGCTCAGCCAAATAGATGCTTTCTGTTTTGGTTAACAAGTTTCTCATACCTGTTTCACCTAAAAACTTAATTAAATTTTTGTTTTTAGGAAGGCCTCTATGAGCTCTTAATAACAACTTCCCTCCTTCTGCTTCGTTACCGTCAGCTATAAGTTTTTTGGCATCAATTAAAGCTGTGTTAATATATCTTTTTTGTGCTTCAAATAATTTCTCAATAGAAGGTTTTAAGGTAAAATATTCTTGGTCGTCACCTTTGGGAACAGGACCTGAAATGATTAGTGGTGTTCTGGCATCGTCAATTAAAACAGAATCAACTTCGTCTACCATTGCAAAATGGTGTTTACGTTGAACAAGGTCATCTAAGTTTCTAGCCATGTTATCTCTGAGATAATCAAAACCAAATTCGTTATTGGTACCGTAAACTAAATCTGCAAAATACGCTTGTCTTCTTTCTTCGCTATTAGGTTCGTGATAATCAATACAATCTACACTTATGCCATGAAAGTTAAAAATTGGACCATTCCACTCACAGTCACGTCTAGCTAAATAATCATTAACAGTAACAATATGAACTCCTTGACCACTAAGTGCATTTAAGAAAGCAGGCAGCGTAGACACCAATGTTTTACCTTCGCCAGTTGCCATTTCAGATATTTTACCTTGATGAAGAATAATACCTCCAATAAGTTGAACATCGTAATGAACCATGTTCCAAACTACTTTGTTACCAGCAGCTTCCCAATAGTTTTTATATATTGCATTTTCCCCAGAAATAGACACGAACGATTTTTCAACAGCTAGTTTTTTATCAAATTCAGAAGCCGTAACTCTTAATTCAGTATTCTCAGAAAATCTTCTAGCAGTATCTTTAACAATAGCAAAAGCTTCAGGTAAAATATCATTTAAAACAACTTCGAGTTCAGTATCTCTTTCTTTATTCAATTCATCAATTTTGCCAAAAATGATGTCTTTTTCTTCAATATCCATTTCTGGATTAATGGAAATTTGAAGTTTTAAATCCGCAATTTCTGTATCTATAGAAGCTAAAAAATCAGAAATTCTTTTTTTTAGCTCAAGTGTTTTAGCTCTTAGTTGATCATGTGAAAAGTTTTTATAAGTTTCAAAATGCTTATTGATTTCATCAACTAAAGGGTAAACATCTTTTAAATCTTTTTCTGTTTTTGAGCCTCCAAATATTTTTTGAATGCCTTTAAAAATACTACCGATCATATATATGTTATTTAATTTAAAGTAAATTGAGTTCTAATCTGCGAAGGTAATGCTGAAATAGAAATTACCACGAAACAATTACTTTGCCTTATGTCAAAACATGAAATATTGGCACTAATTCACAAAATCGCGAATTATGGGAAAGAAAACTTAATTTTGCCAACTGCAATGAAATATATTCTCAAAAGTCCTACTACAGAAAAAGAGTTCAACGATTATTATCAATTGAGGTTTGAAATACTGAGAGCACCATGGGGACAAGAAAAAGGAAGCGAGAAAGACGAGTTAGAAAATCAGTCATTTCATGCCATGATAATAGATGAAGAACAAAGCATTTTGGCAGCAGGACGTTTACACTACAATAATAATAAAGAGGCACAAGTTAGATATATGTGTGTAAAAGAAGAATTTCAGAATTTAGGATTAGGGAAAATGATTTTACAAACTTTGGAAGAAAAAGCTTTAAGCGACCAAAAAAAAACAATAGTATTAAATGCACGAGAAACTATTTCGGATTTTTATCTTAAAAATGGTTATAAAAAAATAGCAAATGCCCCTACTTTGTTTGGGACAATTAAACATATTAAAATGAAAAAAAATATATGAAAAAAAATCATATTTATATAGTTATTTTATTAATTTTAGTTTCATGTAAAAACGAGAATTATAATAAAAACATACAATCAATTTCAGTTAGTTTTGAAGAAGGGCTTGTGATGAAATATTCATGGAAAAAATCTTCAACTGAAAGTATCATATTAACTATAGCTGCTGTAAAAGATACAACTTATAGTACCACTGGATTAAAGCTCTTTGGAAGTTATACCATCAACAAAAACACCCCACAAGATTTGACGGGTATATATTATCCAGATTCAGGTTATTTTTTTAATTTAATGGATAAAGATTATTATGAAATTGGACTTGTTAAAATGCATAAAAAAGACAACCAAGAGTATGAAGTTAATTATCAAGAGCCTAAGAAAGACGCAAAAACTTATAAAGCTTATAATATTACATCAAACAAACAATATATATATATACGAAATAAATTTGAACAGGATTGTAGGCTAGCTGAATCAAACAAGAAAAATGGGAATTTAGATTTACCTTGGGATACTTCCTGTAGCACTTTAACTTTGTTTTGGCCAGAATATAAAACAGAAAATAAAAAAGCTAATAGCACATTACAAAATTTAATATATAAAATAGATACTCTTTATAATTATTTAGAAGGCGAAAACTATATCAGTGTATATGAAAGTAATTTACCAATTGAACTTGCTGAAGATTATATTTGTATAAACCAAAATGGTTATATATTTACTGGTGGGGCACATGGTATGCCGATAAGTACTTATAAGAACATTGACTTAACACATAAGAAGCTTATATATTTATATGACATGATTGACACTTTGCAAAAAGCTAAATTAAATTCAATTTCTAAAGCATTTTTTGAAGCTGAAAATGGCGAAATTGGCAAGTGGAATTTTTCAAATTCTGAGTTTTATGTGCCAGATAATGTGGGTATATTAAAAGATGGCTTATTGTTTCAATATGGGGCATATGAAATTGGAGCATATGCACAAGGATTACCAAAGTTTTTTGTGCCATATAATCAACTAGGTAACTTGATAAAAAAAGACAATCCTTTAAAAATCAAAAGTATATAAATAAAAAATATATGGTATTTGTAACAGGAGGAACAGGTTTTACAGGTAGTTGGCTAATTTGTAATTTGCTATCAAGAGGTGAGAATGTTAGAGCATTAAAAAGAGCAGAGTCAAGTTTAAAGTATTTTATGACCATATATGAAGTGTGTTTTCAATCTAAAAAGATATTGGATACACATCAACTAGAATGGGTTGAGGGTGATTTGATGGATGTTTTTAGTTTGGAAGATGCGATAGAAAATTGCGATATGGTTTTTCATGCAGCAGCTTTGGTTTCATTTCACAAAAAAGATGAACAAGCTTTAAATGAAGTTAATGTTATAGGCACAAAAAACATTATAAATGCGATGCTTTATAAAGGCATAAAAAAAATTGCATATATAAGTAGTACAGCAGCTATAGGCAAACCAGAAGAAGGAATAGTTGCTAATGAAAACACCCCATGGAAAGATGATAAAAACCAATCTATATATGCTAAAACAAAACACAAAGCTGAACTAGAAGTTTTTAGAGGAATTGAAGAAGGTCTCACTGCATATATAGTTAACCCTGGCATCATAAGTGGATTTGGAGATTGGAATAGAGGAAGTTGTACCACATATAAAAAAATATATCATGGATTAACATTTTATAGTTTAGGCGAAAATGGAGTTGTGGATGTGAGAGACGTGTGTAAAGCTTTACTGATGTTAGTAGATAAGCAAATTAAAAACGAGAGATTTTTACTCATATCAGAAAACATTTCCTATCAAGAATATTTCAATTTAATTGCTAAAGGATTTAACAAACCAGAGTTAAAATATGAAGTTAAAAAATGGCTAGGGCAAAAGATAGCTTTTATTTCTAGGATACTTGAAAATATAGGATTTAACAACTTATTTGTAACTAAAGAAATAGCTACTTCTGCAGTAAGTATTCAAAGATATTCTTCTGAAAAAATAAGATCTAAATTATCCTATAATTTTATTTCAGTTTCAGAATCTACTAAAAATGCAACTATTCTCTATTTAAGATATAAAGACCAGATGTAATTTTTTACATTTTATATTTTTTTATTTGAATTATTTTCTTTTCTTTTGAATTAAATTACCTTATTTAAAACTATTTACATATGTCAAAGTTAAAAAGCATAATAGTTCAGCTTCAACCAGACGAATTTGAAGGTGTAAGAAAACAACTTGAAAGAACAGGAGCAGACAAATTCTTAAAACTATTTATATATTTCAGAGAGAATAATTATAGAGACGATAAAATAAAAGAGTTACTGAAAGTTAACGATAGTGCGTATTACACGCTTAAATCAAGGCTATTAGATAAAGTTCAAGATTTTTTATCAAACAGATTTTCGGTGAATAGTACTGATGTTCTTCACAAAGTAGAAGACATTCCAGATTTACTATATACGATGAATAGAAGAAAAGCTATCACTATTCTTCACAAATTAGAGCAAGATATTCAAGTTCATGATAGTCCTTATAAATTGGCCAGTGTATATGATGCATTAAAAAAATTACATATGCATACACCAAAGTATTATGAATATACGCAATTATATAATAGGCATATAGCATACACCATTGCTATGGATAAAGCAGGTGATTTGTTGATGGAATTTTTTAAAAAACTAGCCGATTGGCATTTTAATAGAGATGAAACAACGCTTCAAGTTTTAAGTTTACTTCAGCAAGAGTTGTATCATGTAGGCAAACTATATGAGTCTCATCATATGGCTATGTATAGATGTATCATGGATGTGGCATATATGTTAATTTTGCCAATAGAAAAAAAAGCCGGGGTTGAAGAAACTGTTCAAGAACTGATAACTAGAATGGAGGAAATCATTAAGAAAAATCCGAATGACAAACTATATACCCATTTAAAATTATCCTATCATTTTTTAGCTTTTGAATTTGAAAGAAAAAATGTAAACATTAGGGCATCAGAAGACCACTTTAAAGAATTAGATAAAAACATTTCTACGTTTTTATTATATAACCATTGTAGTTATCCAACATTGTTCTTAACTAGAAAACTAGAGCGAGCATTTAAAAACAATATCGAACACAAATTATATGATGAAACAGTTCAATTGTTAAAAGAATTTGAACCAGATAGAGATGACAAGCCAAACTACTATAACTTTATGCTATATAGAGCTGCAGCTAGTTTTTATGGCCAAAAATATCAAGAAGCAACAGGAGTTTTGGTGAGAATGATGAATGATATTAGTTTTAAAAACAGTCCGAGAGCTGAACTAGAAGCTAGGTTGTTTTTAACACTTTGTTATATTCTATCAGAAGACATTGATTTAGCTCAATCACATTTAAGAAGTGTAGCAAGAAAACTTAGAGAATTAGAAGGGAATGGCACATTTGATAATGCACGTTTATTCTACAAACTTTTACTATCCTTCACAGGAAGTAGAGAGAAGCAAAACAAGGAAAAACTGTTAAACATGATTATTAAATTTGATTTAGAAAACCAAAGCAACGATCCTATATTGGTATTTATAAAAAGTGGAGAATCATTATACAAATTGCTTGAAAAAGTAAAAAAATAAAATCTTTTTTTAAGAATTTATGTCAGTAATCCAACTATAGGCATGAATTTTACGTTCTATAATATATATGCCCCCTTTTCGTCTTACACCAATAGTTAAATGGATTGCATTAATCAATATAGTAGTATTTTTTATTACTAGTTTGATTGAGCAAACATTCGGAATTGATTCTACCAAAATTCTTGGTATGCACGATATTAGTTCCCCTTTATTTGAACCTTGGCAAATTATCACTCATATATTTATGCATGGCAATTTAACCCATCTTTTTTCAAACATGTTTGCTCTTATTATATATGGGCCTATGATTGAAAGCCAATGGGGAGGCAAGAAATTTTTACAATATTATTTATTTACAGCTTTGGGTGCTGTGGCATTACATGGAGGTATTAGCTATGTAGAGACAAACAAACTGACAAAAGTTTATGAACAATATATAACCAACCCAAATGAAGAAACCTTTTTAAGTTTTGCTGAAAGTAGCTCTTCAGCTCACCACTCTCTTTCATTTACCAAAGATGAAAAAGAACTAGATGCTGAGGAATTCGCTATAGCATGGCACAAAGAACCACTGAATGAACAATACAAAGAAGTTGCTTCACAAGCCATAAACAATTTCTATACAGCAAGACGAGATATTGCTACTGTAGGTGCCTCAGGTGCTGTATTTGGTTTAATCATCGCTTTTGGAATTTTATTTAGTGAAGTAATGTTGTATTTATATTTTCTTTTTCCTATTAAAGCCAAATACATTGTATTACTTCATGGGGGATTAGAAATTTATTCAGCGTATCAAAACAACCCTGGGGACAATGTGGCACACTTTGCTCATATAGGCGGAATGATATTTGGGTATATTCTAATAAAATTTTGGCAACACAAAAACAAATCAATATATTAACAACATAAAATGGCAAACTCTTTTTTTGACAGTTTGAGTTATAAGTATAAGCGGCAGGATTTGGTGATGAAATTAATTATCATCAATGTTTCAATATTTGCTTTAATTAATGTAGTTAATGTTTTCTTTAAAATGGGAAATACCAATATTAACGCTTCTACTCCTGTTGATCTTTATATTATAAAATACTTAGTATTACCGTCATCACTTTCTTCATATATCATACAGCCATGGACTATAATTTCATATATGTTTTGGCACCAAGGCATTTGGCATATACTTATGAATATGATGATGTTTTATGTTTTTGGTAGTTTATTTCAAGAGTATTTAGGAAGCAAAAGATTATTGCAAGTATATTTATGGGGAGGTATCAGTGGTGGGTTCTTATTTATATTGTTATTCAATTTATTACCTGCATTTCACCCTTATATTAATATCTCAACTTTAGCTGGTGCAAGTGCAGCAGTAATGGCTATTATTTCTGCTGCAGCAACTTTACTACCTAGGTATGAAATGAGTGTGTTTGGAATTTTCTTTATTAGGCTTCCATTTATAGCCCTATTTTTTGCCTTGATGAGTATGTTAAGTATGGCTGGAAGTAATGCTGGTGGAGAAATTGCTCATGTGGGTGGTGCACTTTTTGGTTTTTTATACATAAAAGCTATATATAGCAATTTCGATTGGTTTAAGTCTTTAAAAAGAAAATTGAAACCTGCACCTAAATCTAAAAAATATGTGCCCAATATGAAGGTATATGAACCTTCAAAAACATATATAAAACCGAATGCCAAACGAAAACCTAGTCAAGAAGAAATAGATATGATATTAGATAAAATTAGTGCTTCAGGTTATGAGAGCTTAAATCAATCAGAAAAGGAAATTTTATTTAAAGCAAGCAACCCAGATAAGTAGGTAAAAGAGTAAATTTACCTTGTTTAAAATTCTTCATTCCTGTTAGTCTTCATATCCAATTAGATTGATATATATGTATCTTTTAATACTATAAGTTTTTATCAAATCTAAAAATTTCTATCGAAATAATTAAAAATCAAATTCTGTTTGAAGCAATAAACATGTTAGTTTGAATTTACCTATGTATTCAAACAACAAGGTATATATCTATACTACCTTAATATATAAACTGTACCCGGAACATTATACATTCTACCATCGTAACTATAGAATTTAAATTGGTACATATACAAACCGCCAGGAACAAAAGACCCATTGTTAAACTTACCATTCCAACGTTGTTGTTGTGGTGACGAAATAAATATTTTTTCACCCCAACGATCATATATAGTCATTTCATAACGATCAATAAAAATACCTGAAGGGCCAAAGGTCTCATTCAAGTCGTCATCATTAGGTGTAAAAGCACTTGGAATCCAATAGATTGGCTGTTGTTGTAAACACACTTCATTACTCCAACTTATAGCACCATAACTACCCGTATCTTCATAGGCAGCTACTCTATAACAGAATGTTCTAACATCATACGTTAATATAGAATCGAGCCATTTAAGTGAGTCTGCAATTATAGAAGCGATTAAAGTTTTTGGATTCTTATCTTCAGTTTTCCAAAGTTCATATTTTTTAATTTTACCTTTCCAATCAGTATATGGACTCCATTGAATACTATTTAAGAAATTTCCACTTTTACCAGATAGATATACTAAACAACCTTCATTACTTGGTTCACTAAAATTAGAACAAGAGTCTGACGAAACTATTCTATAACACAAACTACCATCAAAATGATCTACTTTATCAAAATAAACTGTATCAGCTGATTGGGCAGTATGTATTTTACTCCAACCTTTTGTACCATTATATTTTCTATAAATCTCATAATATGCTACATCAAATCCGCCAGCTTTATTCCATTCTAATTTTACTTGCTGATTTGAAGTATCAACAGTTGCATACTTTAAGTATGTAGGTGTTGGTGGTGTATGGTCTACTGCCCTATTTAAAGTTGAGTCAGAAAAACTAACAATATTAGTATCTACACTATTTATAGCTACAATCTGATAATTCATTAATTGAGTACATGTAAGTGGTGTATCTAAATACTGGTAAGTAATACTATCTACATTGGCTAAAAACTCACCATTCCTATACAACCTATAACTTTTAGCAGGCCAACCTATATATGCTCCCCAATTAAGAAAGATGCTTTGTTCTGCAGGAGCTGAATGAATGTTTATTGTTCCATGATCAATAGTATTATATACACTTTCGTTGCCACAACTATCAATAGCCTTAATTCTATATATATACACCGTGTCAACTGTATTTAAACCGGCATCAACAAAACTAGAAACCTTTCCTGTAACTCCCGCTTGCACCCATGAAATATCATCTTTTAGTCTTCTTTCAATTACATATTGTGCTACATCGTTACTCACACTTTCATTCCATTCAACTATAACATTTCCATCCCAATCACTTGTATGACTAACACTGACTCTTTTAAATTCAACCGGTTGTGGAGCCGTGATATCAAAAGTAAGCACATATTGAGTATCACTATAACTGATTAAGATATTGTTGTTAATATCTCTAGATGCTATTCTATAATAATAAACTCTGTTACATATAACAGATGAATCATAGAACTGACTTGCTCCAGCAGGTAATTTAACAATTTCAATCCAGTTTAACTGAGCATCATCCATTCTTTCAATGGTATACTCAGTTGATGTAAATCCTTTATAAGCAGTCCAATTTATATCTACTGCTTCATTTACAGCCAATGCATTTAAATTTACAACTGTATGGGTATCACTTGGCGTTGACTCGTTGCCACAACTATCAGTTGCAGTTATAAAATAACTATGAACAGAACTTCTGGTATTAATATTTGAATCAATATATATCAAAGTTCCTGAAATATTATTGATAAAATTATTTAGTAATGTATAAGTATTCCCATCTATGCTTCTATATATCTTATAACCATTCTTATTTTTTTCATTGGCAGCATTAAAATAAATTTGAATAATACCTTTAATTGAATCTGTTGCTGCTACTGAAGCCACATTTATTTTGATTGGCAATGGAGGTATGGTATCGAAAACCAAAGATGAATCGTAATTACTTAAAGTAGTATATAGCCCTGATATTTCATTGGCTGAAATAATATATTGATAATCTATCCCACAACTTACATTCGTGTCTACAAATGAAAATGTTCCTGAGTCTACTTGTGCCATATACCAAGAATAGGTATTTCCATTTTGAGTCCAATTTCTGTATATATCATACCCACTTACTAACCAACCTTCGTATCTATTCCAAACTAAACTTGATTGAAGATTGCCTGCAGAAGCAATCAAATTGATAGGACTATGAATACTTGAAATATCACCAGTTCTGTTACAATAATCAAATATTTCTATATAGTAATAATGTCTTGCATTTGAAGTATTAATACTGTCATGAGTATATATAGTATCATTTAAATTTGTAGTTGTGTATAACAATGTAAAATCAGATGGAACTGTTGTACTTGAATGAAATAGTCTATAGCCAATTGCTAAAGTATCTTTTGATGAATTTCTTGACCATGCTATTTCTATAGATCCAAAACTATTTCCTGTTTGTGAGATTGTAATATATTTTATATTGGCTTTAGAAGGTTTAGTTGAAACAAAAGGTATAGCACAATACTCAAAGCTTTTAGCAGTATCTTTAAAACTACTATCAATTGATTCAATAACATAACAATATATAGATCCTTCAATCAAGCTGCTATCTTCATAACTATTAGAATTAGGGTTTACATTAAAATAAACTTTGTTCCCAATACTATCTGTTCTAACAATTCTATATTTATACAATCCTGTTTCAAAAGTTTGATAAGGGGTCCAATGTAAAGTTATTTCAGGATAACATCCTTTAAATGAATGCCAAATACTGCCTGTGCAATCTGTATCAGAAGCAATAGACCTATTAAGACTGCTACAACTATCGTATGCAATTATATAATAACAATGTTTAATTAGTTGAGGATGTGTATTGGTGTCAATAAATGAATTTACATCATTTAAATCAGCAATTTTCGAAAAAATTCCGCCATTATCACTTCTCCAAATTTCATAATTCTTTACATCAAAATCAGGGCTTTTTTTCCAATGAATATCCACTTGAGTATCATTCACAATAGATAAATACTCAACCTTAACTGGCTTTGGTTTTACGGTATCAAATGGCGTTACAAATACAGAATCAGAATAACTAATATACCCATTTGAAGCATAAGTTTTCAAGCGGTAGTAGTAGGTAACATTACATCCTAAATTAGAATCAATATATGATGTTGAAGTATCTGTTTTATATATCGTTACCCAAGTACCATTGATATATCTTTCAACAAACTGAGAATCATTGGCAAATCCTTTATAAGCTACCCAATTTATTGATGCTTTTTTATT